>NZ_JAYFUI010000187.1:86320-623262 GCF_034961125.1 Pseudomonas machongensis | reverse complement strand
GTGCTGCGAGAGGCTGGGCTGCAGGAGCAGGTCGCTCGCTGCCAAGCAGTAGAGGGCATTGGTTTTCTCACAGCGACAGCATTGGTGATGGCTTTTGTGAGGGGCGAGTTCAAAAGCAGTGACTCGTACATTGCATTCCTGGGAATGGATCTACGAGTTAATGATTCCGGACAGAAGAATGGACGCCGCCGCCTTACCAAGCGAGGTTGCTCAGAAATTCGTCGCTTATTGCATAACGCTGCGATGGCTGCCAGCAGATCTGCCGCTTGGAAGGGACTTTATGAACAGCATCTGAGCACGGGTAAAGCAACGACCCAAGCTCTGGTAATCCTGGCAAGAAAGCTCGCGCGGGTGGCATTCGCCCTGATGAAAAATCAGGACGAATACGTCACCAAAGGGGCGAAACTGGCTTGCTGAGAACCATAGAATCTCCTACAGGGAGCGAGGTGGGGCATTGCCTTGTGGACGATGCGGTACTTTTGTAGGAGCGGGCTTGCCCGCGAAGCAGGCGCTGCAGTTATTCGCGGGCAGTCCTCAATCCCCCAAGGCCATCATTGGCACGAGTATTGATAAATGATTCCACAACGATTGTTGAACAATCATTAGTGGAGCGTCCTTCATGTCCCGAGCAACAGCCCTTACCCTCGCCCTGACCCTCAGTGCCGCCGCACAAGCCGCCGACGGCACCTTGCAGTCCGATCGCCTGTCCATCGGCTCGGACCTCACCTACCCGCCCTACACCTACCTCGACCAAGGCAAGCCTGCCGGCTTCGACCCTGAGTTCATGACCCTGCTCGGCCAGCACCTCAAGCTCGCTCCCCAGTTTCAGGACACCCGCTTTGCCAACCTGGTGATGGGCGTAAACGCTCGACGCTTCGATGTGGTCGCCTCGGCCCTTTACGTCACCCCGGAGCGCTCGGCGCAGGTCGATTTCCTGCCCTACCTCAAAAGCGGTGCCTCGCTGATGGTGCGTGCCGATGACAGTTTCCGCCCGCAAGCGCCCCAGGACCTGTGCGGCAAGCGCATTGGCTCGATCAAGGGTGGGTCGTGGATTCCCAAGCTGATGGCGCTCTCCAAAAGCCACTGCGAGGCCAACGGCCAGGCGCCGATCGACTCGCGTGAATTCCCCACTTCCCCGGAGGCAGCCCAGGCCCTGCTGGCCAAGGCGGTCGATGTGCAGTTCGAAGACGCCGCGGTGGCGGCCATCACCGCCGACAAGCTCAAGGGTCGGGTGGTGATCAGCTCCCACGAGCTGATCTACCCCGTAGTCATCGGCCTGGCGGTGCGCAAGGGCAACGATGCGCTGCTCGCTGAACTGCGCCAGGGCTTCGAGGCCATGAAGCACAGTGGCGAATACCAGACGCTGTTGAGCCGCTACAACCTTGGCGAGCCCAGCCCAGCCGAAGTGGCCCAGGCCCTGGGCCAGAATCCTCAAGCGCCAGCGCAGTAAGCAGGAGCGTCGAGCATGCAATTCGATTGGGATTATGCCGCCGGCCTGCTGGTCAACGGCGACTTCTGGAAGGCGGTCGGCACTGTGGTGGAGTTGAGCGTCGAGACCTGGCTGCTGGGCATCGTCTTCGGCTTTGTCCTGGCGCTGGCGCGGCAGTCGAGCAACCGCGCCCTGAACCGCGGCGCGGCACTGTACATCTGGTTCTTCCGCAGCCTGCCGCTGCTGGTGCTGCTGATCTTCGTCTACAACCTGCCGCAGGTATTCCCGGGGACCAGCGTGCTGCTCTCCAACCCCTATGCCGCCGGCCTGATCGCCCTGATGCTGAGCGAGTCGGCCTATATCGCCGAGATTCATCGCGGCGGCCTGCTCGCCGTGGCCAAGGGGCAACTCGAGGCCGGCAAGGCGTTGGGTATCCGCTACACCGGTGTGCAGCGCCTGATCGTGATTCCACAAGCGTTGCGGGTGGCATTGCCGACCCTGGCCAACGAGTACATCACCATCGTCAAACTGACCTCGCTGGTGTCGGTGATCTCGCTGTCGGAAATCCTGCTGGTCGGCCAGCAGCTGTACACGCAGAACTTCCTGGTGATGGAGACCATGCTCGCGGTCGCCTTCTACTACGTGCTGATCGTCACGGTGTTCAGTTACCTGTTGCGTCGGCTTGAGCAGCACCTTGACGTCACCCGGCGTCAGCCCAAGGCCATCGCCGATGGCCCGGCGCAACCGGCGCCTGTCCGGCGCGAGGCCGCCCCCAGGCAAGGCGACTTCGCCCTGCGGGTGCTCGGCGCACGCAAGCACTATGGCCAGCTGGAAGTGCTCAAGGGCATCGACCTGGACATCCGCTTCGGCGAAGTGGTGTCGATCATCGGGCCTTCGGGGTCGGGCAAGACTACGCTGATCCGTACCCTCAACGGCCTGGAGGCCCTGGATCGTGGCCAGGTCGAACTGTGTGGCGCACCCTTCCTGCGCGGGCGT
The DNA here is from genome assembly GCF_034961125.1 of Pseudomonas machongensis. Taxonomy (NCBI): domain Bacteria; kingdom Pseudomonadati; phylum Pseudomonadota; class Gammaproteobacteria; order Pseudomonadales; family Pseudomonadaceae; genus Pseudomonas; species Pseudomonas machongensis. The sequence continues at coordinate 620,837 of NZ_JAYFUI010000187.1, read as the reverse complement.
GACGAAGACGGCGGCAGCCTTGGCAGTCGCGTGCACATGGAGGGCATCGTCCAGGTGGGCATGGTCTTCCAGGGCTTCAACCTGTTCCCGCACAAGACCGTGCTGGAGAACGTGATGCTCGCCCCGCGTCACCATGGCCATGCCAGCGACTCCGAGCTACGCGCCTTTGGCTTGGCGCTGCTGAGCAAGGTCGGCCTGCGCGAGCATGCCGGCAAGTACCCGCACCAGCTCTCCGGCGGGCAACAGCAAAGGGTGGCGATTGCCCGGGCACTGGCGATGCGCCCGCAGGTGATGCTGTTCGACGAGCCGACCTCGGCGCTTGATCCGGAACTGGTCGGTGATGTGCTCAAGGTAATCGAGGACCTCGCCCGCGAGGGCATGACCATGGTCATCGTCACCCATGAAATGAAGTTCGCCTTCCAGGTCTCCGACCGCGTGGTCTTCATGGAACGCGGGGAGATCATCCAGGCCGGTGCGCCGCGCGAGTTGCTCGACAACCGCAGCGAGCGCATGGGCCGCTTCCTCAAGGACGTGCAACTGGCATGAGCAGCAAATCCCCGGAAAAAACCGGCGAAAGCCTGCCCCTGGCCGACCAGGTGGCCCTCGAACTGCGCGAGGACATCATCGGCGGCCGCCTGGTCTCAGGCATGCCGCTGGTCGAGGCCGAGCTCACCGGCCGCTACAACGCTTCGCGCAACACCGTACGCGAGGCCCTGCACCAGTTGGGCCATGAAGGCCTGACCACCTATGTGCGCAACAAGGGCGTGATGGTGCGCAGGCTGGGTATCGCCGAGGTGCGCGATATCTTCCTCGTGCGCCGAACACTCGAGGTGCAGGCGATCCATGGCAGCAAGCCGCTGCGCGAATACCAGTCCGACCGCATGCTCGACGCCATCGAGGCCGCCGAACTTGCCCGTGATCGCGAAGACTGGCAGGCCTTCGGCACCCACAGCCTGCGCTTTCACCAGCACATCGTCGGCTTGCTGCGCAGCCCGCTGCTGGATGCCTTCTTCACCAATATCGCTGCGCAGATGCGTCTGGTGTTCGCCGTTGCGCCCGATGAAAAGAACTTCCAGAGCCCCTGGCTGGAGCGCGACCGGGAGATCCACGACCTGCTCGCCGATGGCTTGCGCCACGACGCCGCCGAAGCCATGACCCGTTACCTGGACGACTCCGAGCACGCCCTGCTCGACCTGTTCAGCCATCCACCCCGTTCCTGAAACCGGAGACCTACCCATGTACAAGGATTACCCCGCCGCCTACCAGGTCAGCAAAGGCGCTGCCCTGCAGGTCGACAAGCCTTTCTATGACCGCGTGCGCGAACGCAAGGACGCCCGCACCCTGATCGAGACATTCGAAGTGCCGATCCGCACCGGCCGCGCCTGGAAGGTGCCGGCCGGCCATGTGTTCCGCGTCACCACCCCGGTCGGCCCGCAGGTCGGCGACTTCAACATCTGGAACGCCAACGACCCGCGTGAGCGCCTGTGGGCGGCGCGCACCCGCCAGTTGCAGGGTGCCCACGTCACCACCTACGACCGACTGTGGTCGAATCTGCCGTTCCTGCGCCCGCTGGTGACCATCACCGACGACAGCCTGGCCGACTATGGCATCGACGAGCACGGCGGGCGCCTGCATGACCTGCTCGGCACCCGTTGCGATCCCTACGTGAACAAGATGCTCACGGGTGAGGACTTCCATCACCACTGCCACTCCAACCTCACCCGCGCCGTGCTGCCCCATGGGCTGACCGAGTTCGACGTACACGATGTGCTGAACATCTTCCAGTGCACCGGCCTGAACCATGACGACATGTACTTCATGAAGGCTTGCCCGGCCAAGCAGGGTGATTACCTGGAGTTCTTCGCCGAAATCGATGTGCTGTGCGCGCTGTCCACCTGCCCGGGCGGTGACCTCTCATTGCCGATGTGGGGGCCTGAGGCACAGGACCCGCTGTCGGTCTGCCGACCGTTGGGGGTAGAAATCTACAAGCTCGACGACGGCCTGCTGGAGGGCTGGACGCAGCCCAAGCGCGCCAGTTACAACGGCATGCACGGACTGGCGATCGGCAAGGCCGAGTGGGAATGATCGGCTGAGCTGGAGGGCCGCAGCTGTCCTGGCCAATCCCTGTAGGAGCGGGCTTGCCCGCGAACACGGGCGCAGCCCGTGCCAGGCAGCGCGGTGTCTGTTTCGCGGGCAAGCCCGCTCCAACAGGACAAAAAAAACACACCTGTGGGAGCCAACTGTCTTTTACCGCCCCCCTACCACCGATCAGCGATCAGAAACCTGCTCCAGAAAGATCAAACGCAGCGGCTCACCCAGCAGCATTTCGCTCTGCGCCGCAAACCGCTGGAAATACGGCGCGGCGAAATGCGCATCGAGCGCAGCCTGATCGACGAACGCCTCGCGCATGTAGAACGTCCCCGGCTCATCCTTGCCCTCGAACAGCACATAGTCCAAGTTGCCCGGCTCCGCGCGGGTCGGTTCGATCAGTTCCAGCAACGCCTGCTTCAATGCCAGCGCCCTGCCCTCGCGGGCCTTGAGCACTGCAATCGACACCAGCGGATTGTTCGTTACCTGCGCACCCATCGTCACATCTCCAACACGTTTGAGTTGCGCCCAGTGTTACCGAAGCGATGGCCGGGAAACAGCCGCATAGCCCGATAACACTTTCAGCACGATGCAGAAAATGGCTCAGGCCAGCGCTTGCTGTACCTGGCCAACGGTGGTCGTCAGGCTGCCCAGGTGCAACCCCAGCACCCGCTCCACCGGTGCCTGGTCCAACGGCCAGTGCAGGGCGATGCTTCCGACCAGTCGCCCTTGCGTGTGAACCGGCAAGGCGATGGCGCGGATCAGAAACGGCAGGCGCACCGGATATTCCCAATGACCCTCGGTGCGCCGGGCAAAGCCGCGCTGGGTTTCGTCCTCGATGGCCCGCAACATCGCGTCATCACCAACATGCGCATACTCGGCCAGGCGCTGCACTTCATGGGGGGCCAGTTCGCCCAGGCAGGCGCGGCCCATCGCCGAGTGGAACAGGCTGGCGTGGTGGCCGACGATCTGGCAGTTGTTCGGATAACGCTTGCGCAGCACCTGGGGAATCGCGCTTTCCATCACTTCCAGGCGCTGGCCGTCGAAGCATGACAAGTCGGCGACCAGCCCGGTGCGCTCGCTGAGCTCCAGCAACAGGGGCGCTGCGCTTTCGACCATCTGCCGCTTGAAGCGCAACTGGCCGTCGCCGAACAGGCGCCGGGCGCACAGGCGGTAGCGCCGATCGCTCAGGCCGCGGTAGGTCCAGCCCTGTTCCTGCAGGGTGGCGAGCATGCGCGACACCGTGGCCTTGGGTAACGCCGTCAGGTAGTGCAGTTCCTCCAGCCCCAGGGCCTGGTGCTCACCCAGCAATTCGATGATCGTCAACGCCCGCTCGACCGAGCGCACGCCACTGCCGTCCCCGTTGCCGCTCATGTTCGTTCGCCTCCGTGTCTGCACCAGGTTCGTCACATTGCCCAGCAAGATACGCGCCTGCAAGGGCTTCAGCGCGCCAGCAGGCTCGGTGGCGGACAGCGCTCGACCCAACGTGTCAGTTGCTCGTGGGCATAGGCCAGGCGCAACACTTCGCGGTCCGCCTGGGCCGGGCCGATGATCTGCAGCCCCATCGGCAGGTCCTGATCATTGAAGCCGACCGGTACGCTGATGCTCGGCAGCCCGGCCAGGGTCGGGCCGATCACCACTTCCATCCAGCGATGATAGGTGTCCATCGTCCGCCCACCCACGACCTGCGGCCAAGGCTGCTGTGCATCGAAAGGAAACACCTGGGCCGACGGCAGCAGCAGGAAGTCGTAACGCTCGAACAACCCTGCCATCGCCCGGTACCAGTCGCTGCGCGCCAGCGCCGCCTCGTAGAGCGCGGCGGCGCTCAGTTGCAGGCCGCCCTCGACTTCCCATTGCGCTTCGGGTTTGAGCAGCGCGCGCCGACGTGGGTCGGCGTAGGCAGCTGCGAGGTTACCGTGCACCAGAAAGTGGCGATGGGTCAGCCAGCATTGCCACAGGCGCTCCAGCGGATAGTCCGGCTGACAGGTCTCGACCTTGCACCCCAGGCTCTCGAATTCGCTCAGTGCGCTTTCGCACAGGCTCAGCACGCCATCGTCCATGGGCAGGTAACCGTTGTAGTCACCCAGCCAGCCGATCCGCACATCGTTGAAGTCCTGCTGCAAATCGGCGGCGAAGTCCTGAGCACCTTCGTTGATCGACAACGGTGCCCGCGCGTCGTAACCCGCCTGTACCGCCAGCAATCGCGCGAGGTCGACAACGCTGCGCCCCATCGGGCCTTCGGTGGCAAGTTGCTGGACGAACACCTCAGGCGCCGGGCCATGGGGCACGCGGCCCTGTGACGGGCGCAAGCCGAACACATTGTTGAACGCCGCCGGGTTACGCAACGAGCCCATCATGTCGCTGCCGTCAGCCACTGGCAGCAAGCGCATGGCCAATGCTACCGCCGCCCCACCGCTGCTGCCGCCGGCCACCCGGCTGGGGTCGTAGGCGTTGGTGGTGGTGCCGAACAGCGTGTTGTAGGTCTGCGAACCGAGGCCGAACTCCGGCACGTTGCTCTTGCCGAGGATGATCGCGCCGCTGCGCCGAACCCGCTCCACGCTGATGGCGTCCTGCTGCGGCACCTGCTCGGCGAACAGCGGCGAGCCCAAGGTGGTACGCAGGCCAGCCGTGGCGGCCAGGTCCTTGATTGCCTGGGGCATGCCATGCATCCAGCCGCAGGACTGGCCACGGTCGAGCTCGCGGTCGCGCGCGTCGGCCTCCTCGAGCAGTTGCCGTGCCGGACGCAATGAAACCAGGGCGTTGACCTGCGGATTGAACCGCTCGATGTGCGCAAGGTAGGCCTGCATCACCTCACGGCAGGAAACCTGGCGAGCATGGATCGCCCGGGACAGCTCGCTGGCATCCAGCGCGACGACAGGGTCGAGATCTAGCGGTTTCACGGTTTTACTCCAAGTTCAATGACGTCGGGTGCGCGGGGCCGCACGGCTTCTTTCAGACAATAGGTGCCCAGCAGTGTCAGCACGCAGGCGAACAGTACGTAGAACGACGGCGCCACAGGCGTGTTCAAGACTTTGGTCAGCCAGGTGACGATCAGCGGCGCGAAACCGCCGAACAGCATCACTGCCACGTTATACGCCACCGACACTCCCGTTGAGCGGACGGCGACGGGGAATTGCTCGGCCAGCGCCGTGGGTGCCGGCCCGTAGAAACCGCCGATCATGCTGCACAGGGCCAGTTGCATCACCAGCAGGCGCTCTACCGAAGGTGCCGCGGCGACCCACAGGTGCAACGGGTAGACCATCAGGAAAAAGCCCAGGGTGAAGGCCATCAGCACCGGTCGGCGGCCAATACGGTCGGACAGCGCGCCGGAGAACGGAATCACCACCGTCATCAGGCCCACCGCGAGCATCTGCACCAACAGCACCTGGTCCAGTGGCAACCCCAGGCTCTTGTGGGCGAAAGTCGGCATGTTCACCAGCACCACATAGAAGGAAACGGTCGCGCCACTGGCCAGGCCCATGGACACCAACAGCGCCCGACGATGCGTACGTAGCACCTGCCACAGGCTCGGGGCCTGGTCCTTGGCTTGCTTGCGCGCCTCGAGAAACTCCTCGGGCTCCTGCATGTGCTTGCGAATCCACAACCCCACCGGGCCGATCAGCAAGCCGAACACGAAGGGAATTCGCCAGCCCCAGGCGTCCAGCGCCTCGGGTGAACACAAATGGGTGACCAGCGCGACCATCGACGCCCCGGAGAACACCGCCAGGCATTGCCCGACCAGTTGCCAGGAGCCATAGAGCCCCTTGCGGTGCGCCGGCGCGCTCTCCACCAGAAATGCCGTGGCGCTGGCGTATTCACCGCCCGTGGCGAAGCCCTGCAGCATCCGCGCGACCACGATGAGCATAGGAGCGCCCATGCCGATGGCCAGGTAGTTGGGGGCGAAGGCGATCATCGCAATGGACAGGGTCATCAGGCGAATGATCAGTTGCATGGCGGCCTTGCGCCCTTTGCGGTCGGCATACATGCCCAGCAACACGCCACCCACCGGGCGCATGAAGAAACCGACGCCGAAGGTCGCCAGGGCCATCAGCAGCGAGGCGTAGTCATCGTCGGAGGGAAAGAACTGACGAGCGACGATGCTGGCCAGAAAGCCGTACACGATGAAGTCATACCATTCCAGCGCATTGCCGATGACGGCCGCGACCACTTGCCGGGTGCGTGATGCGCCTGCGTTCGTAGCGTGCATGGGAAGTTCTCCAGAAACCAGATGTGAGGAACGCCCGCAGGGATGCGGGCTCCAGCGGCAGTCAATGAAGAAGCGCTCAGGCCGGGGCTAGCCAGCGCTCGGTGAGCGCGCTCCAGTAGGCGGCCCCGGTCAGCAGGATGTCGTCGTTGAAGTCGTAGGCGGGGTTGTGCACCATCGGCCGATCCACGCCGTTGCCGATGAACAGGTAGGCACCGGGGCAGCGTTGCAGCATCCAGGCAAAGTCTTCGCTGCCCATCAGCTTGCGGGTATTGCCATCGACGGCGGCTTCTCCGAGCAGCTCGATACCGACCTGGCGGGCGAAGGCGTTTTCCGCGGCATGGTTGATCAGCACCGGGTAGGCAGGCCGGTGTTCGATGCTCACGTGGCAGCCGAAGCTCTTGGCCTGGGTGTGGATGATCGCCTGTACGCGCTCCAGGGTCAGGCGCCTGACCTCGCCATCGAGCGCACGCAGGCTCAGGCGCAACAAGGCCTGCTGCGGAATGACGTTGGCCGCCTCGCCAGCCTGCAGCGCACCGACGGTAACCACTGCCGCCTCCTGGGCATCGATGTTGCGCGCCACCACGGTCTGCAGCGCCATCACCACACTGGCGGCCGCAACCAGTGGGTCGACGGTCAGGTGCGGCATCGAACCATGACCACCGACGCCCTCCAGGGTGACGGTCAGCAGGTCCTGGGAAGCCATCATCGCTCCTTCGCGAAACCCCAGGTGCCCGGCGGCCAGCCCCGGCATGTTGTGCATGCCGAACAGCGCATCGCAGGGGAAACGCTCGAGCAGGCCATCGGCGAGCATCGCCTCGGCGCCGCCCTGCCCCTCCTCGGCCGGCTGAAAGATCAGTGTCAGGGTGCCGTCGAAACGCCGGGTCGCCGCCAGGTAGCGAGCAGCGCCGAGCAGCATCACGGTATGACCGTCGTGTCCGCAGGCATGCATGCAACCCGGGTGTCGGCTGCTGTAGGCCGCGCCCGTGGCCTCGACGATCGGCAACGCATCCATGTCGGCGCGCAGCCCCAGGCGGCGCGTGCTGCTGCCGTTGCGCAGCACACCGACCACGCCGGTGCGGCCAATCCCGGTGTGGACCTCGTAGCCCCAATCGCGCAGGGTTTGGGCGACCAGCGACGAAGTGCGATTCTCCTCGAAGCCCAGTTCAGGGTGGGCATGGATATCCTGGCGCAGTGCCTGAAGCTCGCCGGCAACGTCAGCGAGCCAGGCCAGGATGTGCGGGTGTTTGGATGTGGTCATCGGGCATCTCCTCGCGCGGGTTGCAGTCCCGCTTTTGTTATTCGCTCGGGGATTGCGGCACGAGAGGCAGGCCGCAGGTGCTGCCAGATAAACCTGACGGCGCGGCGGCGACAATCGAATGTGGTTCCGCTGTGTGGAACCCGGCGTGCAGGCCGGGCTTGAAGCGGGGTCGTCCCTCCATCACTACTCGCTATATATTTTTGTAAATGGCGATAGTGATTTCAGTATTGAAGTGGGCCGCTGTAGCTTCTCTGCCCCTGCACTACACTTTCCAGGCTTCGAAAACACTCGCCAAGCCCCTGGAGGTGTCCCATGAGCAATCCCACCCAAACCCCGTCATTCAGCGGCTGGGCCGCCACCGCGCCGGGAGCGCCGCTGCAGCGGCACAGCTATGACCCGGGCCCGTTGGCCGCTGACGAGGTGCAGGTCGTGGTCGAGTACTGCGGCGTCTGCCACTCCGACCAATCGATGATCGACAACGAATGGGGGCTGACCCAGTACCCGTTCATTCCTGGCCACGAGGTAGTCGGGCGCATCGAACAGGTTGGTGATCGAGTGAAGGGGCTGCAAGTTGGACAGCGGGTCGGGATCGGTTGGTACAAAGGCAGTTGCATGCACTGCGCGCCGTGCAGGGAAGGCTCGCACAACCTGTGTGGTTCGGCCCGGCCGACGATCATCGGCAGCAACGGCGGTTTCGCCGACCGCCTGCGAGCGCACTGGGCCTGGGCCATCCCACTGCCGGACGGCCTCGACCCTGCCCTTGTCGGCCCCTTGTTCTGTGCCGGTTCGACGGTGTTCAACCCGCTGCTGTCATTCGGTGTCAAACCCACCGATCGCGTCGGGGTGGTCGGCATCGGCGGGCTGGGGCACCTGGCGCTGAAGTTTCTCAATGCCTGGGGCTGCGAAGTGACCGCGTTCACCTCATCCTTGAACAAGCAGGATGAAGCGAGGCGCCTGGGCGCGCACAAGGTGGTGGCCTCCACCGACAGCCGGGCGCTCAAGGGTATCGCCGGCACCCTCGACTTTCTCCTGGTGACGGCCAATGCCGACCTGGACTGGACCGCCATGATCGGCACCCTCGGTACCCGCGGTCGGGTGAACTTCGTCGGTGTGGTGCCCGGGGCGATCCCGGTGCATGTGTTCAACCTCATGCTCCAGCAGAAAAGCCTGTCCGCCTCGCCGGTCGGTTCCCCGGCGGCGATGGCGAAAATGCTCGAGTTCTGCGCCCGCCACCAGATCGTTCCCCAGGTCGAGCAGTTTGCGATGAGCCAGGTCAACGCGGCGATCGACCACCTGCGCAGCGGCAAGGCGCGCTACCGGGTAGTGCTCGACGCCAGTCGCTGAAACAAAGCGGTGTCATTGGCGCAGAGGATGATCGACAATGTCGCGGCCGCAGGCTCAGCCCTGCGGCCAGACAAGAACAACCGGACCGCCTGCCGTCATGACGCTCTTCTACCTCAAGCTCGTTGTCACTCCCCTTCTGATGTGGGCCGTCTCCCTCGCCTCGCGGCGCTGGGGAGGATTGCTCGGCGGCTTGCTCTCTGGCATGCCGATCACCTCGGCGCTGGTCATGATCTTCCTGTGCCTGGAACAAGGCTCTGCCTTCTCCCTGAACGCCATACCGGGCGCACTCGGCGGGCTGGCGGCGGTCCAGGCCAGCTATGCCTGCTACCTGTTCGCCAGCCGCAAGCTTGGCGTGGCCCTCACGGCAGTGGTGTCGCTCGCGCTGTACGGCGTGGCAGCCTATGTACTGACCCATTGGGGCAATCTGCCGATATCGATCGTTGTCGCCTTGTGCCTGGTGGTGCTGCTGGTCTGGGCCACGGCCCGCGAGCCGCGCCCGGCGCAGCTTGCGCAGATCAAGGCGCGCTGGTGGGAAATCCCCATGCGCATGGTCGCCGCCACCGGCCTGCTGATGCTCACCACAGGCGCGGCGAGCTGGCTGGGGCCTGCCGTCAGCGGCATGCTCGCGCCGATTCCGGTGATCGCCTGGCCACTGGTGGTGTTCTCCCATGTCCAGGGCGGGCGCTTCTCCATGGCCGGGATGATCCGTGGCAACGCCATCGGCGCTGTCGGGGTGATTGCCTTCTACCTGGGCCTTGGCGCGCTGCTGCCGCACCTGGGTATCGCCCTGACCTTCCTGCTCGCTGTGGGGCTGGCGGTGGTGCTGACCGTGGGGCTGGCGACGCTGCTGCGCTCGCGCACGGCTTCAGCGGGCAAGTAAGGGCGCCTGACCATGCAATTGAACAACCTCATCCGTCGTCTTGACCTGGTGACCTTGCAGTTGTTCGTCGCCATCCACGAGGAAGGTAGTCTGACCCGTGCTGCGGCTCGCGAGGCGATCGCATTGTCGGCGGCAAGCAAGCGCCTCAACGAGCTGGAGGCAGCGCTCGGCTCGCCGCTGTTCGCCCGCCAGGCCCGTGGCATGAGCCTGACCCCGGCCGGGGAAACCCTGCTGCACCACGCCCGGCGCATGCTGTTCAACCTGGAGAAGATCGGCCTGGAACTGGGCGAGCACTTGCAGGGAGTGCGCGGCTACGTGCGGATGCTCGCCAACCTGTCGGCGATCATCCAGTTTCTGCCCGAGGACCTGGCGCTGTTCGCCGCAGAACACGAACGGATCAAGGTGGACCTGGAGGAGCGGCCCAGCAATGGCGTGATCCAGGGGTTGCTCGATGGCGTGGCGGACCTGGGTATCTGCTCCAGCGACAGCGACACCCGCGACCTGCTCAAGGTGCGCTACAGACGCGACCAGTTGGTGCTGGTGGTGCGTGAAGGGCATCCATTGGCAGACCAGGCGCAGGTGGACTTCGCCGAAACCCTGGACAACGACTTTGTCGGCCTGCACTCGGCGAGCTCCATCAACATGCGTACCCACGAGGCCGCTCGCCGCGCCGGGCGGGTTTTGCGCCTGCGTATTCATGTCCCCAGTTTCGATGCAGTGTGCCGCATGGTGCAGGCTGACATGGGCGTGGGAATCCTGCCGCGCAAGGCCTTCGAGTTGTTTGGCGGTGCGCTGGGGTTGCGTGCGGTGGCGCTGAGCGACGACTGGGCCGAGCGTGAGTTGCTGCTGGTGGCGCGGGACCTTGAGTCGCTGTCACCGGTGAGCCGCTTGCTGTTCGAGCATTTGCGCGCGGCTGAGCCTGGCGGCTGAGGGGTGTCGCCCCTACCCTTCGCATTTGGCGAACGGTTGTTGCCGACACAGGATTGGTGCGTTCCAAGCGCCAGTCGTAGCCTCTACCTCAAAGTCCAAGAACAATGAGGTACGCACCATGCCTGCCCCGCTACAAGGCATCAGGGTCCTGGAAATAGGCACGCTGATCGCCGCCCCCTTCGCCGCTCGCCTGCTCGGTGAGTTCGGCGCCGAAGTCATCAAGATCGAGGCCCTGGGCCAGGGCGACCCGCTTCGCAAGTGGCGAAAGCTGCACGACGGCACCTCACTGTGGTGGTACCTGCAGTCACGCAACAAGAAGTCGCTGGCCCTCGACCTGAAGGCCGCTGAAGGCCTTTCCATCGTCAAGCGCCTGCTGGCCGACACCGACGTGTTGATCGAGAACCTGCGCCCCGGCGCGCTGGAAAAGCTCGGCCTGGGCTGGGACGTGCTGCACGCGCTCAATCCACGCCTGACCCTGGTGCGGATCTCCGGCTATGGCCAGAGCGGCCCGTATCGCGACCGGCCAGGCTTCGGTGCGATAGGCGAGGCCATGGGCGGTATTCGCTACACCACCGGCGAACAGGGTTCGGCACCGGCGCGGGCAGGCGTCAGCCTGGGCGACTCGCTGGCCTCGTTGCACGCGGTGATGGGTGCCCTGCTCTCGCTGTTCAACGTGCGTGCCAATGGCGGTGTCGGTCAGGTGGTCGATGTATCGCTGGTGGAAAGCGTGTTCAACCTGATGGAAAGCCTGGTGCCGGAGTACGACCTGCTGGGGCATGTCCGTGAACGCAGCGGTGGTGCCCTGCCCGGCATCGCGCCGTCGAACACCTACCGCACCGCCGACGGCGCCTTCGTGGTGATCGCCGGTAACAGCGACCCGATCTTCCGGCGCCTGATGCAGGCCATCGACCGACCGGACCTGGGCGAGGCCGAAGCCTTTGCCCATAACGATGGGCGCGCCGCGCAATCGGCACTGCTCGACGACGCGATCGAGGCCTGGACTCGCCGCCACCCGATCGACCAGGTACTGGCCACGCTGGACGCCGCCGAGGTCCCGGCCGGGCGCATCTATTCGGTTGCCGACATCGTCAACGACCCGCACTACCAGGCCCGCGACATGCTGCTGGACAGCCAGCTGCCCGACGGTACGCCGGTGCGCATGCCGGGTATCGTGCCGAAGCTTTCGGATACGCCCGGTCGCGTCGACTGGCAAGGCCCGGCGCTGGGCGAACACACCGATGCACTGCTGGCCGGGCTGGGTTTGAGCCCCGACGAAATCATCGGCCTGCGGGCCAAGGGGGTGGTGCAATGAGCGACAACCACGCAGACCTGCTGGTGGTGCAGGAAGTTGCCCCGCGTGACGGCCTGCAGATCGAACCGACCTGGGTGCCGACCGAAGACAAGATCCGCCTGATCGATGGCTTGTCGCAGCTTGGTTTCAGCCGCATCGAAGCGGGCTCGTTCGTTTCGCCCAAGGCGATCCCGGCGCTGCGCGATGGTGATGAGGTCTTCCGTGGCATCCAGCGTCAGCCAGGTGTGGTCTACGTCGCCCTGATCCCCAACCTCAAAGGCGCCGAGCGCGCACTGGCTGCCGGCGCCGACGAGCTGAACCTGGTGCTGTCGGCCAGCCAGTCGCACAACCTGGCCAACATGCGCATGCGCCGCGAACAGTCGCTGGCAGGCTTTGGCGATATCGTCCAGGCCGTGCAAGGTCGGGCGGTGAGTCTCAACGCCAGTGTCGCCACTGCGTTCGGTTGCCCGTTCGAAGGCGCCGTCGAGGAAGACCTGGTGCTGCGCCTGCTCGACGCCTACCTGGCGCTGGGTGTGCAGGGTGTGACCCTGGCCGATACCACTGGCATGGCCAATCCGCGTCAGGTCGCGCGCCTGGTGCGGCGCAGCCTGGAGCGCCTGCCGGCATCGATGCTCACGTTGCACTTTCACAACACCCGTGGGCTGGGCCTGTGCAATGTGCTGGCCGCCTACGAAGCCGGTGCGCGGCGCTTCGATGCCGCGCTCGGCGGGCTGGGCGGCTGCCCGTTCGCGCCGGGGGCATCGGGCAACATCTGCAGCGAGGATCTGGTCAACCTGTGCATCGAGACGGGCATCCCTACCAGCATCGACCTCGACGGCCTGCTGAAGATGTCGCGCAGCCTGCCTGCGCTGCTCGGCCACGAGGTGCCGGGGCAACTGGTCAAAGCCGGACGCAATTGCGACCTGCACCCACTGCCGGCCGGTTTGCCCGCCTGATTCTTCGCTACACCCAAGGGGCCGTGGCCCCGCCAGACAACAAGAACAACAAGGCCGCCCACAGGGCGGCCCGACTGGAGAACATCAATGACCCTTTCCGCCCTGCCGCTGGGTGCCACCGATGGCGCCGACAGCGAAAAAGCCCTGGTCCGCAAGGTCGCCTGGCGCCTCATGCCGTTGATCATGGTGTGTTATCTGTTCGCCTTCTTCGACCGCATCAACATCAGTTTCGCCAAGTTCCAGTTGCAGACCGACCTCGGTTTCAGCGACACCGCCTACGGCCTGGGGGCGAGCCTGTTCGTGGTGGGCTACGTGCTGTTCGAGGTGCCGAGCAACCTGATGCTGTACAAGGTTGGTGCCCGCCGCTGGATCGCGCGGATCATGATTTCGTGGGGCCTGGCCACCGCCGCCATGGTGTTCGTCACCAGCGAATGGCAGTTCTATGCCCTGCGCTTCATCATCGGCGCCATGGAAGCCGGTTTCGCACCCGGCGTGCTGTACTACCTGACGCTGTGGTTCCCGCAGCATTTCCGTGGCCGCATCACCTCGCTGCTGTTCCTGGCGTCGGCCTTCGCCGGGCTGTTCGGCGCGCCGTTCTCGGGCCTGGTGCTCGGTCATCTTGACGGCGTCATGCAGATGCGTGGCTGGCACTGGCTGTTTCTGCTGGGCGGCCTGCCCTGCGTAGCGCTTGGCTTGCTGGTGCTGACCCAGCTCAAGGACCGCATCGAGGACGCCGGCTGGCTCAGCGACAAGGAAAAACAGTTGCTGCGCTCGCGCATCGAGCCGGCACAGGCCGCCCATGGAAAGGGTTCGTTGCTGCAGGCGATCCGCATCCCCGGTTTCCTGATGCTCGGGTTGATCTACTTCCTGATTCAGATCGCCTCCTACGGCTTGAATTTCTGGGCACCTCAGCTGATTCGCAGCACAGGGACGGAGAACCCGTCGATGATTGGCCTTCTGACGGCTGTGCCCTATGTCTGCGGGGCAATCACCATGGTGGTGTGTGGCCGGTGGTCGGATGCGACCGGCGAGCGGCGCTGGTTTACCGCCGGGTTGATCAGCCTCGGTGCCCTGGGCTTCCTGTGCGCCGGGCTGTTCGATGACCACACGCCGTTGTTGATCGTCTCCCTCGGTCTGCTGGGTGCCGGTGTGGTGGCGGCCATTCCGAGCTTCTGGGCGCTGCCGCCGAAGTTGCTGGCTGGCGCAGGCGCCGGGGCTGCCGGTGGCATCGCGCTGATCAATACACTCGGGCAGTTGGGCGGGATCGTCAGCCCGGTACTGGTGGGGCGTATTCGCGATCTGTCGGGCAGCACCACGCCTGCGCTGTATCTGATCGCTGCCACGAGCCTGGTGACAGCGGTGCTGTTGTTGTTCGCCTTGCCGGAAAAACTGCGCACGCGGGACTTGCCGAAACACTGAGGCCATTCGGTTGCCAGGTCCGCGGCCATCGCCTGCCTGGCAACCGAAGACACCGCAAAACCAAGGCGACCAACGGTCGAACATCTGATTGTTGTTAATCCTGAGAAAATCCTGGCGCTCCATGCTCTCTCCATCGGCCGCTCTTGCAAGGCCCTTGAAGAATCAAACTACGATGGAGAGTCAAACCATGAAATCCCTGCGCTATGCCCTGGCCCTGCTGGCCGCCACCGCCGTAACCTCCGCCTTCGCCGAAGGCGGCGCCGAGCGCCTGCAGGAACACCATGCCCGCTGGGCCCTGCAACAGCAGCAGAGCAAAGACATGGTGGCCAAGCGCGAAGCCGCCAAGACCGCCCAGCAGGACGCCCAGGTCAACAGCAACAGCGGCCAGGACACAGCGGCCAAACCTTCGTCCTGATTCAGCAGAGGGTGCGGCCTCCTGTCGCACCTCAAGGGCTTTGGCAAGTGATGGGGCGCGGGCGTAGAATGCCGCGCCTTTTCGCCCAGTCGCCTCGTACGGTGGCTACCGGCAGCAATGACAACGTCCGTGCCTCAGCCACATCGCGCATGTGCAACAGGCTCAACCGACCCCGCCCGATCTCGTGCTCCGAGTCTGCGGTTGAGTCTTGCCCTGGTCGCATCCCCGCCCTGGCACTTACGTGCAGCCCCACTCCTTCGAGGTCTGGTCAGACGCGTGTGGTCGAAGAGGTTCATTCGCTGATCGATCACTTGAGGTACGTATGTCTCCGCGTTTGCTGGCGATGGCGCTGGCACCCCTGCTCGGGCTGTTCATCATTGCCCTGGGCAATGGCCTGCTGTATTCCCTGACCACCCTGCGCCTCGGCGAAGCCGGTGAATCGGCAACGATGATCGGTATCGTCTCGTCGGGCTTCTTCATCGGGCTCACCCTCGGCGCCATCTTCAACGACCGGCTGATCCTGCGCATTGGCCACATCCGTGCCTACAGCAGTTTCGCTTCGCTGATTGCCGCAACCATTCTGTTGCAGGGTCTGTTCGTCGACACCTGGGGCTGGTTCGCCCTGCGCCTGCTCAACGGCTGGGCCACGGTCGGCGTGTTCCTGGTGATCGAAAGCTGGCTGCTGCTGGCCGGTGACGCGAAGATTCGTGGACGCCTGCTGGCCCTGTACATGATCGCGCTCTACGGCGCGGGCGTGCTGGGCCAGGCGATGCTCGGCGAGCTGGTGAGCCTGGGCGCCAGTGCGCCGTTCACCGTTGCGGGCATGCTGGCGGCGCTGTCGGTACTGCCGATCGTGATCCTGCCGCGGGTATCGTCGTTGCTGGAGCAGGTCGAGCCGCTCAAGCCGCGACAATTGCTGGGCGTGACGCCGAGCGGCCTGGTCGGCTGCTTTGGTTCGGGTGTGGCGATTGCTGCGGTATATGCGCTGCTGCCGCTGTACCTGCAGCGTATTGGCCTGGATGTCGGTGAAGTCGGGCGCATGATGGCCTGGGTGATCCTGGGCGCGATGCTGCTGCAGTACCCGGTCGGGCGCTGGTCCGACCGCAAGGATCGCCAGGATGTGTTGATCGCCCTGGGTACGCTGTGCGTCGTGCTGTCGTTGGTCATCCTGCTGTTGCCCTCCACCTCGGCGTGGCTGCCAGCGGTATTGTTCCTGCTGGGTGGTGGTGTGTTCGCGGTGTATCCGGTGGCGGTCAGCCATGCCGCCGACCGCGCGCCGATGGATGCGCTGGTGCCGATGATCCAGGGTCTGCTGCTGATCAACTCGCTCGGTTCGGCGATGAGCCCGCTGGCGATCTCGCCGGTGATGACCTCCTATGGCGAGGCCGGGCTGTTCTGGGCCTTCGCCGTGATCAACCTGGCAATGGTCAGTTTCTTCGTCTGGCGGCGTGGCAAGCGCCCGGCGCCCGAGCATCCGGCCCCCTTCGCGCCTACCGCGACCTTCTCGCCAACCGGCGCCGAGTTGCGCATGACCGAGGAACTGATCCACGCCGCGCAGGATCATCCGCCGATCGTCGATGCCGTTACGGGTGAAAGCGCCCCGCTCGCGCGCTCCGAGCCTGCCTGATCGAAGTGCGCACGTGGGGCTGCATGGCATCCCCACGACCGCCCGTCGCTCGACGGGCACCCTGCCCTCTGCGCGCAGCCGAACGAAGGACGATCATCCTCGTAGGAGATTCACCATGGCTCACATGCGCCCGCTGTTTTTCTTCCTCGCCTTGGGGCTGGCTTCCAGTGCCAGCTTCGCCGCAACCGACACCAATCACTCCGACCACAAGGCCCCCGCCACGCAGGGCGAGACCGCCGGCGACGGCAGCAGCGTCAACAGCCCTGGCGGCAGCAAGGGTAACGACAGCAGTGATACCGGCAGCAATTCCGACGCGGCCGACGGCAGCACCGGTGGCTCGAGCAGCACTGGCGAGGCTACCGGCAGCGGCGCAGGGGCAACCGGTGGCAGTGCCGAGGATCAGGACAGCCGGTAAGCCCTAGCGCCAGCAGCGTGGGTCATCGACCAGCCGCTCATGCGCCTGGAACAGCACCGGCAACTGCTCCTTGAGAAAGTCCAGCCAGGTACGCACCTTGGCATCGAGATAGTGCCGCGACGGGTAGATCGCATAGATCTCCCGTTGCCGCAACCGATGCGGGGCTAGCAGTCGGCAAAGGCGCCCGTCCTCCAGTGCCTGGCTGGCCGAGTAATAGGGCAACAGGCCAATGCCCATGCCGAGCTCGGTCGCCTTGACCATCGCATCGGCCACATTGGTGAGAAAGGTGTCCTGGGGGGAAATCACGCAGCTGTCCGGCGCGTCACCGAAGGGCCAGTCCTCCTCGAACAGCGGATCGACCGTGCGCAGGCAGACATGCTCGTGCAGGTCCTCGGGGCGCTTGGGGACGCCGTGACGGGCCAGGTAGTCGGGGGATGCACACAGCACGCTGTAGATACTGCCCAGCGGGATGGCGATCAGTTGCGAGTCCGGCAGGCCCTGGCCGATGGCAATGACCACATCATGCCCTTCGGCGAGCAGGTCGGGGTTGCGCTGGGACAGGGTAAGCTCCATCACCACTTCACGGCACGAGGCGTTGTAGCGTGCCACCAACGGCATCATCAGCAGACCCAGACCATGACTGCAATGCACGCGCAGGCGTCCGCGGGGCGTGAGGTGGGCGCCGCGTGCTTCGTCGAAGGCCTCTTCGGTCAACAGCATGATCTGGCGCGAGCGTTCGAGAAAGCGCTCCCCCGCCTCGCTCATGCGCAGCCGCCGGGTGGTGCGATGCAGCAGGCGAGTCTGCAACTGGTTTTCCAGTTCGGCGACGATCCGCGACACCTGCGCCGCCGAAATGTCCAGCGCATTGGCGGCTGCGGCGAAGCTGCCGCACTCCACGACCCGGGCGAAAGTGCGCATTGCGTGCAGCATGTCCATGAAGTGACGCTCCAGCGTGATTCATACCTTGAAGGCAGGAATCTATCACGGTCCAGCCCATTTATTGTGAAACACCAATGAATGGATCATGAGGGAAACCTCATCTGGAGTTCATCATGAAACGCTCGATCGCCGCACTTGCGCTGTGTAGCGCCCTCCTGCCCATTGCCGCCTTCGCCGAGCAGCCTCGCACGCCGTCTGCCGAGAGGCAGGCTTACGAATACGGTATGCCGCTGGATGTCGCCAAGGTGGTGTCGATCACCCCGGCCAGTAACGCTGCCGATTGCCAGGTCGGCACGGCGCACATGGTCTACGTTGACCATCAGGGCCAGACCCACAAGATCGCCTACCGCGAAATGGGCAACTGCTCGCAGCAATGAGCTTCAGGCCAGCAACTGGTCGATCCAGTCGATGTGCATCGCAAAAGCCCGGGCCTTGTCCTGAGGCACTTCCCTGGCCCGTTCGAAGTTGGCCAATGCCTGTTGACGCTGGCGCCGCATGCGCTGCCACTTGTTGATGAACGCCGCGCTTTTCTCGCGCATGAGCAAGGGGCCGAACAATAGCTCCTGCGGGCTGTAGCTCACCGAGTCGGCCTGCTCGGCGACGATGATCTCGTAGTCGAAGCGGTTTTCTCGCAGCACCTCTTCGCTGACAATCCGATAGCCGTTGTCCATCAACCACTGGCGCAGCGGTTGTTCGCCGCCATTGGGTTGCAGCACCAGGCGCTGCCCATCCTGCAACCTCGCCTTGCCCGCCTCGAGGATCTCGACGATGGTTTCCCCGCCCATGCCCGAGAGGCTGATGGTGTCGATGCGATCATCGCTTTCGATGGCGGCCAGACCGTTGGCCAGGCGCACGCTGATGCGCGCGTCCAGCCCGTTGCGGCGCACATTGCGCCGGGCTGACTCGCAAGGCCCTGCCGCCGCCTCGCCCGCCACTGCGGCCTCGATGGCGCCACGCAATACCAGGACCACCGGGAGAAAGCCGTGGTCGGAACCGATATCGGCCAGGCGCGCCCCTGGCGGGATGTGAGCCGCCACGCGTTCCAGCCGCTGCGACAATGTCTGTTCGTTCAACGCCAACCCCTTGCATGAGAATCGGCGCGATTCTGAAGGCCGAGTCGCATCATTTCAATGCATTTGCGACCGGGGCCGCGGCTCGCGTAGGCTTGCGCTTTCACTTCCAAAGCAAGGCAGAGTCGTTCATGGCCCAGACTGGTATCACCTTTACCCCCGATGCGGACGCCGCGTCCATCTCCTCCGATGTCGCCGAGTACAACGGTATCCTGGTCACCACCCAGGTCCCGGTGCGCGCCGATGGCGAGCTTGAGCTGGGCGATATCGTCACCCAGAGCGAATGCACGCTGCAGGCACTCAAGGACGCGCTGGAGCGTGCGGGCAGCTCGATGGACCGCGTGCTGCACCTGACCATCTACCTGACCGACATGGCCGATCGTGCGGCATTCAACGAGGTGTACCAGCGCTTCTTCGCCAAGCCATGGCCAGTGCGTGCGGCGGTGGGCGTGGCCTCGCTGGCGTTCGAAGGGATGAAGGTCGAAGTGACGGCGATGGCGGCCAAGGGCTGATAGCAGAGCTAGACCTCCATCGCCAACAACGCCGCCCCCAGGCACTTGCCATGGGCATCCAGCGCCAACGAGCGGGTCACGCCACCACGCAATAAACCCGGCAGCACGAAGTTCAGGGCCTTGAGTTGCGGCAAGTCATAGCGACGTACAGGCCCCGCGCTTTCATCGCGAAGATGGGCGAACCACGCTGCCACCCGTTCCGCTGTCAGCTCCCGTTCAAGCAGCGGGTAGTCCTCGTCCCGATACGCGATCAGCGAGATGTTCGAGGTGTCGCCCTTGTCCCCGGTACGGGTGTGAGCAAGTTCGTGCAGTCGGCGGGTCATGGACATTGCTCCAGGTGGACTTGAGGTTGCGCGAGTTCACGCGGCACGTAGAGGCTGGCGACGGCCAATACTTCGCGGACCTGGCGAGTGGCCCCGCCACCGCCAGCCGGGCCATTGGTGTAGAGGGTCTCGACCTCGTTGGCGACCGCCTGCGCCGCTTCACGGCTCGGGCAGCGCGCCGCAACCCGCAGGCGTACCTCCCAGGGTTCGCCGCCCATGCCGAAGTGGCTGGCGTGCAGCGAATCAACCCCCATCAGCTCGCAGCGCAATTCTTCGACGGCGACGCCCGTCAACGCCAGGCGTTCCTCGACGATCCGCCCGGCCAAACGCGCCCGCGCCACGGCGTTCGGGCCACCGTAGGACATCTGCCCTTCGCCGATCCAGCCATCCCGATAGCCTACGGTCACCTTGAGGTGCTGTGGGCGAGCCGTGCCTTCGCCACCACTGACGCGCACCTGATCCTTGCCGCAGGCCTGCAAGTGCACGCCCGAAAAGTCGGCCGTGACATCAGGCGTCAGATACCGACGTGGATCGTGTACCTCGTAAAGCAGTTGCTCGGTGCACGTCGCGACATCGATGCGACCGCCACTGCCGGCCACCTTGCCGAGCGTGGCCAGGCCTTCGCTGTCGATATCGGCGAAGGGGAAACCCAGCCGTGCCAGGTCGGCCACATCCTTCATGCCGGGGTCGGCAAAGTAGCCGCCACTGACCTGCCCTGCGCATTCGAGCAAGTGCCCGGTCAGCGTCCCTCGGCCACGGCGGCGCCAATCGTCGGCAGGCCAGCCAAAGTGATGCACTTGGGGGGCAAGGAACAGCGACGGATCGGCGACACGACCGGTTATCACCACATCGGCGTCCAGGGCCAGCGCCTGAACGATCCCTTCAATCCCCAGATAGGCGTTGGCCGAGACCAGCCGCTCCCCCAACCCGGCCACCGTCAGGCCATTGTCCAGCGTCCACTCCGGGTGCTCGCGCAGCACGTCGAGCACATCGTCACCTTCCACGGCCGCGACCTTCAGCCCCTGCAACCCGAGTTCAGCCGCGATGGCCGACACTTGTCGCGCGGCGCCACGCGGGTTGGCTGCGCCCATGTTGGTGATGATCCGCAGCCGCTGCTCGCCGCGGCGTACGTAGGGCAGCACCGCCTGCATGCGCTCGGCCAGCAACGGATCGAAGCCGGCACAAGGGTCAGCCAATCGGGCTTGCTGGGCCAGGGCGATGGTGCGTTCGGCCAGGCACTCGAAGACCAGGTAGTCCAGCTGCCCATCCCGGGCCAGTTCCACCGCAGGCTCCAGGCGATCGCCGGAATAACCGGCACCGGCGCCAATTCGCAAAGTGTTCATGTTCAGAAGACTCCAAGTGCCAGCGCGGTCAGGGTCATCAGCACCGACGCGGCGAACAGAAATGGCAGGGTGAAACGCTGGTGATCGGCAAGGTCAAGCTTGCACAGCCCCACCAGCAGGAAAGTCGCCGGGGTCAGCGGGCTGACCGGGAAGCCGGTGGTATGGACCCCGAGCAGCGACGCCTGGGCCACCTGCACCGGGTCCACGCCCAGCGAGCGGCCGACTTCGGCAATCACCGGCATGACCCCGAAGTAGAACGAGTCCGGGTCGAACAGCAAGCTGAGCGGCATCGACACGAAGCCCACAAGGGCAGGAATCAATCGCCCGTGCCCCGGCGGAATCTGTTGCACCGCCACCTCGGCCATGGCCTTGAGCATGCCCGTGCCCTGCATGATCCCGGTGAACACCCCCGCGGCAAGCAGGATGCTGGCCATGGTCAGGGCAGTCTTGGCGTGCGCGTCGATGCGTTCGCGCTGCTGATCGACACGCGGGTAGTTCAGGCAAAGCGCCGCAACAGTGCCGAGCATGAACATCACCACGGGGTCGACCCAGCCGGCGATCATCACCGCCATCACCAGCACGGTGAGCAGCAGGTTCGGCCAGAACATGTGGGTCCGGCGCAGGGCCTGTTCATCGGCGCTCAAGATGCGCTGCGGTGCCGCGCCGGCATCGGCGCCGGCCATGAGCCCCAGGCGCTTCTCTTCACGTCGGCCCAGCCAGTAGGCACAGCCGAAGACGAACAACAGCCCCACCACCTGCACCGGAATCAGTGGCTGGAACAGCTCGGCCACCGGCACGTGCAGCGCGGCGGATGAGCGCAGCACCGGGCCTGTCCAGGGCAGGAAGTTCACCCCCGCCGCCATCGCCGCAACGCAGGCCAGGACCCGCCGGTCGATGCCCAGGCGCGTATACAGCGGCAGCATCGCGGGCACCGTGACGAGGAAGGTCACCGCACCCGAGCCGTCCAGGTGCACCAGCAACGCCAGCAGCGCGGTGCCGCAGACGATACGGGTCGGGCGGGTCCCGACGGCGCGCAGGATGCGGTCGATGATGGGGTCGAGCATGCCGGCATCGGTCATCACCCCGAAGAACAGGATGGCGAAGATGAACATGCCGACCACCGGGGCGACATTCTTGATACCCGTGAGAATGAACCCGCTGGTCTGCAGGCCGAAGCCCGCGAGCAAGGCAGCCACGACGGGAAGGGCGATCAGCGCGACCAGAGGCGAGATGCGCTTGCTCATGACCGCGATCAGCAGGGACAGAATGGTAATGACGCCATAGAGGGCGAGCATGGGGTTACTCCGGCTTTTTTTGTTGTTGCCCCGAGTATCAGGAGAGGTCCGGTAGCGTGTAAATTGCAATTTAAAGCCACGCACATTCGAAAAAACAAAATGAAGAATGCCCTGCAGCATATTCGTGCCTTCATCACCGTTGCCCAACGCGGCAACTTCGCCCGCGCCGCCGACGACCTGCACCTGTCGCCCTCGGCCCTGACCGTACAGATCCGCCAACTCGAAACCTGGCTGGGCGTCGCCCTGCTCGAACGCAGCCCTCGGCACGTCACCCTCACGGGCGCAGGGCGCGAGGCGCTGCCGGCAATGGAGAAGCTGCTGCTCGATCTTTCCAATATCGTCAGTGCCAGCCAGGGCTTGGCGGCGGTGCGCCGCGGGGTGGTCACCGTGGCTGCCCTGCCCTCGCTGTGCGCCGGGGCGCTGGCTGAGCGGCTGGCGGTGTTCCGCCAGTTGCATCCAGGTGTCGAAGTGCGTCTGCGCGACCTGGTTGCCGAGCGCATCGTCGAGCGCGTGCGCGAAGGCGATGTGGATTTTGGGGTGGGTGTGCGCAGCCAGTTCGGCCATGGGCTGGACTTCACACCGCTGCTGCGCGATCGACTGTGCCTGTTTGTGCCCGCCGGGCACCCGCTGGCCACCGGCCCCGTCAGTCTGCAAGCCCTGAAAGGCCTGCCGATGATCCTCACCGGGCGCGACAGCAGCGTGCGGGCGCAGATCGAACAGGTGTTCCGCGCACACGGGCTGGTGTTGCAAGCGGCCATGGAAGCCAACTACATGTCGACGGTATTGGCGCTGGTGCGCAATGGGCTGGGCGTCACGCTGCTGCCGGAATCGGCGGATGACGGTGAAGGGCGACTGGTTCGTCGGCAACTGGACGAAGCAGGGTTGGAGCGCGAGCTGGGGGTCATTACCCGCAGCGAGTGCAGCCTGTCCCCGGCGGCACTGCGTTTGGTGGAATGCCTGAAGGCGATGAGGCTCTGATTGTTGCTCACTGGTGAGACCTGTGGGCGCCCAAAGATGCCACCAGCGCATTTCATCGCTACAATGCCGCCCTAAACCGTGACAGCCCGAACCTATAACGACATGTCCCTTCCAAAGAATCACCTGGAACTGCTCAGCCCTGCCCGCGATGTGGCCATCGCCCGCGAGGCCATCCTGCATGGCGCCGACGCCATCTACATCGGCGGCCCAAGCTTCGGC
Organism: Pseudomonas machongensis; assembly: GCF_034961125.1. Taxonomy (NCBI): domain Bacteria; kingdom Pseudomonadati; phylum Pseudomonadota; class Gammaproteobacteria; order Pseudomonadales; family Pseudomonadaceae; genus Pseudomonas; species Pseudomonas machongensis. The sequence goes on along the minus strand of NZ_JAYFUI010000187.1, from coordinate 597,328 downwards.
GCGCGGCACAACGCGTGCAACGAGGTCGGCGATATCGCCGAGTTGGTGGAGTTCGCCCGGCGCTATCACGCGCGGGTCTTCACCACGATCAATACCATTCTCCATGACAACGAGCTGGAGGCTGCACGCAAGCTGATCCACCAGCTGTACGACGCCGGTGTCGATGCATTGATCGTCCAGGACCTGGGGGTGATGGAGCTGGACATACCGCCGATCGAGCTGCATGCCAGCACTCAGACCGACATCCGTACGCTCGAGCGGGCCCGGTTTCTCGACCAGGCCGGTTTCTCCCAACTGGTGCTGGCGCGTGAACTGAACCTGCAGCAGATCCGCGCCATCGCCGCCGAGACCGATGCTGCCATCGAGTTCTTCATCCACGGCGCCTTGTGCGTGGCCTTCTCCGGCCAATGCAACATCTCCCATGCCCAGACCGGCCGCAGCGCCAACCGCGGCGATTGCTCGCAGGCCTGTCGCCTGCCCTACACCCTCAAAGACGACCAGGGCCGGGTGGTCGCTTTCGAAAAGCACCTGCTGTCGATGAAGGACAACAACCAGACCGCCAACCTTCGCGACCTGGTCGACGCCGGCGTGCGCTCGTTCAAGATCGAAGGGCGCTACAAGGACATGGGTTATGTGAAGAACATCACCGCCCACTACCGCAAGGAGCTGGATGCGATTCTCGAAGATCGCCCGGACCTGGCCCGCGCGTCGAGCGGTCGTACCCAGCACTTCTTCGTACCCGATCCAGACAAGACCTTCCACCGCGGCAGCACCGACTACTTCGTCAGCGACCGCAAGATCGACATCGGTGCCTTCGATTCGCCCACCTTCACCGGCTTGCCGGTAGGTGTGGTGGAAAAGGTCGGCAAGCGTGACCTGATGGTGGTGACCGAGGTGCCGCTGACCAACGGCGACGGTTTGAACGTGCTGGTCAAGCGCGAAGTGGTGGGCTTCCGGGCCAACATCGCCGAGCCGCGTGGCGAGTTCGAGGAAGACGGCCAGACACGCTACCGTTATCGCGTCGAGCCCAACGAGATGCCCGAAGGTTTGCACAAGCTGCGACCGAACCACCCCCTGTCACGCAACCTCGACCATAACTGGCAACAGGCGCTGCAACGCACCTCCTCCGAGCGTCGCGTCGCGGTTCAGTGGCAGGCCGTGCTGACCGAGCAACGCCTGGCGCTGAGCGTCACCAGCGAGGAAGGCATCACCGTGCAGGTTGCCCTGGACGGCCCGTTCGGCGCAGCCAACAAGCCGCAGCAGGCGCTGGATCAGTTGCACGACCTGCTGGGCCAACTGGGTACCACCCAGTACCACGCCGAGGCCATTGAGCTCGATGCCCCGCAGGCGTATTTCATCCCCAACTCTCAGCTCAAGGCCCTGCGCCGTGAGGCTATCGAGGCGCTCACCGAGGCGCGGGTCAAGGCGCACCCGCGCGGCAGCCGCAAGGCCGAGACCAGTCCGCCACCGGTCTATCCCGAAGCGCACCTGTCGTTCCTGGCCAACGTCTACAACCAGAAAGCCCGTGACTTCTATCATCGCCATGGGGTGAAGTTGATCGATGCTGCGTTCGAGGCTCATGAGGAACACGGCGACGTGCCGGTGATGATCACCAAGCACTGCCTGCGCTTCTCCTTCAACCTGTGCCCCAAGCAGGCCAAGGGCGTTACCGGTGTACGAACCAAGGTCGCGCCAATGCAGCTGATTCATGGCGACGAAGTGCTGACCCTGAAATTCGACTGCAAGCCGTGCGAAATGCACGTGGTCGGTCGGATGAAAGGCCACATCATCGACCTGCCTACCCCCGGCAGTGCGGTGGGCCAGGTGGTTGGGCACATCAGCCCGGAAGACCTGCTCAAGACCATCGTGCGCGCGCCGCACTGAGCCTGGACCCGGGCTTTTTCAATCACTCGAGCCAGAAAAGTCTCACATGAGGCATTTTCATCTCGAAAACATTGAACAGCCCGGTATTTTCTGCACAATGGGTTCCATGCGATCCACGCGAGGAACCCAGATGCAACCCACCCCCCACGACGAACGCCTGCTCAAGGCACTTGCCCACGCCATCGTCGTCCAGCCGCGCGCCACGCTCAAGGAGCTGGCCGAGACCGCCGGCATCAGCAAGGCCACCCTGCACCGCTTCTGCGGTACCCGCGACAATCTCGTGGACATGCTCGAGAAGCACGGCGAGCGCGTGCTGAACCAGGTCATCGAAGAAGCCGACCTGGCCAACGCCGAGCCACTGCAGGCGATACGCTACCTGATCACCGAGCATCTCAAGCACCGCGAGATGCTGGTCTTCCTGATGTTCCAGTACCGCCCCGACACCTTGCTCGGCGACGGCGACGACCGTCGTTGGGACACCTATACCCAGGCCATGGATGCATTCTTCCTGCGCGCCCAGCAGATGGGTACGCTGCGCATCGACATCAGCGCGGCGGTATTCACCGAAATGTTCCTGACCATGATCTTCGGCATGGTCGATGCCGAGCGCCGTGGCCGGGCGGCCAGCGCCAATTCGGCGCAGGCACTGGAGCAGTTGTTCCTGCAAGGGGCCAGGGTCCAGGCCTGAGGACTGGCAAAAAAAGGCCCCAGGACACAAGGTCCAGGGGCCGAACGGTTGGATCGTCCAACCAAAGGAGCCCTTCAGCCCTTGGGCGCAGGCCACCCCCCACCCAGCGCACGGAACAGGTCGACCAAGGCAATCTGGCGCTGGGTGCTGGCCTCGATCAACGTCGACTCGTTCACATAGCTGCTGCGCTGCGCATCCAGGTAGCGCAGGTGATTGTCTATCCCGCCCTGATAGCGCGCCCTTGCCAGCTCCAGGGTTGCCCGGCTGGTCTCGACCAGCGCGCTGCGCGCCGCTTCCTCTCGGCGCAGCGTGTCGCTGGCTGCAAGCGCATCGGCCACTTCGCGAAATGCCGTCTGTACTGTGCCCTCGTAGGCCGCCACTGCCGAGTCCTTGCGTACCTGCGCAAGATCCAGCCCGGCACGGTTGCGCCCGCCATCGAACAGCGGCAACGACAGTTGTGGCATGAAGCTCCAGCTACGCGAGCCACCGTCGAACAGCCCCGACATCTGTGCGCTTGAGGTACCGAAGCTGCCGGTGAGGCTGATCCTCGGGAAGAACGCCGCGCGGGCCGCGCCGATATCGGCGTTGCGGGCTCGCAGCCGGTGCTCGGCAGCGAGAATGTCAGGGCGCCGTTCGAGCAGCGCCGAAGGTGCACCCGGTGCGATGTCCTGCAATACCCAAGGGGCTTGGCCGGCAGATACCGGTATGTCCCTGGCCGCATCGGCACTGCCGACCAGCAGCACCAGCGCGTTGAAGGCCTGGCGCTGCTGGCGCTGGGTGCTCTCAAGCTCCGCGCGGGATTGTTCGACCAAGCCCAGCGCTTCCTGATGGTCCAGTGCCGTGGCGGTACCGGCAGCGCGACGTTGGCCGACCAGAGCCAGTGAGTCCTCGCGGCTGGCCAGCGTCTGGCGGGTCAGGGTCAGGCGGCGCTGCGCGCCATCCAGGGTGAGGTAGGCCTGGCTGACCTCGGCGATCAGCGCCAGGCGCGCGGCTCGACCGGCCTCCTCCGTGGCCAGGTACTGCTCCAGTGCCGCATCGCTCAGGCTCTTGACCCGACCGAACAGGTCCAATTCGTATTCGGGTAAGGCAAGGCCGACCTGATAGGTGCTGGCCACACCGCTGCGTCCGTCGGCCGCCAGGCTCGCTGGTTGGTGCTGGCGATTGCCCGACGCGCCGGCATTCAAGCCCGGTACACGATCGGCGCGCTGGATCCGGTACTGGGCACGGGCCTGCTCGATATCGAGCAAGGTCTGGCGCAGCGAGCGGTTGTTGTCCAGAGCGCTGCTGATCAGCTGGCGCAGGCCCGGGTCGACCACGAACGCCTGCCAGTCCAGTTGCTCCACGCTCTGCCCTTGAGCTGCCGCGCCGTCGTGCCATTGCGCCGGGATCGGCGCCTCGGGGCGTTGGTACTGCGGCGCCATCGAACAACCTGCCAGCATCAACGCCATCGCCAAGGGGGCGATTCCTTTACCCATGACCATCACTCCACCACCTCGACAGGACGTTGCGCAGCAGCCTTGCCGGCCCTGCGCTTGAGCAGCGACAACACCCAGACGAAACAGATCGGCACGAACACCACCCCCAGCAACGTCGCGCTGAGCATGCCGCCGATCACCCCGGTGCCGATCGCCCGCTGACTCGCAGCCCCGGCGCCGGACGCGATAGCCAGCGGTACCACGCCGAGGATGAAGGCCATCGACGTCATCACGATCGGTCGAAAACGCAGGCGCGCAGCTTCGATGGCCGCTTCACGCAGGCTGTGGCCCTTCTCCACCAGATCCTTGGCGAACTCGACGATCAGGATCGCGTTCTTCGCTGCCAGGCCAATGATGGTGATCAGGCCGACCTTGAAGTAGACATCGTTGGGCAGGCCGACCACCATCACCGCCAATACCGCGCCCAAGGCACCGATCGGCACGATCAGCATCACGGTCAGCGGGATCGACCAGCTCTCGTACAACGCCACCAGCAGCAGGAACACCACCAGGATGGCCAGCGCGAACAGGCTGCTGGCCTGGCCGCTGGAGACTTTTTCCTGATACGAGAGCCCGGTCCAGGCATACCCGATGCCGGGTGGCAGGTCGCTGACCAGATGCTCCATCTCGGCCATCGCTTGACCGGTGCTGTAGCCTGGGGCCGCGTCCCCTGCAATACGGATCGAGGGGTAGCCGTTGTAGCGCACGATCTGCACCGGGCCTTCTTCCCAGCGCGTGGTGACGAAGGCGCTGAACGGCACCTGCTGCCCTTCGTTGTTCGGCGCATACAGGCGCAGCACCGCTTCCGGGGTCATCCGCTCGCCTTGCTCGGCCTGGACCACCACGCGCTGCTGACGTCCGGCGTTGGTAAAGTCGTTGATCACCTGCGAACCGAACGCCGCCGACAGGGTGCTGTTGATGCTCTCGAAGGTCACGCCCAGGGCGCGGGCCTTCTCACGGTCGATATCGACCCGCAATTGCGGCGCCTCGGCCAGGCCTTCCATCATCGCGTAGAGGATCGCCGGGTTGCCGTTGACCTGTTGCAAGATCTTGTCACGCGCGGCCAGCAACGCTTCGCGCCCCAGGTTGCCGCGGTCGAGCAGCCGCAGGGCGAACCCGCCAGAGTTGCCCAGGCCATCGATCGGTGGCGGGTTCACTGCCATGATGCTGCCGTCACCGTGCGCCGCGAACTGCGCGTTGATGACCTGGGTTTCGGCATCCACCGACTGTTGCGAGCTGCGCTCGGACCAGTCCTTGAACGTCGGGAATGCCAGCGCCGCGTTCTCGCCCATGCCCGAGAAGCTGAAGCCGCTGACCAGAAGCGCCGAAGCAATGGCCTCGCGTGACATCAGGAACTGCTCCAGCGCCTGGCCCGTGGCATCGGTGCGCACCCGGCTGGCGCCTGGCGGCAGTTGCACATCGACAATGGCGTAGCCCTGGTCTTCCACGGGCACGAACGATTCGGGCAGGCGCAGGTAGAAGTACCCCAGCACCACAAGAATCCCCGCATACACCAGCATGAAGCGGCCGGCGCGCGCCACGAAGGCGCTGTTGAGCGAAGAGTAGCGTGCGGTCAGGCGGGCAAAGCCGCGGTTGAATGCGCCAAAGACACCGCGTTTCTCATGATGCCCCTGGGGCACCGGCTTGAGCAGCGTGGCGCACAGCGCCGGGGTGAACGTCAGCGCCAGGAAACCCGAGAACAGGATCGACACGGCCAGCGACAGCGAGAACTGCTGGTAGATCACCCCCACCGAGCCGGACATGAACGCCAGCGGCAGAAACACCGCTGACAGTACCAGCGTGATACCGATGATCGCGCCGGACACCTGACCCATGGCCTTGACCGTCGCCTCCCTGGGCCCAAGGCCCTCCTCGGCCATGATCCGCTCGACGTTCTCCACCACGACGATGGCGTCGTCGACCAGGATGCCGATGGCCAGGACCATGCCGAACATGGTCATCATGTTCACCGAGAAACCGAGCAGCTTCATCACCAGCAAGGTGCCGAGCAGGCAAACCGGCACGACGATCGACGGGATCAAGGTGTAGCGGATGTTCTGCAGGAACAGGAACATCACCAGGAACACCAGTACCATCGCCTCGATCAGGGTATGGATGACTTTCTCGATGGCCACGTCGACGAAACGCGAGGTGTCGTAGGGCACAGAGTATTCGACACCTTCGGGGAAGAACTCGGACAGCTCGGCCAGGCGCGCCTTGACTCGTGCCGCGGTCTGCAGGGCGTTGGCCCCGGGGGCCAATTGCACCGCCCCGGCCACCGCCGGCTTGCCATCGAGGCGCGAGGAGAAGTTGTAGCTTTCGCTGCCGACCTCCAGCCGTGCGACATCGGCCAGGCGCACCATCGAGCCATCGGGATTGGCCCGCAGCACTACACGGCCGAAGGCCTGCGGATCGTCCAGGGTGCCATGCACCGCCAGGGTCGCGGTCAGCTCTTGCTGGCTGCTACCCGGCGCACTGCCGAAGGCACCGGCCGGCACCTGCACGTTCTGACCGCGGATGGCATTGCCGACATCGTCGATCGACAGCCCGTAGCCAACCAGCTTCTGCGGATCGATCCACACGCGCATGGCCGCTTCCGAGGAGAAGAACTGCAATTTGCCCACCCCCGGGATGCGTCGCAGCTCGTTGTTGATGTTGCGCGCGGCATAATCGCCCAGTTGAGTGGTGTCGCCATGGCTGGCCGCGTCGGTGTAGCTCAGGGCGTAGATCAGCAGGAAGCCAGCGCTGATCTGTTCGACTTCGACACCTTGGGTGGTCACCGCCTGCGGCAGCCGCGCCTCGGCTTTCTTCAGGCGGTTCTGCACGTCGACCTGGGCCAGCTCAGGTTCGGTGCCCGGCTCGAAGGTGACGACGATCTCGGCGATGCCGTTGGAGTTGTTGGTCGACTCGAAGTACAGCAGGTTCTTGGCGCCGTTGAGCGACTCTTCGATGACACTGGTGACCGACTCCACCAGCACCTTGGCCGAAGCCCCCGGATAGGTGGCGGTAATGGTGATCTGCGGCGGTGCGACGCTGGGGTATTGCGCAACCGGCAATGACGGAATCACCAGCAGGCCGGCCAGTGAGATGAACAGCGCCACGACCCAGGCGAAGTTCGGACGATTGATGAAGAACGTGGACATCGTGCTTTCCTCGCCTTATCGCGCCGCGGCTTGCTGGGTTGCCGACGGTGCCACCGGCATGCCTGGCGTCAGACCCGCCGGGCTGCCGACGATGACCTGATCACCCGGCTGCAAACCCTCGGTGATCAGCCAGCGCGCGCCATGCATGGTGCCGGTCTGCACGCCCCGGGCCTCGGCCATGCCGTCAGCGCCTACCACCATCACCCGTGCCTGACCATCGGCGCCGCGCTGCACCGCACGCTGCGGCACGAGAATGGCGCGGTTGTCGGTGCCTTGTGGGGTGTGTACGCGCACGTACATGCCTGGCAGCAGAATGCCGTCAGCGTTGTCGAAGCGTCCGCGCAGGGTGACCTGGCCGGTTCCGCGATCGACCGAGACATCGGTGAAGACCAATTGCCCGGAGCGCTCGTAATCGGTGCCTTCGACCCGTGCCGTGAGGTGCTGATCGCTGCCGCTGGCCAGTGCGCCGTCCTTCAGGGCCTGGCGCAGACGCAGGGCATCGGCGGCGGACTGGGTGAAGTCGACATAGATCGGATCGAGCTGCTGGACACGCGCCATCAGGGTCGCGTCGCCCTGCCCGACCAGCGCACCTTCGGTCACCAGGGCGCGGCCGATACGACCGGAGATCGGCGCCTTGACCGTGGCGTAGCCAAGGTTGAGACGTGCCGTTTCGACATCGGCCTGGGCCGAACGAATCGCCGCTTCGGCGCTACGCAGGTCGGCGCTGGCGGTGTCGAAGTCCTGCTGGCTGACCGCTTCGATCTTCACCAGCGGTGCGTAGCGCTTGACCCGTGCCTGCGCTTCCTGACGCACCGCCTGGGCACGTGCCAGGTCACCCTCGGCACGCGACAGCGAAGCCTTGAAGGGCGCCGGGTCGATCTGGAAAAGCACATCGCCGGCCTTGACGTCGGCGCCTTCTTCGAAGCGCTTGCGCAGGACGATACCGGCCACCCGGGCGCGCACTTCAGCGACACGCATCGGCTCCACCCGGCCGGGCAACGTGGAACTCAAGGTCAGCGCCTCGCTGGCGACGGTCAGGGTTTGTACGGGTAAGGCGCTCTGGGCGCCGGCCTGAGGTTCTTCAGCCCCCCCACAGCCCGCCAGTACCAAGGTGGCTGCCAGGCAGCTGGCCAATGCTGTTGCACGCAAATTGCTCATTTCTGCTCACCGAGCCTTTGATAAAAACGGCTCGAATGGTACTAACCGACCATTAATGAGTCAATTTAGTCTCATTTGATATTTGTGTTAAAGATTGTAAGCTGGGTGGTTTCAGGCCGCGGCCTGGTCTGCCTCTGTTGCGGTGCCGAGTTACCCCGGCACCGCGCAGCATCACTTACGAGCGACCGCCCTTGCGGCCCATGTCGTCGCTCTGCTTGTTGCCACCGGACTGCTGGCCTCCTTTGCGACCGGCTTCAGACGCTTTTTCCCGGTCGTTGGCGAAGTTGCCAGGATTTTTGGTACCACCCTGACTGCCAGTCTTGTTCTGGTTATTGGCCATGGTCTTGCACCTCTTGTGGCTGTGGGATATGCACGGGCGTTTGCCGTACATAAGTTCGGAGCTCAGCGGCAACAGGGGATTCGGTTTATTACCGAGCCGCCAGACCGGTGGCGCTAAAGGTGCAGGGCGGTGTATTTGGCGCGAGGTACATTGCGCTTACGGAGCGTTTTCGAGGCTGCGCTGGCGACGGCCCAACCAGGCGCCGGTAACCCCCCAGCCAAGCGCGAGGATGGCGCCGATCGACATCGCCAACTGCGGATGCTCGCCCAGCAGGTCCAGGCCACGCTTGACCCAACCGCTCAAGGCGTCGCCACCCCGGTAGACCACGGTGTCGATGAAGTTCTTGGCTTTGTATTTCTCTTCGGCGGGCAGCACGGTAAAGAGCATCTCCCGCCCCGGGCGAACCAGGGCGTACTCACCCGCACGACGCATGACCATCACGAAGACGAACACTGCAAATACCGGCGCCAGCGCCAGCCATAGGAAACCGACCGCCATCACCAGGGGCACGCCGACCAGTAGCACGCCGACACCCAGGCGCCGGGCCAGGCGTCCGGTGAGAAAGACCTGGGTGAGTATCGCCAGGGTTTGCACGACCGTATCGATCAGACCGAAGACTTGTGTCTGACGTGTCCGATCGCTGAACGTCTCACTGACGATACGGGCCTGCTCGAAATACAGGAACGTGCTGACGCTGGCCAGCAGTACGACGAACAACGCGATACCCAGCAGGTAGGGCGACCGCAGCACCGCGGTGGCGCCGGAAAACGGATTGCCGCCCAGCGGCCGCGAGGCCGGATGCGCGATGATGGCCGGCAGCGGATTCAGCTCACGCCAGTGCTGCAAGTAGAGCGCGGCGCCTATGCTGCCAAGCAGGCAGACGCCCGCCAGCACCAACAAGCCCGCGTGCCCGAGGGGAGAAACCAGCAGCGTGCCAAGAATCGGCCCGCTCAGGCCGCCAAGGCTTGCACCCGCCGCGAGCAGGCCGAACAGGCGCTTGCCCTGCTCGCTGGAAAACTGGTCTGCCAGTACGCTCCAGGCCAGGGAGATGGCCAGCAGGTTGAAAACCGACAGCCAGATATAAAAAGCCCGCGCATTCCAGAGGTCGTCCGGGTCGCGGGCAAAGAGCACAGCAAACAACAGCAGGTTGCTGGCGAAGAAGGCGTAGGTCCACGGCAGGATGCGTCGCCTCTTCACCCGTGATGCAAGCCATCCGAATAGCGGCAGGCAGGCCAGGGTGGCAATGAAGGTACCGGTGAACAGCCATTGCAGATTGTCCACCCCACCGGCCACGCCCATGGTTTCACGGACCGGACGCAGCATGAAATAACCGGTGAACAGCAGGTAGAACAGCGCAAGACCTGCAACCACCGCCGGGCCTTCGCCGGGCTGGATGTTGAGGCTCTGGTCCAGGCGCCGCCGCCAGCCGTTCATGGCGTCAGGCAAATTGCTTGATCAGCGCCTGGCGCTGGGCTTCGCTCAGCAGCGGCCCGCTGCCCGCCTTGAGCTGGTCGAGCTGACGGTCCGGTCGGCCGGTCGCAGGAATTACCGTGGTCACCGCCGGATGACTGATGGCGAACTTCAGGAACATCTGCGCCCAGCTGCCGATACCCGCCTCGGCCGCCCACTCCGGCAATGCCTGACCTTTGACCCGGGCGAACAGCCGGCCGTCGTCGAAAGTACGGTTGACCAGCACCGCGACGCCTTTGTCCTGGCACAGCGGCAGCAGCTCGCGCGCGGCATCCGGGGCGTTCACCGAGTAGTTGATCTGGATGAAATCCAGCGGCTCGCTGCGCACGATGCGCGCCACCTCATCCTGGCCGCTGTTGAGATAGTGAGTGATGCCCACATAGCGCGTCTTGCCTTGCTGCTTCAACTCCCGGGCATAGGGGAGCTGGGTCTGCCAATCGCGCAGGTTGTGGATCTGCAGCAAGTCGACCTTGTCGGTGCGCAGGCTGGACAGGCTTTGCGCCCATTGCCGTTCGGCGGCGTCGCGGCTGTCGGCGGCGATCTTGGTGGCGATGAAGCACTGACGGCGCCAGCCGCCCTCCTCCAGCAACTGACCGAGAATGGCGTCGGCACCGCCGTAGTTGGGCGAGGTGTCGATGACCTTGCCGCCGCCTTTGAAGAACGCCTCGAGCACAGCCTTGAGCTGTTGGTACTGGGCAGAGCCGGCCTGGACCTCGAAACTGCCGGAAGTGCCGGCACCGATGACCGGCAAGGCCTCCCCGGTGGAGGGGATCTTGCGGGTCAGCAGGCCGCTGGCGGACTCGGCGCGCAGCCAAGGGCTCAGGGCCAGCGCGCCAAGCGCGGCGCTGGCGCGCAGGACATCGCGACGTGCGTACATGAAGGAGGCTCCCGGTTACAGGGGGAAACCTTCAAGGCTAGTCGCTCTACCCCGCGATGCGCAGCGATTCTGTATCGGGATATTTAACCGAGCAACAGGCGCAGGTCCAGGCCTTCAGCGCCCATTGGCGGGCACCAGTAGTAGCCGCCGGTCAGTGGTCGGCTGAAGCGGTACAAGGCATCGACCACGCCATCTTCCAGGCCACTCATGCGCCGCAGCTGGATTTCGAAGGCATCGAACGAACGGCCCAGAGCAACGAAAGCCAGCCCTGCGCCACGGTTGTCGGCCCAGGCCACCGAACGGCGCACCATGAAGGCCGCGGGGTCATAGCTTTCCTGCGCGGTACGCTTGACGTGGGCCGACTCCGGCGCGTCTTCCAGTTCCTCGTTGTCGCTCAGGCGACGGCCAATGATGTCGTCCTGCTCTGGCTGAGGCAGCGACTTGAAGTAGTTGAGGTCGTGTTTCCACAGCTGGAACGCAGCGAAACTGGAACCTGCCAGGCCCGCTTGCTCGCCCGCCACGATGGCTGCGTCGACAGCATCGTTGTCCCGCGGGTTTTCGGTGCCGTCTTCATAGCCGGTCAGGTCGTGTCCGCCGTGGTGCAGAAAACCATCGACACTGTCGACCAGCGTGAATGCCGGCGCCAGGGCCTGCTCCAGGGCTTGGGCACGCAGGAACAGATCACCACGCGCGTCATCACGCAACCAGAGCCACAGGGCATGCTGGGTGGCCGGGTTTTCGACCGCTGCGTCCAACTGCGGGAAGCTGCGCAAGCCCGGGACATCGCGCCCCAGTGCCTTGGCCAGCGGCGCGCCGACGGCCAGGATCAGGCTGTGGCCGTCGACTTGCTGCAACAAGGCATCCAGAACGGCAGGCAGCGCCTCCCCCGTATGCAGGGCAAAGAACAGGTGACGGGCGTGGGCCGGCACCGGAGTGGCGAGCAGACCTTGCTGGAACGACATGACGAGCTAATCCTTCGGCAAAAGCGCGAATCCTACTGTGCTCGGCAGTCCATCGCAACGCGTCAGGTCGCGGCGAGGTGCGGCTCATCCGGAAATAATCAGTTACCAAAGGCTGGCACTTTGCGATTAGCTGATCGACGGAGCCTGCCTACACTCTCCGGAATCCCTCGCCCACGAGCATGCCGATGACCGCCTCCCCCTTGCTGACTGCCTTCCTGCCCATCGCCCTGGGCATCATCATGCTGGGCCTGGGGTTGTCGCTGACCCTCGCCGACTTCGCCCGAGTGGTGAAGTATCCCAAGCCCGTGCTGGTCGGCCTGGCCTGTCAGATCCTGTTGCTGCCGTTCATCTGCTTCCTGATCGCCAACGGGTTTGGCCTGGAGGCCGCGCTGGCAGTGGGCCTGATGCTCTTGGCCGCATCGCCGGGCGGGACTACCGCGAACCTGTTCAGCCACCTGGCACATGGCGACGTGGCACTGAACATCACGCTGACGGCGGTCAACTCGCTGATCGCCATCCTCACTATGCCACTGCTGGTCAACCTGTCGCTGATCTACTTCATGGAGTCGGACCAGGCCATTCCGCTGCAATTCGCCAAGGTCATGCAGGTCTTCGCCATCGTCTTGCTGCCTGTGGGCCTGGGCATGCTGATCCGCCGCTACGCACCGGGTTTTGCCGCGCGGATGGAGAAGCCGATGAAGCTGGTGGCGGCGTTGTTCCTGGCCTTCACCATCGTCCTGGCACTGGCCAAGGACTGGCAGACGGTGGTGGAGTACGCGCCGGTGGTGGGGGTCGCCGCGCTGCTGTTCAACGTGATCAGCCTGGGGCTGGGGTATTGGGTGCCGCGCCTGTTGCGCATCCCGAAACGCCAGGCAATTGCCATCGGCATGGAGATCGGCATTCACAATGGCACCTTGGCCATCGCGCTGGCGCTGAGCCCCAGCCTGCTGAACAACGCCACCATGGCCGTGCCGGCAGCGATCTACAGCCTGATCATGTTCTTCACGGCCGCCGCCTTTGGTTGGTGGGTGAGTCGGGGACACAAAGAAGCCATTGCCGCGCAGGAAACCGCGAATTGAATCCTGCGCGACTCAATCACCTCGCCGCGCGCGCAACTGGCGCTTGAGCTCGCGCAGCGGTGGCGCGTAGAAAAAGCCGAACGACACGCTACCCTCGCGCCCTTTCACCGCGTGATGAAGCCGGTGCGCCCGGTACAGGCGTTTGAGGTAGCGCTGCATGGGTTTGGGTTTACGTGGCCAGTGCCGGTGGAAGAAACCGTCGTGGGCCAGCACGTACAGCACGCCATAGCCCGCGACACCTGCGCCGACCCACTGCAGGGGCGCGTAGCCGGCCTTGCCCAGCGCCATCAGGCCAGCAGCGATCAGGGCCAGCGCCACCAGGTAGAGGTCATTGGTCTCGAGCACACCCAGGTGCGGCTCATGGTGCGAGCGATGCAGCCACCAGCCCCAGCCGTGCATGACGTACTTGTGGGCCAGCGTGCCGACACCCTCCATGGCCACCAACGTGGCGAGCAGCACGGCGATGTTGAACAGCATGAGACAGTCCGGCGTAGATAATTACAGGCGCCAAGGTTACCACCGCTGACGAACGCATCGGAAACGGTAGGAGGTTTCGGCAATGAAGCAATTGTCATGAATTCGGCCTTGATTCTGCGCAACTGCAGGCGTAAGGTCCGCGTCGCACTTATGCATCCCCTACAGGAGTCCTGCATTGGACAGTAGCCCCAGTCGATTGCGACAGGTCCACACGGCAAGCTAGTCCGGCAGCATTCCTGCCGCTGTCTTGCCGAATACGGTAGACGGCGGTCCATCTCGCCTGCAAAGGCAGATCTCCCCTCTTCTTTCCCGCTCAGCCAGCTCATGCCGGCGAGTGTCGTGGTCCTGCGCGCTCATTCATTTCATCGGCGTCACGCTTGCCAGTGGCGCATGCGCGGGCCATTGCCCGTGGAAAGAGGTTTGCTATGGATTGGAAAGTATTTCTGCTGCGCGTCAGTGTGGCCCTTGTACTCGGCGCCCTGATCGGCGCCGAACGTCAACTGCGCCAGCGCCTGACCGGCCTTCGCACCAATGCGCTGGTCAGCACCGGTGCCTGCCTGTTCGTACTGATGACCCAGGCGGTACCCGGCATGGAACCCAGCGACGCCTCGCGCATCGCCGCGTATGTCGTGTCCGGGATCGGCTTTCTCGGCGGTGGCGTGATCATGCGTGATGGTTTCAACGTGCGCGGCCTGAACACGGCCGCCACGCTCTGGTGCACCGCGGCCATTGGTGTGCTGTGCAGCTTGGGGCTGTTGCTGGAGGCCACTCTGGGCAGCCTGGTGGTGCTGTGTGCCAACATCCTGTTGCGCGACATCGCCCAGCGCCTGGACCGTCAGGACGTGGTGCCCGCCAGTGAAGTCGAGCAACGCTTCGAGGTGCGCATTGTCTGCCGGGCCGAAGACGAGATCCAGGTACGCAGCCTGATGCTGCACAGCCTCAGTGACCCAGGCCTGCGCCTGCAGTCGCTGCACAGCGAAGACCTTCACGACCCGCTGCGCCTGGAAGTACGCGCCGAACTGCTGGGTACCCCACAGGCGCCCGCACAACTCGAGCGCCTGGTCAGCCGAGTGAGCCTGGAGAAAGGCGTCAGCTCGGTACGCTGGCAACTCCATGCCCAAGCGGTAGAAGTCGATTAAGCATCGTCGCGCAAATGCCGCTCTCTGAGTTCCTGCCGCTCCTTGGCCTCGATGCACAGGGTCGCGGTCGGACGCAGCAGCAGGCGGCGCAGACCGATCGGCTCGCCGGTCTCTTCGCACCAGCCATAATCCCCCTTGGCCAGGCGCTCGAGCGCCTGGTCGATCTTGTCCAGCAGGCGCTTTTCCCGCTCAAGGGTGCGCAACTGCCAATGCCGCTCCTCCTCGGCACTGCCCAGGTCGGCCGGATCGCTGTGCACTTCCTGCTCGCGCAGCGCCTGGAAATCCTGCTCTATACGCTCCTGCAACTCCACCCGCTGCCCCAGCAACAGGTTACGAAAGTACTGGCGCTGGGGTTCGTTCATGTAAGCCT
The DNA here is from genome assembly GCF_034961125.1 of Pseudomonas machongensis. NCBI lineage: Bacteria > Pseudomonadati > Pseudomonadota > Gammaproteobacteria > Pseudomonadales > Pseudomonadaceae > Pseudomonas > Pseudomonas machongensis. Next base: position 582,266 of record NZ_JAYFUI010000187.1, on the reverse strand, counting down.
CGGCCGGCTGGCCGAGCAAGTCTTCTTCAGTCATGGGGCACACTCGTGCAATAAAGGGTCATCGATCGAACATCAGCGGCAGGCCCTGGCAGCGTGGCTGCACCTGGCCCTGATGCCAGGCGAGCTGGCCGGATACCACGGTGGTGCGCACCACATGCCGCAGGTGTCGATGCTGAAAGGGTGTCCAGCCACAGCGGGCCAGGATCGGGTCGTCGGCGACCTGGCGCGGTTGCGCCAGGCGCTCGACCAGCGCCAGGTCGGCCCAGTAGCCTTCGCGCAGAAAACCGCGCTCGCGGATGGCGAACAGGCGGGCCACGGCGTGGCTGGTCTTGTCGACGACCTGGGTCAGGCTCAGCACACCCTCGCCGACCAGCTCCAGCGCAGCTGGCAAGGCATGCTGAACCAGTGGCAGGCCCGAGGGCGCGCGGCCATAGACTCGGCGTTTTTCCTCAAGCGTGTGCGGCGCATGATCGGTGCCGATCACGTCGATCACGTCGCCGGCCAGCGCCTGGCGCAGTGCATCGCGGTCGGCACGGGTCTTGATGGCCGGGTTGCACTTGATCAGATGGCCGAGTTGCGCGTAATCGCTGTCGTCGAACAGCAGGTGATGTACGCAGACCTCGGCGGTAATGTGCTTGTTGTGTACGGGACCTGGGGCGAACAGTGCCAGTTCTCGCGCGGTGGTCAGATGCAGCACATGCAGCCGCGTGCCGAAACGCCTGGCCATGTCCACGGCCAGTGACGAGGAGCGATAGCAGGCATCGGCATCGCGAATCAGCGGATGAGCGGCCGCAGGAATGAATTCGCCATGGCGCTCCCGCCACAGCGTCTCGTTGGCCAGGATGCTCGGGGTGTGTTCGCAGTGGGCCAGCAGGATGGTCGGGCAATAGATGAACAGCCGCTCGAGCACCTGCGGGTCGTCCACCAGCATGTTGCCGGTGGACGCGCCCATGAACACCTTGACCCCGGCGACTTCACGCGGGTCGAGCGCGGCGATGGTGTCCAGGTTGTCGCGACTGACGCCGAAGTGAAAGCCGTAGTTGGCCTGCGAGCTGGCCGCCGCGCGACGTTTCTTGTCGGCCAGCGCCGCAGTGGTGAGGGTTGGCGGGTCGGTGTTGGGCATGTCCATGAAACTGGTGATGCCGCCCGCCACCGCAGCCCGCGACTCACTGGCAATGTTCCCCTTGTGCTCTGCCCCGGGTTCACGAAAGTGCACCTGGTCATCGATCATTCCCGGCACCAACCACTGCCCTTGCGCATCGATCTCGACTTTAGCGCGCACGCCTTCGATGCTCGCGGCGATCTTGTCGATACGCCCGCGGGCGACCAGCAGGTCAGCCTCGAACTCGCGCCCTTCGTTGACCAGTCGTGCGTTGCGTATCAGCAAGTCGGCCATGATCAGAACTCGTTCTGCAGGGCCTTGTAGCCCTGGACCAGGTCGATGTTGGTGCGGGCGACATCCTCGGAAAACTCCGAGGCCGACACACTGACCGGTGGGTAACGGTCAAGATCGGTGTGTGGGCCGATATGTTCGGTGGGCGGTACGTAAAAGCGCTCCGGCAGGTCGCGACCATCGACCACCGAGTTGTGACGCACGACGCTGCCATCACCCACGCGGCAATTGAACAGCACGCTGTTGAAACCGATGAACACCCGATCGCCGACCACGCAGGGGCCATGCACGATGGAGCGGTGGGCGATGGAGGTGTATTCACCGATACTCACCGCCGCGCCGGATTTGGAGTGGATGACCACGCCATCCTGAATGTTGGAGTTGGCACCAATGACGATCGGCTCCATGTCACCGGTGCCGTCCACCTCGTCGGCGCGAATGACCGCGTAGGGGCCGACGAACACATTGTCCTTGATGATGACCTTGCCGCAGATGATCGCGGTCTTGTCGATGTAGGCCGATTCGGCGATTTGCGGGAGGTGGCCGGAAGGGTTTCTGCGGATCACGGTACGTTTCCTGAGGCAAGCTGATTCACGCAAATGTTACGTTATAACAATTTACTTGCAACCCCCTTCCCCTCCCGTCGAGCATGATGCCGGCGAGAAATTTCAAACTTTCGCCGCCGATCGACGCTCAACCGTCTGCGACACCGATGTCGCGACCACGGACAAGGAGAGACACATGAATACTCTGTTCCTCAAGCGAGCCGGTCTGTGCATGGCCATGGGCCTTGCCTCGATGCAGGTGATGGCCGCTTCCTCCGACGACTTCGTCGATGCCGCGACCGAGGCCGGTATCGCTGAAGTCGTAACCGGCAACCTGGCGCTGGAAAAGAGCAAGGATGCCGAGATCAAGACCTTCGCCCAGCAGATGGTCACCGATCACACCCAGGCCAACCAGAAACTCGGTGACATCGCCCGCAAGCTGGATATCAGCGTGCCTGACGAGGCTGCGCTCACCGACAAGGTCAAGAAGATGATCCTGGAATGGCGCGACGAGTCGTTCGACAAGTCCTATGTCAACAATCAGGTCGATGCCCACGAGAAAGCCGTGGAGCTGTTCAAGAAGGAAGCCGCATCGTCCGACAAGCCGGAGCTCAAGGCCTTCGCCAGCGAAACCCTGCCCACCCTCGAGAAGCACCTGGAGCATGCCAAACAGCTTCAGGCCAAGCACGGCAAGTGATCCACAGGTAATCAGAGAGGCTTGATATGAGTAATGATGCTCTGCGCGCCGAAGTACTGACTCGGCTACTGCATGCCCATCCTGAAGGTCTGGGTAAGGAAGTACTGGACAACTACCGCGGCGAAAAGGCCGTGGCCGGCATGCTCAAGACACTTCAGGAGGCCGGCTTGATCCATGATGGCAGCGTCAATGTCGATGCCGATCACCAGATCAGCGTGCGTTATCCAATCAAGTTGTCCAGTGCCGGCGTAGACGCGGCGCGTCAGCTCGACAGCTGAACCCTCGGGCTTGCGGGCGCGGCACTTGCTGCCGCGTGCGCACGCCCGGGGGATCATGCCTCGGTTACTTACCTTTCTTTTCGTGATCGCGAGGTGGCTTTGCCGGACCTTGCGGGTCGACTTGCGGATCCTCCAGATCAGGGGAGTCCGGATCAAAACCCAGGTCCTGCTTGCTGGACGCCTTGTCGGAGGAGTGAGGCCCTTGCGCAGGGTGGGGACGTTTCTGTTCGCTCATAGTGCGTTCTCCGTAACGGTGTCTACAGAAGAAAGCGCGGGTCTGGCGAAGTTTGATTTATCTACGCGCCCTTTGCCTGGAAGGTCTCGAGCTGCGCACAGCGCGCCTCGCTCTGTGTCAGACGATCCTGCAGACGCTCGATCAGGCGCATCTGTTCGGCACAGATGTCACGCTGGCCCACCAGCGCCTGGCGCTCGCTGTCCAACTGCCGACGCACCTCCTCGCTCGCCCCCTGCGCCTGGGCCAGGATCGAGCGCAGCCCTTGAACCTGGGCATCGCGCTGCTCCAATTGTTCGTCGAGTTGTTTGTGCTGGGCGCTGGCCTGTCGGTTTTCGGTCAGCAGGCGCTCATTCTCACGGTGCAGGTGTGTCAGTTCTTCCTGGCGGGCGATCGCGTCCTGCTGCAACTGACGCAATTCCCCTTGCGACTGCTGCAACTGCTCGTCCTTGTCGGTCAGCCTCAGCCGCAGTTCGCGCAGGGATTGGTTGAGGCTGGCGCTGCGCAGTTGCTCGGCCTGCAGAGTGCTCAGCGCTGTCTCGAGCTTTTCCGACTCCGCCGCAAGGGCGCTGGCCTGAATCTGTTGTTGCTGGTGAGCAGCCGCAAGTGCTTGCTGGGCAAGTTGCAACTGCACCTGCAATTGGCCGCGCTGTTCATCGAACACCGCCTGCGCGTCGCGAATACGGGCCTCTGCTTCCTCGCGCAACTGCTCGGCCAGTTGGCCGACGAAACGCCCCAGCGTGTCGCTGAGGGCCGGTGAACGCTTGTCAGCCAGCGGTTGCAGCGCTTCGAGCTCGCGCATGTAGCGATGAATGGTGGTTTTCGAACCGGTGTTACCCAATTCGATGCGTACTGCATCAATACTCGGATGCTCGCCCCGGGCGATCAGCGCCTGCCGTGCCTGCTGTACTGCCGCCTTGTCGATGCCACCGCGGGCCATGTTCGCTCCTCGATTTCGTACCGTGGTATGTAGCCCGTAACAGTACCAATTGCCGAGCATAGCCGCCAGCCTGCTCTATAGTTCCCTTCATCATTCATTTGGCTGTCTCAGGGAATGGAGAACACCGATGACCCCTTCGCCTTTGCTATTCGACGGCACCCCGAGTGTCATAGCCCTCGACAACCGGGGACTTCCAGTGCGCGACATCGCCTACCACCGCCACCCCGACACCCCAGATATCAAGCACCAGCGTCTTACCCGCCATCGGTACGCCCCTCAAGGCTTTCTGATGAGCAGTACCGATCCTCGCCTGCACGACGTCGGGCTGTTCAACTTCATCTACCTCAGGCACCTGAACGGTGGGCTCCTGTACACACAAGGTGCGGATAACGGCACCACCCTTAACCTGAGCGACACGGCTGGACGCCCACTCGTCACGCTCAGTAACCTCTGCACCGACATCGGCGGTACGCAGGACAACAGTCAGTCGGTGACACGCACTTGGCAGTATGAGGGCCATACCCTCCCAGGGCGGCCACTGAGCCTGACAGAACAGGTCAGCGGCGAAGCTGCCTGTATCACTGAACGTTTTGTCCATGGCAGTAATTCGCAGGCGCAGAAAGGCCTGAACCTGGCCGGACGACGCATCAGTCACTACGATACTGCAGGGCTGGTGCAGACCGACAAGATGGCACTCACCGGCATCGCGCTGTCACTAACCCGCCGCCTGCTGAAGGAGACGGGTGAGGCGCAGATACCCCCAAACTGGAAAGGGCAAGGATGCTGCAACTGGAATGACCTGCTCGCCGCAGAGGGAGAACGCCATACCACCCTGACCACTGCGGACGCCTGCGCAGCTGTATTGGCCACTACGGATGCAAAAGGGAATGTGCAGCGAGTGGCGTACGATGTGGCGGGCTTGCTCGCAGGCAGCTGGCTGACAATGAAAGACGGCACCGAGCAGGTCATAGTGAAAGCACTGGCTTACTCGGCTGCGGGACAGAAGCGGCGCGAGGAGCACGGTAACGGCGTGGTGACCGCTTATTCCCATGAACCCTATAAGCAGCGTCTCAGCGAGATCAGAACGGAGCGCCCGAAAGGACATATGCTAGGGGCGAAGATGCTGCAGGACCTGCGCTATGCATACGATCCGGTGGGTAACGTCCTGAAAGTCAGCGACAACGTCGGACAGACGCGCTTCTGGCGCAACCAGAAAGTGCAGCCGCAGAATAGCTACCGCTATGACAGCCTGTACCAACTGGTCAGCGCCACTGGACGTGAAATGGCCAACGCCGGCCAGCAGGGCTGCACTCTCCCACCCGCTACTATGCCGCCCTCTCCCGACGACTCTGCCTATACCGGTTATCTACGCACCTATACTTACGACATCGCTGGCAACTTGACGCGGATACGCCACGATCCAGCCACAGGCAGCGGTTACACGACGAAAATCACCACAAGCAACCGCAGTAACCGAGCCGTATTGAGCACCTTGGCCGACAAGGCCGCAGACGTGGATGCGCTGTTCAGGACCGGTGGCCAACAGACTCAGCTTCAGCCAGGTCAGAGCCTCACCTGGACACCACGTAACGAACTGCTGAAGGTGACGCCTGTGGTACGCGCGGGCGGCGCTGATGACAGTGAGCACTACCGCTATGACTCGAACAGCCAGCGCATCCTTAAAGTCAGCGTACAAAAAACAAACAGCAATCTACAGATAGATCGCACACTGTACCTTTCGGGACTGGAACTGAAGTTTCATGCGTCTGGCGATACGCAAATGCAGAGTTTGCAGGTAATCACCATAGGCGAGGCTGGCCGTTCACAAGTTCGGGTGCTGCACTGGGAGATCGGTAAACCGACCGACATCGGCAACGACCAGATACGTTACAGCTACGACAACCTCACGGGCAGTAGCGGGTTGGAATTAGATGGCAGCGGCAACCTCATCAGTCGAGAGGAATACTATCCGTATGGCGGCACATCCGTGCTGACAACACGAAGTCAGACCGAGGCGAAATACAAAACCCTCCGTTATTCGGGCAAGGAGCGGGATGCCACGGGGCTGTATTACTACGGTTATCGGTACTGTCAGCCTTGGGTTGGACGCTGGCTGAGTGCAGACCCGGCAGGCACGGCGGATGGGCTGAATCTATTCCGTATGCTCAGGAATAATCCGTGCTCGGGCATGGATCGCGATGGACGGATATGGGAGTGGCCGGAAGAAGCCCACATAGAAACCCTTGCCGAAAAACTGCGGGACATCGACCGCAATGTTGTATTGGCGATATTGGAGCTCGACCAGGAAACGAATCCCGACCCGAGAGACCTCGCGGCATATATCATCAGCGGGATTAATAATGACTTCGGGCCTGCCAAAGATGCCATGACATACGTGAAATCAGTGGAACCTCCGGCACCGCCTCCCCCCGCCGAGATCGCAGCGACAACATCGGTGCCCGTCCCCAGCAACACCCAACAGAGCTGGACCTCTTCACTGGACATCGATCCTGCCATGCAAATTCGAATGAACTGGATCAAAGGCACTGCGCAGGTTCGCCAATCCGGAAATTTCATCTCCACAAACATTGAGGGCGATATATTTCAAAGTGACTATTTCCCCAGGGCATGGATAGTTTATGCAATCTTTAAAGACCCACGCCACAAGCATTACTTTGCCAGCGATGTTGCTAAACTGCAGTATGACGCAGTCTCAGAGCGAGAAAAATTTGACCGAAATCCAAACATAATCATCCATGACACTGTCATCAATCAAGAAACGCTCAAGGTCATGAATGAAGCCGCCCAGTCTGGAACGCCCTTACGACAACCATTTCTTTGGAATACGCCAAATGGGAAAAGCGCCAGGAGGCTCATGGATGTTTTTAATCTAGAAGCTAGAAAAGTCACCCGGGCGGGCGATAGCTTCATCATCCATGTCAAACCCAAACCCTCAAAACTGTGGCGCCCTTGGCAAAGTTGAAGCATGTTCAAGCTTGGCGTAACCAATCGATGAACCGAGCGAAAAGTTCCGACTGCGAGTTGATGCCAAGCTTCAGATAGAGATTCTTGCGGTGCATGCGCACGGTTTCAGGCGAGATACCCAGCTCCAACGCAGTGGATTTGACCGAATGGCCACGCAGGATCATGTGTGCGACTTCACGCTCGCGATCGGTCAGCACCTCGCAACCGAAGCTGTCGAATGCAGCCTGCAGGCTGCCGTGCTCCAGTGACACTTTGCCCGGCTCGAGGTTGTGCCGTGCATAGCGGCCCAGCAGTTCGCGCACCACCGGCTCGACCGCGCGAAGCAGGTCGATCTGCTGCGGGCTGAGGTGGGTGCCACTACGCCCCTGGAACAAGCTCAAGGACAGCTTGCGGCCATCGCACAGGTCGGCGATGTAGTAGCTGTCTTCGCTGCAGCCGGTGCCCAGGTAATAGGTCTTGTAGTAGTCGCTGTCGAAGAAGTTGTCCGGAGCGATGTCCTGCAAATGGTAAAACCCCTCGGCCAGGCCACCCTGCACTGCCAGGCAAAAGGGATCCAGCAGGTAGCCTGCAGCAAAGTAACGACCCAGCACGGCATCGCGATGAACCAGGGGAATCCCTTGCTGGTACAGCAGTTGCGGCGCCTGGCCCTGGCTCTCCAGGCTGATCATCATCGATTCGACCGCAACCAGATGACCAAGCGCTGCCGCCAGATGCTGCAGGGCGTCGGGCGATTCACTGTGAACCAATGCGCATTGCAGCGCCGCATGCCATTGCTGCAATGCACCGAGGGTCAAGGTGAGCGGTGTGTCGGGAGAGGCCTGGGTCATGCCCGGCAGTCTAGCCTGCCGGACATGCCCACGCACAGCCCGCTGCAGGCTGCTCATCGCCCCTGGTACAACCCTTGCGCCGTGAGCTCGCGCGCGGTTTCGAGGATGCACTGGCGCAGGGTCTCGACAATCTCGTCGACCTGGGCGCGGGTGACGATCAGCGGCGGCGACATCACGTTCAGGTGCATGATCGGCCGTACCAGCAGGCCTTTGGCCTGGGCTTTGCTGTGGATGCGCTCACCGATGTTGATCGCATCGTCGAACAGTGCCTTGCTCGCCTTGTCGGCGACGAATTCGACACAGGCCATCAGCTTGATGCACCGCACATCGCCCACCAGCGGTAGCTCGCTCAGGCTCTGCAGGCGTTGTTCCAGGTAGCCGCCAACATCCTTGACGTGTTCCAGCAAGCTTTCCCGCTCGATGATCTCGATGTTCTTCAGCGCCGCGGTACAGCACACCGGATGGCCGCTGTAGGTAAACCCGTGGGTGAAGCAACGCCCCTTGCCCGGCTCGGCGATCACCTGCCAGATACGCTCGGAGAAGATGCACGCACCCAGCGGCAGGTAGGCGGACGTCAGGCCCTTGGCCGTGGTGATGATATCCGGGGTGACACCGAACAGCTCTTCGCTGGCGAAGAAGGTGCCCAGGCGTCCGAACGAGGTCACTACTTCGTCGGCGACGAACAGGATGTCGTAGGTCTGGCACAGCTGCCACATGCGCGCGAAGTACCCCTCGGGCGGGATGATCACCCCGCCCGAGCCCATGATAGGTTCGGCGAAGAAGGCTGCGACGTTGTCGGCCCCCAGGGAGAGAATCTTGTCTTCGAACTCGGCGACCAGAAAGTCGAGGAATTCGGCTTCGTCCATGTTGTCCGGGGCGCGGTACGGGTTGGGGTTGGAGATGTGGTGGATCAGGTCGTGGGCATAGTCGAATTCAGGTACCCGGTCGGCAGCCTTGTTGCCGATCTGCATGGTCAGGGTGGTCGAGCCGTGGTAGGCGTTATAGCGGGCGATGATGTGTTTCTTGCCCGGCTTGCCGCGGCAGTTCTGGTAGTACTGGATCAGTCGATAGGCGGTGTCCACGGCAGTCGAGCCGCCTGTGGTGAGGAAGACATGGTCCAGGTCGCCCGGTGCCAGTTGCGCAAGCTTGCGGCAGAGCTCGATGGCCACGTCGTTGGCCATGTCCGAGAACGGGTTCGAATAGGCAAGCTTGCGCACCTGGTCGGCAATGGCCAAGGCCATTTCCTCGCGCCCCAGGCCAATGTTGGTGCACCACATGCCGCCAACGGCATCGAGGAAGCGGTTGCCTTGGGTGTCGCGGATATAGGCGCCTTCGCCTTCGATGATGTTCAGCGCGCCCTGTTCGCGATGCTCGTCGAACATGTGGTAACCGTGCATGTAATGGGCCTTGTCGGCTTCCACCAATGGATCGTGGGCGATAGCGGATGCGTTGCTTGAAGTGGCCATGGGCAGCTCCTTGGCGAGGATCGTTCGAAAATGTTCAGAACCCGGTCTTGACCGTGCTCCAGACCCGCGTGATCGCACGCATGTCCTTGGGCGTCTGGGTCTTTTGCGCGAACAGCCGTTCGCGGGTCTGGGCGTCCGGGTAGATCGCCGGGTCCTGGCGGATATCGGCCTGTACCAGGGCGGTGGCCGCGGCATTGCTGTTGGCGTAGTGGATGTAGTTGGTCACCTTGGCCATGGTCTGTGGCTGCAGCAGGAACTCGATGAAGCGATGGGCGTTGCTGACGTGGGGCGCATCCTTGGGGATGTAGAGGTTGTCGAACCAGATCAGCGAGCCTTCCTTGGGAATGAAGAACGCCAGCTTGATAGCCTTCTTCGCCTCCACTGCACGCGCCTGGGCAGTGGCGTAGTCACCCGACCAGGTCAGGGCCAGGCACACGTCGCCGTTGGGCAGGCTGGTCAGGTAGTTGACCGAGTCGAACTTGCGGATATAGGGGCGGATGCCCAGCAGTAGCTGCTCGGCGGCCTTGAGATCTGCCGGTGCGGCGCTGCGCGGATCCTTGCCCAGGTACTGCAGGGCCAGTGGAATCACTTCGGTGGGGGCGTCCATCAAAGTCACCCCGCAATCGGCGACGCGCGAAACAATGGCAGGGTCGAACAACATGGCCAGCGAGCCGATCGGTGCGTCGGGCATGCGCGCCTTGATCTTGTCGACGTTGTAGGTAACGCCGGAGCTGCCCCAGGTGTAGGGCGCCGAGTACTTCAGGCCAGGGTCGTAACCTTGCAGGTTGCTGACCACCTGCTCGTCGAGGTTGTGCCAACTGGGCAGTTGCTGTTTGTCCAGGGCCTGGAACACGCCGGCCTGGATCAGCGGCGGTACCAGCGACGCATTGAGCATGACCAGGTCGTAGCCGGAGCGGCCGGTGAGCAGTTTGGTCTGGACCGTTTCATAGCCATCGAAGGTGTCGTAAACCACTTTGATGCCGGTGGCCTTTTCGAAGTCGGCCAGGGTGGTTTCACCAATGTAGTCAGTCCAGTTGTACAGCCTGAGCGTGTTGCTGCTGTCCCCCTCTGCCGCTGCCTGCACCAGTGCCGTCGAGGACACCAGCAGCAGACCGCCAATCACCTTCAGTGCCTTGCGCATAGCAACTCCATCGTGTGACTGCTCCGGATTGAGCCGATGGGGTCACTATGGGAGGTCTGGCTGGCTGCAGACATACCCCGAATGTGTGGGTGGTCGTTTTTGGGTAGGTCGCAGATGTGTCACTCGTTGATCAGCGTCAGCGTGCCGATATCCAGCAGGCTGAAAAAACCGCTGCTCCAGCCACCGGTATCCAGGTGCCACACGTTGCCCAATACCTTGTGCGTGAGCACCGGGGTGTGGCCGACCAGCAGCGCACGCAGCCCTTGGATGGGTTGGCTATCGCCGCTCTTCAGGCGCCGGCGCGACCATTGGCAGACCTCGCGCACGGCAGGGTCGTCCCTCGTCTGCAGGCAGGCGCGCAGCTCAGCCCAGTCGGCGAACGGGCTGTCGGCATGCAGCATGCCGACCAACCCGTGGGCAGTCTGTACTTCGAGCGCGACCGGCAGGCGTTCGAACTGCTCGACGAAGCGCGCCTGCTCAGCCTTGGGCAAGTCGAGAAACCAGCCCCCGCCAGCCGCACGGTACATGTCCAGATCCACACGGCCACCGCGATAGTGGCTGATGGCCAATGCTTCGTGATTGCCCTGCACGGCATGAAACCAGGGTTGCGCCAGCCAGTTCAGGGCCTCTTCGCTGGCCGGGCCCCGGTCGACCAGGTCACCGACACTGAACAGCCGATCAACCTCCGGATCGAATGCCGCCTGCTCGAGCGCGGCCTGCAGGCGTTGGAAGTGCCCGTGGATATCGCCGACCGCCAAGTCGCGCCCTTTGTCGTTGGCAGCTAGCTGCCGAAAACGCGCCATTACATCATTCCTCTGCTGTGTCGCCGGCACCAGGCGTAGAATGGCGCGACAACGACGATCCTAACGCGGAGATGCATCATGCGCTCTACCCTCGCCTGCGCTGCACTGCTGGTGCTGGCATACGACAGCATGGCACAAGGCATCCCGCCCGCGCAGGTCCAGGTCAGCTTCGATCACCCGGAAAAATTCCGCGATGCCAGCCTGAACAGCCCCGGCTATGAGCGCGGCGCCGACCCCGAAGTGATGAAGGCACTCACCCGGCACCTGGAAAAACTTGGCCAGCGCTACCTTCAGCCCGGCCAGCGGGTACTCATAGACATCCGCGACATCGACCTGGCGGGCCGCTACGAACCCTGGAACAGTCAGGCCTACAACGTACGTTTCATGCGCGAAATCACCTGGCCGACCATCGACCTCAGCTACACCCTCGTTCAACCCGGCCAGCCCGAGCGCAAGGCCGAGGAACGCGTCAGCGACAAGATGTACCTGAGCCGCCCGGGCCGCGTGGGCAGCAGCGATCGCCTGTATGCCGAGAAGGCCATGCTCGATGACTGGTTCCGCCAGCGCTTCGCTGCACGGCCGGCGTCCTGAGTTTCGCTGGTTAACGGCGGGCGGCTGAGGGTATCCTCTCCCTTTGTGTCACCCAAGGAAGGATCCCCGTGAAGTACCTGCTGCTGGCATTCGCCAGCTATGCCTCCTGCTACTACCTGGTTGGTTTGCTGATTCGCGGCAGGCTGGCAGACATCGCCGAAGGGTTGCGCCATCGCCCGGATGCGCCGACACCCGGCCAGTACCTGCGTGAGGTCGAACGCCATGCCCGACGGGCGCAGCGGCACTACGGCCTGTTCGCAGGCTCGGTGCTCGCACTGGTGCTGTGCGCATTGGCGTGGTGGTTGAGCTGAGCGCTCAGAACAGCGACAGGCTCTGCCTGCCCTCGAGCGCCAGCAGATACTGCTTTGCCGGCAACCCGCCAGCAAAGCCAGTCAGGCTGCCCGAGGCACCGATCACCCGATGGCAGGGTGCGATGATCGAGATCGGGTTGCGCCCATTGGCTGCCCCTACCGCACGCACTGCCGTGGGGTTGCCGATCTGTCGGGCGATATCGCTGTAGCTGCGAGTCTGGCCGAAAGGAATGGTCAGCAGCGCCGCCCAGACCTGGCGCTGGAATTCCGTGCCATCGAAGTCCAGCGGCAGCTCGAAGCGCTGGCGCTGGCCGGCGAAATACTCGCCTAACTGACGGGCAGCCTCCCGCAGTACGGGCGCCTGGTCATCACGGTGCAGTTCGCCAAGGCGCACCCGATTGGCACGCTCCTCTTCCCACAGCACGGCGGCCAGGCACTCGCCACGGGCGACCAGTGTCAGGGTGCCGACTGGCGATGACATGAGGGTGAAAGCGCTGGACACAGGCAACTCCTGATGCTGGCTGGCGACCCCGGCACTCTACCTATCGCGCGATCGTGCTGCATCCGCTTTCTTGACGTGCAATGCTCACACCACGGCCGTCGCTCGCGCCGCGAGGGCGCGGGCCTGCTGCAGGTCGATCCTGGGGATCAATGCCGGGGGGATGCGTGAGCGGGTCGAGAGGTTATGAACGCGGAAGCGCTCACCCACCACTTGGTGCGCCATCAGAGTCAGTGACGGCAGGATACGGCTTTCCCAATGCTGGTCGAGGCCGCAGGGCGAACGCTTGCCGCCGTTGGTCTCATAAAAGCGCCCTGCCGACTGGTTCAGATCCACGCCGACCAGTAGCACGTCATCGAAGCCCAGGTGGTAAGCCAGTTGCAGGGCCACAAAAGCCACGGTCCGGGCATCGAAGAACCCGTATGACAGGTTCCTGCTGAAACCGATCGAACGCGCTCGCTTGCTCCACAGCGTGCGGTTGCGCGCATAGCGTCCATCGCCGAGCCCCAGCCATTCGCTGAACGTTGGCTCCAGAGCCTTGAGCAGCGGGTAGCGCTCGGTGTCGTCAGGCAGGTCGAACAGGTCGAACTGCTCCGGCCACAGCGCCAGTCGCGGACTGGTGTGCAATGCCGTGGCAAAAAGCTCGGGTTGCTGGTTGCAGAAATCCTTGTCGGTGCAAATGTAGAAGAACGGACGCACATCCGTGCCCACCAGCATCGAAATGGAGCCATTCATGGCGATGATCGGGACGCTGGCAAAATCTTCGAGCGGAAAATCTTTCGCTGACGCACCTGACGCCAGGATCACCACAGGGCCTTTCTGCGTATTGCGACACGCCTCAAAGCTGGAGAACGCCCCGCGTGCAGCCTCTGACTGCGACGGAAGTTGGTTCATGGGTCTGGCCAATGGTGTAGGTCTTTTCAGAATACAGTTGTTCACAATTCTTAAACGGTTTTTTACATAACCCTTACACAGACCCGAGGGGATGGATGTTGTAGGCAAGCGAGGCTGCAGCGCGGGTCGGCATGCACGGCGACATGTTTCCCTGGCAACTGTCTGACCAGCAACACCTGGCCAACAGTTGATTGCTCAAAGGGCGACACCTCCCGCATAAAACAATTTCAAGCCATTGATTTTATTCAAATAAAGTCGCTGGCACGGTTTCTGCTCCGGTGAGCTGTGTACACGCACAGTTTCCCGAGGAACCCATGTCCACGCCTGCCGTCTCAGCCTCCTATGACATCCGCCAGCCGGATGCCCATGTCATCCGCGACGATGCCGAAGCCATCGCCGTTGCCCACCAGATCGCCGTGCTGCTGCGCGAAGGCGCTGCCGAGCGTGACCGACGCCGAGAAGTCCCTGCCGATGTGGTCGATGCCTATTCCAACAGCGGTCTGTGGGGCATCACCGTGCCACGTGCCTACGGAGGTGCCGAAGTGTCCTTCGCCACCCTGGCGCAGGTGATCGCCATCGTCTCGGCCGCCGACCCTTCGCTTGGCCAGATTCCACAAAACCACTACTGCCTGCTCGAAGACATCCGCCTGCAAGGCACCGAAGAGCAGCGGCGCTTCTTCTTCGACCTGGTGCTCAAAGGCCATCGTTTTGCCAATGCATTGTCGGAGACCGGTGGCAAGACCGTCCAGGACATCCGGACCCGCCTGGTTGCCGAAGCCGACGGCTACCGCATCGACGGCCGCAAGGGCTACTGCACCGGCTCGCTCTATGCCCACTGGATCGGCGTCCTGGCCCTGGACGAACTGGACCGGGCGCAATTGGCCTTTGTGCCACGTGGCACTCCTGGGCTGGTGGTCGTCGACGACTGGAACAGCATGGGCCAGCGCACCACCTCCAGCGGCACCGTGCTGCTGGACGGATTGTGCCTGCCCGCATTCAACCTGTTCCCCAGCTACCGCTCCTACGAGCACCCTACCCTCGCCGGCCCCTTCGCCCAACTGACCACTGCGGCGATTGACGCCGGTATCGGCCGCGCGGCGCTGGACGACACCATTGCGTTCGTACGCGACCATGCCCGTCCGTGGATCGATGCCGGTGTTGAAAAGGCCAGCGAGGATCCGCTCACCATCATTCAGATCGGCTCCCTGGAGATCCGCCAGGAGGCCGCCGAGGCCCTGCTCGAGCGCGCCGGCAAGGTGCTGGATGCCGCCAAGCCTGCGCCGAACGAAGACAACGTCGCCGCTGCCTCGGTGGCGGTGGCCAAGGCCAAGGTGCTGACCACGGAGGTGTCGATCGAGGCCAGCAATCGCCTGTTCGAACTGGGCGGGACCCGCTCCTCGTTGCTGCAGCACAACTTTGACCGGCACTGGCGCAATGCCCGGGTGCATACCCTGCACGATCCCGTGCGCTGGAAATACCACTTGGTCGGCAACTGGGCCCTGAACGGTATCCGCCCCACGCGCCACGACTGGAACTGAGGCCGCGCAATGACCAAGCAGATCCGTCTCAATGCCTTCGCCATGAACACGGTCGGGCATCTGTCGCCTGGGCTGTGGCGCCATCCGCGCGACCAGGCGACGCGTTACACCGATATCCACTACTGGATCGAACTGGCCCAGACCCTCGAGCGTGGCTGTATCGACGGCCTGTTCCTCGCCGATGTGCTGGGTGTCTATGACGTCTACGGCGGCAATGCCGACGAAGCGCTGCGCAGCGGCGCCCAGGTACCGTTGAACGACCCGCTGCAATTGGTACCGGCGATGGCCGCAGCCACGCGCCACCTGGGGTTTGGCGTCACCGCCTCGGTGTCGTTCGAGCATCCCTTTCCCTTCGCCCGGCGCATGAGCACCCTCGATCACCTGACCCAGGGCCGTGCCGGCTGGAATATCGTGACCTCCTACCTGTCCAGCGGGGCACGCAACCTTGGTCAGCCCGAACAGATGAGCCATGACCAGCGCTACGCGCTGGCCGAGGAATACCTGCAGGTCTGCTACAAGCTTTGGGAAACCAGCTGGGAAGAGGATGCCGTGCGCGCCGATCGTACCAGCGGTGTCTACACCGACCCGAGCAAAGTCCACGGCATCGAGCATGACGGCACCTACTTCAAGGTCCCTGGTTTTCACCTCAGCGCCCCGTCGCCACAGCGCACACCCGTGCTCTACCAGGCAGGAGCATCCAGCCGAGGGCGGGCCTTTGCCGTAGCCAACGCCGAATGCGTGTTCGTTGCCGCACCGAGCAAGACCGTGCTGAAGAAGCAGGTGAGCGATCTACGTGCGGCCGCGGTCGCCGCCGGGCGCAAGGGCTCCGACATCCTGATCCTCGAACAGCTCACGGTGATCGTCGCTGAAACCGACGAGGCCGCGCAGGCCCGTCTGCGCGAGTACCGCGAGTACGCCAGTGCCAGCGGCTCGCTCTCGCTGATGTCGGGCTGGACCGGCATTGATTTCGCTGCCTACAGCCCCGACCAGATTCTTCGCGAGGTGCCCAGCGAAGCCATCCAGTCGGTGGTCGAGGGCTTCACCCGCGCCGACCCGACACGGACCTGGACCGTTGCCGAGATCGCCGAATACTGCTGCCTGGGTGGCGACGGCCCGCTGCTGGTCGGATCGCCCTCGACCGTCGCCGATCAGTTGCAGGGCTGGGTCGAAGACACTGACGTGGACGGCTTCAACCTGTCCAGCGTGGTCGTGCCGGAAACCTTCGTTGCCGTGGTCGATCTGTTGGTTCCGGAACTGCAGGCTCGCGGCCTGTTCAAGCGCGAGTACGCCGATGGCAGCTTGCGCAACAAGCTGTTCGGCCAAGGTGATCGCCTGCGTGCGCCCCATCCGGTGGCCGCGTTGCGCCAGGAGCGTGGGCGATGAATGCACTGTTGGCCAACCTGGACTGGAGTGAAATCGGCCTCGCCTGCCTCGAGACCCTGAGCATGCTTGGCGCCGCGCTGGGCTTCACCGTAGCGCTGGGGCTGCCGTTGGGGGTGCTGCTGTTTCTCACCGGGCAACGCCAGCTGCTGGCCAATGCGCCGGCCTATCGGGCCATGTCGGCCGTGGTCAACGTGCTGCGCTCGCTGCCGTTCATCATTCTGCTGATCGTGCTGATCCCCCTGACCACCTTGGTTGTCGGCACCTCACTCGGTGTGCGCGGCACCATTCCACCACTGGTGGTGGGCTGTACGCCGTTCTTCGCGCGCCTGGTGGAGACCGCCCTGCGCGAAGTCGACCGTGGCGTGGTCGAGGCCACCCAGGCCATGGGTGGCAGCACCTGGCAGATCATCCGCCACACCTTGCTGCCCGAAGCCCGTACCGGGCTGATCGCCGCCGTCACCGTCACCGCCATCGTGCTGGTCGACTACACGGCGATGGCCGGTGTGATCGGTGGCGGCGGCCTGGGCGACCTGGCCATTCGTTTTGGTTACCAACGCTTCCAGACCGATGTGATGGTCGTCACCGTACTGCTGTTGATCCTGCTGGTGCAGGCCTTGCAGATGAGTGGCGATCGCCTCGTCAGACATTTCACCCGCCGTTGATTCCCGACCTTATTCGGAGCATTCCCATGAAAAAAATCCTCGCCACCCTGGCTGCGGTCATCGCCCTCAACGTGCAGGCCAACGAGCACCTGGTCGTCGGTGCCACCCCCGTTCCCCACGCCGAGATCCTCGAGTTCGTAAAACCGGTACTGGCCAAGGAAGGTGTCGACCTGGACATCAAGGTGTTCAATGACTTCATCCAGCCCAACCTGCAGCTTGCGCAGAAGAACCTGGACGCCAACTACTACCAGTACCGTCCCTTCCTCGACGACTTCAACAAGACTCGACACACCGACCTGGTCCCGGTGGTCGGTGTGCACATCGAGCCGTTCGGTGCCTATTCGGCCAAGTACAAGAGCCTCGCGGAGCTGCCGGACGGTGCCAGCGTGGCCATTCCCAATGACCCGGTGAACACCGGTCGTGCCCTGGTACTGCTGGCCGAGGCCGGGCTGATTGAACTCAAGGACCCCAGCAACCCACAGTCGACCCAGCGCGACATCGTCGCCAACCCGCACAAGTTGAAGATCCGTGAGCTGGAAGGGGCAATGCTGGCGCGCTCGGTGAAACAGGTGGACCTGGCATTCGTGTTCGCCAACTACGCGCTGGAGGCAGGTATCGATACCAGCAGCGCGCTGATCGTCGAAAAAGGCAAGGATCTGTACGTGGAATACCTCGTGGCGCGTCCGGACAATCTGCAGGATCCCGGCATCCAGAAACTGGCCAAGGCGCTGAACTCCCCTGAAGTACGTCAATTCATCCTGACCCGCTACAAAGGGCAGATCGCGCCTGGCTTCTGACAGCGCAAGGTGGGTGCAGGGCATGCGACCTTCCCTGC
The DNA here is from genome assembly GCF_034961125.1 of Pseudomonas machongensis. Classification (NCBI taxonomy): domain Bacteria; kingdom Pseudomonadati; phylum Pseudomonadota; class Gammaproteobacteria; order Pseudomonadales; family Pseudomonadaceae; genus Pseudomonas; species Pseudomonas machongensis. The sequence goes on along the minus strand of NZ_JAYFUI010000187.1, from coordinate 564,246 downwards.
ACCCCCGCCCAATCTCCCCTTATTGAAGGGCAACAAGCTGGGCGCGTTGCGCGGGATCAAGGTCATTGATCGAGACGATCCGAAGCGCGTCCTGCATCGCCTCCGCCACCGGCTGCCCAAGGTCGGCTGAGACCTCGTCCGGCAACTTGTACATGGCACCGGTCAGCGGATCGACGATCAGCATGCCGATAACACCGCCAAACAAGATGTTCGCCCAGTACCAACCGTCCACTCTCGAGTCGAGTTCGACCTGTCGATCCGGGTACCCCTCCCTCATGAAGCGCAACGTGTAGGTTTGGCCGCGAAAATAGCCCTCCCCCGACATCAGTGTCACGACCCCAGGGGTGCTGCCGCGATGAACGACCACCCCTGATTTGTTGATGACCTCGAAATTCGCACCCGCCGGGCTGCTCGTGACAGTCACCGGATACTTGGAGTCACTGATGATGCTGGCGCAACCCTGCAGCGCCAGGAGCGCAAGAAGCGCCCCCATGGTTCTGGTTTTGTGAAAGCACACGGAATCGTTCCTCTAGACGTTGATCGACATTGACCGAGAAAGGATTCTCCAGGGACGCTTTAGCGATGTATGCCATCCAAATAGCCATTTGCAGTAGGGGCTTTCCCAAAACTGGTTTCTGCCCGTTGTACGTATTTTTTGACACCCCCTTCACGACATTTTCACGTCGCGGCTGGCACAGTTATCCTACATCCGTGAAATACTTCGCCCGCCCTCCCCAGCGGGCTTTTCTTTGCCTGCAGCATCCCGCGCAGGATGACCACGCTCGCTTCTGATAGAAATGGGCAAGGTTTCAAGAGCCCCCGGCATAGGGACGATCAGCCAATCCACCTAGCATGCTCGCGTACTCCACACACAGGATCGCGATCATGAGTGACAGCAAGACTCTCTTTATTACCGGCGTCAGCAGTGGTTTTGGCAGTGCCCTGGCCCAGGCCGCGCTTGCTGCAGGCCATCGCGTCATCGGCACCGTGCGCAATGACAGCGCGCTGACGGCATTTCAGACCCTGGACAGCGAACGCGCTCACGCGGTGATCCTCGATGTCACCGACTTCGCCCGCATAGACGCGGTGGTTGCACAGGTGCAGGCGCTTCACGGCCCCATTGATGTGTTGGTGAACAACGCAGGCTACGGCCACGAAGGCATTTTCGAGGAATCGCCACTGGAGGAGATGCGCCGCCAGTTCGAGGTCAACGTGTTTGGCGCCGTGGCCATCACCAAGGCCTTCGTGCCGTATTTTCGCGAGCGGCGCGCCGGGCACATCATCAACATCACCTCCATGGGCGGCACCATCACGATGCCGGGCATCGCCTACTATTGCTCCAGCAAGTTCGCACTGGAAGGCGTTTCCGATACCCTGAGCCAGGAACTTCGCCCGTTCGGCATCGCCGTCACCGCAGTGGCGCCGGGCTCGTTCCGTACTGACTGGGCCGGTCGCTCCATGCAGCGTTCGCCGCGCAGCATCGCCGACTATGACCAGAGCTTCGACCCGATTCGCAAGGCGCGCCAGGACAAGAGCGGCAAGCAGCTGGGCGATCCGCGCAAGGCCGCCCAGGCGATCCTGCAGGTCATCGCCAGCCCCAGCCCGCCCGACCACCTGTTGCTGGGCAGCGACGCACTGGGCCTGGTGCGCGACAAGCTGCAGCGCATGAGCAAGGAGATCGATCAATGGCAAGACCTGACCTGCTCGACCGATGGTTGAGCGCCAGGCAGAGGACCGGGCAGTGACACAGACCGACACCCGCAGCGCGCGCATGGTGCAGTTGCTCACGCAGCTCGCGCCGGTGGAAGGCTATAACCTCAGCGCGCTGCAAGACGTGCGCTTCCTGCGCTCGAACCGGCCGCTGAGCCATGTGCCGGTGCTCTACGAACCCGGCATCGTCATCCTCTGCCAAGGCTGCAAACGCGGCTACCTGGGTGACGAGGTTTATGTCTACGACGCTCGGCACTACCTGGTGGTGTCGGTTCCGGTGCCCTTCACCATGGAAACCGATGCCAGCGAACGCGAGCCGATGCTGGCCATCTACATACGCCTGGACCTGCAGCTGGCCAGCGAGCTGACCCTGCAGGTGGATGAACTGCTGGGCAGCAGCAGCGAACCGCCGCAGGGCATGTACGCCTCCCCCATGGACGATGCGCTGCAGGTCACCACACTGCGCTTTCTTGAGGCCATGACCGTCGCCAGCGACGCACAGATCCTCGGCCCGGCGCTGGTGCGTGAAATCTACTACCGCATCCTCTCTGGCGCGCAGGGCGGCTCGCTGCGGGCGGCGTTGGGTCGGCACGGCCATTTCGCCAAGGTGACCCGCGCCCTGCGCACCATTCACAGCCGCTACCGGGAGCATCTGGACGTAGAGTCGTTGGCCCGCGAGGCCAGCATGAGCGTGCCCAGTTTCCATCGGCACTTTCGTAGCGTGACCAACACTTCGCCCATGCAGTACCTGAAGTCGGCCCGCCTGCACCAGGCACGTCTGCTGATGTTGCACGATGCCTTGAGCGCATCGGCAGCCGCCTTCAGCGTCGGCTACGAGAGCCCCTCGCAGTTCAGTCGCGAGTTCAAGCGCTTCTTCGGCCGTACGCCCCAGGCCGAGATCGACTGGATGAAGGCAACCTATGCACTGCCCGCCCCCTCTGGCTCACCCGTGTATGTTTCGTCCCATTGAGCAAGACGCTACTATCAGCCACCCCCCTGTCCCGCCATCCGGAGAACACCATGCCGCTGAGCCCCCTGTTGCGTTGCAATGACCTGCAGAAAACCCGGGAGCATTATCGCGAGACCCTGGGTTTCGAGGTTGCTGATTCGCAGCAAGCGACACTGACCGTCCACCTCGACGACAACCGGATCGTGTTCACCGAGCAAGACCTGTGGGGCCATTCACCGCAATGCTCCGGCACGTTCTATTTCGTGATCGCCGATGTCGATGGCTACTTCGAACGCGTGCGTGAAAAAGCCGATATCGCCTGGCCACTCCAGGACATGCCCTACGGCTCGCGAGAGTTCGGCGTGCGTGACTGCAATGGCTACTTCCTGGCGTTCACCCAGGCGCGCTGAGGTCTCAGCCTTGCTTTGGCAGGCTATTTATCCGCCCCCCTGCAAAGTGGGCTGTAGATCGATCAACCAGGTGATACAATCCGCGCCCTCGAATCAGCGCATGAAGCGCTGAGCCTCCGTGAACATTGCCAGTACGCCTTGCGCGAGCCTCATACCGGCATCGCTGCCACCGGCCACGGCACTTGCATGTCGCCCGCGACACCACTCGAATGGACTGCCGCTCCTCCCAGGCCTCGGGTGAGCGGGAAAGCTGCCGCCTAGCGTCAAGCCGCTCTACAAGCGTTCAGGCATGACGAAAGGCCATACATACACCTCTGGAACTCCCGCAGGACAAGTACTTGATTTCTACAGCCAATATCACGATGCAGTTCGGCTCCAAGCCGCTCTTCGAGAACGTCTCGGTCAAATTCAACAACGGCAACCGCTACGGCCTGATCGGGGCCAACGGCTGCGGCAAGTCGACCTTCATGAAGATCCTCGGTGGCGACCTGGAGCCATCCGCCGGCCAGGTCATGCTCGAGCCCAACACCCGCCTGGGCAAGCTGCGCCAGGACCAGTTCGCCTACGAGCAGTTCAGCGTCATCGACACGGTGATCATGGGCCACGGCCAACTGTGGAAGGTCAAGGCCGAACGCGACCGTATCTACTCGCTGCCGGAAATGACCGAAGAAGACGGCATGGCCGTCGCCGAGCTTGAAACCGAATTCGCCGAGATGGACGGCTACACCGCCGAATCGCGCGCCGGTGAGCTGCTGCTGGGCCTGGGCATTCCGCTGGAGCAACACTTCGGGCCGATGAGCGAAGTGGCGCCTGGCTGGAAACTGCGTGTGCTGCTGGCACAGGCACTGTTCTCCGATCCGGACGTGCTGCTGCTCGACGAACCGACCAACCACCTGGACATCAACACTATCCGCTGGCTGGAAAACGTGCTCACCGCACGCAACAGCACCATGGTGATCATTTCCCACGACCGTCACTTCCTCAACAGCGTCTGCACCCACATGGCCGACCTGGACTACGGCGAGCTGCGCCTGTTCCCGGGCAACTATGACGAGTACATGACCGCCGCCACCCAGGCGCGCGAGCAGCTGCTGTCGGACAACGCCAAGAAGAAAGCCCAGATCGCCGAGCTGCAGACCTTCGTCAGCCGCTTCTCGGCCAACGCCTCCAAGGCCAAGCAGGCCACTTCGCGCGCCAAGCAGATCGACAAGATCCAGCTGGCCGAGGTCAAGCCGTCGAGCCGGGTCAGCCCGTTCATCCGCTTCGAGCAGACCAAGAAGCTGCACCGCCAGGCCGTGGTCGTGGAAAAGATGGCCAAGGCCTTCGACGACAAGGTGCTGTTCAAGAACTTCGACATTACCGTCGAAGCCGGCGAGCGCGTAGCGATCATCGGTCCCAACGGCATCGGCAAGACCACCTTGCTGCGCACCCTGGTCGGCGAGCTGCAGCCCGATGCAGGCTCGGTCAAGTGGACCGACAGCGCCGAGGTCGGCTACTACGCCCAGGACCACGCCCACGACTTCGAAGACGACGTCACCCTGTTCGACTGGATGGGCCAGTGGACCAGCGGCGAGCAGGTGATTCGCGGCACGCTGGGGCGCATGCTGTTCTCCAACGACGAGATCCTCAAGTCGGTGAAGGTGATCTCCGGGGGTGAACAGGGCCGCATGCTGTTCGGCAAGCTGACCCTGCAAAAGCCCAACGTGCTGGTGATGGACGAACCGACCAACCACCTGGACATGGAATCGATCGAAGCGCTGAACCTGGCGCTGGAGAACTATCCAGGCACCCTGCTGTTCGTCAGCCATGACCGTGAGTTCGTGTCGTCGCTGGCCACGCGGATCATCGAGCTGTCGGCCGATGGCGTGGTCGACTTCAGCGGCACCTATGACGACTACCTGCGTAGCCAGGGTGTGGTGATCTAAAGCGGCAAGCCTCATCGAGGCACCGTGCAATGCGGTGCCCGTGAGGCAGCGGGGGAATTGCGGTGAGAGCGGTTCCGCTGGTTACGGCCGGTCGCGGGACGATCCCTTACCTTTGATCATCCCGCCGGCAGACGAATCCTGAACTGCGCCCCACCCAATGACGACTGCGCCACGGTCAGCGTCCCGCCCTGCCCTTCGATCGCCCTGCGGCTGATCGCAAGCCCCAAGCCAAAACCACCGGTACTGCGGTCCCGGCTGCGGTCCAGGCGGTAGAACGGCTGGAAGATCCGCTCGCGCTCCTCAGGCGGAATACCGATCCCGTCATCCTCTACCGTCAGCAGGCAAGCGCCATCCGCCTCGAGCTTGAGTCGCAGCAGCAGGCTTTCGTCGCAATAGCGCATGGCATTGCGTACCAGGTTCTGCACCGCCCGCGCGGTCAAGCGAGGATCGAGCACGAAACGTGGCAGCCTGTCGTCAGCGCGCACCTCCCATCTGATCCCGCGACCATCGAGTTCTTCGGCAAAGCTGCCCAGCACACTGTCGACCAGCTCCAGCAACGACACCTCGACCCGCTCGCGGACCTGGTCGGCGTTCTCCAGGCGGCTGTACGACAGCAGCTCAAGCACCAGCTCGTCCAGCTCCCGCACATGCCCCACCAGTTCCAACAAACGCTTGCGGCTGGCCGGCGGCACTTCATCGAACAGCAGCACCAGGCCGAAGTCCAGGCGCGTCAGGGGGGTACGCAGCTCATGCGAGACCGCATTGAGCAGCTCGCGTTGCTGGTTGACCTGGCGCTCCAGGTCGCCTGCCATGGTGTCGAACACTCCGGCCAGCTCGCCGATGTTCGAGCGCGGCGAGATCTGCGTACGCTCCGCCATCTCCCCGCGCCCCAGGCGCCGCGCGGTTTCCTTGAGCCGTTCCAGGTCGCGCCAGTGCGGCCAGACCCACAGCAGCAGGCAACCCAGCATGGCGGCACCGATCAGTACCGTGACGCCCCACGACAACACGTTGATGTCGAGCGGATCCGGCGGCGAGTGCAGGCGCACCAGCCAGTCCTTGTCCAGCGGCGCCAGCACGGTTTCGTAATAGCCCCAGTCGGCGATGCGCACTGCATACAGCCCGTGCTCCAGCCTCGCCCGCTCCTGCGGCGCAAGGTCGGCGGCGTCCATGCGCAGCAGTTGCACCTGCAGGGGCGCGAAGGCCGAGGCCAGGTCCTGCTCCACCGAAGGCCATTGCTCGCGCGGGGCCTGATGGAACTGGCGGACGATCAACGACTGCACGCCCTTGGCCTGATCGAGGTTGTACGCCATGAAGCGTTCATGGAACGCCCCGACGATAGCGTCGGGGATCAGCAGCAAGGCACCGGCATAGGCGACGATGATCACCAGGTACAGGCGCACCAGGATCTTGAGCATGGCGCCTCAGTACTCCCACTCGACCCGGCTGAACAGATAGCCCTTGCCCCACACGGTCTTGATCTTGCGGGCTTCGCCGGCATTGTCGTCGAATTTGCGCCGCAGCTTGGAGATGGCCACGTCTACCGAACGGTCGGTACCGTTGAACTCGATGCCGCGCAGTTGCTGGAGGATGCGGTCGCGGCTGAGCACTTCACCGGCATTGCGTGCCAGCACCACCAGCAGGTTGTATTCGCCGCTGGACAGCTCCACCTCGCAGCCGCGCCAGCTCACGGTGCGCTCGGCCAGATTGATGCTCAGGCCACCGACCTGAATCAGCTCGCTATCGAGCCGTGGTTCGTTGACATTGCTACGGCGCAGCAAGGTGCGGACCCGGGCCAGCAGTACGCGGGGCTCGCATGGCTTGGTGACGTAGTCGTCGGCGCCCATTTCCAGGCCCAGTACATGGTCATGGCTGTCGTCACGGGCGGTCAGCATCAGGATTGGCAGGCTTTGCGACTCCTGGCGCAGCAGGCGGCACACCTGCAGGCCGTCAAGCCCGGGCAGCATCAGATCGAGCACCACCAGGTCGGGGCGCTGACGACGAAACTCGTCAAGCACATGATCGCCACGGGCGATGACCCGGACGTGGAAGTCGTTGCGCTGCAGGTAGCTGGCAATCAGTTCGGACAGCGCGCTGTCGTCTTCGACCAGAAGGATGTTTGGCATGTGGGTCGTCATGAACAAATAGGCTTGAGACCTTACCGTCGTCATTGCCGGACAAGCCCGCGCCTACAGAGGCTGCGAACACCTGTGGAAGCGGGCTTGTCCGGCGATGGGGCCAGTGCAGTCAGTTGCTCGCAGGATATAGAATCCTACGCTCCACACGGCACGAGCCTTACACTTTTTCACACACGGCCTACACAGCTTAACAGCCCATGCGCGAGCGCCTGCCTTAGCATAGGGGCGATCCTATCCGGAAGATCCGTATGTCCATTCCCTTCTCCAAGCGCCCTTTGGCGATTCTCGCCTTGCTCACACTGGCCCTGACCGGCTGCAACGACGCCCCCGAACAGGACGCGCAGGCACCCGCCCCCCAGGTGCGGGTCGAAACCGTACAGTTGCAAGCCATGGCGATCAGCACCGAACTCAGCGGGCGGATTCTCGCGCCACGCACCGCCGAAGTCCGCGCCCGGGTTGCCGGCGTGGTGCTCAAGCGGGTGTATCGCGAGGGCAGCGACGTCAAGCAGGGCGATGTGCTGTTCCTCATCGACCCGGCGCCGTTCAAGGCGGACCATGACAGTGCCCGCGCCGCGCTGGCCAAGGCCGAAGCCACCTTGTACCAGGCGCGTCTGCAGGAACAACGTTACCGCGAGCTGGTCGACGACAAGGCCGTGAGCCGCCAGGAATATGACAATGCCCGTGCCGCCTTCCTCCAGGCGGACGCCCAGGTTGCCGAAGCCCGGGCCGCACTCGAACGCGCGCGACTCAACCTGGGCTATGCCACGGTCACCGCACCGATCTCCGGACGGGTTGGCCGCGCGCTGGTCACCGAAGGGGCGCTAGTCGGACAGAACGAAACCACCGCGTTGGCCGTCATCCAGCAACTGGACCCGATCCACGCCGACGTCACCCAGTCGACCCGCGACCTCAACGCCCTGCGCCGCGCCATGCGCGCTGGCGAGCTGCAGCAGGTCGGCCAGGACCAGGCCCGCGCCACCCTGATTCAGGACGACGGCAGTGCCTATCCGCTGCCGGGCAAGCTGCTGTTCTCCGATATCAGCGTCGACCCGAGCACCAACCAGATCACCCTGCGCAGCGAATTCCCCAACCCTGACCTCGATCTGTTGCCCGGCAGCTACGTGCGTGTGCGCCTCGAACAGGCCCTGCAGCCCAAAGGCATCAGCGTGCCGCAGCGGGCGATCCTGCGTGACAGCGCAGGCGTGCCCAAGGTGTTGGTGGTCGACGCCCAGCAGCGCATCGAGGAACGCCAGGTGGTCCTGGGCAATGCCCAGGGCGACCGCTGGATCGTCAGCGAAGGCCTGGCCCCCGGCGAACGGGTGGTGATCGAGGGGCTGCAGCACGTCAAGGTCGGCGATCAGGTCCGGGTCGATGCCGACAAGGCCGCCAACCCCATCGTCCAGCGCAACGGCCAGTGAGGGCCTGATCCATGCCGCAATTCTTCATCGACCGCCCGATCTTCGCCTGGGTGGTTGCGTTGTTCATCCTGCTCGCCGGTGCCTTGGCCATCCCGCAATTGCCTGTGGCGCAGTACCCCGATGTCGCGCCGCCGCAAGTGGAGGTGTACGCCGTCTACCCCGGTGCCTCGGCGCAGACCATGGACGAAAGCGTGGTCAGCGTGATCGAGCAGGAACTCAATGGTGCGGACAACCTGCTGTACTTCGAGTCCCAGAGCAGCCTGGGCAGCGCGACCATCACCGCCACCTTCGAGCCGGGCACCATCCCTGACCTGGCCCAGGTCGATGTACAGAACCGCCTCAAGGTGGTCGAGTCGCGCCTGCCGCGGCCCGTCACGCAGCAAGGCCTGCAGGTGGAAAAAGTCTCCACCGGCTTTTTGCTGCTGGGCACCCTCACCTCCGAGGACGGCAGTTACGACGAGATCGCCCTCAGCGATCTGTTGGCGCGCAACGTGATGAACGAGATTCGCCGCCTCAAAGGCGTCGGCAAGGCACAGTTGTATGGTTCGGAGCGGGCCATGCGCATCTGGATCGACCCGGCGAAGCTGGTCGGCTTCAAGCTCACGCCCCAGGACGTCGCCGACGCCATCGCCGCGCAGAACGCCCAGGTTGCACCCGGCAGCATCGGAGACCTGCCCGCCCGTGCGACCCAGGAAATCACCGCCAACGTGGTGGTCAAGGGCCAACTGAGCACGCCAGAGGAGTTCGCGGCCATCGTGCTGCGGGCCAACCCGGATGGCTCGGTGGTCACCGTGGGTGACGTGGCGCGGGTCGAGATCGGTGCCCAGGAATACCAGTACGGCACACGCCTGAACGGCAAGCCCACCAGTGCCTTCAGCGTCAAGCTGTCGCCGGGGGCCAACGCCATGGAAACCGCGACCCTGGTACGCCAGAAGATGGATGAGCTGGCACGCTACTTCCCGACCGGCGTGAAGTACGACATCCCCTACGACACCTCGCCGTTCGTCAAGGTCTCGATCCAGCAGGTCATCAGCACGCTGTTCGAAGCCATGCTGCTGGTGTTTGCGGTGATGTTCCTGTTCCTGCAGAACATCCGCTACACGCTGATCCCTACGCTGGTGGTTCCGGTGGCGCTGATGGGCACCTTCGCGGTGATGCTGGCGTTGGGTTTCTCGATCAACGTGCTGACCCTGTTTGGCATGGTGCTGGCCATCGGCATCCTGGTGGACGACGCCATCGTCGTGGTGGAGAACGTCGAACGGATCATGGCCGAGGAAGGCCTGTCGCCGAAGGCCGCGACACGCAAGGCCATGGGCCAGATCAGCGGTGCCATCGTCGGCATCACGCTGGTGCTGGTGGCAGTGTTCCTGCCGATGGCCTTCATGAAAGGCTCGGTGGGCGTCATCTACCAGCAGTTCTCGCTGTCGATGGCGGTGTCGATCCTGTTCTCGGCCTTCCTCGCCCTGAGCCTCACCCCGGCACTGTGCGCCACCCTGCTCAAGCCAGTGGCCAAGGGCGAGCATCACGCACGCAAGGGCTTCTTCGGCTGGTTCAACCGCCGCTTCGAGGGCATGAGCAATGGTTACCAGCGCTGGGTCGCCCACGCCTTGGCACGTAGCGGGCGCTACCTGTTGCTCTACGGGCTGCTGGTGGCGGTGCTGGCCTATGGCTTCAGCCAGTTGCCCAGCGCTTTCCTGCCGACCGAAGACCAAGGCTACACCATCACCGATATCCAGCTTCCGCCAGGCGCCAGTCGCATGCGTACCGAGCAGGTGGCGGCGCAGATCGAGGCGCACAATGCCGCAGAACCCGGGGTGGGTAACACCACGCTGATTCTCGGTTTCAGCTTCTCAGGCAGCGGGCAGAACGCCGCGCTGGCGTTCACCACGCTGAAGGACTGGTCAGAACGCGGCGCCGACGACAGCGCACAATCGATCGCCGACCGTGCCACCATGGCCTTCGCCGCGCTCAAGGATGCCGTGGCCTATGCCGTGCTGCCGCCGCCAGTCGATGGCCTGGGCGAGTCCACGGGTTTCGAGTTCCGCCTGCAGGATCGCGGCGGCCTGGGTCATGCCGGGCTGATGGCCGCCCGCGACGAACTGCTGGCCAACGCACGCACGAGCAAGGTGCTGACCAACGTGCGCGAGGCATCGTTGGCCGAAAGCCCGCAGGTGCAACTGGAAATCGACCGACGCCAGGCCAACGCCCTCGGGGTTTCCTTTGCCGACATCGGCGCCGTGCTCAACACCGCGGTGGGCTCGAACTATGTCAACGACTTCCCCAACCTGGGCCGCATGCAGCGCGTGGTGGTGCAGGCCGAGGGTGACCAGCGCAGCCAGGTCGAGGACTTGTTGAAGATCCACGTGCGCAACAGCAGCGGCAAGATGGTGCCACTGGGGGCATTCGTCCAGGCCCGCTGGCTCAGCGGCCCGGTGCAACTGACCCGCTACAACGGCTACCCGGCAGTGTCTATTTCCGGGGAACCGGCAAGCGGCTACAGCTCCGGCGAGGCGATGGCGGAAATCCAGCGCCTGGTCGATCGACTGCCGACCGGCAGCGCACTGGAATGGACCGGTCTGTCGTTGCAGGAGCGTCTTTCGGGTAGCCAGGCGCCCTTGCTACTGGCCCTGTCGCTGCTGGTGGTGTTCCTGTGCCTGGCAGCGCTCTACGAGAGTTGGTCGATCCCTACCGCAGTGTTGCTGGTGGTTCCGCTGGGTGTGCTCGGCGCCGTGCTTGCGGTAACCCTGCGCGGCATGCCCAATGACGTGTTCTTCAAGGTCGGCCTGATCACCTTGATTGGCCTGTCGGCAAAGAACGCGATCCTGATCATCGAATTCGCCAAGAGCCTGGTGGATCAGGGGGTCGACGCTGCGGATGCGGCGATGCAGGCCGCCCGCCTGCGCCTGCGCCCGATCGTCATGACATCGTTGGCGTTCATCCTCGGCGTCGTGCCGCTGGCCATCGCACGCGGCGCAAGCTCAGCCAGCCAGCAGGCGATCGGCACCGGCGTGATCGGCGGGATGCTCAGCGCGACACTGGCGGTGGTGTTCGTACCGGTGTTCTTCGTGGTGGTGATGCGGCTCGCCGGCAAGCGCCGCGCTGAACCGGATCATGCAGTACCCCACGACGCCTGACTGGACAAGCCAGGCGTTGAATGAGAGGGTTCCGGGCATCGACTGCCCGGGACCCTTTTTCATGCCTGCCGCCCTGCCCCCCTGCTCCATCCTCATCCTCGCCGGTGGCCGTGGCCAGCGCATGGGCGGGCGCGACAAGGGCCTGCTGCAATGGCGCGGCGAACCGCTGGTCGCACACATCCATCGGGTGGTGCGGGGGCTGAGCGACGACCTGGTGATTTCCTGCAACCGCAACCGGGACGCCTATGCCGCCTATGCCGACCAATGTGTGGGCGATGCCGAGGCGGATTATCCCGGGCCACTGGCCGGCGTCATTGCCGGGCTCAAGGTGGCCAGACACCCGTGGGTGGTGGTGCTGGCCTGCGATTCGCCGCGGGTCGACCAGGCGCTGATCGATGCGCTGCGCGGGTTGGCTGCCCGCCGTGACAGCGCTGCGATGGTACGCCAGGGAGGGTATTGGCAGCCGATGTTCAGCGTCTTGCCGACGCGCTTGTTGCCAGGGCTGGAACAGGCCTGGCAGGCCGGTGAGCGCAGCCTGCAGCGGGCCTTGTCGCGTGAATCGCTGGAGGGGCTGGAATGTGCCGTCGACGATGAGCGGCTCAGCAACTTCAACAGCCCGGAGTGGTTACGCTAGCCGGCTGACACCCCACCCAGTTCTTCGACACTGATCTCACGCATCCGAAACTTCTGCACCTTGCCGGTCACCGTCATCGGAAACTCGTCGACGAAACGGAAATGCCGCGGCACCTTGAAGTGCGCGATGCGCGCCTTGGCCCATTCGCGCAACGCCTCGGCACTGGCGCTGTGCCCCGGATGCAATCGCACCCAGGCGACGATCTCCTCGCCGTACTTGCTGCACGGAATGCCGATCACCTGCACGTCGGCCACCGCCGGGTGGGTGAAGAAGAACTCCTCCAGCTCACGCGGATAGATGTTCTCCCCGCCGCGAATGATCATGTCCTTGCTCCGCCCGACGATACGCACGAACCCGGCCTCGTCCATCTGCGCCAGGTCGCCGGTGTGCATCCAACCCTCCCCGTCGATACTCTCGGCGGTGGCCGTCGGGTTGTTCCAGTAGCCGAGCATGACGCTGTAGCCACGCGTGCACAGCTCGCCGATCTCGCCGCGTGGCAGGGTGTTGCCCTCGGCGTCGATGACCTTGCTCTCCAGGCGCGGCTGGGTACGGCCCACGCTGGTCACGCGCACTTCCAGTTCGTCCTCCGGGCCGGTCTGCAACGACACCGGGCTGGTCTCGGTCATGCCATAGGCGATCTGTATCTCGGCCATGTGCATCTCGTCGATCACCCTTCGCATCACTTCGATCGGGCAGGTGGCGCCAGCCATGATCCCCGTGCGCAGGCTGGAGAGGTCGAATTCGCTGCGACGCGGGTGGTCCAGTTCGGCAATGAACATGGTCGGTACGCCATACAGCGCAGTGGCGCGTTCCTCGGCCACGGCTTGCAGGGTGAGCAAGGGGTCGAAGGCATCGTTGGGGTAGATCAGCGTGCTGCCATGGGTCATGCAGCCGAGGTTGGCCATGACCATGCCGAAGCAGTGGTAGAGCGGCACCGGCACCACCAGGCGGTCATGCTCGGTCAGGCGCAGGCTCTCGCCGACCATGTACCCGTTGTTGAGGATATTGTGGTGGCTGAGCGTCGCGCCCTTGGGGAAGCCGGTGGTGCCGGAGGTGTACTGGATATTGATCGGCTCGCACGGGCGCAGGCTCGCCTGACGGCGGCCCAGCGCCTCGACACTGACCTCACCGGCGCGAGCCTGCAGGTCGTACCAGGCGAGAAAGCCTGGCGGTGGCTTTAACGCCAGACTGATCACCCCGCGCAGCTCCGGCAGGCGCTCGCAGTGCACAGCCCCGGGCTTGCAGGCCGACAATCCGGGCACCAGGTCGCAGAGCATGGCGTGATAGTCGCTGGTCTTGAACGCATCTGCGCAGATCACCCAGCGGCAGCCAGACTGGCTCAGGGCGTAGTCCAGCTCACTGCTGCGGTAGGCCGGGTTGATGTTGACCAGGATCGCACCGATCTTGGCGCTGGCGAACTGGGTGATGCACCACTCGGCGCAGTTGGGAGCCCAGATGCCCAGGCGATCGCCCGCTTGCACGCCGAGCGCCATCAGCGCGCGGGCATGCTGTTCAACGGCATCGGCCAGCTGGCGCCAGGTGTAGCGCCGTTGCTGGTGACGCACCACCAGGGCCTCGCGGTCGGGGAAGCGGGCCACGGTGGCGTCGAAGGCGTCACCGATGCAGTGGTCGAGCAAGGGCTTGTCCGGGTTGCCCTGGGTGTGACTGGGGTGGGTCATAGAGGGGCCTGATAATTATTGTGTTGTTTAGGCGGGCCCTATCGCGGGGCAAGCCCGCTCCCACAGTTAACCCTCTGCCTAAAGTGGGTAGCTGTGGGAGCGGGCTTGCCCGCGATAGGGCCGTCACAGACGACCGATTACCTGACAAACACCTGCGGCGTGGTGGTCGACATGTCCCCCCCCGGCAGCTTGATGTTCTTCACCTTCTCCAGCGTGTTCGGGTCGAACACCGCCAGGTCGTTGAAGGTGCCGCCCAGGTAGAGCTTGTCGCCCGCCTTGTCGAAGGTCACGCAGTAGTAGGTATGGTCCAGGTTCGCCGCCTTGACCAGCTTGCGCTGCTTGATGTCGTAGCGAGCCAGGCGGTTGAGCACACCATAGATCTGGTTCGGATCCTTGGGCGAGCGCAGCCCGGTGAAGTACAGCTCGGTCAGATCGGCGAACTCCTGGGTGTGGGTCTTGCCGGTCTTGAGGTCCACGCTCAGGTAGCCGTACAGCAGCTCGGCGGTTGCCGGATCCTGTTTTTCATCCTTGAACCTGGCGATGGTATATAGCATCGAGAACTCGTGGCGCGGGCTCTGGTGCGGCCAGAAGTACAGCACGTCGGGCGCGCTGTAGCCCTTGCGGTTCCAGTTGCGCAGCGGCAGCGCCACTTCGTACTTGCCGGTCTTGACGTCCATCTTGTAGATATCCGGCCCGGCGACGAACAGGCTGCCATCGTCGGCGGCACGCATCAGGTAGACCTGGCGCGGCATGGGGAAGGTGCGCACCGGCTTGGCCCCTACCCCGTCGGCTGTGCTGAACACCTCCAGGCGTGGCGGCTTGACCACGTAGTGGTCGTTCAATCGCTGGGTCGGATTGACCGTGGCATAGACCTCCTTGCCGTCGGGGCTGATGGCGAAGGAGTACATCGACTTGCCCACCTCGCCCGGCACACTCGACAGGTTGGCGTGGAAGGTGGTCTTGCAGGTGTCCAGGTCGATGCCATAGATATCGGCATAGTGATTGTTGAGGATGTAGGCGGTGCGGTTGTCCGGCGCCATCATCGCCGTGCCCGGGCCGAAGGCGTCCGGCAGGCGACAGCTCTTGAACAGCGTATCGCTGGCCACATCCACCACGTGCAGGTTGTTCGGGTAGTTGGTGGCGATCAAGTACTCATGGCCAGGCTTGAGGGCCGGCCCGGCGTCGCCGTCAGTGGCGTGCACGGCCAGTGTAGCGGCGCAGGTGGCGACGCACAGCGCCAGTTGCGCGCAGAATCCAGGTTTCATGCGGTTTCCCCTTGTCGTTCTTGTCGGGCCGGTCACTTGTCTTTCGGGAATACGGTGCCGAGGTTGCGCCAATCGTCCTGCGAATTGCTCGCCTGGGCGTTCCAATCCTGGTAGGTGCTCATCATGTCGGGCACCTGGGCCGGCCACCAGCAAGGGTCGGAGCAGCCGTACAGGTCAGCCTCCATGGGTTGGCACAACGAGCTGACGCCACCAAAGGCGTCCACTTCCCAGCCTGGGTCGGTGGTGGCGGTACAACCGGCCACCGCGCTCATGGCCATGACTTCTTCGACGCGGTCTTCGGCGGCAGCCTGTTCAAGAATGCGCGCCTTGTTGTTCAGGGGCTTCAAGTGCTTCATGTCAGTGCGCCTTGCGAGGAGTGATGTAGCGATCGATGAAGGCCGGATTGGCGGCCATGATGCGGCTGTAGACCTCGATGCCGAAGTCGACCCAGTCGCGCATCAGTTCGCAGTAGTGGTAGGTCGGGTGCTGCGGGTCGCCGTAGCGCGCATAGCTCTCGTGATAGCAGCCACCGGAGCACAGGTTGCGAATGCGGCAGCTGTCGCATCCGGTGCCGCTGCGGTCCAGGCGCTGGGACAGGAAATCGTTGAGCTCGACCTGTTTGACCGCCGTGTGCACGTTGCCGAAGGTCGGCAGGCTGGAGCCGGTGAAACGGTGGCACAGGTTCAGCTCACCCTCGTGGTCGACCGCCAGCATTTTCAGGCCGGCGCCGCAGGGCAGCGCCTTCTTGTGCCCCTCGTGGATGTCGGTGATCAGTTGGTGCAGGTTGGAGAAACCGATGTTGCGGTGCTGCAACGCCGCCTCCAGGTACTGGCGACCCAACGCCTTCATGTTGGCGAACACCTGCACCAGCTCTTCGCCAGTGAGGTTGAAGTCGGCCATGTCGCCCGATGTCACCGGGGCGAAGCCCACTTCGGCAAAGCCCAGCTCGTTGAACAAGTGGTTCCAGATGGTCTCGACATCGGTGATGCCCCGGGTAAGGGTCACCCTGGCGCCGACCGGGCGGCTGTCATAGCGCGACAGCAGCATGTCGGCCTTGCGCCGCACCACATCGTAGGTGCCCTGCCCGCCCACGGTGATGCGATTGCGGTCGTGCACGGTCTTCGGCCCGTCGATGCTCACCGACAGCCCGAATCGATGGGCATTGAGCCAATCGACGATCTCCTCGGTGAGCAGCGTGGCGTTGGTGGTCATGATGAACTCCACCTGCTTGCCGGCCTCGGCGAAACGTCGCTCGCAATAGCCGACCATGTGCTCGATCAGCGGCCGGTTGGACAGCGGCTCGCCGCCGAAGAACACCACGCTGTAGCGGGTTTCGTCGGGGGACTCCTTGAGCAGCATCTCCACCGAAGCCTCGGCGGTGGCGGCGCTCATCTTGCGCCCTGCCGAAGGTTTGTCGAGGTCTTCCTTGTAGCAATAGGTACAACTCAGGTTGCAGCCCGTGTTGACGTTGAGCACCACCGTATTGAGTGCGGTGCGCTCGACCTGCTTGAGGGCGATTTCCGGGGTCAGCGGCGAACCGTCGCTGACCAGCTCCAGGGCAATCAGCTCGCGCAGGGTTTCCTGGATATCGTCGCCCGCGAACTGCTCGCCGAGGCGCTGCATCAGCTCTTCGGCCGAGCAGCCCTGCTGGCGCAGGGTGTCGATGATGCCGCCAGTCACCGCGTCGGCGGTGAACAGCGAACTGCTGGGGATATGGAACAGCATGCGGTCGGCATCGACCTGCACTTCATGCAGATTGCGTTCGACCAGATTCAGTAGTGCGCCCATGGTGATCTCCCGATAATCGATCCGTTGGAAAAACCGTGCCTGCTGCCCTTATGGCAGCGGCGGGTTGTTCCAGCGCTGGACGGTGACGATCATGTGGCCTTCACCCGTCTGCCCGCCGTCAGCCAGCGTGGCGATGACTTTCAGGTTGCCGGCGTTGTTGGTCATCATCTTGCGCGCCGGGTTCGGACCGGCACCGCCGGGTACGAACACGCCGTCGGCCTGCATCTGCCCGGCGAACTTGACGTCTTCGTCCTCGACGGCGCGCTCGTTGAACGGCTCGACCCTCCAGGTGGCTGGCAGATAACCAATGCGCAACGGTTGGCCATTGTCGTCCTTGCCCCAGGCCTCGGCCTCGAAGCGCCCCTGGACCTTGGGTACCGAAGCACCGTTCTCGCCGATGCGGGCAATGGAGAACGCCGGCACCACCTTGACCTCCTCGACCTTGTCGTAGACCGCAAGATTCACGCCCTTGAGCGTGCCCAGCGTCACCTCGCGCTGGCCAGGTGCGGCATCGGCTGCGGCGCGGGCCTTGAGCCGAACCAGGGTTGGGGTCTGCTCCAGAATCTCGGTCACCTGCACACCGGCACCCAGCTCGGGCTTGCCGGACAAGCCGTTGCCCACCAAGGTGATCTCGCGCTCGTCCCCGGCCTTGATGAAGGCCGGCTGCACCGCCAGCAGGCGAGCCTTGCCCTCCTTCGCTGCGGTGAAATCGAGGCCGCGCTCGTCGTGCTCGGCCTCGAACATGCGCCCTTTCATCTCGCCATCGAGGGCCGCGAAGACCTGGCGCATCGTGCTGTCGCCGATCTTCACGTTACCGCGCCACTCATAGCCGTTGTAGAGGATCGCCGAGCCGCTGCCGTTGAACGGCGTGCCGTCGGCGTACTGCCCCTTGACCTCGACCTTGAAACTGTCGCCCTGGTCGGCACTGACCGTCATCACGCCCCGGACATCGCCTTTGGCAAGCATATGACCACTGAACGCCCACTGCCCCGGCAACGCGTCAGCCTGGGGCTTGGCCTTCTGCCACGCGCTCCAGGCGGGGCTATCGAGCGGGAAGCGCTTGGCCAGGTCCGGCACCACCTGCTTGAGTGCGATTTCCAGCCAGTCACGGTCACGTGCCTGGGCCTGGTATTCGAGGGACGGCCACTGGCCAAGGTGGAAGTTGACCAGGTGTTCCCATTCCTGCGCAGGGCGCCGCTGCAATGCGACACGGGCACCGGAATGGCAGCGGCCGCAGGTTTCGGCCAGTTGCGTATCGAAGTGTTCGACGGTATTGAGCCGGCGTTCCATGGCATAGCGCACGCCATCAGTCTCGCTCGGCGCCAGGCCCTGCTTGTCGGCCAGGTACTTGACCAGGGTGCGGCGCTCGTCGTCGCTGATCTGCAGGCCGTGCATCACCTGCATGCGGGCGATGCTCATCAACCAGCCTTCAGGGGTCTTGCGCTGGTGGCTGATACGACTGTAGGCATCGTTGCCCTCGGGGATGTGGCACCCCATGCACTTGTTCTGCAAAATCGCCGGGCCCGGTTCGGCCGCCATGGCCTGGGCGCTCAGCAGGGCGGCGGCGACCAGCGCCAATGTGCCTGCCTGCTGCCGGAGTCGAGTCGTCTTCAAGATCAGACCTCCACGGTGTTGTTCTTATCGTTATCGCACGCTTGGGTACCGCCGGTGCATGTGACGGTGGCAATACAGAAAGCGTGCCAGGTGTTTGAAAGTGGCGTTTTTTCAGTGACTTGAGCTGCTTTGAGCGGTCTGCCCCGGTCAGTGGCGGCGGGTCGGAACGTCCCAATTCGCGACAGGTTGTTTCAGGTTGAGACAGGGGGTATCGGTGGTGGTCTTTTCGCGGGCAAGCCCGCTCCCACTGGTTGGTGCAGGATTCAATACCTGTTGGAGTGGGCTTGCCCGCGAAAAGGCCAGCGCGGTCTACCTGTTTCACCACCGTCTCACACCGTCTCAATGTGCAACAGCACAGCGCCGCAACCCACCCTATGCGTCAGAACAAAAATTAGCCTGATCAACGAGTTAAGCCCGCCAACCCACCTTGGCACGGCCATTGCGCCGCCCTTGCCACACTCCAATGACAAGAGGCACCGCCCCATGCTTTCCGACCTGCCCATCCTGCCCGATACCCAGGCGTTCCTCGCGCGCAAGCTGAAGATGCGCATCGGCGCCGACTGGCAGGACGCTGCCAGTGGCCGCACCTTGAGCTTCCGCAACCCGGCCACCGGCGAGATACTCGGCGAGGTTCCCTCGGCCGACAGCGAGGACGTCGACCGTGCCGTGCGCGCAGCCCGCCAGGCCTTCGACGACTCGCCCTGGAGCCGGATGCGCCCTCGCGAACGGCAGAACCTGCTGTGGCGCCTGGCCGACCTGATGGCCCGTGATGCCCGCGAACTGGCCGAGCTCGAATGCCTGAACAACGGCAAGAGCGCCAACGTCGCCCAGGTCATGGACGTGCAACTGGCCATCGACTTCCTGCGCTACATGGCCGGCTGGGCCACCAAGATCGAGGGCAGCACCGTCGAAGCGTCGATGCCGCTGATGCCCGACGAGCAGTTCCACGGCTTCATCCGCCGCGAAGCAGTAGGCGTAGTCGGTGCGATCGTCGCCTGGAACTTCCCGCTGCTGCTGGCCTGCTGGAAACTCGGTCCGGCGCTGGCCACCGGCTGCACCATGGTGCTCAAGCCTGCCGACGAAACCCCACTGACGGCGCTCAAGCTCGCCGAGTTGGTCGATGAAGCCGGTTATCCGGCTGGCGTGTTCAACGTGGTCACAGGCACCGGGCTCAACGCTGGCGCCGCCCTCAGCCGCCATCCGGGCGTGGACAAGCTCACCTTCACCGGCTCCACCGAAGTCGGCAAGCTGATCGGCAAGGCCGCGATGGACAACATGACCCGCGTCACCCTGGAGCTGGGCGGCAAGTCGCCGACCATCGTCATGCCCGACGCCAACCTGCAGGAAGCCGCCGCCGGCGCGGCCACGGCGATCTTCTTCAACCAGGGGCAGGTGTGCTGTGCAGGGTCGCGCCTGTATGTGCACCGCAAGCATTTCGACAATGTGGTAGCCGACATCGCCGGCATCGCCAACGGCATGAAACTCGGTAGCGGCCTGGACCCGGCGGTGCAGATGGGGCCGCTGATTTCCGCCAAGCAGCAGGATCGGGTCAGCAGCTACATCGCCTTGGGCCGCGAGCTCGGCGCGACCATCGCCTGCGGCGGTGAGCGCTACGGGCCGGGCTACTTCGTCAAGCCGACCGTGATCGTCGATGTCGACCAGCGCCATCGCCTGGTCCAGGAAGAAATCTTCGGCCCGGTGTTGGTGGCGATGCCCTTCGACGATATCGACGAGGTCGTGCGCATGGCCAATGACAACCCTTCCGGGCTGGGCGCGAGCATCTGGTCGAACGACCTGGGCGCCGTGCACCGCATGATTCCGCGCATCAAGTCCGGTTCGGTCTGGGTCAACTGCCACAGTGCGCTGGACCCGGCCCTGCCTTTCGGTGGCTACAAACAGTCGGGCGTCGGCCGGGAGATGGGTGCCGCGGCGATCGACTACTACACCGAGCTCAAGTCGGTACTGATCAAGCTCTGAACCTGAGCTGCCCCGGCCTCTTCGCAGCTTTGCCGGCAGAGAGGCCGACTTCCTGAAAACAACAAGAAAACATGGAGCACACCATGAGGCATCCGCTCGTCTGCGCACTGGCCCTTCTGCTGGCCACTCCCCTCACCCAGGCCCACGAGCTCTACAACCAGGATGGCACTGTCCTCAACGCCAACCTCGAGGCCTTGTTCGGCATCTTTCACAGTGACGAAAGCTTCAACCAGGCCGGCAACCGCTCGCCTGGCAGCAGCAACTGGCGCGAGGGCTACGTCAAATATGGCCTGAGCGCGAGCCAGACCTTGGCCGACACCGGCTCACTGTACGGCGCCTTCAGCCTGCTCAGCTCCGCCACCTGGGGTGACGGCGATGCCGCGGGCCTGACTCTTGGGGACGAACGCCGCACGGCCGTCGAGGATGCTTATCTTGGCTGGCGCTCGGGCACGCTGTTCCCGCTGCTGGGTGACGACGGCATCGATATTTCCGGCGGCCGCCAGGTGGTCACTTTGGGGGACGGCTTCCTGATCCAGGGCGATCCCGTCAACCTCGGCAAGGTCGACCTGGGTGCCAATTTCAATCGCGGCGGCGCCTACTACCTGGCGGCGCGCAAGGCCTTCGACCGCACCGCCGTGCTGCGCCTGGGCGGCAGCCAGGGTTGGCGTGGCGACCTGATGTGGCTCAAGTCCGATAACCACTATCAAGCCGACAGTTCCATGGCTGTCGCCAACCTGGAGCACGTCGGCGACGCGGGTACCGTTGGCCTGAGCTGGATTCACGGTCTGGATGTGGACCGTCGCTATGCCCAGATCATGGGCCTGGAGCACCGCGATGGCATGGACACCGTCAGTCTGCGCGGGCGCGGCAGCCTTGGCGTCCAGGACCTGGAAGTCGCGGGCGAATATGTCACCCAGGACCAACGAGGCACCCGTGAGAACGCCTGGTACCTGGAAGGCAGCTGGACCTTCTCGCAGCTGCCATGGACACCCACCGCCACCTATCGCTACAGCCGCTTCTCCAAGGACTTCGACCCATTGTTCTACGGGCTCAGCCGGGGTTACGGGACCTGGTTCCAGGGTGAAGTCGCCGCCAACTATGCCGGCCCGTTCAACACCAACACCCAGGTCCATCATGTGGGCTTGAAGGCCAAGCCGCGCGACAACCTGACCCTTGGCGCGCTGTACTTCGATTTCGACACGCTGGACACCGACCAGGGCAATGTCGGCGGGCGGGAACTGGACCTGTATGTGGAATGGATGGTCAACGATCACCTGCTGGTCAGCCCGGTGCTGGGTTTCTACAAGCCTGAGCGCAATGCCGACAATGGCGGCATGCAGCTGGGTAGTCGGGATACCGGGACCTATCTGCAACTGGTGATCGGGACTTTCTTCTGAGCCTTCGCCAAGCGTCGTGCAGGCGCTTGATTACTCGCAAAAGTATACGCGGCCCTCAGCGATAACCCTGCTCCAGCAACCAGCGCCGCACCATGGCGTGTGCCTGTTCAGGCTTGTCTGCCAGCGCCTCGACCAGACCCGAACCCGCCTGCAGGGCCCGCACAACCGGCGCCAGTTCGATGCCCTGCAGGTGCCATACCCCCAGCGGCTGGTCGGCCGTCACCACCACCTCGGCCTCGTCCACCCAGCCTTCGCGCAACACTGGCCTGCGTTCAACTCGAACCGCCTGCCAGTTTGCGGCCTGGTGCATGCCCTGGTCATCAGGCCATCTCTGGCGCGGTACCCAGAACCCCGCGTCGGCATGTCTTTGTTCCAGTCGATAGAAATCCCGCCCTGTGCGGGCAAAACGCAGGAACAACTGCTCGACCCGTTGCTGGTGGAAGCGTTGCGCCAACGCCGACCGCTCCGGTCGCCTCAACAAGGTGTTGATCACCACCGGCGCCTGCAAGGCCGACGACAGTGACTGGAAGATCCCGTTGCCCGACAAAGGATCGACGGCCATCGCCGCATCGCCCACACGCAGCCAGTCCGCGCCGGCACACTCGCCGGCAAGAATCGCCGTGCTGCTGCGTGCATGCACCTGAGCGGGCTCCAACGCCTGGGCATCGAACAACTGCGCAACCCCTGCCGACTGCCGCCGCCGGGTCGCGCAATACTCAGCCAGGGCGGCCTTGCCCGGCAGCGAGGCCGCGCTGGCATCGAGGGTGATCTGCCAGTAGCAACGCCCGTCTGCCAGGCGCGCCATCCATGCCCAGCCATCGTCGAGGCTTTCCACTGCAGAAGCTGGCGTGCCGCCTGCTGTCGATTGCCAGAGGTTGAGCAGGCTGACGGTTTCCGGGCCACGCAGGCGGCTGGCAGGCAGGGGCGCCTGGCGACCACGGGCTTCGACCAGAAAATCGCCGTGCAGCACCTGGCCGTCGTCGAGCTGCGCCTGGTATCGCCCGTTCTGCGTCAGCTCGCGGACACGCCCGTGAATGACATTCACCCCGGCGCACAGCAGATCCTCGCGCAGCGCTCGATCGAAGCGCGCACGATCGAGCAGAAATTCCTGATTCATCTGCATCCGTTCGCCGTTCCATTGCACCTGGCGCGCGGCAGCAACCGTCGCCACCCCCAACGCCAGGCCAAGCCCTGCGTGGCGCAGGCCGTCCAGCACCCGCTGCGATACCCCTTCGACGGCATCGAAACGGCGCCAGTCCGACACCAGCGTGACCGCATAGCCCATGCGCCGCAGGCCTATGGCGGTTGCGGCCCCGGCAGGGCCTGCACCAAGCACGAGGATCTGCGGGTCACGGCTCATCGACACCTCGACGCTCAGGCCCGACGAAAGCCGCATGCGCCTGCAGCCAGGCACGTAGCTGTGCAGGTTGCAGCTCGGGATGCTCGCGTAACAGTGCGCACATTCGCCCGGTCAAGGCCGCGCACGCCAGGCTGGCCCCTGCCTGGGCATTCCCCCCCACCGGCGCGCCGAAGTCGGCCTGCGCCGTGCCCAGCCATGACCACTGGCCTGCGCGGCAACGGGCGTCGCCCGTGATGCGCAGCACGTTCGGGTAGCTGGCCGGATACACCGCAGCGCCACGGGCTGGGCTGGCCGCGCACAACACGACGCCGGCAGCCTGGGCGGCGGCGCAGGCCTGGCGCAGCACAGCACGGTCCTGCTGCAGCCCCAGGCTCAGATTGACCAGAGTGGCGCCCTGCTCCACCAGCCACAGCAATGCTGCAGCCACCTGCAAGGCGCTGGTCCGCCCTTGGTCGCTGAACACCTGGGCTACCAGCACCGGTACATCACCGGCCCCCTCGCGCAGGCACTCCAGGACCGCACGTCCATGGCCAAGGGCATCAGGCTGCGCCTCGCCCTCCTGGAGCAGTCCCTCTTGCAGCCAGAAGCGCCGTGCGGCCACCACCGTCGGCATTTGCGACAACGTGCAGCCGCTATCGATCACCCCCAAACGCAGTTCAGTGGCCATGATCGACACGTACCTGCTGCAGAATCCGCAGTTGGCCGTCCTGCAGCTGCAGATGCAGGTCTGCATCGGCCAGGGTCGACGGCCTGTGGCTGATGAGAATGCGCGTGCGCCCGGCAAACAGCTGGTCGATAGCGGCAATCACCTCGCGCTCGGTCGCCTCGTCCACGGCCGAAGTCGCTTCGTCCAGTACCAGGATCGCCGGATCCTGTAGCAAGGCGCGGGCGATGGCGATACGTTGTTTCTGCCCGCCGGACAGCTGCTGGCCGCGCTCGCCGAGGGCGCCATCGAGCCCCATCGGCAGGCTGTGCACCAGGCCCTCCAGGCGGGTCAGGCGCACCACCTGCTCCAGTGCGCTGCGGCTGGCGTCAGGTGTGCTGTAGGCGAGGTTCTGAGCCAGGGTGCCACGAAACAGTACGATGTCCTGGCTGACCACCGCGATGCGACGGCGCAGTGCAGCCAGGTCGAGTTGGCGCAGGTCGACACCGTCGAGCAGGATACGCCCACGATCCGGGTCGTAAAAACGCTGCAGCAGGTCGATCAGGGTCGACTTGCCCACCCCCGAGGCTCCGCTGATAGCCACCTTCAGCCCAGCCGCGACGATGATATCGACCTGATCGAGCACCGCCCCTTGGCGGCCATCATGGGCGAAGCCAACGCCTTCCAGGCGCAACTCACCCGGCCCGTCGGGCATCGGCGTGGGCACCTGTGGCTCGCTGACCGCCACCGGTTCGCGCTTGAGCTCCATGACCCGGCCCAGGCTCACCGCCATCCGCTGCACCGCGACATACAGGCCAAGCAAGCTCTGCACCGGCCCCACCGCCATGCCCAGGTAGGTCGAGAAGGCGATCAGCGCACCCAGTTGCCATGTGCCCTGGATTACCCACCAGCCGCCTACCAGAAAGGCACAGGCGCGACACCATGAAGTCAGGGTGCCGGGCACGGCCTGGGTGAAGAATTCGGTGATCTGTACCTTGAGCAGTTGCTTCATGTAGCCCTGCCCCAGCTGATCCAGGCGCCCCGCTTCACGCCCCTGCTGCCCGGCGGCCTGGATGAACTTCATCGCGGGCAGCGTCTCGACCAGGAACGACGACACGTCTGCCGAACGCTCACGCAGGCTGCGCACTT
Organism: Pseudomonas machongensis; assembly: GCF_034961125.1. Classification (NCBI taxonomy): domain Bacteria; kingdom Pseudomonadati; phylum Pseudomonadota; class Gammaproteobacteria; order Pseudomonadales; family Pseudomonadaceae; genus Pseudomonas; species Pseudomonas machongensis. Next base: position 539,059 of record NZ_JAYFUI010000187.1, on the reverse strand, counting down.
CGCGTTCGACCTTGCGCCGCATCCAACGCAACCAGAGCACTTCGATCGGTACGAGCAAGGCCAGCAACAACGACAGTCGCCACGACAACATCAGCATCAAGGCCACCGCGCCAAGCAGGCCGATGACGCTGGAGACGGCCGCGAACAGCGAATCCACGGCAAAGCGCTGGATCTCGGCCACATCACCGTCCAGGCGCGAAAGGATATCGCCCGTACGGCGTCGCCCATAGAACGTCGGCGACAGTTGCTGCAAGTGTCGATAGAGGTCGTCGCGCAAGGCGAACAGGATGCGCCCCGACAAGCGCGTATGCAGGTAGCGGTTGACCCCCGACAGCACGGTACCCAGCACCCCGGCACCGATCATCAACGCCGCCATGTGCCAGAGCGTCTGGTAATCGCGTGCCAGCAGGCCCTCGTCGATCAGCGTCTTGACCAGCCAGGGCTGGGCCAGGGCCAGCAGCGAAGCGACCAGCGACAACCCCAGCAGCACGGCGATGGCCCGGCGCTGGGGCCGCACGAAACCGTACAGCCAGGCCAGGGCCTGGCGCATGAGCACGGGGTCGCCAGACTCGATCAGGCGCGAGAACACTCCGCCCATGGTCTATCCGCGCAACTGCTTGAGCTTGCGGTACAGCGTCGCGCGACTGATGCCCAGCGCCTCGGCGGCGGCCGATACATTGCCCTGGTGGCGCGCCAGGGCGCCCCGAATCAATTCCAGTTCATTCTCGCGCAGGCTACCGGCAGCAGGCGTACCACTGGACAACTCGTCGAGCAGGCAATCGGTCAGGTGATCGAGCCCGAGCACCTGCTCACCCGTCTCGCGCATGGCCAGCGCGGTGCGCAATACCATCTCCAGTTGGCGGATATTGCCCGGCCAGTCGAAGCCTTCAAGCAGGGAGGTCAATGCCGGATCCAGGGTGACGCCGCGGGCGCCGAGCTTGTCCAGCACCCCGTCGATCAGGGCGCCGAGGTCATCACGCTCGCGCAGGGCCGGCAGGCGCAGGGACACGCCGTTGACCCGGTAGTACAGGTCCTCGCGAAAGTGCTGTTCGGCTACCTGCCGCTTGAGATCACGGTGCGTGGCGCAGATGATCGCCACGTCGATGTCCTGCTCCTCGCCGGCCCCCAGCGGTGCCACACGGCGCTCCTGCAGCACGCGCAGCAGCCGGGCCTGCAGGGCCAGTGGCATGTCGCCGATTTCGTCGAGAAACAAGGTACCGCCATGGGCCTGCATCAGCCGACCGACCATGCCGCCGCGGCGCGAGCCGGTAAACGCGCCGTCGCGGTAGCCGAACAGCTCGGACTCGATCAGCCCTTCGGGAATCGCTGCGCAGTTGACTGCAACGAACGGTTTGTCCGCGCGCGGGCTGGCTTGGTGCAGGGCACGCGCCACCACTTCCTTGCCTGTCCCGGTTTCGCCCAGCAGCAGCACCGGCAGCCCGTTGACCAGGCCCTGGCGAGCCATGCGCAAACCCCGCGCCAGACGGCTGTCGCCACCGCCCAGTGCATCGAGCGCCGACCACTTGACCGCCGCAACAGGCTTTGTCGCGACGGTCGCGCCCAGGTTGCCATGGCGCGGCAGTTGCAGCACCCGAACGAAGAATTCCCCTTTGGCGGTCTGCACACTGCTCATCCCGCCCTGCAACAGGCGGTTGAGAAAGGCCGGCGAACGCTCGCCGAGCAAGTCGCTGCAACGTCGGCCGATCAAGCCAGGGCGCGGCAGCCCGAGCAACTGGCAGGCATTTTCGTTGGCCGCCATCACCTCACCATCAAGGCTCAGGGCCAGTAGCCCATGCCAGGCACTGCCCAGGTACTGCGGGCGACTGTGGAACGCCAGCATCAACTGCTCGGGGTGGTACAGGCCGAACAGCCGACTCTCGATGTTGCCGGCGGCAAGCATCAGGGTCGAAAGGCTGTCCTGCGGCTGGCTCATCACCCCTTCGCGGGTGATGTCGAGCACGCCGATCACTTCGCCGCGTGGATCGCGCAGGGGCACGGAGGTGCAGGAGAACGGGCTGAGGCGATCGAGGTAGTGTTCACCGCAGTTGATCAGGGTGGGCCGCCCTTCGACCACGGCGGTGCCGATGGCATTGGTGCCGCGCAGCGCCTCGCTCCAGCAACTGCCGGGGTGCAGGTCGCGCAGGCCATTGCGATTGAGCACATGGGTCTGCCCTTCGATGGCCAGCACATTGGCCTGGGCATCGCCGAGAATGATGATTCCGCCCTTGCCCTGGCGCTCGACCAGGTAGTCGAGTTCGGGGGTGACGGCGTCAATCAGCGTGCGGTTGAGCTCGAGCAGGGTCTGCAGGTTCTGGCCGTGCTCGACGCCAAGGCCGACCTGTTCGCCTTGCAGGCAGTCCAGGCCATGGCCGTGGCTGCGGCGCCATGAGGCATCGATCTCTTCGCGCAGCATGCCGGAAGGCAGCTCGCCCTCGTTGGCCAGGTGCAGGCGGACCTGGCGGGATTGCTGCATCGGGTCGTGGGCGTCTGTTATGGGTGATTGTCGCGCCATCGTTTACTCCAGCTGTACCCCGGAACTCTGCGCAGTGTGCGTCAGCCTGACGCATACGTAAAGCGGGCTGCGGCTGTGGGTGGCGCAGGCTGTGCCGGTGTCTGCGGGCAAGCCCGCTCGCACGACGAAAGCGCCCGGCCACCGCGTCTTTTTCGATCCGCGGGTGCACAGGGTCGCTTGCTCGGCCCGACCGAACCTGCGCTCAGGGCGCCCTCCGACCATTTGCCATGGGCTGGACGAATCAACAGCGTTACAATCCAGGCTTACCCACGCCAGTGCCCGCCATGATCCAGTCAGACCTCGACCTCTTCGGTTCTCAGCCGCAATCGCTGGCCAGCCAGGTCATGCTGCTGCCAGGCTTTGCCCTGCCCGAGGTCGAAGTCCTGCTCGATGCCCTGCGCCCAGTGTTGCGCGCGGCACCCTTTCGACACATGCAGACGCCCGGCGGGCTGCACATGGCCGTCGCGCTGAGCAATTGCGGCAGCCTGGGCTGGGTCAGCGACGCGCGTGGCTACCGCTACAGCCCGCTGGATCCGCTGAGCGGCAAGCCCTGGCCGGCGCTGCCCGAGGTGCTGTTGACACTGGCTGCGCGAGCCGCCTCCCAAGCTGGCTTCGAGGGGTTCGTGCCGGATGCGTGCCTGGTCAACCACTACCTGCCCGGTACACGTTTGAGCCTCCACCAGGATCGCAACGAGCAGGATTTCAGCCAGCCTATCGTGTCGATCTCGCTGGGGCTGCCCGCCGTATTTCTGCTCGGCGGCATGCAACGCAGCGACCGGCCGCAGCATGTGCCGCTCAGTCATGGCGATGTCATGGTATGGGGTGGCGAGGATCGCTTGCGCTTCCATGGCGTGCTGCCGATCAAGCCGGGCAAGCATGAGCGGATGGGGGAACGACGGATCAATCTGACGCTGCGCAAGGCAGGTTGAGTGGCCGTACCGAATGCAGATTCGGCACGATCACCCCTAGGCTCTGTACGAAAAGCCTTGATACTCGGTGATGCTGCGTTGAAAACAGCCTGGTGCGCCAGCCCGGTCGGAATGCTCATTTACAACCCGTAAAGTCGAGCGCGACTCCGACCGTTCCTCGGCTGTTTTCGCCTTGCCTGACCTTCGTCTCAAGACTTTTCATACAGACCTAGAGCATCAGCGACTGGCCTCCAGCACCTGGTTCAATGCCGCCCCGTCGATACTCAAGGTCGCCGAATCGAACATGCCGTTGACGTAATTGCGCACCAGTTGCTCCTGGCGTTGTGCCCTGAGCAGTTGGGTCAGTTGCGGTGTCACCTCCTCCAGGGTTGCCGCCCGCGCCGGTTGCTGTTCGACCAACTTGATGATGTGCAGGCCTGCCGCCGTGCGCACCGGTTCACTCACTCCGTCGACCTTGAGCCGCGTCACCACCTCGCGCACTTCAGGTAGCAACTGGTCGAGCGCCTGCAGCCCGCTATCGCCGCCTTGGGCGGCGGTGCCGGTGTCCTGGGAGTGCTCGCGGGCGAGCGTGGCGAAATTGCCGTCGCGTGCTTGCTTGGCCAGGGCCTGGGCCTGCTTGACCACTGCCTCGTCGTCCTTGGGATTTTCAACCCGCAGGAAAATCTGGCTCAAGCGATAGCGTACCGGCAGGCGCAGTTCGTCCTTGGTGGCTTGGTACGCCTGCTCAAGCTCTGCCTGGCTCGGGTAATCGTCAGGCACTCGGGTGACCGAAGCGAGGTAGTCGCGCAATACGATCTGTTCGCTCACCGCACGGGTCTGCGCCTCGACATCTGGACGCTGTGGCCAGCCCTTGGCTTCGGCCTGGCGATACAGCGCCTTTTCTGCCAGGCGTGCGCGAATCCATGCCTCCAATGCCGGACGATCGCCACGCAGGTGCTCGCGGGTCGGCTCCGGTAACTGCGCCAGCAGCGTCTTCAGCTCGTCGCTGCCGACCTTCTGTTCGCCCAGGCTGGCCAACACCGGTCCTTTGACCTCGGTCGCCGCCGGGTGCGCTGCGGCGATCGGCTCCTCCCCCGGACGTAGAACAAGGGCGACAGCCACGGCAATGACGGCCAGCGCACCCGTGCCGGCCCAGAAGGTACGGGAAGTCACGAAGCAGTCGCCGCGCCGGCTACCTGTTCGGTCTGGTCAGCGACATTGCGGCTGTAGTCGCGCAGGTAGACGATGAACTCCTGCAGCAGGCGATCCCACAGCACCAGGCTACCCAGCAGATGCTTCTCGCTGACGCCATCGGCCACCACCACGTCCTTTTCCATCACCAGGAACTCGCCCTGCACCGACAGCCGGGCGAAACGACGGCTGGCGTTCCAGCGCTCGGCCAGCCCGGCCGGCAGCTCGCCCTGGATGCGCAACGCGCAACTGAAGGTAAAGTCGAGGAACTCGCCCTCCTGGTCCTTGGCTCGATTGCCGAACCGTACTGCGTAACCCACGCCCTGGCTGGCGCTGAGCAGCTGCACGACGGCATTCTGCTCGCTACGATTGACCCGGCAGCCGGCATCCTGCAGCAGCTTGGTCAGGGAATCGGCGCTCACGGTTTCGATCAGGGTGACTTCGGTCATGTGTAGCCTTCCTTGTGGTGATGAAACAGCTCGGATTCATTCACGCGCAGCAGGAAGACGGCTATAGCGGGGGCTGGCAAGACATCAGCGCTGGCGAATTCCCTGCCTCTGCGACCGTCCATCTGCAATCGCGCGTGTCGATATCAAGTAGTAGCACAAGGATTGCGCTCGGCCAGAAATTCTCTTTGCCCTGGCATCGGCACATCGCGGCGAACCCTATCCTCCGCCCTTTCAAAGCCCGGTGCTTGTGTGTAAAACGGTCCAACCATCTTCTTCGACGCAAGGACCTCCAGCATGCGCTACCGCCCTCTCGGCCGCTCCGGCCTGCAAGTCTCAGCCCTGACCCTGGGCAGTATGATGTTCGGCGAACAGACCGATACCGAGGCTTCGCTGCGCATCATCGACCGCGCCTGGGACCAGGGCATCAACTTCATCGATACCGCCGATGTCTACAACGCCGGGCGCTCCGAGGAGATCGTCGGCGAAGCGGTGGCACGCCATCGCCAGGACTGGATCGTTGCCTCCAAGGCCGGCTACGGTCCGGCAGACGGCCTGCCCAACCGCAGCGGGCTGTCACGCAAGCACCTGTTCAATGCGCTGGAGGCAACACTGACGCGCATGGACACCGACTACCTGGACATCTACTACCTGCACCGCGAAGACCACAAGGTACCGCTGGAAGAGACCGTGCGAGCCATCGGTGATCTGCTGCAGCAAGGCAAGATTCGCTATTGGGGCGTGTCCAACTTCCGCGGCTGGCGCATCGCCGAGATCTGCAACCTGGCCGAACGCCTCGGGGTGCCCAAGCCTGTGGTGAGCCAGCCGCTGTACAACATCGTCAACCGCCAGGCCGAGCCCGAGCAACTGACCGCCGCGGCCTACCACGGGCTGGGCGTGGTGCCGTTCAGCCCCCTGGCCCGTGGCGTGCTCAGCGGCAAGTACGCGCCAGGCTCGACCCCTGACGCCGGCAGCCGCGCCGGGCGCCAGGACAAGCGGATCATGGAGGTGGAGTGGCGTCAGGAGTCGCTGGCCATCGCCCAGAAGATCCACGCCTACACCGACGCCAAGGGCGTGGGTATCGTCGAATTCGCCATCGCCTGGGTGCTCAACAACCAACTGGTCAGTTCGGCCATCGTCGGGCCGCGTACCGAGGCGCAGTGGGAAACCTACGCCGGAGCGCTGGAGGTCAACATCACCGCCGAGGACGAAGCCTTCATCGACTCGCTGGTAACACCGGGGCATGCCTCGACGCCGGGGTTCAATGACGTCGCACACTTTGTCAGCGGACGCTTGGCGCGCTGAAGTGCGCCGCCGTTCCTCCCGAACGAAATCGATGATCGCCCGTGACGCCGTCGACACTCGTCGGCGGCTCAGGTACTACAGATAGCCTCCCGGATAGGCGACTTCTGCTACTGGATACGCCCGAAACGCTCTATTGCAGGCCATTGGGGAGCGACAAGCGGGGATACCGGTCCCCCCTTTCCCCAATGGGACAGGTATGGTGCAGCCCATCGTATTTACTGCACCCAGAGGCTTCAATGACACTCGAGCACCTGTTCCGCCCCGTTCAAGTCGGCCCCCTCACCCTGCCAAACCGCGTCTTCATGGCGCCCCTGACACGCCTGCGCAGCCTGGAACCGGGCGATGTACCCACGCCGCTGATGGCCGAGTACTACAGCCAGCGTGCCAGTGCCGGGTTGATCATCAGCGAAGCGACACAGATTTCCTTCCAGGCTAAAGGCTATTCGGGATCACCCGGTATCCACACCGACGAGCAGATCGCCGGTTGGCGCCTGGTCAACGAACGCATCCATGCAGCAGGTGGGCACAGCGCGGTGCAGGTCTGGCACACCGGGCGCATTTCCCACACCTCGCTACAGCCCGGCCAGGCCGCGCCGGTCGCGCCCTCGGCATTGCCCGCTGATGCCCGCACCTCGCTGCGCGACGCACAGGGCAACGTGATTCGCGTCGAAACCTCCGCGCCGCGGGCCTTGAGCGAAGCCGAAATCGCCGACATCGTCGCTGACTTCGGCCAGGCCGCCCACACTGCGCAGCACGCAGGCTTCGACCTGATCGAACTGCACGCCGCCCATGGTTACCTGCTGCACCAGTTCCTCTCGCCCAGCGCCAACGTGCGTGAAGACCGCTACGGCGGCAGCGTCGAGAATCGCGCACGGATCGTGCTGGAAGCGGTGGACGCCGCCATCGCCGCCTGGAGCGCCGACCGCGTGGCGATCCGCATTTTCCCGCTGGGGCCGTTCAATGGGGTCGACAACGGTGAGGATCAGGAAGCCGCAGCGCTGTACCTGATCGAAGAACTGGCCAAGCGCAACCTGGCTTACCTGCATCTCTCGGAGCCGGATTGGGCCGGTGGCAAGCCGCTGCGTGACGAATTCCGCGAGGCGATTCGCGCCGTGTATCCGGGGGTGATCGTAGCGGCTGGCGGCTACACCCCGGAAAAAGCCGAGGCGCTGATTGCGCGAGGGCTGATCGATGCGGTGGCCTTCGGGCGCAGCTATATCGCCAACCCGGACCTGGTGGAACGCCTGCAGCAGCAAGCGCCTTTGAACGAGCACCGCGCACAGTTCGATTACGCCAATGGCGCCGAAGGCTACACGGACTACCCCGCGTTGCGCCGGGCTTGATACCGGAGCTATGCAGGCGCGGACTTGGCCGCGCCTGCAGGTGATAGCTGTGTGAAAGCAGGTTCAGCTGCGAAGCCGTTATCCCGCTGCGTGATCGGGTTTGCGTTCGCCTTGAGCAGGTGCAGGCTTGCTCCCAGACAACCGCCAGCTCACCCCGGTCACCCCATAACGCTCGGCCATGGGTCGACTCACCTTCTTGATCTTCTCTCGTCCGAACTTCGGAATGATCCCGACCCCTGCATCACAACTGGCCCAATGCCAAGCCTCGGCATTGTCCATTCGCTCCGATCGAATGATGAAGCTGCGCGCCTCGTCGTGCAGCGTGTATTCGATGATGTACAACTGTGGGGCTGGCATCACGGGCCTCCTCTTCTCCATGGATGACTACTGATTGATCAGGGTTTTCCGTGAAGATTCAAAAGATTATCGAACCCGCTGAAAAACCCTGCCAAGGCTGCACCGTCTGCAGCTGAGCAGCCGCTTGCTCATTGACTGCGACCACCGCCGTGGCTGTTCTGGCCACCCCGGCGCCCGGCTTCGGAAGCACGAGCTCGATCATTGGCGAAGTTGCCCCCCGAATTCTTGCCGCCCTTCTGGCCTGCACGGGAAGCCCGCTCGCGGTCGTTGGCGAAGTTGCCAGGGTTGGTTTCCTTGGTGCCACCACGTTGGCTTGGGCGATCCTGGTCGTGTGCCATGTCATTTCTCCTTTACGGTCTGTGGCGTAAGGCACGAATGCGCGCCCCACAAGAGTTCCGAGCGGATGTGCGACGATCTGCTCCATCACATTGCAGACGGGCTGACCGGCGGCGCTAAAAGGCGGCGATAGCGAACGCTTGCGCACCAACCTCTTGGCCGCCCTCCAGCGCAGGCTTCAGGCATGCACGCTCCACTGCACCACATCGGCCGCGACCGGCAGTTCATCGATGGCATGGATCATTCCGCTGGCCAGGGCCTCACGTGGCCCGAGGATGCGTGGATAGGCCATCAGATAGCGCACCACATCCAGGTCCTCGGCCGAGCCTTGCGTACGTTCGGCGACGATCTCGGCATACAGACGCAGGTCGTAGTCCAGGCTCATGGCGTACTCGGCCATGCGCGAGTGGTCCACCGAGCCGTGCAGGGTCCAGTGGAACGGGTGAAAGAGGAACTTGCTGTACTGGCAAGCCGTACGATGGCTGCCGGCAAGAAACAGGATATTGCCCATCGACTCGACGGTGCCGAGGTTATGGGTGTGCACCGGCACCGGCTGGCCAAGCAGGAAGTTGTACAGCGTGAAGCCATAGCTGCACTCGCCGCCCATGGTGGCGATGTTGATCTGCAACAGCTCGGCGCCCTGCTGCACGGCACGTGAGCAGGTACTGATCAGGTTGCCACAGGTCGAGGAATTGATCGGGCCGGTGAAGTGAATGATATGTCGGGCCATGCATACCTCCAGGGTCGTCCATCGAAGACGATGGTTCAGTCGGTCGGGCTGGCGATACCGGAGGCAGCGTGCAGCCGCTGCAGAAGGTCCGGCATTCGGTGGAATCGTCTGGCCCGGCAAAGTTCCCCCTGCAACACCCAGCCCCACGCCTGCCAGCGGACACCGACGGCGGCGCGCCCCTGCGCAAGGCTGCCTGGGCCGCGCCGTGCTGTGGCATCATCGGCGCTCCGACCGCCCGCGAGCGCCTGTGCATGCTGATCGACGAAGAACTGACCCTGAAGAAGCTCGAGACCTTCCTCGCCTTCATGCGCAGCGGCAACCTGGGCCGTGCCGCCAGCGAACTGTCGACCAGTGCGGTCAGCGTGCACCGGGCGATCCACTCGCTGGAAAACGCCCTGCGCTGCCCGCTGTTCAAGCACGAAGGCCGCCAGCTGATACCGCTGGAAAGCGCCTATGTGCTGGAGAAAAAGGCCCGACAACTGTTGCAGGACGCCGAGCAGATGGTGCGCCAGACCCGCGAGGCCGCAGGTTTCTATGCCGAACGCTTTCGCCTCGGGGCGCTGTACTCGCTCACGGTCAAGACCGTGCCCAAGCTGGTCATGGGCCTGAAGCTGCGCCGCAGCGAGCTGAACATCGACCTCACGCTCGGCTCGAACGTCGACTTGCTGCACCGTCTCAAGAACCATGAACTGGATGCCATCCTGGTCTCGCTCGACGACAGCATCAACGATCCGGCCTGCGAACACCTGGCGCTGTTTTCCGACGATATCTTCCTGGCCGTGCCGACCGACTCGCCGTTCGCCGAGCAGGCCGAAGTCGACCTGGCGGACCTGGCCGACTCCACCTTCATCACCCTCACCCAGGGTTTCGCCACCCACCGTGACGGCGCGCGGGTGTTCGAGCAGGCCGGCTTCGAACCGAAAGTGGCGATGCAGGTCAACGATATCTTCACCCTGCTGAGCATGGTCAGTTCCGGGGTGGGCTATGCGCTGCTGCCGGGACGTATCGCCGCGGTGTACGAGAACCGCGTGCGCTTGATCGCGCTGCAACCGCGCTACCGGTTGCAGCAGCACATCGGTGCGGTGTTTCTCAAGGCACGCGAGCGCGAGCCGAACCTGCTGGCGCTACTGGCTGAATGCCGGATGTACAGTCGCGAAGGGTGACAGCCCAGGCCGACTGTGCTCCTCATCCCACCAGGCCGCGTACACAGAAATACAGGATCGACGGCCCCATCAAGCACCCCAGCCCGGTATGGAAAGTGGCGGTCAGCGCACCATAAGGCACCAAGCGCCGATCCGTTGCAGCCAGCCCGGCCGTCACACCGGAAACGGTCCCGGCCAGGCCGCCGAACACCATCGCCGAGCGCGGGTTGTCCAGGGCCAGCATACGTGCCGACACTGGCGTGAACACCATCACCAGGATCGCCTTGATCAGGCCTGTTGCAATCGACAAGGCCATCACATCGGAGCTTGCACCCAGCGCCGCCCCGGTCACCGGTCCGACGATATAGGTCACAGCGCCCGCGCCGATGGTGGTGATACTGACCGCATCGCGATAACCAAAGGCCCAGGCCACCGCCGCGCCGACGATGAACGGCAGCACAGTGCCCAGCAACAGCGCCACCGCGCCAATCATCCCGGCCTTGCGCGCTTCGGTGGCCTGCACTTCGAAGGCGGTGGCGACGATGGCAAAATCACGCAGCATCGCTCCCCCCATCAGCCCGATCCCGGAAAACAGCGTCACGTCCGCCAGGCCTTTCTGGCCGCCGGTCAAGTTGCCGCCGATCCAGGCCAGCACCAGGCCGATGACGATGGCGATGGCAGAGCCGTGCACGCGGCCGAAGGTGAGGTATTTGGAGAGCATCACCGATACCCACATCACCGCACCGACGACGGCGAAAGCGGTGATCAGGTCATTGTGTTCCAGGGCTTTCTCAATGAGCGGCCACATATCAACGACCTCCCGCAGGTGCAGGCTGCACCGAGGCTGGCGGTGTCGCATCGAGCGCCGGCAGCGGCTCGCCGCGGTGACTGCGGCTGATCAGCGCGATGGTCGCGCCGCACACCAGCACCGCACCGACCGCGGCCACCACGGCCACAGGCCCGCCGTGCAGGGCAGTGACCACATTCTGCTGGGCCGCCATGGCCACCACTACCGGGATGTACATCGCGCCCCAGAACCCGACACCGAACTCGCACTCTTTGCTCATGCCACCCTTGCGATGCATGTACAGCCGCGCACAGATCAGCAGGATCATGGCGATGCCGACCCCGCCCACATTGGATTTGACGCCCAACAGCACGCCCAGGAAGTCGCCGACGATAACGCCGGCCAGCGTGCACACCGCCAGCAGAGCCACACCATAGATGATCATTGTTATTGTCCTCAGTTGTATCGAAGTTGTTTGTTGTTGTCCTTCGAGCTACAGCGCGGTCATCGGTTGTCGGCCACCTCCTGACGCAACAGTGCATCGATGCTGTCGGCACGGGTGGACTCCACGCTCAGCACCTTTCCAGGCTCGAAGACTCGCCTGGCAAGACCCGTGAGTACGCTGCCCGGCGGCAATTCGAGGTGCAGGCGCACACCGCGCTCCCAGGCGCCGCGCAGGGTCGCGCGCCAGTCGACGATGCGAGCCATGTTGCCGGCCAGGTCGTCGCGCAGGCGTGCCGGATCGAAAATCGGTCGTGCCGTGCTGCCGCTGAGGTAGGTGATGCGTGGGCGACGCAATTCGACCTCGCAGAACGCTGCGGCCAGGGTAGCCGCAGGCGCCGCCAACAGAGGGCAATGCGACGGCACACTGACCGCCAGGCGCCGGGCCACGCCCTGCCCCAGGCTGCGCGCGCGCGCGGCGACCTCTGTCATCGCTGCATCGCTGCCGGCGATGACGATCTGGTTGTCGCTGTTGAGATTGGCGAGGTACACCTCCCCCCCGACCGCCTCCAGCAAACGCTCGACACTGGGCAGGTCGAGGCCGCTCAAGGCCGTCATGCCGTAGCCTGTCGGATAGGCCTGCTGCATCAGCTCGCCGCGCAGCGATACCAGGCGTACGGCGTCCTCCAGTGCCAGCACATCGGCGGTGACCGCCGCGGCATAGGCACCGATCGACAACCCGGCCACATACTCCGGCGCCGGGCTGCGTCGCATCAGCCAGCGCGCCCATGCCACGCCGGTCAACAGCAGGCACAGCTGCACGGCGCGGGTATGGCGCAACGCCTCGGCGCTGTCGAGGGTTAGCACCTGCTCGCCCAGCGCCTCGCTGGCCGCTTCGAGCAGATCCGAACTGCCCTCCGGCAGGCAATGAAGCATCCCCACCTGCTGGGCGCCCTGCCCCGGGAACGCGAACAGGCTGCTCATGCCGCATCCTCCTGCAATTGCCACGGATCACTCACCAGACGCACGCCAGCCGCCGACTTGAGCAGCACCCGACGCGCCCCGCTGGCCCATTCGCGCAAGGCAACCGCCCCCTCGGGTGTTTCCAGTTGCGCATCGACGCGACAGGCCGCGCCTTCCAACTGTTTCAGCAGTCCAGCGGCCTGCTCACGAGGTATCGACACAGGGGCGCGCAGCAGCAGATCAAGATCGCTGCCAGCGTGCAGCACCTCGATCCCCGTCGCGAGCTGGAAACCCGTGCTGCCGGTAGGTCCCCACAGCCAATCGCGGTCGTTCAACCAAGCGCTGACCTGCGATAACGCACGCAAGGCTGGCGACGACAACTCGCCCTCCCTGCGCAGCGCTTCGGGGCTAACCCAGCGCTCGATGTCCAGCAGGCGCATCTGCCAGGCAAAACGCTGCTCGCGCCCTCTGCCGCGTACCCCGACCGCCACCTGGTCCGGTGCCACCAGCGCCCGGCGCACTACCACCGGCTCGCCGGCTGCCAGCACCGAGTGCACCCAGGCAGGCGCATCGGCAGGCAGCATGGCCGGAGTCATGCCCCAGAGCAGGTCATGTGGGCGCGGGGCGTACATCTCAGGCCTCCTGCCATTGGCTGCGCAGGCGCTCACGCACCTCGCGGGAGGCGCTGCGATGCTCGCCGTTCAGGCGACTACGCAGGTCGGTGGTATCGCCAATGTCGCGCACGACATCGATCAGGCAGGCACGAACCTGTGCCAGATCCCGGGCGGTCGGCGCCTGCGCGTTATCCACGGCAAGACGCGTGTGCAGCAGCCCCAGTGAGGCGTAGCTTTTCAGGTCGTAGGCCATCGGTGGCACTTCGGCGGCCAAGGCTTCCAGGTCCTCGACACTGCGCAGGGTGATACGCGCCGCTGCCGCCTTGCCCATCGCATGCACCATGACGCCACTGTCATCCAGCGCGATCAATCGTTGCGCCTGGTAGCCGTGGGCAAGAAACGCCCCGGACATCGCCTTGCCCACCAGCAGCCCGATCACCGGATGCCCGGCCAGGCGCGCCCGAGCATACGCTTCCACCGCACCGGCCAGGGCCTGGTGGATGCCCAGCGCTTCCTCACGCCGCCCGTAGGCCTGGCTGGGTACATCGATCAGCGCAACCAGCACGCGCTTCTCACTGTCACGATCGGCCTCCACCGCCTCGGCGACCGCCTTGGCCAGGCCCCAGCCTTCAAGCAGGCCAACCTCGCCGCTACGGGCGCGTACAAAGGGATTGCGCGCATCGGGCACCACGGCGATAAAGCGCGCCAGGCGATTGTCCAGCTCGCCATCGACCACCCGCACCGAGGCGGGGAAGCCCGGCAGCGACTCGCCGCTGGCAAGGCCCTGCAACCAGTTCTGGGCACGGTTCATCAGGCATCTCCTTGATACAGGGCACGCACGGCGGCGGCATCGAGTTGCGGGCAGTCATCACCCAGTTGCGCCAGGCGCTCGAGAAACCACTGATGGCGGCTGGCACGCTGCGCAGAAGGTGCGTCCAACAACGCCAGCAACTGGCTGCGAACAGCCTCGACGTCATCGGCGACGTAGCCGTCCGCCAAGCCGCTGGCGTGGCGCTGCTCGCCACCGGTCAGGCTCCAGATGAAAGGCCGGTCACGCGAGTCGTACTCACCGATCCCCGCTTCCTGCTCGATCACCTGTGGGCCATTGAGACCCAGGCGTGCTTCGCGGGTTACCAGCAGATGGCTGCACAGCCCGGCGGCAATGGACATGCCGCCGAAGCAGCCGACAGAACCCGCGATCACGCCGATGACCGGTTGGTAGGCACGCAGTTCGACGATCGCGGCCTGGATCTCGGCAATCGCCGCCAGGCCCAGGTTGGCCTCCTGCAGGCGCACGCCCCCGGTCTCCAGCAACAGCACGGCGCAGGTGGGGATGCCGTTACGGTTGTCTTCGGCGGCCAGTTCCAAGGCGCCGGCGATCTTCGCGCCTCCCACCTCGCCCATGCTGCCGCCCTGGAACCCGCCTTCGATGGCTGTGACCACGGCGGGACGGCCGTCGAGCGTGCCCTTGGCGATGACCACGCCGTCATCGGCCTGCGGCACGATGCCTTGGCGTGGCAGCCAGGGCGACATCAGGCGGTCGAAGGGGCCAAGCAGCTCGCGGAAACTGCCCGCATCGAGCAAGGCCCTGGCACGCTGGCGGGCCCCCAGTTCGACGAAACTGCGGCTGTGCAACAGGCGTTCGTTATCAGTCATGGCCGATCTCCTCGAAGCCTTGTTCCAGGCGCAGGCGCACCACGCCGGGCGTGGCGCCGAAATCATGGATGTCGATCTTCAGCGCGGGCAAGTTGCGGCCGTCGAACAGGCGCTGGAACAACTGGCTCCAGCGTGCCTGGCTGCCGTTGACCGAGGTCACGACCTGGATATCGAGGCTGCCGGCCTGGCCGGGCTCGATCAGCACCTCCAGGTCGCCGGAGCTGACGCAGCCGACCAGGGCACGGCCACGGCCCGGTTGCGCAGCGGGGAATTGAAAGTTCAGGGTTTCCATGTCACAGGCTCCCGGCTTTGTCGAGGAACAGGCAGGCGGCCAGCAGATCGGCAGCACCGCCTGGAGAGGCATTGAGTTGCAGCAGGCGCGCATCCAGGGCGCGCAGTTGACGGCGACCCGCCAAGCTCGCGCTGCCGCCTGCATCGAGCACCGCACGGGCCCCTTGCTGCAGGGCATCCAGGCCTTGCTGACCGGCACGCCACAGCACGCAGGTGTCGCCCAGCGAAGCCATGATCGCCAGCAGCGCATCCAGGCGTGCATGGGTCTCGCTGGCGCCAGCGGCGCGGCTGCGCCAGAGTTGCGGCAGAGCGTGACCGGTGATCGCCGGAAAGCCTTGCTGGGCCTGCTCGCGCGCACCACCTGCGCCATAGCGGCGGCGCACCTGGGTGCCGTGGCTGTCCTGTGCGGGGGCGGCCGGATCATCGATCAGCGCAAGGCGCCCGGCACGGGCGGCAAGAGTATGCGGGTCACTGCTCAGCGGGCTCAGCGCCCGCGCCGCAACCAGCAGCCCCAGCGCCCAGATAGCACCACGGTGGGTATTCACCCCGGCCGTGGTGGCGAGCATCGCCGCCTCGCCTTCGCGCCCAAGGCGCCCCAGCTCTGCACGCAGCGGCGCTGCAATCTCGCCATGGCGTTGCGCCGCTTCGGCCATCTGTCGCAGGCACGGCCACAGCGACAGCGCCGAGGCATGCATCAAGGCCAGGTTCATGTCGCCATGGGCGCCGCTGCCGCGCCGGTCCACCAGCCCAGGCTTGGGCGACAGGTCGGCCTCATCGATCAGGGCTTCGACGGCCAGGTCCGCCAGCTGGTCGGGCAAGGCCAGGGGCTGTAGGCAAAGTGCTTTCATCACCAGCTCCTGAAGCGTGCGGGCGGGTTGTACAGACCACCGGACCACTCCACCAGGTCGGCGATGCTGCGTGCGGCGAGCAACTCACGGGTGGCGTCGGTGCGGCGAATGCCCAGGTCTTCTGGCAAGGCCACCAGCCCTTCGCGGCGCAGGCGCTCGGTATCCTTGGGGTCATGGCGCAGGCCAATGGCGGTGACCCCGGCCACCGCCGCGATCATCTGCTGGCGTTCCTGCAGGCTGCGCGCATTGTACAGGTAGGCGATGCCCTCTTCGGTGAGCAGGTGGGTGACGTCATCGCCGTAGATCATCACGGGTGCCAGCGGCATGCCGGCCTTCTTCGCCACCTCGACCGCATCCAGGGTTTCGACGAAGGTAGGTTTACCGCCCTCCTGGTAGGTCTCGACCATCTGCACCACCAGCTTGCGCCCGCGCTCGAGCAGGGTGTCGGGCACGGTCATGTCCAGCCAGGCCGGCGTCGCGTGGCGTCGCCCGCGTGGGTCGTGGCCCATGTTCGGTGCCCCGCCGAAACCGGCCAGGCGGCCACGGGTGACCGTCGAAGAATGCCCGTCGCCATCGACCTGCAAGGTGGCGCCGATGAACAGGTCCACCGCGTACTGCCCTGCCAGCTGGCACATCAACCGGTTGGAGCGCATCGAACCGTCGCGCCCGGTGAAGAACACGTCCGGACGCTGGGCAATGTAGTCTTCCATGCCCAGCTCGGTGCCGAAGCAGTGCACGCTTTGTACCCAGCCGGTTTCGATGGCCGGGATCAGCGTCGGGTGAGGATTGAGGGTCCAGTTGCGGCAGATCTTGCCCTTGAGCCCCAGCGACTCGCCATAGGTCGGCAGGATCAGCTCGATGGCGGCGGTATTGAAGCCGATGCCGTGGTTGAGCGACTGCACCTGGTGTTTTTCATAGATGCCGCGGATCGCCATCATCGCCATCAGCACGTGCACCGGCTTGATATGACGCGGGTCGCGGGTGAACAACGGTTCGATGTAGAACGGCTGGTCGGCGACCACCACGAAGTCGATCCACGAGGCAGGAATGTCCACCCTGGGCAGGTCGTCGACACGGTCAACCAACTGGTTGACCTGGGCGATGACGATGCCATCGCTGAATGCCGTGGGCTCGACCAGCGCCGGAGTGTCCTCGGTGCTCGGGCCGGTGTAGAGGTTGCCATCGCGGTCGGCAGTGAAGCCTGCCACCAGCGTGACGTTGGGGATCAGGTCCACCAGCAGGCGCGAGTAGAGCTCGATGTAGGTGTGGATGGCGCCGACTTCGAGCAGACCGTCTTCGAGCAACTGGCCGATGCGCTGGCTCTGGGGGCCGGCGAAGGAGAAGTCGAGCTTGCGGGCGATGCCACGTTCGAACAGGTCCAGGTGCTCGGCGCGGCTGACGCTGGGCATGATCAGGTGCAGGTCGTGGAGACGGCCAGGGTCGGCCTTGGCCAGCGAGCGCGAAAGAAAGTCCGCCTGCTTCTGGTTGTTGCCTTCGAGCACCACACGATCACCCGGGGCGATCAGCAGTTCGAGGGCCTCGACGATCCGCTCGGTGGGCAGTACCACGCCATCGGCGAGGTGACTCACCCGCTCGAGACGGCGCTGCTTTTCGGCGCGCCTTCTCGACCATTGCGGCGGTGGATTCTTCGTTGTGGTCATTGGTGACTCCACGGGTTCGCTGTCGTGGGGTCACCTTAGGCCTGGGGATGGGAGGCATCAATCAAGCACGGTGGTTGATCGTTACGGTGAGCGTAATGTTTTTAACGTAAGGACTTGGGCCCTTGTCTTTCGCAGCAGTGTCTTGTTCGCGGCTAAATCCACTCCCCCGTCCTCGCCAGCTTTTTTGAACTCTCCCCTCACCTACTCCCTCAATTCTTCAGAGACCCGGGAGTCGTCCCGAAACCCGCCATGACCAAGCCGCAGCAGCATTACCAGCGCCAGGATTGGTTTGAGTTCGACTGACAGCAGGAGCTTGGCAACGATGAACGAGCACATGATCCAGGCTGACGCGGGAACCCCTTGGAGCGAATGGCAGAAATCCGCGCACCTGGCCCGGGCCGCCTGGATTACCCCCGAACAACTGTGCCCGCCGGGTCGGCGCCTGGTGTTGGTAGCGCCGCATCCGGATGACGAGGTGCTCATGGCGGGCGGATTACTGAGTGACTTCCATGGCCGCGAGCAGGATCTCGTGCTGATCTCTGCCACCGATGGCGAAGGCAGCCACCCAGGCTCGGCACAATGGACTGAACGACGCCTGCGCCACCAGCGCCCACTGGAGAGCCGCCATGCCTTGCAGCAGCTCGATCTGCGGGTCGGCGATCTGGATTGGCGACGGTTGAACCTCAAGGACGGCGCCTTGCCCCGGGACGAGGCCTTCCTGGTCAATTACCTGAACCAGTTACTGCAACCCGGCGATCTGCTGATGTGTCCCTGGCGCCACGACGGTCATTGCGACCATGACGCGGTGGGCCGTGCCTGCGCACAGGCCGCCCAGGCGCGCGGGGCAACGCTGGCCGAAGCGCCGATATGGGCGTGGCGCTGGTCGACGCCGGACGATCCTCGGCTACCTTGGCAACGCGCGCGTCGTATCCAGCTCGACGAAGCGAGCCTCGCGCGCAAGCGCCAGGCCATCGCTGCCCATGTCAGTCAGATGGAGGCGGATGCGGACACGCCGCCCGTGGTGCCGCAACAGCTGCTGGAATGCCTGCTGCAGCCTTTTGAACTGGTCTTCATCTGACAGCCAACCCCTCGCAGATGCCCCTTCAGCGCCCGCGCTTGAGCGTCTCGCTCGGCAATTCGCGGAACAACTGGCGATAGCTCTCGGAAAACCGCCCCAGGTGCCAGAACGACCAACGCATCGCCACTTCCGCTACCGTCACGTCGCTGGCGCGGCGCAGGAGGTCGCGGCGCGCACCGTTGAGTCGGCGCAGACGCAACCAATGCGCCGGGGGCATGCCGGTAAAGGCCTTGAAGGCCTCCTGCAATTGACGCAACGACACCCCGGCCACCTGCGCCAGCTCCATGAGATTGAGCGTCTCTTCTGGGCAGTCCGCCGCCCATTCGCTGACCCGCTGCATGATCGCCCGCTCTTCACCGCGCTTGCCCAGTGCCTGGCCTTGCAGGCGCTGGCAGGCGTTGTCGAGGATGAACAGGCAGTCATCGAGCAGTTGCTCGGCCAAGGCCTGCCCTTCGAGTGGGCAGTCAGCCTGCGCCAGACGTGTCAGGGTCGCGCTCAGCCAGCTGCCGAACAGCGCATTCTGGCCGCTGCCCAGCGGCACCATGAACAACCCCTGCAAACGCTCCAGATCCAGGCCGTGCCGCTGCAGGAACGGCTGGTCGAACACCACCGCCACTTCCTGGTAGTTCTCCGGGGTTATCCAGATGTTGCGGCTTTGTTCGTTGAGCAGGTACAGGCTGTTCTCGACCTGGTCGAAGCAAAAGGTCAGCGAGCCGCTCGGGGCGCGGAAGAACTGCTCGACTCGGGTATTCAGGCGCTCTTCGTACACCTCGACGCCATCGAGCCCCAGGCAGCGCAGCTGGCCGCTGAAATGCCCGGGTGACATCTGCCGGTACTGCTGCTGCCAGCCAGGGGTGGCACGCACCTGCTCGGTGACATCGGTGGTGTTGAAAGCCTGGACCTGCAAGGCGGTTTGCGTATTCACGCGACGTCCTATATGCACTCTTTTGGTGCATTGATTGACGGAGAAAACGGATAGATCACCCCGAGGGGCAGCGCCCAAGATAGTCCTCAGCGTGACCTGTGGGAAGTGGCGCCGTGAAAAGGTTTGTAATACCTCCTGGAGGTCGACGGCCTTCACGCGCTGCACATGCCCACCACCAAAACCCAACCAAGAGGTCTGTATGAACGCCCCCTTCGATCAGCTGTCCGCCTGGCTGAAAGAACACCGGATCACCGAAGTCGAATGCGTGGTCAGTGACCTGACCGGCATTGCCCGCGGCAAGATCGCCCCGACCAACAAGTTCCTCAACGAGCGTGGCATGCGCCTGCCCGAGAGTGTGCTGCTGCAGACCGTCACCGGCGACTTCGTCGATGACGACATCTACTACGGCCTGCTCGATCCGGCCGACATCGACATGATCTGCCGCCCTGACCCGGCGGCGGTGTACCAGATCCCTTGGGCGATCGAACCGACCGCCATCGTCATCCACGACACCTTCGACAAGCACGGCAACCCCATCGAGCTGTCGCCGCGCAACGTCCTGAAGAAAGTCCTCAAGCTCTACGCCGACAAGGGCTGGCAGCCGATCGTTGCGCCCGAAATGGAGTTCTACCTCACCCAGCGCTGCGAAGATCCGGACCTGCCGCTGCAGGCGCCATTGGGCCGTTCGGGCCGTGCCGAGAGCGGCCGGCAGTCGTTCTCCATCGATGCCGCGAACGAATTCGACCCGTTGTTCGAGGACGTCTACGACTGGTGCGAAATCCAGTGCCTTGACCTGGACACGCTGATCCACGAAGACGGCCCGGCGCAGATGGAGATCAACTTCCGTCACGGCGACGCCCTGGACCTGGCCGACCAGATCACCGTATTCAAGCGCACCATGCGCGAGGCGGCGCTCAAGCACAATGTCACCGCCACCTTCATGGCCAAGCCGATCACCGACGAGCCGGGCAGTGCCATGCACCTGCACCAGAGCGTGGTCGACATCGCCACCGGCAAGCCGGTGTTCGCCAATGAAGACGGCAGCATGAGCGAGCTGTTCCTGCACCACATCGGCGGCCTGCAGAAGTACATCCCCAAGGTACTGCCGATGTTCGCGCCGAACGTCAACTCGTTCCGCCGCTTCCTGCCGGACACCTCGGCGCCGGTGAACGTGGAATGGGGCGAGGAAAACCGCACCGCCGGCCTGCGCGTCCCGACCTCCAGCCCCGAGGCGATGCGCGTGGAGAACCGCCTGCCGGGCGCCGATGCCAACCCTTACCTGGCGATCGCCGCGAGCCTGCTGTGCGGCTACCTGGGCATGATCGAGAAGATCGAGCCGAGCGCGCCGGTACAGGGCCGCGCCTACGAGCGCCGCAACCTGCGTCTGCCGATCACCATCGAGGATGCGCTGCAGCACATGGAAGACTGCAAGGTCCTGGAAGACTACCTGGGGCGCCAGTTCGTCCAGGGCTACGTCGCGGTCAAGCGCGCCGAGCATGAGAACTTCAAGCGGGTGATCAGCTCCTGGGAGCGCGAGTTCCTGCTGCTGAGCGTCTGACCCCATGGAGGGTTTCTGTGGGAGCGGGTCGATCCGCTCCCACAGGCAACGCGCTGCCCCTGCTTCCGTTTCGAACCCGAAGAACAAGTCCAACGAGGTGCCGACATGCGTCATTTGCAAACCCTGATTCCCGCAGCCTTCGCCCTGATGTTCGGCGCGGCCGCCCAGGCCGAGCCCACGGTCAGCGTGTACAACTGGACCGACTACATTGGCGAGACCACCCTGGCCGACTTCCAGGCCAGTACCGGGATCAAGGTGGTCTATGACGTCTTCGACTCCAACGAAACCCTCGAGGGCAAGCTGCTCGCCGGCCGCACCGGCTACGATGTGGTGGTGCCCTCGAACCACTTCCTCGCCCGCCAGGCCAAGGCCGGCGCGTTCCTGCCACTGGATCGCAGCAAGTTGCCGAACTGGCAGCACCTGGACCCGAAACTGCTCAAGCAACTGGAGCAGAACGATCCGGGCAACAAATACGCTGTGCCGTACCTGTGGGGTACCAATGGCATCGGCTACAACGTCGAGAAGGTCAAGGCCGCGCTGGGCATCGACAAGGTCGACTCTTGGGCCGTGCTGTTCGAGCCAGAGAACCTGAAGAAACTCAAGCAATGCGGCGTGGCCTTCATGGACTCGCCCGACGAGCTGTTCCCGGCCATGCTCAACTACCTGGGCATGAACCCACGCAGCGAAGACCCGAAAGACTACGCCAAGGCCGAAGCACGGCTGATGGAGCTGCGCCCGTACATCACCTACTTCCACTCCTCCAAGTACGTCTCGGACCTGGCCAACGGTGACGTGTGCGTGGCCTTCGGCTACTCCGGCGACGTGTTCCAGGCGGCCAACCGCGCCGTGGAAGCCAAGAACGGCGTGAAAATCGCCTACAGCATTCCCAAGGAAGGCAGCAACCTGTGGTTCGACCTGCTGGCCATCCCGAAAGACGCCAGCAATCCAGACCAGGCCCTGGCCTTCATCAACTACCTGCTCGACCCGAAAGTGATCGCCAAGGTCAGCGCCACGGTCGGCTATGCCAATGCCAACCCTGATGCCAAGGCGTTCATGGACAAGTCGCTGGTGGAGAATCCCGAGATCTATCCGTCCCAGGAGGTTCTGGACAAGCTCTACGTCTCCAGCACCCCCAGCCCGCAGATCATGCGGGTGATGACCCGCTCCTGGAGCAAGATCAAGTCCAACCGCTGATTCGAGTGTTTCCGATGCCTCATCAAACCGAACACACCACCTCCTACTACGCCGCCACGGCCCGCGCCACGGCGCCCTACCCCGAACTCGAAGGCGAGTTGAGCGCCGACGTGTGCGTGGTCGGCGGCGGCCTGACTGGCGTCAACACCGCGCTGGAGCTGGCCGAGCGTGGCCTGTCGGTGATCCTGCTGGAGGCCCGCCGCATCGGCTGGGGCGCCAGTGGGCGCAATGGCGGGCAGCTGATCCGTGGTATCGGCCATGACGTTTCGGGCTTTGCTCGCTACGTGGGCCAGGACGGCGTGCGTTACCTCAAGCAGGCAGGCCTGGACTCGGTCGAGCTGGTGGCCAGGCGCATCGAGCAATACGGCATCGAGTGCGACCTGCGCTGGGGCTTCTGCGAGCTGGCCAACACCCCGGCGCAGTTCGCGGCGTTCAACGACGAACTGCAGGACCTGGCCGAACTGGGCTATCGCCATGAAATCCGGCTGATCGCCCCAGCGCGCATCCACGACATCGTCGCCAGCGACCAGTACGCCGGCGGCCTGGTGGACATGGGCTCCGGCCACCTGCACCCACTGGACCTGGTACAGGGCGAGGCCCGCGCCGCCAGCAGCCTTGGCGTGCGAATCTTCGAGCAGAGCGCTGTGCAACGCATCGAACACGGGCCCACCGTCACCTTGCACTGCGCACGCGGCAAGGTACGGGCCAAGAGCCTGGTGCTGGGGTGCAATGCGCACCTGGACGAGCTGGAGCCGCGCTTGACCGGCAAGGTGCTGCCCGCCGGCAGCTACGTGGTGGCGACCGAACCGTTGCCCGAGGCTCTGGCGCGCAGCCTGATTCCGCAGAACATGGCGCTGTGCGACCAGAAGGTCGGCCTTGACTACTACCGCCTGACCGCCGACCGCCGCCTGCTGTTCGGTGGCGCCTGCCACTACTCCGGTCGCGACCCGAAGGACATCGCCGCCTACATGCGCCCGAAAGTGCTGAAGGTGTTCCCGCAACTGGCCGATGTGCGCATCGACTTCCAGTGGGGCGGCATGATCGGCATCACCGCCAACCGCTTCCCCCAGGTCGGCCGCCTGAGCCAGCATCCGAACGTGTATTACGCCCAGGGTTACTCCGGGCATGGCCTGAACGTGACCCACTGGACCGCCAAGCTGCTGGCCGAGGCCATCGCCGTCGGCCACAGCCAGGGCCTGGATATCTTCAGTGCCGTACCGCACCTGACCTTCCCCGGCGGCAAGGCCCTGCGCTCGCCGCTGCTGGCCCTGGGGATGTTGTGGTATCGCGTGCGGGAGGTGCTGGGATGATCAGAGGATGGCCTGCAGGCCCTTGTCGGCAATGACATTGAGCAGTTTCAGCGCTGGCCCGGCTGGCCGTGTCTCACCCTGCTCCCATTTGCGTACGGTAGACGCACTGGTATGCAAATGCAGTGCGAAAACCGGCTGGCTGAAATTGAGCGCTTCGCGCTGGCGCCTGATATCTAAAGCGGTGAAGTCCCTGACAGGCGCAGGGCAGATGGCTTCGAATTCACGCATCGTCACCTTGCCGACAGCACCAGCCTGGTAAAGCACGGACAGATCGTCACGCAACGACTCAATCAACTTGCTGGTCACAAAGAGATCCTCAAAACATACCCGTAACGGGCATATATTTGCAGTCTTGCCGGTAATGTGACAGTACGACGGTTGAAGATTTCATGTGGGAATTCACATCACACAACAATGACGCCTACCAACCCACCTGCAAACTGGCCAATCGCCAAGCACCTGCTAGCGTTGATCTGGCCTCCCCCTCAATGGACGCTACCCATCATGAAACCGCTGCCTCGCGCCACCCTGCTGTGCGCTGCCGTGCTTGCCCTGGCCGCCTGTTCCAGCAACCGCGTCGATCCGAGCCAGTATTCCGGGTTTCTCAAGGACTACAGCCGGCTCAAGCCGGCGGAAAGTATTTCCGGGGCATCGGTAATGCGCTGGATCGACCCCGGGATCAAGGCCAGCCAGTATCGACAGGTCTATATCGAGCCCAGCCAGTTCTACCCCAGACCACAACCCACAGCGGTGATCTCGGCGCAGACCCTGCAAGCGATCACCCGCTACTTCGACGACGCCATGCGCCGAGAACTGGGCAGCGTGCTGACGGTGGTCAGCGCTCCTGGCCCGGGAACGATCGTGGTACGCCCGGCGATCACCGCGGTGTCAACCAAGACCGAGGGGCTCAAGCCCTATGAAGTGGTGCCCATCGCCCTGGTGGCCGCAGCGGTGAACACTGCGGCCGGTGGTCGTGACCAGGAAGTGGACATCGCCGTGGAAGCGGCCTTCCTCGACGGCGCCAACCAGAAGGTGCTGGCCCAGGTGGTGCGCAAGGGCACCGGCGAGGCGCTGGAGAACGACACCGCGCAGCTCAAGCTGGAGAACGTCAAGCCGGTGCTCGATGGCTGGGCCAGCGACATGCGTCGTAGCGTCGTGGAACTGCGCAAGAAAGGCCAGTAAACGGCGTCGGATCAGTCTTTCGCCGCAGGCATGCCCTAGGTTTCAGTCGTGGTCTGGGCGCTGGCAACCGCGCCCGGGCTGCGGCTGATTACCGCCAGCCGGTCCCTGTCGAGTTCGCCCTCCCAGGCTGCAACAGCCAGGGTCGCGACCGCATTGCCGATGATGTTGGTCAGCGACCGGCATTCGGCCATGAAGCGGTCGCCGCCCAGGATCAGCACCATTGCCGCGACCGGTACGCTCGGCACTACCGCAAGGCTTGCGACCAGCGCAACGAAACCCGCGCCGACAGCCCGTATCAGGCGTGCAGCAGGAACGGCAGGGCGTGCTCGAGCAAGGCTTGCGGGGCTTCTTCAGGAATGTAGTGACCACAGGGCAACTCGCTGCCGCGCACGTCCTCGGCACAGGCGCGCCATTCCTTGAGCGGTTCGAAGCACTTGCCGATGACGCCGTCACGGCCCCACATCACCAGTAGCGGAGTCTTGACTGTGTTCCCGGCATCGATATCGGCCTGGTCATGCTCCAGGTCGATGCCTGCAGCCGCCCGATAGTCTTCGCACACGCCACGCGCCGCGCCCGGTAGCGACAGGCAACGACGGTACTCGGCGAACGCCTCGGCGGTGAACGGCGCAAGGCCGGCACTGCGCCCACCCATGACACTGCGCAGGTAACCTTCCGGGTTGGCTTCGATCAGGGTTTCAGGCAGTGGCGCCGGGCGAATGAGGAAGAACCAGTGCCAGTAGGCACGGGCGAAGGCTTCGTTGGTCTGGCGGTACATTGCCAGGGTTGGCGCGATGTCCAGCAGCACCAGGCGGGTCAGGCGCTGGGGATGGTCGAGCGCCAGGCGGTGCGCGACCCGCGCGCCGCGGTCGTGGGCCATCAGGGCGAATTGCTCGAACCCCAGGGCATGCATGAGCCCGACCATATCTGCGGCCATGCGGCGCTTGGAATACGCCTCATGCCGGTCGTCGGCCTCAGGCTTGGCCGAATCGCCGTAACCGCGCAGATCGGCAGCGACCACAGTGAACTGCTCGGCCAGCTTCTCGGCCACCTTGTGCCAGATCACATGGGTCTGCGGGTGGCCGTGCAACAGCAGCAACGCCGGGCCCTTGCCGCCGATACGGTAGGCGATCTCGATACCTTCGACGTGCTGGAAGGCTTTCTTGAAACCCTGGAACATGCCAATCACTCCGTTCGTGTGCACTCAGGCCGTAAGACGACCCTTCAGGTGCCGAGCATAGCTGCGGCACCGAAGGCATCAACAACACAAATGCAGAGCGAAGCAACACGAATCGTGAAGCATGGCCTCAGGCAAAGAAGCCGTAGAAAATCGCAGACAAGGTGATCAACCCCACCAGCACGACGAACACGTTCGACAGCGCGCCCGAATACTTGCGCAGCGAAGGCACCTTGCGCACGGCATACATCGGCATCAGGAACAGCAGGCACGCCAGCACCGGGCCACCGAGGCTTTCGATCAGTCCGAGGATGCTCGGATTGAGGGTCGCCACGATCCAGCAGCCCAGCACCATGAACAGCGCGGTCACCCGCTCCAGGCGCTTGGCCGACCAGCTTTTACCGCGGCTGCGCAGGCTCTTGACGATCATGCCCTGGAAGCCTTCGCTGGCACCGATGTAATGACCCAGGAACGACTTGGTGATCGCCACCAGAGCAATCAGGGGGGCGACGAAGGCGATGACCGGCGTCTGGAAGTGGTTGGCCAGGTACGACAGGATCGAGATGTTCTGCACCTTGGCCGCTGCCAGGTCGGCAGGGCTCAGGGCCAGTACGCAACTGAAGCAGAAGAACATCACCGTCAGCACCATCATCACGTGGGCGGTGGCCAGGGTACGGCCGCTCTTGCGGTCGGCATCGGCGCCGTAGCGATGCTTCTGGTCGACGGCGAAGGCCGAGATGATCGGCGAGTGGTTGAACGAGAACACCATCACCGGAATCGCCAGCCACAGGGTCAGCAGCAGCTTGGAGGCGCTCAGGCCTTCGCTGGCCTGGGCGAAGAAGGCGCCGTTCCAGTTGGGGATCAGGCTCAGGGCCAGCAGCAGGAGCGAGGCGACGAAGGGATAGACCAGCACGCTCATGACTTTGACGATGATCTGCTGGCCGCAACGCACCACCACCATCAGGCCGGCGATCAACAGCAGCGACAACAGCGCACGCGGTGGCGCGGTCACATGCAGTTGGTGCTCGAGGAAGCTGGTCAGGGTATTGGTCAGGGCCACGCTGTAGACCAGCAGGATGGGGAAGATCGCCAGGAAGTAGAGCAAGGTGATGAGCTTGCCGGCACCCACGCCGAAATGCTCCTCGACCACCTCGGTGATGTCTTCGTTGCCGCCACGGCGCCCGGAAAGCACGAAGCGGGTCAGCGCACGGTGCGCATAGAAGGTCATCGGGAAGGCCAGCAGCGCGAGGATCAGCAGCGGCCAGAAGCCCCCTACCCCGGCGTTGATCGGCAGGAACAGGGTGCCGGCACCGATGGCGGTGCCGTACAGGCCCAGGGCCCAGGTGGTGTCGTGGCGGTTCCAGCTGCGCGTGGCTGTGGTCGAAGCCGGCGCAGCCGAATCCGCACGAACGGTCGTGGTGTTGTGTACATCAGTCATGGGTTTCGCCTTTGTAGTTGTTTTTGTTGCTCGGTGCAGCGGGTGTTGCAAATGGGTTCAGGCTTGTTGAGTCGAACGCCTACAGGAGCGGGTTTGAACCAGAGAACTCAGCACTCGACAAAGGCAACGGCCAGGCCGCCGCGCGAGGTTTCCTTGTAGTTGGCGTGCATGTCCGCGCCGGTGTCGCGCATGGTGCGGATCACCCGGTCGAGGGAGATGAAATGCTCGCCATCACCCCGCAAGGCCATCTGCACGGCATTGATCGCCTTCACGGCGGCGATGGCGTTGCGCTCGATGCACGGCACCTGGACCAGACCGCCGACCGGATCGCAGGTCAGGCCGAGGTTGTGCTCCAGGGCGATTTCAGCGGCGTTTTCCAGTTGCGGCGGGGTGGCGCCGAGCACTTCGGCAAGGCCTGCAGCGGCCATGGAGCAGGCCGAACCGACCTCACCCTGGCAACCCACTTCGGCGCCGGAGATCGATGCGTTTTTCTTGCACAGGATGCCGACCGCCGCAGCGGCCAGCAGGAACGCCACCACGTCGTCGTCGCAGGCCGCGGGGTTGAACTTCATGTAGTAGTGCAGCACCGCCGGGATGATGCCGGCCGCGCCATTGGTCGGTGCCGTGACCATGCGCCCGCCAGCGGCGTTCTCTTCGTTGACCGCCAGCGCGAACAGGTTGACCCACTCCATCGCGCTCAGGGTCGAGCCGATCACGTTGGGCTTGCCCAACTCCTGCAAGCTGCGGTGCAGGCGCGCAGCGCGGCGCTTGACCTTGAGCCCACCCGGCAGGATGCCTTCGTTGCGCAGGCCGTTATCGACGCATTCGCGCATGGCGGCCCAGATGCTCAGCAGGCCGCTGCGGATCTCGTGTTCGCTGCGCCAGGCGCGCTCGTTGGCCATCATCAACTGGCCAACGGTCAAGCCATGGGTCTTGCACAGCGCCAGCAGCTCGGCGCCTGAGGAAAACTCGTACGGCAGCTCGACGTGCACGTCGGCACTGGCCGGTGCATCGATTTCGGCCTGCTCGATGATGAAGCCGCCGCCAACGGAGTAGTAGGTCTGGGTCAGCAGGCTGCCCTGCCCCCCCAGTGCTTCCAGGCTCATGGCGTTGGGGTGGTAGTCCAGGCTCTCGTCGAGCAGGCGCATGTCGCGGCTGTACTGGAACGCCACCGGATGCGAGCCATCGAGCATCAGGCACTGCTCCTGCATCAACTGGTCGATGCGCGGCTCGATGCTGTGCGGGTCGATGCGGTCCGGCCACTCGCCCATCAGGCCCAGCAGGCAGGCGCGGTCGGTGGCGTGACCGATGCCGGTGGCCGACAGCGAGCCATACAGGCGCACCTCCACCCGCTGCACCTGGGCCAGCAGGCCATGTTCGCGCAGCCGTTGGGCAAAGGTGGCGGCGGCACGCATGGGCCCCACGGTGTGGGAGCTGGACGGCCCGATGCCGATCTTGAAGAGGTCGAAAACACTGATAGCCATGCTAATGCCTGACCGCTGCGACGTTGTTTGCCGCTGCGCGGCCCTCCGGAAAAATTGATGGGTGCTGCGAATTTGCGCGATACTGCCGCGCTCGCCTGGCGATGACCAACGAAAATTCCTAAGCAAGCCTTTAGCAGGACTAAACAATGAAAGGGCAACTCAACGGTCAGGTATTCGTCTGGCTGCATGTGTTCTCCTGTGCGGCACGGCATCTGTCGTTCACCCGCTGTGCCGAAGAACTGCACATCACCCCCGGGGCGGTCAGCCAGCAGATGCGCCAGCTTGAAGAGCGCCTGGGCTTCGCCCTGTTCCTGCGCCGCGCCCGTGGTGTGGAACTGACCGCCGAGGGGCAGCGCCTGGCACAGACTGTCGCCGAGGCCTACGGCAGCATCGAAGCCGAATTGCTGCGCCTGGACGCAGGCGAAATTCGCGGCACCTTGCGCCTGCGCTCGATCCCTTCGTTCCTCGCCAAATGGCTGACCCCGCGCCTGCCTCGCTTCCAGCAGCGCTACCCGGACATCGAGCTGCGCCTGGTGGCCGAAGACAGCAAGCAGGCCCTGCATGACGGCGACTTCGACCTGGCGATCGACCTCAATGACGGCAGCTATCCCGGGATGCTCTCGACGCCACTGCTGGACGAGCAGATCTTTCCGGTCTGCTCCCCCGCTCTGCTGCGCGGCCGCCCGCCGCTGCACGGGCCGGCCGACCTGGTCCACTACCCGCTGCTGCACGACATTACCGCCTGGCGCGGCAGTTCGGAGTACGCGGAGTGGGAGTTCTACCTGGAGGGCATCGGCGCAGGCGGCCTGAACGTGCGCCGTGGCCATACCTTCAACCGCAATCACCTGACCATCGAGGCGGCGATTGCCGGTATCGGCGTCGCGATTGCGCGCCGTACCTTGCTCAACGACGAGCTCGAGCGCGGCACCCTGATCGTTCCGTTCGGGGTACCGATCCCCAATCACAAGCGTTATGTGCTGCTCTACCCGCCTGGCGGCCTGACCCAACCCGGCGCCCGCGCGGTGCACGATTGGCTGGTGGAGGAGGCGCAGACCTTCCGGGCCCTGCATCCGCTGATGTAATACCGCTCCTGGCAAGCGCGTTCGTGCGTTATCACCCCCTGCCAACGCCTGCCAGGATCACTCGGGCGCACAACCGACACCTAGCATTTTTGTCAGTTTCGACCGATTTCAAGTCGGGCAATACTGCTGCCAGGATCACAAGAACCCCAGGAGCAGCCATGAGGTCGGTGATAGCAATGCCATCAACTACATCCAGAGCGTCCGAGCCTTTGCGCTTCAAGGTGGAGAGGTCGTTGTCCCTCGGTGGTGACCATAGCCAGACCCTGGGGACCGATTACATCATCGTTCAGACGCGTCCCCCTAACCCGCCCCGCCCCCCAAATCAATGCCTCTTATCGTCGGGCGGCGACAGGTGGTACCCCTCCCTATCGATATGCATCGAGCGACGAAGCTATCGCAGTTGTAAATCCGAACGACGGCACCGTGGTGGCAACGGGATCCGGCTCCGCACGCATTACCGCTACTGATAGTGTCGGCAATCACGCCAGTTACAACATTACGTTCCAGGGTGTCGTGCGCCTTGTGGAGCGACGCGATAACCAAACTTGGTTTTACCCTGTAGGTCATCCGAAACGACCCGAGATACATGCATTGACGCGAAGTCAAATGGACGCGTTCTGGCGGGTATATCGGGAGGAAGATCTCACGCGGTCAGTGCCGGCGATTCTGGGATGGGCTGCCGATACCATCTACTGGACGGGGGAAAACTACCTGCAGGACACCACCGCTTGGACGGTGAACTTTGGCGCAGTAACGCCTAATTTCGGTGGCGCTCTATATCACGGGTCAACTCCTTACCCTACCGTTTCCCGAGTAGGCTGGTAGCGTAATCAGGCCACAGCAAGGCCTGTGGCCTGACTTCTCCATCCGAGGTTGTGCTATTGCGCCGTAGGGGCAGTAGGCGGCACCTCGTTGGTCACCCGCAGGGTCCCCAGGGTTGCGCTTGCCGACGCTTTCCAGCGGGTAGGTCGCGCGGTGGAAAGTGCCGTCGGGGTTGGGGCCCATGACGATTGCGTCGGTTTCGCTGCTGAGGATCTCGTTGCCATCGACCATGGCAATGATCGGTTTGCGGCCTTGCCTTCGGCGATCCGCGGTTGAGCCTGCTGGTAGTGTAGCTCGTAGTCGATCACCTGCTGGCCGGTGGCGGTGCGGCCGGTAGTGGCCGCGATGTCGGCAACGCTTTTGACTGCCTGCAAGTGGGAGTTCTACCTGGAGGGCATCGGCGCGGGTGGCCTGAACGTGCGCCGCGGCCACACTTCAACCGCAATCACCTGACCATCGAGGCAGCGATTGCCGGTATCGGCGTCGCGATTGCGCCGTACCTTGCTCAACGATGAACTGGAACGCGGCACCCTGATCGTGCCTTTCGGGGTGTCGATCCCCAATCACAAACGCCATGTGTTGCTCTATCCGCCCGGCGGCCTGACTCAACCCGGCGCCCGCGCAGTGCACGATTGGTTGGTGGAGGAAGCGCAGACCTTCCGGGCCCTGCATCCGCTGATGTGATACCACTCCCGGCAAGAGCGTGGCCGCGTTACCACCCACGCCCCAAATGCCTGCCGGGACCACAAGCACCAGGGAACAGCCATGACATCGTCGATAACTGCGACACCCAGAATATCCGAGCCTTTGCGTTTCAAAGTGGACAACTCGTTGTACATCGGTGGTGACCATCGCCATGCCATAGGGCCCGATTACATCATCGTTTGGCAACGCCCCCCCGGCTGTACCTGCGCCCCAGTTCAATGCTTCTTTCCTGCGCTCAGCTAAAGGTGGACTCCCCCCCCTATCGCTATTCATCGAGCAACGGAAATATCGCCGTGGTGGATCCGAAGAGTGGATATGTGGTGGCCACAGGAATCGGCACTGCACGCATCACGGTGACAGACAGCCTCGGCGCCCAAGCCGGTTACAACATCACGTTTACCGGTATCGTACGTCCGGTAGAACGAATCGATAATCAAGGATGGCCACCTCCCGCCTCAGACCCAACACGTCCTGAGCACCATTCGTTGACTCGAGCTCAAATGATGGCGTTCTGGAATGTGTATAGGCTGGAAGACCCGAGACGATCAGTGCCACAAATTCTAGGGTGGCCTGAGTCAGACTACTGGTCAGGCGAAAACATTATTCCTGGCAGCTTTGCGTGGGCGGTGGAGTTCTCCAAATTATCCCCTGACTTTGAAGGTATTAGAGTACACGGGGGGTCCGTCTGCCGTCCATTAAACGGATAGGCTGGTGAACTAACAGCCAGACCAGAACATCTGTAGCCTGAGCTGCCCTCGAGCGCCCTCCATCATGTGCCGCACCACTGCGCTACGGCAGTAGTCGGCGGCAGTCGGTTGGTCATTGGCCGTCAGGTTGAGCTGGCACTGCGCGGTCGACGCGAGTGACGTCAGGATAGAGCCTCTGGGCGGGGCCTAATGTTGCACTTCCGGTACATTGGAAGTTCGCAGGGATCGCAGTAGGGAAGACTCCCCACTGCCACTCCCTTTATCTGGGATCACCTGCGCAGCGCGTAGTGATTCACCGCCTTGGGCAGGCCAAGGTGCTCACGCAGCGTGCTGCCCTGGTATTCGCGCCGGAACAACCCGCGCCGCTGCAGCAACGGCACCACTTCCTCGACGAACACCCGCGCGCCTGAAGGAAACATGTCGGGCATGATGTTGAAACCATCTCCGGCTCCGGCCAGAAACCACTCGACCAGGGTGTCGGCGACTTGCTCGGGCGTACCGACCGCCAGCCGATGGCCTACCAGGATGCGTCGCGACAACTGGCGAATGGTCAGGTTTTCGCGCCGGGCCAGGTTCAGTTGTGCCTCGAGAAAGCCATGGGAACCCTGCTCGAACGCAGCCACCGGGCCGATCCTGGCCCAGGGCAAGGGCGCATCCGGGTCCAGCTCGCGCGCATCGATACCGATGCGTCCGGCCACTTGCTGCAACAGGCCATGCTCGCCATGCCAGGCGTTGAGCTCGTCGAAACGCGCATGGGCCTCGGCCTCGGTGCTGCCGATCACCGTCGACAGGCCGGGCATGATCTTCAGGTGCCTCGGGTCTCGCCCCCAGGCCTTGGCGCGGGCTTTCATCTCCCGGTAGAAGGCCTGCCCGTCAGGCAAGGTGGTCTGGGTGGTGAAGATCGCATCGGCATAGCGCGACCCCAGCGCCTTGCCGCCTTCGGAAGAACCGGCCTGGACCAGGACCGGACGCCCCTGGGGCGAGCGCGGCAGGTTCAGCGGACCTTTGACCTGAAAGTGCCGGCCCTTGAAGTCGACGGTATGGACCTTGTCCGGGTCGGCGAAGCGCCCGCCTGCCCGGTCGCCGATCACTGCATCCTCCTCCCAGCTGTCCCACAGCTTGAGCGTCACCTCGAGAAATTCCTCGGCGCGACCATAGCGATCGACATGCAGCGGCGCACCCGCCAGGCCGAAGTTCTGCGCGGCAGCGTCGCCGGCGTTGGTGACCACGTTCCATGCGGCGCGCCCACCGCTGATGTGGTCCAGCGAGGCGATGCGCCGGGCCAGGTTGAACGGTTCGTTGTAGGTACTCGAACAGGTGGCGATCACACCAATGTGCTCAGTGGCGGCGGCCACGGCGGTCAGCAGCAGGGTCGGCTCCAGCCGCCCGCCCGGCTGGCTGGCGACATCGCCGGGCAGTGCCGGGCCATCAGCGAGAAAGATCGCATCCAGGCAGCCCTTTTCCGAAAGCCGGGCGATATCGCGGTAGTAGGCGACATCGACATACGCGTCGATGGCCGCCTCGCCCTGGCGCCAGGCCGCAGCATGGGCGCCGAACCCGAGGATGTTCATGCCCAGGCTCATCTGCGCTTGATCTGTGCTCATGAGACTCTCCCCGCACTCAGAATCGGAAGGCAACGCCAGTGGTCACGTTGAACGCATCCCCTGGGTAGAAGTTCGCAGAGTCGCGCCCGCCTGCGTCATAGGCGGTGTTGGTGGCGCTGGCATAGCGCTGGTTGGTGAGGTTGCGCAGATCGGCGAACACCTCCCACTTGCGGCTCGGCGCCTGGTAGCCGAACTTGGCGCCCCACAGCAGGTACGACGGCGTCTGCCAGGTGTTGGCGTAGTCGATGTAATAGCTGGACGCGGCACGCAGGTTAAGCGAGGCGTAGAACCCGCTGGCCTGGCGATAGGCGAGCTCGGCCTGGTAGACCTGACGCGGCAGGCCGGGCAGTTGGTTGTCGCCGAAGCGTTCGTCGTGGCGGTACTTGAAGTCGTTGAGGGTGTAGGCCTGGCGCAGGTCGAGGGTGTCGCCGTTGGCACCGGTCCACAGCAAGGCATTGAGCCCCGCTTCGATGCCTTGATGAAGGGTCGGGCTGGCATTGGAGGTGGCCGTGAGCTGGTCCTGGGTGGCGGTTGCCTGTTGCACGACCACGGTCAACAGCTCTTTCTGCACCCAGGAGCGGTACAGGGTCAGGCTGCCATCGAAGATCCCATGGCTGCCGCGTACCCCCACCTCGAAGGTGGTGGCCTTCTGCGGCCGGACATCGTAGAGGAAAGGATTGCTGGTGCTGCCCAATTGCCAGGTCACCGGCGGGTCGATGCTGCGGCTGACGTTGCTGAACAGCTGGAATTCGGGATTGATTTGGTAGCGCAGTCCCAGCCGCGGCGCCAGGTCGTTCTCGACGTATTCGACGCGGGTGGGGAAGTTGCTGGGGTTGGCCGCGGTCAGGGTACTCGCCTCGATCTCGCCCTTGCGACGGATGTTGACGAACGACAGCCCCGACGACAACCACAGGTCTTCGGCCAGTTGCAGCTCGTTGGCCAGTGTCAGCACAGTATCGCGCGAGCCGGTGTAGTTGGTTTCCTGGGTCCTGAGCCCGGTGGCGCGGCTGTGCGCCTTGACATCGGCCAGGTAGGCGCGGGTGTTGCTGAAGATCACGCTGCTGTCACTGGGCAGGCCGAGGAAGGTGTCGCCGGTACGCAGGTAGCGCAGGGTCAGGTTGATATCCTTCGAGCGCCAATCCTGCGGCGCCACGGCATAGCGCCAGCCATTGAGCAGCGGATAGTTGTTGTACGACGCGCCGACTTCGAGCCTGGCGCCATCGTCGAAGGTGTAGGTGGTCTTGTTGCCGATGAAAGTGGTGCCGTCCTTGCGCCGCCCGGTGGGCACCAGGTTGCTGCGCGGGTCATGCTTGAGCTGTGCGCGGGTCAGGGTGTTGCCGTTGATCAACTGCTCTTCGCGGTACTTGAAGAACATGCGGGTCTGCAGCTTGGGGCTGAACACGTGGCCGAAGTTGGCGGCAATGCCGCGACCTTCGTTGCTGGCGTGGTCCTGGTAGCCGTCGCGCTCGTTGTGCAGCACGTTGATGTAGTAGTCGCTGTCGCCCACCACACCGCCCGTGCTCAGCTGCTGCTTGCGGTAGCCATAGCTGCCGACCTCGAAGCGTGCATAGTTGCCAGGGTCGGTACGGCCGGTCTTGCTCACCATGTTGATCGCCCCGCCCAACGCCAACGCGCCGTACTCGTAAGCGTTGGCGCCGTAGAGCACCTCGGTGTGATCCACCGCCTGCATGTCGAGGAAGTCTTCCTGGGTGCCGCCGGGGCCGGTGATCGGCAGGCCGTCGAAGAGGAACTTGGTACCCAGCACGTAGCCTTGGTAGAAGGTGTTCAGGCCCGAGCCGCGGATCGAGATCTTGTTCGCAGCGGTACCGCTGGTGCCCTGGGCGAACACACCGGGCTGCAGCGCCAGTACGTCCTCGGCGTTGGCCGCACGGCCCTGCTCGACCTTGCGGTTGTCGACCACCGCGGTGTTGCCGGCAACCTTCTGCAGGCGCTTCTGGTCCTGCTGGGCGCCGGTTGCCGCGGCGCCGGTGACCGTCACCGTGCCCAAGGTGGATTCCTCGGCGGCCAGCGTTGCCGGGCTGAAGGCGGCCAGTAACAACGGCAGGCTGGCGGCGGTCACCAGGCTGAAACGCGGCTGAGTGGAAAATCGAACTTTCGCACGCACTACTGATACTCCCCATTTATATACAGTGGCCATGTTTCGCTGTTGTTCGCGACGTGCGGCCGGGTATTCAAATGGGGTTATTGCAGTTGTTGTGCCAAGGTACTAAGCACAATGTTTCAGGGCTTCATGTGTTGGATGACGGGCTATTTGTGCAACCCGCTGTTCAATAAACAACAGTTCAGGGCCACACGAAGAAATTCAGCTTTGATTCGGGTATTTCGATATAACGACCGCTGTTCGAAACTCAACAACCGGTCAACAGAAGTTCTCTGGGAACACAGAACCTTCAATCTATTCACGCGCTGTATTGGCCGTTCCGGCGCTTTCGTGGGCAAGTCGGGGCGCCGAACCGCCGCGCCGGCAGCCGGTGGTGACCTGTCTGCAGGCGCGGGTTCATCAATCAGCGCTGCTCGAACACCGGATACGACGCCTGCTCGATCGCTGCCATGGCCTGCGCCTCGGTCATCACACCGGACTCGGCCAGGATCGCCAGCAGCGAGCGCCCTTCACGCACCGACTGACGCGCCAGCTTGCTGACCTGGGCATAACCCAGGCGCGGCACCAGGGCCGTCGCCACCGCCATCGAATCGGTCAAATGCGCCAGGTTGCGGGCTTCGTCAGCCTGGATGCCGGCCACGCACTTCTCACGAAAACGCTGGATACCCTGGGTGAGCAAGGTGATGCTGTCGAACACCCGCGAGGCCACCACCGGCTCGAAATGGTTGATCTCGAGCTCGCCGTACTGCACCGCCTGGGCCACTGCCACATCGTTGCCAATGATCGCGAAGCTCAGCTGAATCATCGCCATCGGCAGCACCGGATTGACCTTGCCGGGCATGATCGAGGAGCCGGCCTGGGCTTCTGGCAACTTGAGCTCGCCCATGCCGCCCACCGGCCCCGAAGACAGCTTGGTCAGGTCGGCGGCAATCTTCGCCAGCGAGGTGGCGCAGGTACGCAGCTCGCCAGATACGCGGCCGAACACATCCATGTTCTGCATCGCATCGAAGGGGTTGGCTGGCGCCTGGTAGGCGACACCGGTGATCGTCACCAGATGCCGGTAGACCGCCGCGCGGTAAGCCTTCGGCGCGCCGAAACCGGTGCCGATGGCGGTGCCGCCCAAAGGCAGTGTGTGCAGCTTTTCACGCACGGCGACCAGTTCGTCGGCCAGGCGGTGAGTCAGCGCGGCGTACCCCCCGAACAACTGCCCCAGGCGCATGGGCTGGGCGTCCTGCAAGCAGGTGCGGCCCAGGTGCAGGATATCGGCGAAGTGCAGCGCCTTGGCATCGAACACCTGGGCCAGCAGGCGTACCTGCTCGATCAGCCCGGCAAGCATGGCGTGGGTGGCGATCTTCAACGCCGCCGGGTACACGTCGTTGGTGGACTGCGAGATGTTGACGTGGTCGTTGGGGTGCACCACCTCGTAGCTGCCTGGCGCATGGCCGAGGAACTGCTGGGCGCGGTTGGCGATGACTTCGTTGAAGTTCATGTTGGTCGAGGTGCCGCCTGATCCTTCCAGCAGATCGACGATCAGCGAGCCGTCACATGCACCGGCGATAACCGCCTGGCAGGCTTGGGCAATGGCGTCGGCCTGGGCCTGGGCGATCACCCCGCATTCATGG
Organism: Pseudomonas machongensis; assembly: GCF_034961125.1. NCBI lineage: Bacteria > Pseudomonadati > Pseudomonadota > Gammaproteobacteria > Pseudomonadales > Pseudomonadaceae > Pseudomonas > Pseudomonas machongensis. Next base: position 501,521 of record NZ_JAYFUI010000187.1, on the reverse strand, counting down.
TTGGCCAGCGCTGCGGCCCACTTGCACTGGGCGAAGGCATCGCGAAAGGCCGGGTAATGGGCGATGCTCAGCGGCGACACGCTCAGGTTGTCGAAGCCGCGCAGCGAATTCACGCCATAGAGCTTGTCGGCAGCAATACGCACTTCGCCCACATAATCCTGCTCGACGCGTGCATCGAGGTGATCAAAAGTACTCACGGGTATTTCCCTCATCGAATTTGACTAATGCCTCGACGCCCTTGCCCAGCGCCGCCAGGCGCGGCAGGAAGCCATCGAGGATGACAGCACGCGCCGACTCGCAGGCATCTGCGAAGAAGGCGCCGTATTCGTTGCGCCGCGCCACCAGATAGAGCGAGCGCTCCAGGCTCAGCTCAGGGGTCAGGTGCGCGGTGACGTTGTCGACCCAGGGCATGGCCTGCAGAAAGCACATCGGGCTGGTCACCGCCCAGCCGATGCCTTCGGCGACCATCGCGGTCAGGGCGTCGGCGTTGTCCAGCTCCAGGCGGTTGGGCACCCGCACATTGAGGCCGCGCAGGTGCCGCTCGATCTGCAGGCCGACCTGCGACAGGCGATTGAACCGCACCACCGGCAGCACATTGGCCAGCGCCCGCACATCGTCGAGGCTGTGCAGCGCTCGCCCCAGCGCCTTGGGCGTAATCACGAAATAGCGCTCGGTGAACAAGCGATAGCGGATCACGTCGTTGGAATCCATCAGCGGATCGCTGGTGACGATCAGGTCCAGGTCGCGGCGCAGCAACGACTCGCCCTGCTGCGGGCTGAGGCCGGTACGCACCGACAACTGCGTGACCTGGCCAAGCATCTGCCGGGTGAACATCGAGCCACAGGTAGCGGCGAAGGAATCGACCAGGCCAATGCGCAGGTCCGGTTTGACCCCGCGCCCGGCATCGAGCACCTGCGCCTTGAGGTTGGACAGCTCCTCGCTGAGCAGCGCGCCTCGGTTGCGCAGGGCCAGGCCGAACGTAGTCAGGGTCAGCGGCCGCGTGGTGCGGTCCACCAGCACCACGCCAAGATCGTCCTCCAGCTGGCGTACCAGCTGCGATACCCCGGATTGGGAGATGCCCATGCGACTGGCCGCACCGGACATGCTGCCCTCCTCGGCCACAGCGATGAACACCTGGACCGCGTACATGTCGATGAGTCTGTTGCCAGGCATGCTCAAGCTCCCGTGTGGGTGATCAATGGGCGTTCAACGGCCGCTCTTCAGGTTTGCCGTCGCCCTCCTCCGGCGTGACCGCCGCCAGGCGCTCCTGGCTGGTTTCCGGGGCGAACAGGTGGCAGAACACACCGCCAAACAGCAGCACCCCGACGCACACGCCCAGCGCCGTATGCACCCCCAGATGCTGCACGGCGATCGGCAACAGGAAGGTGGCGAACGCCGAGCCGAAGCGGCTGGCGGCCACGGCCAGGCCGATGCCCGAAGCACGCAGGTGGGTGGGGAACAGCTCCGGCGGGTAGACGAACTCCAGGTTGACCGCTGCCGCCAGCACGCACGCGAAGAAGCCGAACGCAATGATGGTGCCCAGCGCCCCGAAGTTGGCCCAGGCCAATACGGCCAGGCCCACGGCGCTCAGGTAGAAGGTGCCGATCAGGAAGCTGCGGCGCGAAATGCGGTCGATGATCAGCAGGCCGAACAGAGCGCCCAGCATCAGCAACACGTTGTAGACCAGCCCGCCGACGAACTTGTCTTGCACGTTCAATGCTTCGAGCACACGCGGCGAGAAGGTGCCCAGGGCGAAGAAGGGAATCACCTGGCAGGTGTAGAACACGCAACCGACCAGGGTGTTCTTGCGCCAGCGGCGGCTGAACAGCACGCTGAAGCTGCCGCGTTGCTGCGCCGCTGCCGGTGGCGCGACGGGCAAGGTCACGTGCGCACCGAACTTGGCCTGGACGATGGCCAGCGCCTCGGCACTGCGACCGCGCGCCATCAGCCAGATCGGCGATTCCGGCACACCCAGGCGCAACGGCAGGATCAACAAGGCCGGCACACCGCTCAAGGCCAGCATCAGGCGCCAGGCGTCCGGGCCGATATCACGGATGGCGAAGCCCACCAGGTACGCGGCGACGTAACCTGCGGCCCAGGCGGCGGCCAGTACACTCAGTAAACGCCCGCGATATTGGCGTGGGGCGAACTCGGTGACCAGCGACTTGCTCACCACATAGTCGAACCCCAGCACCAGCCCGAGCAGCAGGCGCAGGGCCAGAAGTTGCTCGGGAGAAGTAACGAAGAACTGCGAAGCTGAAATAACCGCGAACAGCAACATGTCCCAGGCAAAGATACGGCGCCTGCCGAACTTATCGGCCAGGGGCCCTGCAAACAAACTGCCGAGAAACAGACCGGCCAGTGACGCCGCGCCGAGCAAACCCATCCATAGCGCATTCAATTGCAACGGCCCCGCTGCCATGCTGACCGCGATGCCGATAATCCCTAGCACGAATCCGTCACTGAATTGACCGCCCGTACCACTGAACACCGTCTTGATATGAAAACGGCTGAGTGGGAGGTCTTCGAACGAAACTTGGCTACTCATTCGTGTCTCCACTTGCTTCTTGTAGTTATGAGCCGGCTCGGATGGCCGGTTACGAATAAGTCTACGGTCACAACTTCAGCAAAACAGCAGGTGCGCTGACAGTATCAAGAATGCTGATAGTGTAAGCCGCAATTGTTGATGAAATCGGGCGGCCGATATGCGGTCGCTCGTCTGGCAATTGCTCGCAGGGGGAACTCTGGCCAATGGCCGCACCTCTTAATTGCATGCACGAGATCCCTTGGGCTGTGATGCTTCTGGAGGACTGATCATGCGTTATTCACTGCTTGTTCCGGCACTGCTGCTGTGCATTCCCGCAGGGTCCGCCCTGGCCCGTGTCGACGCGGGCGATGTGGCCACCTCGGCAGGGGTTTCTGCGTCGCTCTACTCCACATTCAAGGATGACAAACGGATCATTCCGGCGCGCGACGAGCTGTCTGCGTTCGTGGCCAGTGGTGGTGCGATTCGCGGGGCGTATGTGGAGTCGGCGCTGGAGCAGGTACGCCAGAGCCATCCAGGATTGCAGGCCAGTGATGAAGAACTGGCCAAGGCGCTGTTGTCGCAGGATGAGGTTGTCGCGGATCATTGATGACTGTGGTGTTCTTTTCGCGGGCAAGTCGCAGCGGCGGTTCACAGCTGCGACGTGCCCGCGAAAAGAATACCCATGATCTCAGGCTTCTCCACGCCACTGCGAAGGGCTCACCCCGGTCTTGCGCCTGAACACTCTCGCCAACGCCGAAGGGCTCTGGTACCCCACCTCATCCGCCACCAGCGCCAGCGGCCTGCCCTCGCGGATACGCTTCTGCGCAAGCCCGATGCGCCAATCCGCCAGGTAGTCCCCCGGGGTGCTGCCCACCACCGCGCGAAAGTGCGCGGCAAAGCTTGCCCGCGACATCCCCGCCAACGATGCCAGCGCCTCCACGCTCCAGTTGTGCGCAGGGGCGTCATGCATCGCCACCAGCGCCCGCGACAGGCGCTTGTCGGCCAGCCCGGCCAACATGCCCGAGGCCATCTGGCCATCGCCGAGCAACTGTCGCAACAGCTGGATCACCATCAGCTCGAACAACCGGTTGAGCACCAGTTCGCGTCCGCAATCATCGCCGAAGGCTTCGGTGAACAGCCAGTCGCTGCTGGCCTGCAACCCGGTCAGGGCGCTCAGCGGGCTGACCAGCGCGTCCGGCAATGCACGGGTCAGCGGATTGTCCGGGCCGCCGGTGAAATCCAGGGTGGCGCAGACCAGCTCGGCGTTATCCGACTCGCTGGCCAGCAGTTGGTGGGTCTGCGGCCGTATCAGCAAGATCAGGCTGGGTTCTTCCAATATCTGCTCGTACCCGGCCGGGCCTCTGAAACGCAGACGCCCTGCGCGCAGCAGATGCACATGACCACTGCGCTGCTCGCCATCGAAGCGCGATATGCCGCAGAAACCACCGTGGTGAAACGTCGAAGCGTTGAAGTCGAAATGGTTGAGCAGCGTGGCGAGGCGGTCCATGGCAGGTCCATATTTAGACGATCAGTCGCATAAGCTGGACGATCTGAACCCGAAAGGCAATTCCTGCTGGGTAATCTGTACCCAAGCTTGAACAACAAGCTCCCACTCAGACAGGAGATTCACCATGACTCGCATTGCCGCCCTGACCATCGAACAAGCCCCTGGAGCCGCCCGTCCTGCCCTGCAAGGCGTGGAGAAGGGCCTGGGCTTCCTGCCCAACGCCTTCGCCACCATGGCCCATTCGCCGGCCGCACTGAACGGCTACATGGCGCTGGCCCAGGCCATGGGCAAGAACAGCCTGACCCCGGCCGAACGCGAGGTCGTGGCTCTGGCCGCATCCCAGGTCAATGGTTGTGAGTACTGCGTGGCTGCGCACAGCTTCTTCGGCGGCAAGTCGGGGCTGAGCGAGGCTGATATGCAGGCAGCACGCGCCGGCACCCTGAGCCCGGTGGCCGTGCTTGCCCGCGCAGTGACCCTGAACCGCGGCCAGGTGCCCGACGGTGTGCTGGCCGAGGTACGCGCCGGTGGGTTGGACAATGCGCGGATCGTCGATGTGATTGCCCAGGTGACGCTGCTGACCTTGACCAACTACCTGAACAATGTGGCGCGGACCGAAGTGGACTTCCCACCACGCGGTGCTTGATTGGCCAACAGCAGCAGCCCTCTCGCGGGACAAGCCGCGAGGGGGCTGCTCTGTCAGCGCACACTTTCAAAAAAAAGCCGAAAGTCTAACTTCCATAACGATGTTTTTCAGCCAAACCGCGTTAGCTAAGGTATCCCCATCGCCCATCGATACCCAAGGAACCCCCATGAAAGCCATCGTCTTCACCGAACACGGTTTGCCCATCGACAGCGCCCAAGCCCTGTTCGACAGCGAACTGCCCCGCCCCACCCCAGGCCCACGCGACCTGCTGGTGGAGGTCCAGGCCATTTCAGTCAACCCGGTCGACACCAAGATCCGCGCCGGCGCCGGCAAGACGGCCCCGCGGGTGCTGGGTTGGGATGCGGTCGGCACCGTCCGTGAAATCGGCACCGAAGTCACCCTGTTCCAGCCCGGTGACCAGGTCTATTACGCCGGAGCCATTGATCGCCCCGGCAGCAACAGCCAATTGCACCTGGTCGACGAACGCATCGTCGGCCACAAGCCCCGCAGTCTGGACAACGCCAGCGCTGCAGCACTGCCGCTGACGTCGATCACCGCCTGGGAATTGCTGTTCGACCGATTGGGTGTCGTTGAAAACGCAGGCCACGGCCAGAGTTTGCTGATCATCGGCGCGGCCGGCGGCGTGGGTTCGATCCTGCTTCAATTGGCACGCCAGCTCACCGGCCTCACCGTGATCGGCACCGCCTCTCGCCCCGAAACCCGTCAGTGGGTGAGCGAGCTGGGCGCGCACCATGTGATCGATCACAGCCAGCCGCTGGTCGAGCAACTGAATGCCATCGGCTACCCCGAGGTTGACCTGGTGATCAGCCTGACCCACACCGATAGTCACTTTGCGCAACTGATCGCGGCGCTGCGCCCGCAGGGCAAGCTGGCGCTGATCGACGATCCGGCCAGCCTCGACGTGGTGCCGCTCAAGCGCAAGTCGCTGTCGCTGCACTGGGAACTGATGTTCACCCGTTCGCTCTATCAGACCAGCGACATGATCAAGCAGCACGAGTTGCTGGAGCGGGTGGCGAAACTGATCGACGATGGTGTGCTCAAGACCACGCTGGGTGAGCATTTCGGCACCATCAATGCCGCCAACCTGCGTCGGGCCCACGCGCTGATCGAAAGTGGCCGGGCCAAGGGCAAGATCGTGCTGGAGGGGTTCGGGGACTGATTTCAGTCATGCGGTGAGGGGGGCGCGAGCACGTCGCAACGCCGCTGCCCCCCACTGCCACATGTGTCGCCATCGATAAACAGGCTCGACATATCATTCCGCGTGATAATGACCTTCGCGCCATTCGATTCGTTCCTGTAACGCAACACACTCATGATCCGCCCACTATCAATACAGTGGCGGAGTTCTCCATGGAATATTCATTCAAGGCCCTGCGCTATCCCCTCGCTGCCCTGGCAGTGGCGGTGATCAGCGCTTGCGGTAAAACCCCCGACGCCATGCAGGCTCCCGCCGCCCCCAAGGTGAGCGTGGCCAAGGTGATCGAGCAGCCGATCAACGAATGGGATGAGTTCACCGGACGCCTGGAAGCCCCGGAAACCGTGGAAGTCCGCCCGCGCGTCTCCGGCCAGATCGATCTGGTGGCCTTCACCGAAGGCGCTCAGGTCAAGAAAGGCGACCTGCTGTTCCAGATCGACCCGCGCCCGTTCCAGGCTGAAGTCCGTCGCCTCGAAGCCCAATTGCAACAGGCCAAGGCCACCGCCATCCGCAGCGCCAACGAAGCCCGCCGTGGCGAGCGCCTGCGCGACAGCAACGCCATCTCCGCCGAGCTTGCCGAATCGCGCACCAGCGCCGCCGCCGAGGCTCGCGCCGGGGTGGATGCGATCCAGGCCCAGCTCGACCTGGCCCGCCTGAACCTGAGCTTCACCCGCGTCACCTCGCCGATCAGTGGCCGCGTCAGCCGTGCCGACTTCACCGCTGGCAACATCGTCACCGCCGACGTCACCCCGCTGACCAGCGTGGTGTCCACCGACAAGGTCTACGCCTACTTCGACGCCGACGAGCGCGTGTACCTCAAGTACACCCAGCTTGCCCGCCAGGGCCAGCGCGGCCAGACCACCCCGGTGTACCTGGGCCTGACCAACGAGACCGGCAACCCGCACCTGGGGCAGATGAACTTCGTCGACAACCAGGTCAACCCGCGCACAGGCACCATCCGTGGTCGCGCCGTGTTCGACAACCGCGATGGCCAGTTCACCCCAGGCCTCTACGCCCGCCTCAAGCTGGTCGGCAGCGCCAAGTACGACGCCGTGCTGATCAATGACGAAGCGGTCGGCACCGACCTTGGCAAGAAGTTCGTGCTGGTCATGGACAAGGACAACAAGGCCGCCTACCGCGCGGTGGAATTGGGTCCGAAGCTCGAAGGCCTGCGTATCGTGCGCAGCGGCCTGAGCAAGGACGACCGCATCGTGGTCAAGGGCCTGCAGCGTGTGCGCCCAGGCTCGCCGGTCACCCCGGAGGAAACCCCGATGGCCAGTGAAGAAACCCTCGCTACCCTCGCCCGTCAGCGCCAGGCGCTGGAAGCCAGCAATCCGGCACCGGCGGTGGCAGGTTCGAATGTGAAAGTCGCCAGTGCCCAGGCACCGCGCGGTTAAGGGACAACATCGATGAACTTCTCGAAATTCTTCATCACCCGCCCGATCTTCGCCGCCGTGCTCTCGCTCGTGCTGCTGATCGCCGGTGGCATCTCGCTGTTCCAGTTGCCGATCAGCGAATACCCTGAAGTGGTGCCACCGACCGTGGTCGTGCGCGCCAACTTCCCGGGCGCCAACCCCAAGGTGATCGGCGAAACCGTCGCCGCACCGCTTGAACAAGCCATTACCGGTGTCGAGAACATGCTCTACATGTCCTCGCAGTCCACCGCCGATGGCAAGCTGACCCTGACCATCACCTTCGCCCTGGGCACCGACCTGGACAACGCGCAGGTGCAGGTACAGAACCGCGTGACCCGGACCCAGCCCAAGCTGCCCGAGGAAGTGACGCGCATCGGTATCACCGTCGACAAGGCCTCGCCCGACCTGACCATGGTCGTGCACCTGACCTCGCCGGACCAGCGCTACGACATGCTCTACCTGTCCAACTACGCCATCCTCAACATCAAGGATGAGCTGGCGCGCCTGGGCGGTGTCGGTGACGTGCAACTGTTCGGCATGGGCGACTACTCCCTGCGTGTGTGGCTGGACCCGAACAAGACCGCTTCGCGCAACCTGACTGCCAGTGACGTGGTCGCGGCGATCCGCGAACAGAACCGCCAGGTCGCCGCCGGTCAGTTGGGCGCACCGCCCGCCCCCGGCTCGACCAGCTTCCAGTTGTCGATCAACACCCAGGGCCGTCTGGTCAGCGAGGAAGAGTTCGAGAACATCATCATCCGCGCCGGCGCCGACGGCGAGATCACGCGCCTGAAAGACATCGCACGCGTCGAGCTGGGCTCCAGCCAGTACGCCCTCCGCTCGCTGCTGAACAACCAGCCGGCGGTAGCGATCCCGATCTTCCAGCGCCCTGGCTCCAACGCCATCGAGATCTCCGACGAAGTACGGGCGAAGATGGCCGAGCTGAAGAAGGACTTCCCGGAAGGGATGGACTACAGCATCGTCTATGACCCGACCGTGTTCGTCCGCGGCTCGATCGAAGCGGTAGTGCACACCCTGTTCGAAGCCCTGGTGCTGGTCGTGCTGGTGGTGATCCTGTTCCTGCAGACCTGGCGCGCCTCGATCATCCCGCTGATGGCCGTACCCGTCTCGCTGATCGGTACCTTCGCGGTGATGCATCTGTTCGGCTTCTCGCTCAACGCCTTGTCGCTATTCGGCCTGGTCCTGGCGATCGGGATCGTGGTGGACGACGCCATCGTCGTGGTGGAGAACGTCGAGCGCAACATCGGCCTGGGCCTGCAGCCCATGGAGGCCACGCAAAAAGCCATGAGCGAGGTGACCGGCCCGATCATCGCCACCGCCCTGGTACTGTGCGCGGTATTCGTACCGGCGGCGTTCATTTCCGGCCTTACCGGGCAGTTCTACAAGCAGTTCGCCCTGACCATCGCCATCTCCACCGTGATCTCGGCGTTCAACTCGCTGACCCTGTCGCCGGCCCTGGCCGCGGTGCTGCTCAAGGACCACCACGCGCCCAAGGACCGTTTCTCGCGGTTCCTGGAGAAACTGCTGGGCAGCTGGCTGTTCGCACCGTTCAACCGCTTCTTCGACCGCGCCAGCAACAGCTACGTCGGTGGCGTGCGCCGGGTCATCCGCTCCAGCGGCATCGCCCTGTTCGTGTATGCCGGCCTGATGGGCCTGACCTACCTGGGCTTCTCGTCCACGCCGACCGGCTTCGTCCCGGCGCAGGACAAGCAGTACCTGGTGGCCTTCGCCCAGTTGCCTGACGCCGCCAGCCTCGACCGCACGGAGGCAGTGATCAAGCGCATGAGCGAAATCGCCCTCAAGCAGCCAGGCGTTGCCGACTCGGTGGCCTTCCCGGGCCTGTCGATCAACGGCTTCACCAACAGCCCCAACAGCGGCATCGTGTTCACCCCGCTCAAGCCGTTCGATGAGCGCAAGGACCCGAGCCAGTCGGCACAAGCCATCGCCGCAGCGCTGAACGCGCAGTTCGCCGATATCCAGGACGCCTACATCGCGATCTTCCCACCGCCGCCGGTACAGGGCCTGGGCACCATTGGCGGCTTCCGCCTGCAGATCGAGGACCGCGGCAACCTGGGCTACGAGGCGCTGTACAAGGAAACCCAGAACGTCATCGCCAAGAGCCGCAGCGTGCCTGAGCTCGCCGGGTTGTTCACCAGCTACCAGGTCAACGTGCCGCAGGTCGATGCTGCCATCGACCGGGAAAAGGCCAAGACCCATGGCGTGGCGATCACCGACATCTTCGACACCCTGCAGGTCTACCTGGGCTCGCTGTACACCAACGACTTCAACCGCTTTGGCCGGACCTACCAGGTCAACGTCCAGGCTGAACAGCAGTTCCGTCTCGACGCCGAGCAGATCGGCCAGTTGAAGGTGCGCAACAACCTGGGCGAGATGATCCCGCTGGCGACCTTCCTCAAGGTCAGCGACACCTCCGGTCCCGACCGCGTGATGCACTACAACGGCTTCATCACCGCCGAAATCAACGGTGCCGCAGCCCCAGGCTACAGCTCCGGCCAGGCCGAGGCGGCGATCGAGAAGCTGCTGAAGGAAGAACTGCCCAACGGCATGACCTACGAGTGGACCGACCTGACCTACCAGCAGATCCTCTCGGGCAACACCGCGCTGTTCGTGTTCCCGCTCTGCGTACTGCTGGCCTTCCTGGTGCTGGCTGCCCAGTACGAAAGCTGGAGCCTGCCACTGGCGGTGATCCTGATCGTACCGATGACCCTGCTGTCGGCCATCACCGGCGTGATCATTTCCGGGGGTGACAACAACATCTTCACCCAGATCGGCCTGATCGTACTGGTGGGCCTGGCGTGCAAGAACGCGATCCTCATCGTCGAGTTCGCCAAGGACAAGCAGGCCGAGGGCCTGGATCCGCTGGCCGCCGTGCTGGAAGCCTGCCGCCTGCGTCTGCGTCCGATTCTGATGACCTCGATCGCCTTCATCATGGGTGTGGTGCCGCTGGTGTTCTCCTCCGGTGCCGGTGCCGAGATGCGTCATGCCATGGGCGTGGCGGTGTTCTCGGGGATGATCGGGGTGACCGTGTTCGGCCTGTTCCTGACGCCGGTGTTCTTCAACCTGATCCGCCGTCACGTCGAACGTCGCCAGGCCCGCAAGGCCGAGCGTGTGCAAGCGCTGGAGAATCATGCATGAACCTGCTCAAACCCCTGACTCCTAGCCTTCTGGCGCTGGCCCTGGCGGCCTGCGCGGTGGGCCCGGACTACAAGACCCCAGACACCCAGCCTGCGCGTTTCGATACCGAAACGCCGGCCAAGGCCCTGGACCGCAGCCGCTTCGAAAGCAGCTGGTGGAAGCAGTTCGACGACCCGACCCTGAACCAGCTGGTGCAGGCATCGCTGCAGGGCAACCGTGACCTGCGCGTGGCCTTCGCCCGCCTCAAGGCCGCACGCTCGATCCGCGAGGACGTCTCCAACGACGACCTGCCGGTGGTCACCAGCCGTGCCAGCAGCGACATCGGCAAGGGCCAGGTACCCGGCCAGACCGATCGCCGAGTCAACACCGAGCGCTACGACCTGGGCCTGGACATGGCCTGGGAGGTCGACCTGTTCGGCCGCATCCAGCGTCAGATCGAGGCCAGCAAGGCTCAGGAGGACGCCGCCGAAGCCGACCTGCAACAACTGCAGGTCAGCCTGATCGCCGAGCTGGTCGATGCCTACGGCCAGCTGCGTGGCGCCCAGTTGCGCGAAAAGATCGCCCTGGCCAACCTCAAGACCCAGCAAGACTCGCGCAGCATCACCGTGACCCTGCGCGACACCGGGGTCGGCAACGAGCTGGATGTGGTGCGTGCCGATGCCCGCCTGGCGGCGGTCGAGGCCACCGTGCCGCAACTGCAGGCCGAGCAGGTGCGGGCACGCAACCGTATTGCCACCCTGCTGGGTGAGCGCCCGGACGCGCTGAGCGTGGACCTGTCGCCCAAGCAACTGCCTGCAATCGCCAAGGCGCTGCCGGTGGGTGATCCGGGTGAACTGCTGCGCCGCCGCCCCGACATCCGCAGCGCCGAGCGTCAACTCGCCGCCGCCACCGCCAATGTGGGCGTCGCCACCGCCGACCTGTTCCCACGGGTCAGCCTGAGCGGCTTCCTGGGCTTCACCGCTGGGCGTGGCTCGCAGATCGGTTCGTCCGCTGCCAATGCCTGGGCACTGGGCCCGACCATCAGCTGGGCCGCCTTCGACCTGGGCAGCGTGCGTGCCCGCTTGCGCGGCGCCAAGGCCGACGCCGAAGGCGCGCTGGCGACCTATGAGCAACAGGTGCTGTTGGCACTGGAAGAGTCCTCCAATGCGTTCAGCGATTACGGCAAGCGCCAGCAGCGCCTGCTGTCGCTGATCCGCCAGAGCGATGCCAGCGGCAAGGCGGCAGAACTGGCCTCGGTGCGCTACCGCGAAGGCACGGTGGATTACCTGGTGTTGCTCGATGCCGAGCGCGAAAAGCTTGCCGCCGAAGATGCCCAGGCCCAGGGCGAAGTCGAGCTGTATCGCGGCATCGTCTCGATCTACAAGGCCTTGGGTGGCGGCTGGCAGCCAGACACCGTGGCCAGCGTGAAGTAACCCTCACGCGATCCGTTGCAACGACTCCTTTGGTTGGTCCCTCCCCCAACCCTTTGCCCCGCCGACCTTGGTCCGCGGGGCTTTTTTTTGCAGCCCTGGCCGTGCGCACCGGCGTCAGGCTCATGACACCGCGCGGATCAATGCCAGGATGTCGTCCCGGCTTACCACCGTGCGGCTCAGCGCATTGTGAATGGTGAAGCCTTCGATCAGCGCATCCAGCGCCCGCGCGGTCTTCTCGTCGAAATGCACCTGCAGCGCCGCCCGCGAGCGCGCCATCCAGTCGTCCATGATGTAGGTGTAGTCGGGGTGGCGCGAGACGAAGGCATAGAGTTCGAAGATCAGCAGCATCTGCCCGGAAGCTTTCCACAGCTCGCCACAGATCAGGTCGGCCAGCAGTTCGCGGGCATGCTCGGCATCACGCGCATCGCCCAGGCGGGTGAAGTACTGATCGGCGATGCGGTTGGTCATCTTGACGAAGGCTGCCGCGACGATCTCCTGGATGGTGCTGAAGTGGTAGGTCATGGTCCCTGGCGAAACCCCGGCCTCGCTGGCGATGCGCCGGTAGGTGGCGCACACCGAACCGTCGCGCTGGATCACCCGCAATGCGGCATCGATGATCTGTGCCTTGACGTCGCTGTCGCTGCTGTCCTGTTTTCGCGGCCTTGCCATGGTGGTCTCTTGAGGTGGGTTCGCTGCAGAGCATACCAGCCAGGATGCTCGCCCGGCATGCTGCACGATTCGTGCAGCACAGCATTACGTTGGCTGCGTTGTTCCACGATCCGAACGGAATAAGCTGGACCCAGGCGCTTACCGTGACGCCTACGCCCATGACCATTCGATCGCGAGTGACAGCCATGCATCGCCCCAGAACGCTCTACGACAAGCACCTCGACGCCCACACCGTCTGCACCCTGGACGACCAGGGCCATGTGCTGCTGTACATCGACCGCCAGGTCGCCAACGAATACACCAGCCCCCAGGCCTTCAGCGGCCTGCGCGAAGCCGGGCGGCAGGTCTGGCGCCCGGCCTGTACGCTGGCGGTGGTCGACCACGTCAACCCCACCGCCCCCGAACGCATCGCCACCATGCCTGACGCTGGCGGCGCACTGCAGGTCTCCTACTTCGAGCAGAACTGCCGCGACTTCGGCATCGAACTGTTCGATGTGCTGGACAAGCGCCAAGGCATCGAGCACGTGGTGGCGCCCGAGCAAGGTTTCATCCTGCCCGGCATGGTGGTCGCTGCCGGCGACAGCCACACCACCACCTACGGCGCGCTGGGCGCCTTCGGTTTCGGCATCGGCACCTCGGAGATCGAGCACCTGCTGGCCACCCAGACCCTGGTCTACAAGCGCCTGAAGACCCTGCGCGTCACGGTGACCGGCGAGCTGGGCGCAGGCCTGGTCTCCAAGGACATCATCATGCAATTGATCCGCCGCATCGGTGCCTCCGGTGCGACCGGCTATGCCATCGAGTTCACCGGCCCGACCATCAGCGCCCTGAGCGTCGAGGCGCGCATGACCATCTGCAACATGGCCGTGGAGGCCGGTGCCCGAGGTGCCTTCATGGCGCCCGACCAGAAGGTCTACGACTACCTTGCCGACAAGCCCCGCGCGCCCAAGGGCGAGCTCTGGGAGCAGGCAGTGCAGAACTGGCGCGACACGCTGTTCAGCGACCCGGGCGCGCAGTTCGACCTTGAGGTTGCCCTCGATGTCGGCGAGCTGGCGCCCATGGTGACCTGGGGCACCAGCCCCGACCAGGCCGCCCCTATCGACCAGCAGGTGCCCGACCCGCTGCACGAACCTGACCTGATCCGCCGCCAGGACCTGCAACGCGCCTTGCGCTACATGGACCTGACACCCGGCATGCAGCTTGACCAGATCCCCATCAGCCATGCCTTCATCGGCTCGTGCACCAACGCCCGCATCGAAGATCTGCGCGATGCCGCCCGCGTGGTGCGCGGACGCCAGGTCGCGGCAGGGGTGCGCGCAATGATCGTGCCCGGCTCCACCCAGGTGCGTGAACAGGCCGAGCGCGAGGGCCTGGCGCAGCTGTTCGTCGATGCCGGTTTCGAATGGCGCCAGTCGGGCTGCTCCATGTGCCTGGCAATGAATGACGACGTACTCAGCCCCGGTGACCGCTGCGCGTCGAGCACCAACCGCAACTTCGAGGGCCGCCAGGGCGCCGGTGCACGTACTCACCTGATGAGCCCAGCGATGGTCGCCGCCGCAGCCGTCAGCGGCCACCTGATCGATGTCCGCACTTTCCCCCTGGAGGCCTGAGCCATGCAACCCTTCCTCACCGAAACGGGTATCGCCGCCCCATTCCTGGCCGCCAACGTCGACACCGACGTGATCATGCCCAAGCAGTTTCTCAAGGGCATCGATCGCAATGGCCTGGACCGTGGGGTGTTCTTCGACCTGCGCTTTGCCGCGGGCGGCGCGCCGAACCCTGAGTTCGTGCTCAACCAGGCACCCTGGCAGGACGCGCGCTTTCTGGTGGTCGGCCCCAACTTCGGCTGCGGCTCGAGCCGCGAACACGCGGTATGGGGCCTCAAGCAACTGGGGATCCGCGCGTTGATCGGCAGCAGCTTTGCCGGGATTTTCTTCGACAACTGCCAGCGCAACGGCGTGCTGCTGATCCAGCTCGAGGAGGCCCAAGTCAAAGAGATCGGGCAATGGGTCAGCGAACCCGGCAGCGCTGAACTGAGCATCGACCTGGAGCGACAACGGATCGCGCTGCACGACGGTCGCAGTATCGACTTTGAGATCGATCAGTTGCGCAAGCAGGCGTTGCTGCTGGGGCTCGATGCCATCGGCAGCACGCTGCAACGTACCGAACAGATCCGCGCCTTCGAAGCACGGCATCTGCAGGCTAATCCGTGGCTGGCCTGAGCCGCCAGGGACGACACAAGCCCGCCCGGACACGGGCGGCGCTTCACGGCTCCTCGTACAACAACAAATAGAGGACATGCACATGAACAAGACCCTGGCGCCCAGCGCCGAACACACGCCCGCCCAGCGCCGGCTCAACGCGCTGCTCACCTACCCGATCGGTGTGATTCCCCTGCCCTATTTCATCGGCATCGCCCTGATCGTGTTCTGCTCGGCACACTTCGGTTACCTGCCCAAGACCATGATCGGCGGCCTGGCGGTGATCATGACCATGGGCGTGTTCTTCGGCCAGCTCGGCCAGCGCCTGCCACTGCTCAAGGAAATTGGTGGCGGTGCGATCCTCTGCCTGCTGTTGCCCTCGGTGCTGGTGTTCCATGGCTTCTTCGGCAGTGCCACGCTGGATGCGACGAAGATGCTGATGAAGGATGCCAACTTCCTTTATTTCGTCATCGCAAGCCTGGTGGTGGGCAGCATCCTGGGCATGAACCGCTTCATCCTGGTCCAGGGCATGATGCGCATGTTCGTGCCGCTGGTGGCCGGCACCCTGGCGGCGATCGCGGCGGGAATACTGGTGGGCGTGCTGTTCGGCTATTCGGTCCACCACACCTTCTTCTACATCATCGTGCCGATCATCGGCGGCGGCATCGGCGAAGGCATCCTGCCCTTGTCGCTGGCCTATGCACACATTCTCGGCGGCAGCCCCGAGCAGTACGTGGCGCAACTGGTGCCAGCAGCCGTGGTGGGCAACATCGTCGCGATCATCTGCGCCGGCGCCCTCGCGCGCCTGGCCGGCAAGCGCCCGCAGCTCAGCGGTGACGGCATGCTGATCCGCGCTCGCGAAGAAAACGACAAGTTCAATGAGCAGGCCGACGACGAGGCCATCGACTTCCGCTACATGGGTGCTGGTGTGCTGCTGATCTGTACCTTCTTCGTCCTCGGCGGCCTGCTGGAGAAGCTGGTGCACATTCCGGGGCCGGTGATGATGATCGTGGTCGCGGTCCTGTTCAAATACCTGCGCGTACTGCCCACGCACTTGGAAAAAGGCAGCAAGCAGTTCTACAAGCTAGTGTCGACAGCCTTCATCTGGCCGGTGATGATCGGCCTGGGCATGCTCTATGTACCCCTGGAAAGCGTGATGGGCGTGTTCTCCATCGGCTATGTACTGGTCTGTGCCTCGGTGGTACTGGCCATGACCCTGGCAGGATTCCTGATCGGCAATCTGCTGAAGATGTATCCGATCGAGTCGGCCATCGTCACCTGCTGCCACAGTGGGTTGGGCGGCACCGGCGATGTGGCGATTCTTTCGGCATGCAACCGCATGGGGCTGATGCCCTTCGCGCAGATCTCCACGCGCCTGGGCGGCGCCGCGACGGTGATCGGCGCAACCCTGCTGCTGGGCCTGTTCAACTGAACGCAACAGGGGCCACCCCGTGGCCCCTGGCTTCACCCCAGCAACACCTTGAAGTGCCGCTCGAGAAACTCCACGCACACGCGCAGTTTCGCCGAGTCCGCCAGGCGCGTCGGGTACACCGCCCAGACGTTGGCACTCTGGGTGTAGTCGTGCAGCACCTGCACCAGCCGACCGCTCTCCAGCAGTGGCCGTACATCCCAGTACGAACGCAG
Organism: Pseudomonas machongensis; assembly: GCF_034961125.1. Taxonomy (NCBI): domain Bacteria; kingdom Pseudomonadati; phylum Pseudomonadota; class Gammaproteobacteria; order Pseudomonadales; family Pseudomonadaceae; genus Pseudomonas; species Pseudomonas machongensis. The sequence goes on along the minus strand of NZ_JAYFUI010000187.1, from coordinate 485,113 downwards.
CAGGATGCCCCGCCCGCCGAGCGCCCACTGCAGAACGATCTCACCATTGTTCGACGACAGCGGCCCGCTGACCCGCACCGTTTCGTCGCGACCGGCATGCTGCAACTGCCACACACCGAACGGGTTGTTGCGCTCCTTGAGCACCAGGCAGTCGTGATTGTCGAGATCCTTGAGGTTCAGCGGCGTACCACGCTGGGCAAGGTATTCGGGAGTGGCGCACAGCACCCGCTGGTTGCTCGCAAGCTTGCGCCCGATGTGCTGCGCCGGCAGGTCGTCGCCGATACGGATTTCAAGGTCGAAGCCTTCGGCGACGATATCCACCACGCGGTCGAACACATCCAGGCGAATCTCCAGAGCCGGATACGCCGCCGACAACTGCGCCACCGCAGGTGCGACATGGTTGCGGCCGAAGCCGAAGCTGCTGCACAGGTGCAGCACACCGCGCGGCTCCTGGCGCACCTGTTTCATCTCGCCGACGAAGTCGTCCATGTCACCGAGAATGCGGATGGCCCAGCGCTGGGCACGCTCTCCGGCGTCGGTGAGGGCAATGCTGCGGGCGTTGCGGTGCAGCAGCCGCGTGCCCAGCGCCACCTCCAGCAAGCGGATGCGCTTGCTGACATAGGCTGGCGACAAGCCCAGTTCGTCCGCCGCCGCTGCAAAACCTGACTTGCGGATCACCGTGAGGAAGACCCGCAGGTCTTCCGGCAGCGGCGATTCGGCACGAGGTGTGTTCATTGGAGGTGCTCCCGAAGCGATTGATTCACGCTTCGGGCATGATGCCAGCCCTACCGGTTAGCGACAATCGATCCGATCGGGCCTAAAGCACCATCGCCGCTACCCAGCCAAACGCCAGCAGCGGCAGGTTGTAATGAATGAAGGTCGGCACCACCGTGTCCCAGATATGGTGATGCTGGCCATCGACGTTCAGGCCCGAGGTCGGCCCCAAGGTCGAGTCCGAGGCAGGCGAGCCAGCGTCGCCCAACGCACCGGCCGTGCCGACGATGCACACCGTGGCCAGCGGGTCGAAGCCCAACTGCACACACAGCGGCACGAAGATCGCGGCAAGAATCGGCACGGTGGAGAAGGACGAGCCGATGCCCATGGTCACCAGCAACCCCACCAGCAGCATCAGCAAGGCACCGATACCCTTGCTGTGGTCGATCCACTGCGCCGAGGTCTCGACCAGACTCTTCACCTCGCCGGTGGCCTTCATCACTTCGGCAAAGCCCGAGGCCGCGATCATGATGAAGCCGATCATGGCCATCATCTTCATGCCCTCGGTGAACAGATCGTCGGTCTCGCGCCAGCGCACGATGCCCGACAGCGAGAAGATCAGGAAACCGACCATCGCACCGATGATCATCGAATCCAGCCACAACTGGATGATGAATGCCGCAGCGATGGCTGCGCCGGCCACCAGCAACGTCAGTGGGTTGTACTGCACACTGACCTGCTCGACCTCTTCGATGCGCGCCAGGTCGTAGTCACGCTTGCGCCGGTAGCTGATGAACACCGCCACCAGCAGGCCAACCAGCATGCCCGCCGCCGGGATGGCCATGGCGTGGGTGACGTTGACGCCGCTGATGTCTACGCCCGCGCGGCTGACGTTGGCCAGCAGGATCTGGTTGAGGAAGATGTTGCCAAAACCCACGGGCAGGAAGATGTACGGAGTAATCAGGCCGAAGGTGATCACGCAGGCGATCAGGCGCCGGTCGATGCGCAGGCGTGTCAGCACGTACAAGAGCGGCGGCACCAACAGCGGGATGAAGGCGATGTGAATCGGCAGAACGTTCTGCGACGACACCGCAACCACCAGCATCAGGCCGATCAACAGCCACTTCAGCTTACCGCTCTGTGCCTGCCCCTGGCGGTCGATCATCGCCAGGGCGCGGTCAGCCAGGGCGTGAGCCAGGCCTGACTTGGCGATGGCCACGGCGAAGGCGCCGAGCAACGCGTACGACAACGCCACCGTTGCGCCGCCGCCCAGGCCGCCATTGAAGGCCGCGAGCGTGCCCTCGATCCCCAGGCCACCGACCAGGCCCCCGGTCAGGGCGCCAACGATCAGGGCGATGACCACATGCACGCGGGACAGGCTCAGTACCAGCATGATACCGACCGCGGCGATCACTGCATTCATGGTGTGCAATACCTCATTACGACAGACAAAAAGCGGGCGCTCCGGCGACAAGCTGCGCTGGGCAGCGGCCGGACCAGGGGTGTTGTTATGGAGGGCGCACACTCTGAAGCACTGGGGGGAGGATGTCAAAACTGCCGAGGGATGGCGTTTGTATAGGCGCTTTTATCTTTATTGAACGTTCATATAAAGAAAAACCCGATTCCGCCGAAACAGTCGTCAGCCCCAGCTCTACTATTACAAGGGATGTACACCATGCCGTTGCGTCAACTTTCCATCCAATGGAAGATCACCCTGCTCGCCGGGCTGTGCCTAGCCAGCATCGTCACATTGCTCGTCGGCCTCTCGTTGTATCGCATGGACCACAGCTCGGATCTGGTCAAAGCCAGCAGCTCGCAGATGCTCACCGAATCCGCCCAGGCCCGTATCGAATCTCAAGGCGAGGTCCAGGCCCTGAGCATTCGCCGTCAGTTCATGGACGCCTACCAGTACGGTGCCGGCTTCGCCCGTCAGGTCCTGTTCCTGCGCGAACAGGCCGAAAAGCGCTTCATCGACGCCCACGACCTGCGCCAGGACATGACCGCCCAAGTCCGCGCCGCCCTGCAGGCCAACCCCGAGCTGCTCGGCCTTTCGCTGGTATTCGAAGCCAACGCCCTGGACGGCAAGGACAAACTGTTCAGCGGCCTCGCCGAGCTTGGCAGCAACGAAACCGGGCGCTTCGCCCTGTACTGGTCGCAGCCGCGCGCGAGCCAACTGACCGCCATGGCGTTGCCCGAGCGTGATATGGCCAACACCCAGATCGGCCCCAGCGGCGAGGCGGCCAATACCTGGTGGGCCTGCCCGCGCAGCACCGGCAAGGTCTGCGTGATCGAGCCCTACTTCTATGAGATCGCTGGCCAGCAAGTGCTGATGACCAGCATCGTCTTCCCGCTGATGGTGGACGGCAAGGTGATCGGTACCCTGTCCATCGACACCAACCTGAACAGCTTGCAGGCCCTGAGCGAAGACGCCAGCCGCAGCCTCTACGAAGGTCGCACCAAGGTCGGCATCCTCAGCCCTGCGGGCCTGTTGGCCGGCTACAGCCCGGACGCCGGCAAGCTGGCCGAGCGCTTCGACCAGGTCGATACCCGCCAGGGCGCCGAGCTGGTGCGCAAGCTGACCGCCGGCAAGCTGCAGGTGCTTCACGACCAGCAACGCCTGAAGGTACTGGCCGCGTTCGCACCGATTCCCGGCGGCAAGCCTTGGGGTGTGCTGCTCGACGTACCGGAAAGCGCCCTGACCGGCCCTGCCGACGCGCTCAAGCGCGAACTCGACGTGCTCAACACCAGCGGCACCCTGCTCGAGCTGGGCCTGGGCCTGGCTGCGGCGATCGCCGGCCTGCTGGCGGTGTGGCTGATGGCGCGCGGGGTAACCCGGCCGATCCTCGGCGTGGCAGCGATGCTCAAGGATATCGCCAGCGGCGAAGGTGACCTGACCCGTCGCCTGAACTACGACAAGCGCGACGAACTGGGTGAGCTGGCCGGCTGGTTCAACCGCTTCCTCGACAAACTGCAACCCACCATCGCCGAGGTCAAACGCTCAGTGCAGGCAGCACGCGGCACGGCCGACCAGTCTGCTGCCATCGCCAGCGAAACCAGTGCGGGCATGGAGCAGCAGTACCGCCAGGTCGACCAGGTCGCGACCGCCTCCCACGAAATGAGCGCCACCGCCCAGGACGTCGCCCGCAGCGCGGCCCAGGCAGCGCAAGCCGCGCGCGATGCCGACCAGGCCACCCGCGAAGGCCTGGCCGTGATCGATCGGACCACTGACAGCATCGATGCGCTGGCCGCCGACATGAGCAGCGCCATGGCCCAGGTCGAGGGGCTGGCGCAAAACAGCGAGACGATTGGTTCGGTGCTGGAGGTGATTCGCTCCATCGCCGAGCAGACCAACCTGTTGGCCCTCAATGCGGCCATCGAGGCCGCGCGCGCCGGGGAAGCCGGGCGTGGTTTCGCAGTGGTCGCCGACGAAGTCCGCAACCTCGCGCGGCGTACCCAGGAGTCGGTGGAAGAGACCCGCCAGGTGATCGAGTCGCTGCAGGCCGGCACCCGTGAAGTGGTTGGCGCCATGGACAGCAGTCATCGCCAGGCCCAGGGCGGCGTGGAGCAGGTCGGCCAAGCGGTCACCGCGCTGCAGCGCATCGGCCAGGCGGTCACCGTGATCAGCGACATGAACCTGCAGATCGCCTCGGCCGCCGAGGAACAGAGCGCGGTGGCCGAAGAGATCAACAGTAACGTGGCCACCATCCGCGACGTGACCGAATCGCTGTCAGGTCAGGCCAATGAGTCGGCGCGGGTCAGCCAGTCGCTGAACAGCCTGGCCAACCAGCAGCAGGGGCTGATGGACCAGTTCCGGGTCTGAACACGCCTGCGCGGTGCCAGCCTGGCATCGCGCAGGGATCGGCGCCAGCCGCCGAACCAAGCCACTGGCCTCGTCGTCTACACTTTGCCCGACCCCACGAATTGGCAATCGACGAGGCCATCATGAAGAAAATTCCAACCTTGCTGGCCGGCCTGATGCTTGCGCTGGGCCTGGCCAGTACCGACAGCGCCGCACGCGCCGAGTCAGCCAAACCCATCCAGTTCGGCGCCATTGGCTGGGAAAGCGGCGCCCTGACCACCGAAATCCTGCGCCTGATCGTCGAGAACGGTTACGGCTACCCCACCGATACCCTCCCCGGCAGCACCGTCAGCATGGAAGTCGCGCTGGCGAAAAACGACCTGCAAGTGATCGCCGAGGAATGGGCCGGACGCAGCCCGGCCTGGGTCGAGGCCGAGAAAAAGGGCGAGGTGTTCGCCTTGGGCGACACCGTGAAGAACGCAGTCGAAGGCTGGTATGTGCCGGCATACGTAATCGAAGGCGACCCGGCGCGCAACCTGAAGCCGCTGGCGCCAGAACTCAAGAGCGTCGCCGACCTCAAGCGCTATGCGCAGGTATTCAAAGATCCCGAGGCGCCGACCAAGGGTCGCTTCCTCAACAGCCCAAGCGGCTGGACTTCAGAGATCGTCAACAGCCAGAAGCTCAAGGCCTACGGGCTCGATGGGCTCTACAGCAATTTCCGCACCGGCTCAGGCGCCGCCCTCGACGCCGAGGTCAGCTCGGCTGTTCGCCGTGGCCAACCGGTACTGTTCTATTACTGGAGCCCGACGCCGCTGATGGGCCGCTTCGATTTCGTACGCCTGGAAGAGCCACCTTATGACGCCCAGGCCTGGGCCACCTTGACCGATCCGGCCAACCCCGCCCCACGTGGCAGCAGTTCGCTGCCCGCCAAACTGTCGATTGGTGTGTCGAAGGCCTTCAAGACCCAATACCCGGACCTGGTGGCCTTGTTCGAAAAGGTCGACTTGCCGATCGACACCCTCAACCAGGCCCTGGCCATCATGAGCGAGAAACGCCAGGACCCGCGGGAGGCGGCCAAGGTATTCCTGCGCGAGCATCCGCAGGTCTGGAAAGCCTGGATGCCGCCCGCAGTGGCGCAGAAAGTCGGCGACGCGCTTGGGAAACCGTGATCAGGCAAAGAAATGTAACACCCCTCCCCCTTGGCTCCGGCCCTCCATGGACTAGGCTTACACCCATGTGATGCCGGGCCCCTCTGACGGTTTGCGCCGCCATGTCGGAATCACTGTTGCCATGCAACGTCGACAATCAAGGAGGGGCTCATGACAGCTCTGCAGACATTCCTCACAACACCCCTGCTCGGCACCAGCACCTGGCTGTGGCTGGTATTCGTCACCATCGTCATCGCTCTGCTGGTCCTCGACCTGGGCGTGCTGCACCGCCAGGAACGCGAAATCGAAATGCGCGAAAGCCTGCTGCTGTACTCGGGCTACTTCAGCGTGGGCGTACTGTTCGGGGTATGGGTGTGGTACGAGCTTGGCGCCCAGTCGGCATTGGAGTTCTACACGGGCTTCCTGGTCGAGCAGTCGCTGTCGATGGACAACGTGTTCGTCATGGCGATGATCTTCAGCTTCTTCGCCATCCCTCGCCGTTACCAGCACCGCGTGCTGTTCTGGGGCATCCTCGGCGTGGTAGTGCTGCGTGCACTCATGATTGGCGTGGGCGCCGCGCTGGTACAGAACTTCGCCTGGGTACTCTACCTGTTCGGTGCGTTCCTGCTGTTCACCGGGGTGAAGATGGCGCTTTCCAAGGAAGACAGCCATCCGGACCTGGCCAACAACCCGGTGCTGCGCTTCGTGCGCAGGCACATGCGGGTCACTGACCAGATCCACGGCAAGCACTTCTTCGTCCGTCTCACGCCCCCCGGCCAGAGCAAGGCGCTACGTTACGCCACCCCACTGTTCCTCGCCCTGGTGCTGATCGAGCTGGCCGACCTGGTGTTTGCCGTCGACAGCGTGCCGGCGATCTTCGCCATCACCCAGGACCCGTTCATCGTCTACACCTCGAACATCTTCGCCATCCTCGGGCTGCGCTCGCTGTACTTCGCCCTGTCAGCCTTGATGCACCGTTTCGTCTACCTCAAGTACGCCCTGGCGATGGTGCTGATCTTCATCGGGTGCAAGATCTTCTATCACGGGTTGGTGGGCAAGGTGCCGGCGCTGCTGTCGCTGGGCGTGACATTCGGCTTGCTGCTGGGCGGCGTGGTGCTGTCGCTGTTCAAGACTCGAGGCAGCGAAGGACAAGAACCTGCCTTGGCCCAGGACAGCCCGAGCAAGGCCGAAGCGGAACCTGGCGACGCCGCGCCAGGGTCATCCACGGCCTCCACCACGAACCACACCGGTCCTTGACGGCAAGCACCTGCCCAGCGGGCTCACTGCCCGCCGCGCAGCATCTCCTTGGGCACATACTTGCCGATCTCGTACTTGCCGATCGCGGCCCGATGCACTTCGTCGGGCCCGTCGGCCAGGCGCAGGGTGCGCTGCATGGCATACATGTAGGCCAGCGGGAAGTCGCCGCTGACGCCCGCACCGCCATGAATCTGGATTGCCCGGTCGATCACCTTGAGCGCGACGTTCGGCGCCACCACCTTGATCTGGGCAATCTCGCTACGCGCCACCTTGTTGCCAGCGGTATCCATCATGTACGCCGCCTTGAGGGTCAACAAGCGCGCCATATCGATTTCCATCCGCGAGTCGGCGATCTTGTCGACGTTGCCGCCCAACCGGGCCAGCGGCCGACCGAAGGCGGTACGGCTTACCGCACGCTTGCACATCAGCTCCAGGGCACGCTCAGCCATGCCGATCGAACGCATGCAATGGTGGATACGCCCCGGCCCCAGGCGCCCCTGGGCAATCTCGAAACCGCGCCCTTCGCCAAGGATGACGTTCTCGTAAGGTACGCGCACGTTGTCGAACAGCACCTCGGCATGACCATGGGGTGCGTCGTCGTAACCGAACACCGGCAGCGGGCGAACGATCTTCACCCCGGGGGCGTCGGTGGGCACCAGCACCATCGAATGCTGCTGATGGCGCGGGCCATCGGGGTTGGACAGCCCCATGAAGATCATCACCTTGCAGCGCGGGTCGCAGGCGCCGGAGGTCCACCACTTGCGTCCGTTGATTACCCACTCGTCACCATCACGCACGGCGGTGGCAGCCATGTTGGTGGCATCGGAGGAAGCCACATCAGGTTCGGTCATGGCAAAGGCCGAGCGGATCTCGCCACGCAGCAGCGGTTCCAGCCACTGCTGCTTCTGCGCCTCGCTGCCATAACGCACCAGCACTTCCATGTTGCCGGTATCCGGCGCCGAGCAGTTGAACGGCTCTGGCCCCAGCAGCGAGCGCCCCATGATCTCGGCCAGCGGTGCGTACTCCAGGTTGGTCAGCCCCGCGCCGTACTCGGACTCAGGCAGAAAGAGGTTCCACAGCCCTTCAGTCCGGGCCTTGGCCTTGAGCTCTTCCATGATCGCGGTGGGCTGCCAGCGGTCACCCTCGGCAACCTGGCGCTCGAACACCGCTTCGGCGGGATAGACATAGGCGTCCATGAACGCTGTGACGCGCTCGCGCAGAGCCTGGACCTTGGGCGTATAGGCGAAATCCATCTGGGCTACCTTTGCGGAATGAAGAACATGCAGCAGAGCCTAGAGCAGTGCAGGTCAATCCACCTAGTCTATTTTCGGCGTGTATTAACATTCATAACCGATATATGATCGGCGAATAACATCAACAACGCGTGGCGCCCTTATGAACCTCAGCAAGGTCGATCTCAACCTGTTCATCGTCTTCGACGCCATCTACACCGAAGCCAACCTGACCCGTGCCGGGCAGATCGTCGGCATCACTCAGCCTGCCGTATCCAATGCCCTGTCACGCCTGCGCGAAACCTTCAACGACCCGCTGTTCGTGCGCACCGCCCAAGGCATGGTGCCGACACCGATGGCACAGAACATCATCGGCCCGGTGCGTAATGCCCTGGCCCTGCTGCGTACCTCGGTGCAGGAAAGCCGAATCTTCAATCCGCAACAGGCCAGCAAGACCTTCCGCATCAGCATGACCGACCTCACCGAAGCGGTGGTCTTGCCGCTGCTGTTCCAGCGTTTGCGCCGCCTGGCGCCGGGGGTGGTGATCGAGAGCTTCCTGTGCAAGCGGCGCGAGACCACCAAGGAGCTGGCCGCAGGTCGCCTGGACTTCGCTGTCGATGCCCCGCTGAACACCGATCCACAGGTGCGCCACGTCAAGCTGATGCAGGACCGCTATGTCTGTGCCCTGCGCCAAGGCCACCCCTTGGGCGAGGCCAAGCTGACCCTCGACAGCTACCTGGGCATGACCCATATCCATATTTCCAGCCGTCGCAACGGCCTGGGCTACGTCGATCTGGCACTGGGCAAGATGGGCGTGCAGCGCAAGATCGCGCTGCGCTCCCAGCACTACCTGATGGCCTCGCAGGTGCTGCAGCAGACCGACATGGTGATGACCGTCCCTGAGCGTTTCGCACGCCGCCATCAGTTGCGCTACCTGACGCTGCCGGTAGAAGTCCCGCCACTGGAAACGCACCTGTACTGGCATGAAAGCACTGACCAGGACCCGGCCAACCGCTGGATGCGCGAGCAGATCATCGAACTGTGCCAGCAGGTGGTGGCGCAGGATGAGCGGGAGATTGCCGCGCAGGCCGCTGCCGACTGAGCGAAGGCGGTGCATTCGATGATGGCACACTGGACGAACGGTGCCATCACCTCTAGCATCTGCGCCGCCCTCACCCAACGCTCAAGGACGATCATGCTCGCCACCGCAGCACGCTCCATCACTCTGGTTGCCGCTTGCGCACTGCTCGGCGCCTGCAGCTTCAACGGCACCTACCAGGACAGCAGCCGCACTGACGCGGCAAAACTGCGCTACGTCTCCAACACCTCCAACTCGACGCTGGATGTCTACCGGGGTCCCCGATGCGAGGGCAGCACCACCGGCCTGCTCAACAACTTCCTGGCCAGAGACACTCGCCGTCGCGCCGACATGCGCGTGCCGCCCACCGCCGACACCCGTGGCTACCTGGAGATCCGCCTGGAGCCCGACCAGCCACTCTATCTGTTTGTCAACACCTTGAGCACCGGTGGCGCGCCCTGCTCGATCGGGGTCACCTTCACCCCCGCCGCCGGTTCGGAGTACGAAGTGAGCGTCGACCGCAGCGACGGTTACTGCATGCTTCAACTCACCCGCCTGCAACGCATCGACGGCAAGGATGTACGCATCCCCTACCCGCTGAACGATGAGCCCCTGGCAAGCTGTAGCGGCACCTCGCCGCTGTTCCCGCTACCGCCCACTCCGCTGCCTGCCTCCGTGCAACGCAGCGCGATGATCGAAAGCCTCATCAATGACAGCCTGGCCTCGTCCGGCGCAGTGATCGACATACTGCAAGCCGGCAACCTGCAGCAACCTCCGGCCGATCAGCAGATCGCCGAACGTCGCAAGGCCTTGGGCAATGCCACGCTGCCCGATGCCTACTGGGACCAGTACCGCGCCAATCTGCAGCATTTCGAGCAAGCCCTTGGCCAGGTCAAGCCCCTCGCCCAGGCCAGATTCCGCGACAATAACCGCAAGTACCTCAACAGCGTGCAGGACCAGCAGTTGCAGATCTGGGCGGGTCTGGAGTTGGGTAACCGCTACAATAGCCGCGAGGTTCGCATGCGCGACATGAGCCGTTACTACGCGCGGGTCTACCGCCAGATCACCGCTGAAGCGAAGCTCGAACACCTGCGGGCCATGGCGCAGCTTGACCGGCAATACGGCGTTTGCGAACGCTTCGAAGGGTGCTGGAGGCTTTGATGCAACGGCCAGCCAGAATAGTTTTCTCCTGGCTGGCCTCAAGGAGAAAAATATTTCTACGGAACACTGAGAAAGGCGAAAACAAGAAAAACTTCTTCCCTCGCGGCTCCCCTAGCATGCTCACATCATTCTTCAGCCTCTGCTCGCACGGTCCCACCTATGCCCAACTCGCCGCTGTACCTCGACTACGCCGCCACCACCCCAGTCGATGACCGGGTCATCGAAAGCATGCTTGCCTGCATGGGCCGCCAGGCGCATTTCGGCAATCCTGCGTCCAGCGGTCACGCCTTCGGCCAGACCGCCCGCGAGTTGGTGGAACAGGCCCGTCGCCAGGTCGCCGAACAGGTCGGCGCGGCGCCCGAATCGCTGGTATGGACGTCCGGTGCCACCGAGTCGAACAACCTCGCCCTCAAGGGCATCGCCCAGGGCGCCGGCCAGCCCGGTCACTTGATCACCAGCCAGTTGGAACACAAGGCCGTGCTCGACACGGCCGCCGAACTGGAGCGCCAGGGCTGGGCGGTCACAAGGCTGGCGCCGGGTGCACAGGGGCTGATACAGCCCGAAGCCGTCCAGGCCGCCCTGCGTGCCGACACCCGCCTGGTATCGCTGATGGCGGTCAACAACGAGCTGGGCACCACCACCGACTTCGGCCGGATCGGCGAATGCGTACGCGCACACGGCGCACTGTTGCATGTGGATGCCGCCCAGGCCGTGGGCAAGGTCAGCATCGACCTGGCGCGCCAAGCCGTCGACCTGATGTCGTTTTCCGCACACAAGGCCTATGGCCCCAAGGGCATTGGCGCACTGTACGTCGGCAGCCGCGCGCGCCCCAGCCTGCAGGCGCAGATGCATGGTGGCGGCCATGAAGGCGGGCTGCGCTCCGGAACGCTGCCGGGGCATCAGATCGTCGGCATGGGAAGTGCCTTCGCCCTGGCCGGCGCCCTGGCCGCAAGCGAGCACGAGCGGATCAAGGCACTGTCGCAACGCCTGCGTGACGGCCTGCTGGCCTTGCCGGGTGTGAGCCTCAACGGTTGTGCCGAACACCGTATCCCGCACACCTTGAACCTGTGCATCGAGGCCAAGGGCTTCAGCAGTGCGGCATTGGCGAGCGAACTGGCCATTTCCACGACCTCGGCGTGCAACTCGGCCAGTAACGCCGCATCCCACGTGCTGCTGGCCCTGGGGCTGAGCGAGCAGCAGGCACGCAGCAGCGTACGCATCAGCCTGGGGCGCTACAGCACCGAGGCCGATGTGGACAAGGCGCTCGAGGTGTTCGGGCGGGTCATTGCAGCGGGCGCCGTGGCGCTCTGGTAGCGACGCCTTCTATCAGGTACGGACAGTGAAGAAAAACCCATTGCCATGGCATCCGGCGCCGATTACTGGCATCTTGGCGCTTTCCCCTGCGAAGGAACGCGTTCCATGGCATTGCATCTCTGGCTGACGTTTTCCCTGGCCTATCTGATCACCTCGCTCACCCCGGGCCCCAACGTCCTGCTGACCGTACGCAACGCTCTGCGTTACGGCCCGTCCGGCATGGGCATGACGCTGCTGGGCAACCTCAGTGCGCAGTTGCTGCTGATCAGCGGTGTGGCGATGGGCGTCGGTGCGTTATTGATCTCGCTGCCGGCGGCATTTCTGGCGTTGAAGCTGGTGGGTGCGGGGTATCTGATCTATCTGGGCCTGCGTCAGTTGCTGTCACGGGACAAGCCCAAGCTGCCCGCAGGCGAGATCACCCCGGTAGCGCCACGCGCGAAATGGCGGATCGGTGTCGAAGCCTTCCTGGTGTCGGCGAGCAACCCCAAGACCTTGGTGTTCTTCTGCGCCTTCCTGCCGCAGTTCCTTGAACCTGGCCGGCCGATCTTCGGCCAGTTCGCAGCAATGTTCATCAGTATCGCGGCCATCGTCGGGCTGGTGCATTCGTTCTACTGCTTCACCGCCTACCGCTTCGGCCAGCGCCTGAAGGCCTCGCGCCTGGCAGCCTGGTTCAAACGCGCCACCGGTGCGCTGTTCATCGGGCTGGGTGTGCGATTGCTCAGCACCAAGGCGGTGTAAGGCGCGTTATCTGAGCAATGCCTGGATCTGTTCATGCAGGGTGTCGAGGTCGAACGGTTTGGCCAGGATCGGCGCCTTGCGCGCGATCGGGCTGCCAGACTCGAGGATCTCCGCGGGATAGCCGCTGATGAAGATCACCTTGAGGTCCGGGCGCAGCTTGACCGCAGGCTCGGCGATATCAACCCCGGAAATCCCGCCTGGCAGGCGAAAGTCCGTGACCATCAGGTCCAGGTGCGGCTTGCTCGCCAGAATCGCGAACGCCTGCTCACCATTCTCGGCCACCAGCACGTGATAGCCCTCGCCCGCCAGGTAGTCGCGCAGGATCATCCGGATGACCGGTTCGTCCTCGACCACCAGCACCACATCTTGTGCATCTTCGCTCATGACAACGCCTTGAATTTCAAATAGTTGGCCATCTGACCACCAGGTCACACAGAGGTTGCCTGCGCCTGGTCACTTTGTTGATCGGCCGTCGCCAGCGGCAGCAGGATGCTGAACGTCGCACCCTGCCCCTCTTGGCTCTCGACCTGGATTCGTCCACCGTGGGCCTGCACGATCTGCTCGGAAATATACAAGCCAAGCCCCAATCCACCACTGGCCTGGTGCGCCGCAACCCGCTCGAACTGCTGGAAGATCCGCTGCTGGTTGGCGGCACTGATGCCGATGCCGTGATCCTGGACCTGCACACAGGCCATGCCGGTTTGTTCGAACACCCGCACCTGGACTGGGCGTCGCTCGCCATAGCGCAAGGCATTGGACAGCAAGTTGGCGAGCACCTGCTCGATACGGAACTCGTCCCACTCCCCCTGCAGCGCGTCGCAGCGTTGCAGCTCGATGTGGGTGTCCAACGCCGTTGCCTGGGCCGAGAAGTTCTCCACCAGGCCGCGCACCAACTGCGACAGGTCGAACAGCCGCGGGCGGATCGACAGCTTGCCGGTGCGGATGCGCGATACGTCGAGCATGTCCTCGATCAGCCGGATCAAGCTGTTGATCTGCCGTTCGTCACGCTCGACCATCGCATGCAGGTGGGTTTCGCTGAACGCCGCGAGGTTGCCCCGCGACAAATGCATCTTGCGCAGCTGGGTCTCCAGGATCAGGCCGTTGAGCGGCGTGCGCACTTCGTGGGAAACGATCGACATGAAGTCATCGCGCATGCGCACCGCACGCTCCAGCTCGCTGCGTGCCACCTGCAGCTGGGCAAGCAGTTGCTCCTGCTCCTGCCGGCTGCGCTCGAGCGCTTCCAACTGACGCCCGAGCACCTGGCGCTGGCGATAAAGGTCGACGAACACCGACACCTTGCTCTTGACCGCCTGGGTGTCCAACGGCTTGTGCAGGAAGTCCACCGCGCCGCTCTCGTAGCCCTTGAAGGCGTAGTTCATCTCGCGGCCAGCAGCGCTGACGAAGACGATCGGAATGTTCTTGGTCTTCTCCATGCCGCGCATCAGCTCGGCCAGCTCGAAACCATTCATGCCCGGCATCTGCACATCGAGGATGGCCAGGGCGAACTCGTGCTCGAGCAGCAGCGACAAGGCCTGCTCGGCCGACTGGGCGCGGTGCACCTCACGGTCCTCACCCTGGATCAGGGCATCGAGGGCCAGCAGGTTTTCCGGCAGATCGTCGACGATCAGCAGTTTGGCGATGATGTGGCTTAGCATGCGCTGGGTTCCAGGGTGGCGAGCAACTGCCCGATACCGCTCAGAGAAAGAATATGGTCGGGGCGATGCAGGGCCAGTGCGGCCTCCGGCATCAGCGCAACCTGTGCGTCGCGGGGGTCCTGGACCACGGTCCGGCCTCCGCACTTCTTGATGTAGGCAAGGCCCTCGGCGCCATCTTCGTTGGCACCGGTGAGCAGCACGCCGAGCAGCCCTTCGCCATAGGCATCGGCAGCCGAGGCGAAAAGGAAGTCGATCGCCGGGCGCGAAAAGTGTACCGGTGCCTCCTGGCTCAGCGACAGGCTCAGGTCGCACTCCACCGACAGGTGATAACCGGGCGCTGCAACATAGATCTGCCCGGCCTCGATCCGTTCCTTGTCACGAGCCTCGCGCACCGGGCGATGCAACCGGCGCTGCAGCACCTGGGCCAGTTGGCTGTGACGGTCATCCGGCAGGTGCAGCACACACAGCACCGGCTGGGCGAAGCCCTCTGGCAAGCCGCCAAGCACCTCGAACAAGGCCGCGACGCCGCCGGCCGAGGCGCCGATGACCACTGCGCGCACGCCGTTCATGTCTTGCGGTAGATCCGCTCGGGCCTGACCAAAGGCTCGAAGCGGTTGCTGTAGGCCGAAAAATCCACCGACTCCTTGCCGCCCAGGAACAGGAAGCCGCGATGGCACAACGACTCGTGGAACAGCCCCAGGGCACGGTCCTGCAAGTCTTTGTTGAAGTAGATCAGCACATTGCGGCATGACACCAACTGGGTTTCGGAAAACACGCTGTCGGTGGCCAGGCTGTGGTCGGCGAAAGTCACGTTGTCGCGCAGGCTGCTGTCCATGATGGCGTTGCCGTAGGCGGCAGTGTAGTACTCGGAGAAGTCGCGCCGCCCTCCGGCCTTGCGGTAGTTCTCCTCGTACTCGCGCAGGCTTTGCATCGAGTAGATGCCCTGCTTGGCCTTCTCCAGCGAGCTGGGGTTGATGTCGGTGGCGTAGATGATGGTGCGCTCCAGCAACCCTTCCTCGCGCAGCAGGATGGCCATGGAGTACACCTCCTCTCCCGTGCTGCAACCGGCGATCCAGATCTTCAGTGAGGGCCAGGTGCGCAGCAGCGGCACCACCTCCTCGCGCAAGGCGAGGACGTGGTCGGGGTCGCGGAACATCTCGCTGACCGGGATCGTCAGGTATTGCAGCAACTGCATGAACATGCCCGGGTCGTGCAGTACCCGCTCCTGCAGCGCAGTCACGGTACGACAGTCGAACTGTCGCAGGGCATGGAGGATCCGGCGCTTGATCGACGCGCCTGAGTAGTCACGGAAGTCGTAGCTGTACTTGAGGTAGATCGCCTCGATCAGCAGCCGGATCTCGATATCGGTGTTGCGTTCGCTAGTCAAATTCGCTCCAGTTGCGGCAGCCAGACGCGGATCAGGGAGAACAGGCGATCAAGGTCGATCGGCTTGGCCAGGTAATCGTTGGCACCCGCCTGCAGGCAACGCTGCTGGTCATCCTTCATGGCCTTGGCCGTCACGGCGATGATCGGCAGCTTGCGCCAACGGGGCTGCTGGCGGATCAGCCGGGTCGCTTCATAGCCGTCCATTTCCGGCATCATCACGTCCATCAGTACCAGGTCGACATCATCGTGCTGCTCAAGACGCTCCAGCGCTTCACGGCCGTTGCGCCCGATCTCGACGATAGCGCCCTTGTGCTCCAGGGCACTGGTCAGGGCGAAGATGTTACGCACATCGTCGTCCACCAGCAGGATCTTGCGCCCCTCGAACACCTTGTCGCGGCTGCGCGCGGTCTTGAGCATGCGCTGGCGCTCGTGGGACAGTTGCGACTCGACCTTGTGCAGGAACAGCGTCACTTCGTCGAGCAGGCGCTCCGGCGAGCGCGCGCCCTTGATGATGATCGAACGCGAGTACTTGAGCAGGTCGGCTTCTTCTTCGCGGGTCAGGTTCCGCCCGGTGTAGACGATCACTGGCGGGAAGCTGCGGATGTCTTCGGCCGTCATGCGCTTGAGCAGCTCGTTGCCGAGCATGTCGGGCAGCTTGAGATCGATGATCATGCAGTCGTAGATGTTCTCGCGCAGCAGCTCCAGGGCCTCCTGGGCCATGGCCACGGCGGTGATCTCGATGTCGTCGTCGCCGATCAGGCGGGCGATGCTCTCGCGCTGCAGGTCGTCGTCCTCCACCAACAGGATGTGCTTGAGCTTCTGCGTCAGCTTGGCTTCCAGGCGGTTGAACACCTCCTTGAGCTCCTCGCGGCTGGCCGGCTTGACCGCGTAGCCCACCGCGCCCATGTGCATGGCGGCCTCGACGCGGTCTTCCACCGAGATGATGTGCACGGGGATGTGCCGGGTGTTGGCCTGTTCCTTGAGGCGCTGTAGGACAGTGAGCCCGGAATGGTCGGGCAGACGCATGTCCAGCAGCACGGCATCAGGCACGTACTGTGCCGCCAGGGCGAAGCCTTCGTCGGCGCCATGGGCGACCAGGCAGTTGTAGCCCAGTTCATGGGCCAGGTCGTAGAGGATCCGGGCGAAATTCGGCTCGTCCTCGATCACCAGGATGCAGCGATTGGCGAACGGCGCCTGCTCGCGATCGTCGGCAAATGCGGGAATCGGCAGCGGCTGTTGAGGTGCAGCCAGCGCGCGCGGTGGCGGCGGCAATTGATCGAGGGTCGGGCGCAGGCTGTGGGCCTCTTCCTGTCCATCCACCGATTCGTAGCGCTCGGGAATGATCAGGCTGAACACGCTGCCCTGGCCGGGACTGCTGTCGACGCTGATCTGGCCACCGAGCAAGTGCGCCAGGTCGCGTGAGATCGACAGGCCCAGACCGGTGCCACCATAGCGGCGGTTGCTGGTGCCGTCGACCTGATGGAAAGCACCGAAGATTGCCTGTTGCTGGTCGGCGGCGATACCGATGCCGCTGTCACGCACGGCAAAGACGATGCCCATGCCGACCTGATGACTGATGTTCAGGCTTACCTGACCACGCTCGGTGAACTTGATGGCGTTGGACAGCAGGTTCTTGAGGATCTGCTCCAGACGCTGTCGGTCGGTGAACAGGGTCGCCGGCACCTGCGACTCCAGCTTCACCTCGAAACTCAGGCCCTTGTCATCGGCCAGCGGCTGGAACATGCCGCGCAGTCCTTCGACCAGGCGCACCATCTGGGTGGTCTCAGGACGCACTTCGAGCTTGCCCGCCTCGACCTTGGCGATGTCGAGAATATCGTTGATCAGGTTGAGCAGATCGTTGCCAGCCGAATAGATCGACTCGGCAAACTTGACCTGTTCCTGGCTGAGGTTGCCCTCGCCATTCTCGGCCAGCAGCTTGGCCAGGATCAGCGAACTGTTGAGCGGCGTGCGCAGCTCGTGGGACATATTGGCGAGGAATTCGGACTTGTACTTGCTGGAACGCTGCAAGTCCTCGGCACGCGCCTGCAGTTCCACTTGCGCAGCATTGAGCTCGCTGTTCTTGCGGTCCAGGGCGACGGTGCGCTCGGCCAGTTGCTCGTTGGTCTGCTCGAGCTCGGCCTGCTGGGTCTCCAGGTGGGCCTGGGACTCCTTGAGCACCCGCGACTGCTCTTCAAGCTCCTCGTTCGCCGTCTTGAGCTCCTCTTGCTGGACCTGAAGTTCTTCATTCAATTGTTGAGTTTCGGCAAGCACTTCCTGCAGGCGCTGGCGATAGCGCGCGCTCTCAAGGGAGATGCCGAGGTTTTCGCTGATCCGTTCCAGCAATTCGACATCACGCTCCTGCAGCGGTCGCAGGAAGCCCAGTTCGAGTACGCCATTGACCTGGTTGTTGTCACTGGCCGGCGCCAGCAAGGCACTGCGCGGCAGCCCGCTGCCCAGGCCGGAGCTCAGCCGGTAGTAATCCTGCGGCAGGTCATCCAGACGCAGCACGCGACGCTCGCGCACCACCTGGGCCAGCAGTCCATCGTGCTCGGCCATTACCTGCTCGCGCCCCTGCTGTTCGGCATCGAGCCCATAGCTGGCCACGCGCACCAGGCGCCCATGACTGTCACGGATATACAGTGCACCGACCACACTACCCAAGTAGCCGGCGAAGAAGCGCAAGATGTTGTCCCCCAGCATGGTCAGCGTCAGTTGCCCAATGACCTCCTGCCCCAACTGGGTCTGCCCGTTGCGCAACCAGGCCTGGTGTTCCAGACGCTCGGCCGAACGCTGCTGCGCCTGCAGGTTGCTGACATAGCTTTCGGACAGTGCCAACAAGTCACGCCGCCCCAAGTAGGCCAGCAGCGCACTGAGGCCGACGATGAACAGCACGAATGCGCTGATCGCGGTGATGGTGACCGTGCTGACCTTCTCGTTGCGCGCCATGCGCAACTGCTGTTCGGTGGCAACGAAGTCGTCGAATTCCTTGCGGATCTCGTCAGTGATGCGCTTGCCGCGACCATTGCCGATTATGCCGCGAAAATCGCCCTGGTCGCGGCGCACCTTGATCAGTTCGCTACCGAACTCGTTCCAGGCACGCTGAAGGGCCACCAGCCGGTCGATGCGATCGACCTGCGGTGGGTTGTCCAGGACCATGCCACGCAGGCTGTCCAGACTGCTGAAGATTCTCGGCTTGGCCACCTCGTAGGGGTCGAGGAAGCGCTCGTCGCCGGTGATCAGAAAACCGCGCATGCCGGTTTCCATGTCGATCGACAGCTTGACCGTTTCGTTGGCATTGCCAATCACCCGATCAGTGTGCTCGACCCACTGCATGGCCGAGAGCAAATAGTTGATCACCGCAACGAAGGCGACGGCGCCCAGCAGGCCGACACCCAACGGGAGGCCGACGTTACGGCTCAGCAGCTTGCGAAAACTGCGTTGATCCATGGAGGCTGCTTGAATCATCTGATAACGCCCGAGCGAAATAAGTCCATTGAACAGTGTGTGGCCACTACATTCAGTAATTGTTGTATGCCGCTGCCACCCCCGCACCTGGTGCGAGTCTAACCAGCTTTGCCTGATCTGGCAGGGCATTTAGCCAGTATTTGAAGCTCTCCGCAGCCAATCGTTCCATCCGATTGCAGGGGCCGCTATCCTGACGGAACTTCTGCCTGTGCAACAGGCACAGAGTAAAGACATTTCCCTTACGTGACAGGATTCAAACCATGCACCTTCTGGTAGTCGAAGACGACGACATCGTTCGTATGCTGATGGTCGACGTGCTCGACGAATTGGGCTACACCACCATCGAGGCGCAGGACGCCACCACAGCCTTGAGGATTCTCGAGGATGGCACGCAACCCCTGTCGCTGCTGATGACCGATGTCGGCCTTCCCGACATGCGCGGCGAAGCGCTGGCCGCCAAAGCCCGGGAAATCCGGCCGCTGCTGCCGGTGCTGTTCGCCAGTGGCTACGCCGAGAACGTCAATGTCCCCGAGGGCATGCACCTGATCGGCAAGCCATTCAGCATCGACCAACTGCGCGATAAGGTCGTGGAAATCCTCGGGACGCCCTGACGCGGGCCTCACCCCTCACGGCGCAACAGGTAGGTATCCATGATCCAGCCCTTGCGCCGCCGCGCGTCCTCGCGCACTTGCACGATCTGTGTCTTGACCTCCACCAGCTTGCCCGCCACCAGGATCTCGTCTGCCGTTCCCAGATAAGCCCCCCAGTAGATCGTCAGACCCGGGTCGTCCAGCGCGGTGAACGCGCACTGTCCATCGAGCATGACCACGACGTTGTCGATCACTGCCTGCTCGGCCAGGCGCCGCGCCGGCAGTACGATCAGGGGTTCGCCAATGCGGTTCAGCGCGATCCGGTGTCGCGCGGCCAAGGCCTGGACACTGCTGATCCCAGGGATGATTTCAAGCTGCAGCGCCACCCCGCGCTCGCGCACCAGGTCAAGAATGCGCAAGGTGCTGTCATACAGCCCCGGCTCGCCCCACAACAGGAAGGCGCCGATATCGTCGTCCGCCAGTTCATCCTCGAGCATGCGGGCGTACAGGGCTGCGCGCGCGCGGTGCCAGTCCTGCACCGCACCGACATAGTCCTGGTGCTGCCCGTCCCGCCGCGGATCCTCCAGTTGCACCAGGCGATACCCACCCTCAGGGACATAGCGCTCGAGCATGAGTTTGCGCAGTTGCAACAGCTCATGCTTGTCGCCACCTTTATCGAGCACGAAGAACACCGTGGCGCGGCGCAACGCGTCGACGGCCTCGAAAGTGACCTGACGGGGGTCGCCCGGGCCTATACCGATCAACAGAAGTTGCTTCATGGCATTGCCTCGCTACCCGTACCGCCGTTCATTGTTCATCGCCCAGGGGTATTTGGCAAAGTGCTTCAGAACACCGAGAAGTTGTAACTGACGATGACCCGTGTCTCGTCCATGTCACGCGCCCATCGTTCGTAGTTGCTGCGATAAGTGGAGTTGCGCAGACGCACGCTGAGATCTTTGAAGGTGCCGCTCTGGACCTGGTACTTGAGTTCGCTGTCACGCTCCCATTCCTTGCCTTGGGCGCTGCTGCCCGGCACCTGGATATGATCACCGTTGATATAGCGAGTGAAGAAGCTCAAGCCAGGAATGCCCAACGCCTTGAAATCGTAGTCATACCGCAATTGCCAGGAACGCTCATCGGCGGCTGCGAAGTCGTTGACCTGAGCGTAATTGACCAGATAAGGGTTGCTGCCATCCAGATAAGGCATGGCGCTGTCGCCATACATGCGTTGCCAGCCGGCACTGAACTTGTGCCCGCCCAGGCTGTAGCCGAGCATGCCGCTTAACGCCCGATGCTCGATCTCACCGGCGCGCGCGTTGCCGATATCGTCGCTCTTGATCAGGCGCACGTCCGCAGAAAGCGCGCCCACCGCCAAAGGTTGCGCGGCGACCAGCCCGAGGAAGTGCTGGCGGTAGATATTCTCGAGCTTCGACACCTGGTACTGGACACTGAGGCGATCATTGACGCGGTAATCGACGCCCGCCAGATCGAAGTGGTCGGCCTGGATATCGCAGGCGTAACGCTTGTTCTTGCAGTGCACGCGAATATCCTGGCGATCACTGGAGTCTCGCGCGGTGTACTTGTCCAGACGGGCCACGGTGAACTTCAGGTCGCGCAACTCTTCGGACGTCAGCATTGCACCATGGAACAGGGTGGGCAGTAGACGACCATCGTTGTACTTGAGCAGCGGCACGTCCGGCATCATCGCGCCATAACGCAGTACCGTCCAGGACACCTTCATCTTTGCCGCCACGCCCAGCTTGGCGTATTGATCGGCAGAATGGCGCGGGTCATGCCCACTTGAGGGCAGCAGACCACTGTTGCTGTCGGCGGAGCTGGAATCGAGCTTGAAACCTAGCATGCCCAGCGCATCGACACCGAACCCGAGCGTGCCGTCGGTGTAGCCGGAACGGACATCGAGAATGAAACCCTGCGCCCATTCCTCGCGCTTGGAAGCACCCTGGGCGGAACTGCTGTGGCCGTCACGAAAGTCCCGGTTGAAATAGACATTGCGCGCCTCGACCTTGGCGTGACTGTCTTCGAAAAAACCATCGGCCTGCGCACCGGCTGCCGCGCACAACAAGGACAGGCCGGCAATACTGCGGCCAGGGGCGATAGGAAAGGGAGAGCACATGCAGGGGAACATCCAGAAGAGGCGAGAAACATGCCGATGCACTATCGGGCACACATGCCGCGAGGCACTCGACATTAAACGAAGACGACGCGCCATTTTCACGCGGGCGTTCTAGTCGGGCCATTGGACCATGGTATGAACGCTGTTGCAGAGGCCTGGAAAGCGCACTGAGTTTGCGGTTCGTGACGCCCAGAAAGTTCCTTACTTGCCGCTAAAAGTTTGAGGTTTACCGAACACTGGGCCACGTCTACACTCTTGTTCAGCGAACAGTTTCACCCATCCGCGTGGCCGGCGTTTATTACTGTTGCATGTTCGTCACGCCATGCCACGGCCGACTGACAGGAGTGATGAAAGTGTCCAGACTTGCAGAGTTTCGTGCGGCCGAAAAAGCACTTCAGGAGCAAATCGCGCAACTGGAGACAATGAAAAAGGACGCCAGCCTTAAACGCGAGATCGAATTCGAGCAGAAACTACTTGGGCTGATGAAAAGCTATGACAAGGGCTTGCGTGACATTGTCGCGATCCTCGACCCCAAGGGCGTGAAAGCCAGCGCGAAAACCTCGACCAGCCCCGTCAAGCAGCAACGCCGTCCGCGCGTGGTCAAGGTCTACGAGAACCCGCACACCGGCGAGCTGATCGAGACCAAGGGTGGCAACCACCGTGGCCTGAAAGCGTGGAAGGAACAGTACGGTGCGGCCACGGTGGAATCCTGGGTACGCTGATGAAACATCCACGCCTGCTTCACAGTTTTTTCACATCGGCTGGGCGAGTATCGAACCAGCTAAAGGACTAGCGACCCCATCACGCGCCCGCACATGCGGGCCTCTAATTCCAGCGCCCTGCCTTCGTGCAGGGCGCTTTCATTTGCGCAATCGCTTCACTGCCGTATCATGGCCGTCCTGTTTTCACCGTCGGCGCGGTCTGCGCCGGCCTTGTCTCTGGAGCCCCCATGAGCCTGAACGATCTGCAAACCCTGCCCGGCGTCACCGCCCAGCCCGACACCGCCACCGCAAAATTCGTCTTCAATCACACCATGCTGCGGGTCAAGGATATCGAGAAGTCGCTGGACTTCTACACCCGCGTGCTGGGCTTTCGCTTGGTAGACAAGCGCGATTTCCCCGAAGCGAAGTTCAGCCTGTACTTCCTGGCCCTGGTCGACCCGACGCAGATTCCTGCCGATGACGCCGCGCGTCACCAGTGGATGAAATCCATTCCGGGCGTGCTGGAGCTGACCCACAACCACGGCACCGAGAGCGATGCCGAGTTCGCCTACCACAACGGCAACACCGATCCGCGCGGCTTTGGTCACATCTGCATCTCGGTGCCGGACGTACGTGAGGCCTGTGCACGCTTCGAAGCGCTGGAGGTGCCCTTCCAGAAACGCCTGCAGGATGGCCGCATGAACCACCTGGCGTTCGTCAAGGACCCGGATGGCTATTGGGTCGAAGTCATCCAGCCGACCGAACTGAAGGGCTGACCGACGCAGGTCACGCTCGTCGGGGCCGGGAACTTCCGGCCCCTCGCTGTGGTACATAGAGGTGAGCGCTTCCAAACCAGCACAGCGAGGTAAGGACGATGCAAACCCTTCACTGTGAGTACCGTGAGCACACCATCACCGCCAGTGTGATGCCCCACCCCGATTCTCCCCTGCCCTACGCCGCCGGCTGTCTGATCACCGATCCCGAAGGCCATACCAGCAGACGCCTGTCGATGCCGATGAAGTTCTTCTCCGACCTGGAAAACGCCCAGCACGTTTCCCTGGCGCACGGCCGCGCCCTGGTGGACGAGCGACTGGACAAAGGGCAGAAGGTGTTCTGAGCGCACTGAAGCCATCACGGGGATTCCCGTGATGGCGACCGTTCAGGCTTCACGGGCGTAAGCGACCGCTGCCTCCACCTGCTCCACGGTCGGTCTGATGCCGGTGTACAGCACGAACTGCTCCAGCGCCTGCAACGCAATCACGTCGAGCCCAGTGATTACCGGCTTGCCCAGCTCCTGGGCAAGAACGATCAGCGGGGTCATGGCCGGCATGGCCACCACGTCAAATACGAGTTGCGCAGCATCGACCGCCTCACGTGGGAAGGCCAGCGCCTGCGCCTGCGGCCCGCCGGCCATGCCAATGGGGGTCACGTTGACCAGCATCGGCGGACACAGGTCGCCCAGCTCGCGCTGCCAGCGATACCCACAGGTATCTGCCAGTTGCCGCCCGGCCTGCTCGTTGCGGGCAATGATCAGGCCCTCGCTGAAACCGGCGTCACGCAGCGCACTGGCCACCGCTTTGGCCATGCCGCCACTGCCGCGCAAGGCAAAGGCGGTGGCCGGATCGACCTGGTGCAACTCCAGCAGTTGGCGCACCGCCAGGTAATCGGTGTTGTAGGCCTTCAAGTGACCGTTGGTGTTGACCAGCGTGTTCACCGACTCGATGGCTGCCGCGGAGGGATCGATCTCGTCCACCAGGGCCATGCACGCCTCTTTGTAGGGCATGGACACACCGCATCCGCGGATACCCAGGGCGCGGATGCCACCCACTGCCGCAGGCAGGTCCTGGGTGGTCATGGCCTTGTAGTAATAGTCCAGCCCCAACTGTTGATAGAGGTGGTTGTGGAAACGCACGCCGAAAGTCCCCGGACGTCCGGCAAGGGAAATGCACAGTGTCGTGTCCCTGCTGGGTGCAATCGCCATATCTGCTCCTGTCGTTGATGACTGAATCGTTTCTGCGAGCGTACCAGACCTGACCGTCAATCGCCCCTTACACAACCTTTACCTTGCACCTGTGCTCTCTTTACCGATTTCGCGGTCTTATTGATAAGCCCCAAGTGTGGGGTTATCGCGAGGATTCATTCATGAACCGTCTCATCCCCGGAATCGCCCTGCTGGTCGGCGCACTGGCCGTCAGCGGGCAAGCAGCCGCCCATGGCGGCGGTTGGGGCCCAGGCCCTGTACTCGGTGCAGCCGTGGTCGGTGCCGTGGTCGGGGCAGCAGTATCCGGCGGCCATGACCGTACCGTCTATGTGGAGCATCAACCGGCCTATTATCCGCCGCCCCCGGTCTATGTGCAGGCGCCACCGCCGCCGGTGTATTACCAGCCCTATGTCGTCGAGCGCTATGTACCCGCGCCGCCGCCAGTGTATCGCCGCTACTACGGCCCGCCGCCGGTGTACTACGGCCCGCCGCGCTGGTGACCTGCTCTTAACGTTGAAAAAAGTAATGACCACTATCGAGCAAGTTGATTTCAAACAGCGTCGGCTGCTGCGTAAGGTAGGGCCATGTTTCACAGGAGGTCCAACATGGCCACTATCCACATCATGTCTGTCGTCGGCAGTGCTGTCCCTGCTCCCTTGCGCGCTCAAGGCCTGCTGGCCTGCTGGTACCTGATGCGCAACGGCGAGCCCGTCAGCGGCCCTCTGGATTCCCGCGCCAAGGCCCAGGCCATGGCCGAACAGCTGCAGGCCGGCACCCTTACCGCCTGACCACCGTTTTTGTTGACCGTTTCATGTGTTGTGCGTTGCTCCTTACGCTTCTTTCTGCCCGCCTCTGGCGGGCTTTTTTTCGCCTGTGCAAAAGCGCGGGGACCATTTGTCGCAACAGGCGGGAAAAACCGATACAGCATGAAGGTTTTTTCATTTCGACGCTGGGCCTGGACGAGCAATCGACAGCCGCTGAGCCATACTCCACAATGCAGCGGTTTTCGGGGGAAACCCTTGCACAGCCAACGACATACCAACTATTAGTGAGCCTCAACGTGAAAACTTCCCTGTCCATCCTCAGCCTGCTGCTGGCGCTCACAGGAACCGCGATCCTTCCGTCGACCGCTGCTGCACAATCCCCGGCCCAGGCACAACGCGATCCTTCCAAACTGCACCTGGCTTCCGGCAGCGCCTTGCTGATCGACCTGAATACCAACAAAGAGCTGTACTCCAGCCACGCCGACCGCGTGGTGCCCATCGCCTCGGTCACCAAGCTGATGACCGCCATGGTAGTGCTCGACGCCAAGCTGCCGATGGACGAGATGCTCACCATGACCATCGCCAACAACCCTGACCTCAAGGGTGTCTTTTCCCGCGTACGCCCCGGCAGCGAGCTGAACCGCCGCGAGACCCTGCTGATTACCCTGATGTCGTCGGAGAACCGCGCGGCCAACACCCTGGCCAACCACTATCCCGGCGGCTATGGCGCGTTCATCAAGGCGATGAACGCCAAGGCCCGCAGCCTGGGCATGACCCAGACCCGCTACGTCGAGCCGACTGGCCTGTCGACGCACAACGTCTCCACTGCCCATGACCTGGCCAAGCTGCTGATCGCCTCGCGCAACTACCCGATGCTCAGCGAGCTCTCGACCACCCGCGAGAAGACCGTAGCCTTCCGCAAACCCAATTACACCTTGGGCTTTCGCAACACCGATCATCTGGTGAACAAGAGCAACTGGGATATCAAGCTGACCAAGACCGGCTTCACCAACGAGGCGGGGCACTGCCTGGTACTGCTGACCAGGATGGACAACCGCCCGGTGGCGATGGTGATTCTCGACGCTTACGGCAAGTTCACCCACTTCGCCGATGCCGGGCGCCTGCGTCAATGGCTGGAAACCGGCTCGGCCAAGGCCGCGCCGGCGGTGGCGATGCAGTACAAGTCAGACCGCCAGAACCGCTCGCGCGTGGCGTCCGAGTAAGTCACCAGGTTCAGGGCGGCCCGTTGCGGTCCGCCCTGCCCTCACCCTCAGGCAATGGTGCTGATCAAGTTGCCGGAGCTACTGCTGTTCAGCTTGCTCAAGGCCTGCAGCAACTGCGCGGTCGCCTGCTGGATCTGACCGCTGATGGTCGCGATCTGCGACTGGACACCCGCCACCGCAGCCAGCTTGGCCTTCTCGTCCATCGGTTGCGCCTGAACCTCGGACAGCCGCTTCTGGGCGTCGGCCAGTTGCTTCTGCATTTGCTTGATCAGCTCACGCAACTGGCGGATGTGTGACGGCTCGCTGCTGTTGTCGCTGCTCTTGGCCTTGTCGGCCTTGTCAGACGGTGCCGGCATGGCGACCTGGGCGCCGCCAGCCGCGCTGCTGCTCTTTTCAGTGTCGCTGGCCTGGGCGGCCGTCTGCAGCGCAGACGACTGCCCATTCACGCCGGTGACATTGACACTTGTGATCCCTACCATTTCCCTTCTCCGCAAGGATTTTGACCTGACCGCTGTATCGGCCGCCAAACGCCATGCTTGAGCCTTCATGCTTCCGGCAACAGGCTGCGCTCGAACAGAAAGGGACCCACGCCTTGCGGCAGGTGCTCGTAAAGCTGTTGCGGCCGGCCCAGTCGCGGCTGATTGCGTTCGCCTGTATCACGCACCCAGCCTGCCTCCCTCAGACGCTCCAGGCGCTTGCGCAACGACGTGTTGTTCACCGGCCGCCCCAGGCACGCCTGCGCCGCACTCAACGCATCGAGCACCGTGAAACGCGTCGGCAGCAAGTACAGCGGCAGGCTGCTGTACAGGCTCTTGGCCGCCAGCCGCTCGCAGGTGCGCTGCACCAGCAGCCCATGATCGAACGGCAACAGCACTTTGCGGGTCGACAGACTGTCGAGGTCGAAAAAGGCCAATTGCTCTGCCTCGATGGACTGCGCCGGGTCGAGCAATGCCAGGTAGTAGGTACTCAACGACCACCCGCGCGGATCACGAAAAGCGTTGCCTTCCGTACCGACCTGCTCCATGTGCCGAGGCAGAGCCTGTGCCTTCTCTCGCAGCGCCCGCTCGGCCGCCGCATCCAGGCTATTGTCCGGTGTGCTGCCGTTGACGATGACACCCGGCAAGGCCCACTGGCCGCGATGCGGCTCTCGCTCGCGGCGGTGCAACAACACCTGCAACCCCTGCAAGTCCGGGGCAAGGCGCAATGCAACGATGTCCACGCTGGCCAAGACTTCAACTGCACTCATGTCGACTCCTTGTTCAATACGTCATATTCCACCAGGTGTTTTTTGTGATGCAAGCCCTAATCCCGAAAAAAGGCTGCTTGACACACTTATAATACCAGGTGAAATATATAGGCATTCCAGTGGAGGAACCTCCTGATGAAGATCGCCAGTTTCGACGTCGATGCCCAGAACGGCTTTACCGCTAACGCCCCGCAGGAGCTACCGGTACCCGGCGGCCACCTGATTGCACCGGCGCTCAATGCCATGGCCCGTCGTGCCGACCTGCGCCTGGGCAGCAAGGATGCTCACCCTGCCAATGCCGCCTGGGTGGTGAGCGATGCCGCACAGATGCTTCAGCCACTGGCATTGACCAACGCCGACCTCACCTGGGTCAGCCACTGCGTGCCCGGCACACCCGGTTTCGAACTGCTGCCCGGCCTGCCTGCCCCGATCGATTACGACTATTTCGTCTGGAAAGGCGTGGAGCCTGACCTGCACCCCTACGGCGCCTGCTACCACGACCTGGCCGAGCACCGCTCCACCGGGGTCATCGAGTACCTCAAGGTTCACGCCGTCGAGGTCGTGCTGGTCGGCGGCCTGGCTTTGGATTACTGCGTGCGCACCACCGCGCTGCAACTGAACCGCGCCGGATTCCAGGTGCTGCTCTACCTACCGGCCTGCCGAGCACTGAGCGACGCCGGCGCCCAAGCTGCCTGCAGCGAGCTGGCTGCCGCCGGGGTAGTACTGTGCGCCAATGAGGAAGAGCTGGACCGCCAGCTCGCATTGTTCAAGGAGCCCCGCCCATGAGCGACGACGTTTTTGCCCCACGGATCATCCAGAACCTGCTGGATACCGACTTCTACAAGATCACCATGATGCAGGCGGTGCTGCACAACTACCCCAACGCCGAGGTGGAGTGGGAGCTGCGCTGCCGCAACGACGAAGACCTGTCGCCCTACCTTGCCGAAATCCGCTACCAGATCGAACAGTTGGCCGAGGTCTCGGTGACCCACGACCAGCTCGCCTACCTGGAAAAAATCCCCTTCATCAAGCCGGACTTCATCCGTTTCCTCAGCCTGTTTCGCTTCAACCTGCGTTATGTCCAGGTCGGACTGGACGATGCCGGGCAACTGGCGATCCGTATTCGCGGCCCCTGGCTGC
This sequence comes from Pseudomonas machongensis, assembly GCF_034961125.1. Taxonomy (NCBI): domain Bacteria; kingdom Pseudomonadati; phylum Pseudomonadota; class Gammaproteobacteria; order Pseudomonadales; family Pseudomonadaceae; genus Pseudomonas; species Pseudomonas machongensis. The sequence continues at coordinate 456,387 of NZ_JAYFUI010000187.1, read as the reverse complement.
ACGTGATCCTCTATGAAATCCCGTTACTGGCAATCATTTGCGAGGTGCGTAATCGCTACCGCTATCGCGAAGTGACGATGGCACAGGTGGGCGAGCGCCTGTACCAGAAACTCGACTGGCTCAAGGCGCACGCCAGCAGCGATGAGCTGGCGGGCTTCCAGCTCGCTGACTTCGGTACCCGCCGACGCTTCTCCTATCCCGTACAGGATCAGGTGGTGCATATCCTCAAACGCGACTTCCCCGGGCGTTTCGTCGGCACCAGCAATGTCCACCTGGCCCGAGAATACGAACTCAAACCCATCGGTACCATGGCTCACGAATGGTTCATGGCCCACCAGCAGCTCGGCCCGCGCCTGGTCGATAGCCAGGTCGCAGCGCTGGAGTGCTGGGTGCGTGAATACCGAGGGTTGCTCGGCATCGCCCTGACCGACTGCATCGGCATGGACGCCTTCGTGAAGGACTTCGACCTGTATTTCGGCAAGCTCTTCGATGGCCTTCGCCACGACTCCGGCGATCCACTGGCCTGGGCGGAAAAAGCCATCGCCCACTATGAGCGCCTGGGCATCGACCCGCTGAGCAAGACCTTGATCTTCTCCGACGGCCTGGATTTCGCCAAGGCACTGCAGCTCTACCGCGCGCTGCACGGGCGGATCAACGTCAGCTTCGGCATTGGCACCAACTTGACCTGTGACATTCCTGGGGTGACGCCGATGAACGTGGTGATCAAGATGACCGCCTGCAACGGAGCCCCTGTCGCGAAGATCTCCGACAGCCCTGGCAAGACGCAGTGTCGGGACGAAAATTTCGTCGCCTACCTGCGCCATGTGTTCAAGGTCCCCGCCTGAGCCATCGTGCACTGGCAATTGCCCAAGCGCCGAATCTTTGCCTCTCCCCCTCGTTGCCGCGTGCAATTGTCGGTATGGTGTTGTCAAAGAAGGATGTTTTACCCGCACAGGAAAGACTTAGATGCCCCAACGCAATGTCATCAACGCCTCCGTCAGCCCCAAAGGCAGCCTGGAGACGCTGTCGCAACGTGAAGTCCAGCAACTGAGCGAAGTCGGTACCGGCAGTCTCTACACCCTGTTTCGCCAGTGCGCCCTGGCTATCCTCAACACCGGCGCCCATGTCGACAATGCCAAGACCATCCTTGAGGCCTACAAGGACTTCGAGGTCCGCATCCACCAGCAAGATCGCGGCGTGCGCCTGGAATTGCTCAATGCCCCGGCCGATGCCTTCGTCGATGGCGAAATGATCGCCAGCACCCGCGAAATGCTGTTCAGCGCCCTGCGTGACATCGTCTACACCGAAAGCGAGCTGGCCAGCCAACGCATCGACCTGGAAAGCTCCCAGGGCATCACCGACTACGTATTCCACCTGCTGCGCAACGCACGCACCCTGCGTCCGGGCGTGGAGCCGAAGATGGTGGTGTGCTGGGGCGGTCACTCGATCAGCAGCGAGGAATACCAGTACACCAAGAAAGTCGGCCATGAACTGGGCCTGCGCAAGCTGGACGTCTGCACCGGCTGCGGCCCGGGCGTCATGAAGGGCCCGATGAAGGGCGCCACCATCGCTCACGCCAAGCAGCGCATGCACGGCAGCCGCTACCTGGGCCTGACCGAACCGGGCATCATCGCTGCCGAGGCGCCGAACCCCATCGTCAACGAGCTGGTGATCCTGCCGGATATCGAGAAACGTCTGGAGGCCTTTGTCCGCGTCGGCCACGGCATCATCATCTTCCCCGGAGGCGCAGGCACGGCCGAGGAATTCCTGTACCTGCTCGGCATCCTCATGCACCCGGACAACCATGACCTGCCCTTCCCGGTCATTCTCACCGGCCCGCGCAGCGCCGAGCCGTTCCTGCAGCAACTGCATGCCTTTGTCGGTGCCACCCTTGGCGAAGCGGCGCAGCGCCACTACCAGATCATCATCGACGACCCGGCCGAAGTGGCCCGGCATATGGTCGAGGGGCTCAAGACGGTCAAGCAGTTCCGTCGCGAGCGCAACGACGCCTTCCACTTCAACTGGCTGCTGAAGATCGACGGTGGCTTCCAGCACCCGTTCGACCCGACTCACCAGAACATGGCCGATCTTGCCCTGCGTCGCGACCTGCCGCCCCATGAGCTGGCCGCCAACCTGCGTCGGGCGTTCTCGGGAATCGTCGCCGGCAACGTCAAGGACAAGGGCATTCGCCTGATCGAGGAGCATGGCCCGTACCAGATCCGCGGCGACCAGGCGATCCTCGACCCGTTGGGCAGGCTGTTGCAGGCCTTTGTCGACCAGCACCGGATGAAACTGCCCGGCGGCGCGGCCTACGTACCGTGCTACCAGGTCGTGACCTGACTGCGGTCGCGGCTCCAGCGCCAATCTGCGCGGATCAATCGCAGCGGTGAACTGCCACTGCGATTGATCCGCGCACGCGTCACCCCATCAGCAAACCTGTTACCTGCAATATCTTGCAGACAATTCCCCCCCAAAGCAGTGAACCTGCCTACAAAAAAACGGTCTTTCGCTGACGGTCAATCCACCGACCGCTTCACGGCCCAGTCACCGGGCCTCCAACCGTACTGTTTCAGCGAAGACCACCATGCCCGAATTCCGCCGCGCCACCCTCGCCCTCGCCGCCCTGCTCGCCACTGCCCCGTCCATCCACGCCGAAGAATCCTCCAGCGACGCACGCTGGGTCAGCGACAGCCTGAGCACGTATGTGCGCAGCGGCCCGACCGATGGCCATCGCATCGTCGGCACGCTCAAATCCGGGCAGAAGGTGTCGTTGATCGGCACCCAGGGCAACTACAGCCAGGTTCGCGGCCAAAGTGGCGATCTGGTGTGGATTCTTACCAGCGACCTGCAGACGGTCCCTGGCCAGAACGAACGCCTGCCGCAACTCGATGCCCAGGTCGCAGACCTGTCCGGCCAGCTCAAGACCATCGACGACAGCTGGAAGACGCGCGTGCAAGGCATGCAGGAAACCCTGGATTCGCGCAAGGCGCTGATCGACGAGCTGGAGTCGCGCAACAAGGCCCTCAACGAACAGCTCGAGCAGTCGCAGTCGAGCCTGCGCGACACCCAGGCACGCCTGGGCGACGAGAACAAGCAGGTGATGATGCGGTACATGGTCTACGGCGGCAGCATCGCCGGCGCCGGCTTGCTGGCCGGTCTGATCCTGCCGGCGCTGACCCGCGGGCGCAAACGCAACGACCGCTGGTTCTGAAGCCCTCAGCTGGCGGGTAACTGCCCGCCCGCCACCAGAAAGTCGATGAACAGCCGCACCCGCAGCGGCATGTGCCGCGCCTGCGGATAGATCAAGGTGAATGGCCGCGCCGTGCCACCGAAAGCCGGTAGTACTTCGACCAGCTCACCGCTGTCCAGGGCGTCCTGCACGGTGAAGCGGTACGCCTGCATCAGGCCGGCGCCATGTCGCGCGAGGGTGGCGGTGGCGAGAAAGTCGCCCAGGCAGGTGATCGAGCCGCCGACCTCGATCTCCACCAGGCCACCGTCACGGCGAAAGGTCCAGGGCGCACTGCGTCCGCTGCTGGGGATCTCGAACAGGATGCACTCGTGCCGCGCCAGGTCTTCCGGTACCTGCGGATGGCCTGTTCGCGCCAGGTAGCCCGGGGTGCCCACCACCACCAGCTCGGCGTTTTCCAGGCGCCGTGCCACCAGCCGCGAATCGGCAGGCTCGCGTCCGCGAATGGCCAGGTCGAACTGCTCCTCGGCGAAATCGACATTGCGATTGCTGACATGCACGTCCACCTGCACTAGCGGGTAGCGCTCGCGAAAACGCGGCAGCCACGGCAACAGACGGTGATGGGCGTAAGGCGTCGGCGCACTGACCCGCAGGCGTCCACGCGGCTCAATCTGGCCACCTGAAACTTCACGCTCGGCCTCCACCAGTTGCCCAAGCGCCAGACGGCACTGTTGGTAGTACACCTGCCCGGCATCGGACAAGCGCATCTGCCGCGTAGTACGCACGAACAACCGTACACCCAGGCGTTCTTCCAGGCGCGCCACCGAGCGGCTGACCGCCGCGGGCGTGACCCCGGCCTCGGTGGCGGCGGCAGTGAAGCTGCCAGTATCGGCAGCCAGGCAGAACAGCTCGAGGCTGCCCAGTTGAAGATCATCGAAATGGCGGGTCATGATGGCTCTATTGATTACATGAGGTATCGATTGAAATGCCATCCGCCTTATTTTTCAACTTCAGATGAGGTCTTAGAGTGGCTCCACCCACGAACCAGCCGGTTCGCTTATCTGGAGACCACCATGAGCACTGCTAGAACCATCGTCATCACCGGCGCATCCAGCGGCTTGGGCTTTGCCCTCGCCAAGGCCTTTATCGAACGGGGCGACAACGTGGTCGGCAACGCCCGCACCCAGGCCCGCCTCGATCAGGCCGCCATCGAGCTGGGCAACCCGGCAGCCTTCGTCGGCGTCGCTGGCGACATCGCCGACGCCAGTACCGCACAACGCCTGTTCGATACGGCGCTGCAGGTGTTCGGCCGCGTCGATATCCTGGTCAACAATGCCGGGATCTTCATTCCCAAACCGTTCACCGACTACACCGAGCAGGACATCGACGCGCTGTTTGCCACCAACCTCAAGGGCTTCATCTACCCCTCCCAGGCCGCAGCGAAGATCATGAGCGCCCAAGGCCATGGACACATCGTTGCGATCACCGCCTCGGTCGCCATGCAGCCTAACGTGCGGGTACCCGCAGCGCTGCCGATCCTCGTCAAGGGTGGCCTGAACCAGGCGGTCAAGGGCCTGGCGCTGGAACTGGCCGGTAGCGGCGTACAGGTAAACGCCGTGGCTCCGGGGATCATCGAGACGCCCCTGCACAACAACGACGTCGCAGGCCTGGGTATCTTGTCGCCGAGCGGGCGCACCGGCAAGCCGCAGGACATCGTCGATGCCGTGCTATACCTGACCGACGCACGTTTCGTCAGCGGCGTCGTACTTCCAGTAGACGGCGGCAGTACCGCCGGTACCTGGCACTGAAAACCCAAGGAGCCTGCCATGCCATACGTTCATATCCGTGTGACCGAAGAAGGGGTCACTGCCGAGCACAAGCGTCTGTTGATCGAAGGCACCACCGAACTGCTGCAACGGGTGCTGAACAAACCGCCAGCGAGTACCTTCGTGGTGATCGAGGAAGTGCCCACCGACAATTGGGGAGTGGGTGGTGAGACGATAACGGCGGTGCGCAAGCGCGAGCGGGGTTGACCCACATCATCGCCGTGGTCTTTTGGCGGGCAAGCCTGCCCAAGGACCACGGCGGTGCATGCCCGTGTTGGCAGTCGACACAGACGGTCATTGCCGCAACCGTTCCAACGCCTCCAGCACATGCCCCGTGGCCCGCTCCACCTCACCTTCGCGGCAAGCGATTCCCAGCGCACGCCACAACCCCGGTCGCAACGGGCGTCGAGCGATGCGCCGATCCAGCTCAGGCGCCTCCCCCTCCTGGGGCAGCAATGTCGCGCCATACCCCGCAGCCACCAGGCTCTTGATCGCATCGTTGTAGTTCAACTCGATGCGCGCCTCCGGGTACAGCCCGGCCGCCGCGAACCAATCGCTGGTCACCCGCGAAAGCTGCGTGCTGCTGTCGTTGAGAATCAGCGCGCGCTGCCCGAGCCAGGCCGGTGTGACCCGCGCCGGAGGCTGCCAGTCGGCAGGCAGGTAGGCCATGATCGGGTCGCGTCGCCAGGGGGTGAGTTTCACCCCCTTCACTGCCACCTGCGGCAGCGCCACCAGGCCGATGTCCAGGCTCCCCTCACGCACACGCGCCAGTGATGCTTGCGACGTGAGCACCTGAACCTGCACATCGATCCCCGGATGCTCACTGCGCAGGGCCGCCAATGCACTGGGCAACAGATGAGCGATGGCGCCAGTGGAGGCGCCCAGGCGCACCCGCCCGGTCAGCCCGGCCACCTGGCGTTGCACTTCATCCAGCGCCTGGTCGGCATCGGCCAGCAGCCGACGGGCACGCGCCAGCAGGGTTTCTCCGACCACCGTGGGCCGAACCTGCCCGCGGGTACGGGTAAGCAGCGCAGCCCCCACCCTCGCTTCAAGTTCGGCGACATGCAGGCTGATGGTCGGTGGTGCCAGGTTCAACTGGCGAGCGGCCTCGGCGAAAGAGCCAAGGTCGGCGATCACCACCAGTGTGCGCAGGCGGTCGAGGCTGATTTCTCGCAGGGTGCTGCTCCTTGTCCTGTTGGACGTCGTGATTCATTTAATCTGAACATCGTCGTCATGATATTCAAATTTTCTTCAGATCAAACAACAGCGAGGATACACCCACTTCCTTCCTGAACGGATCCCCACCATGCACCAGCCCCTGATATTCATCGACGGCGACCAGGGCACCACCGGCCTGCAGATCCACGCCCGCCTGCACGGTCGCAGCGACCTTCGCCTGCTGACCCTGCCCGAGACCGAGCGCAAGGACCCGCAGCGCCGCCGCGAGGCCATCAACAGCGCCGATATCGCCCTGCTCTGCCTGCCCGACGCGGCCGCACGCGAGGCCGTGGCGACGATTCACAACCCGGCAGTACGGGTGATCGACGCCAGCTCTGCGCACCGCACCACCCCAGGATGGGTCTACGGCTTGCCGGAGCTGGACGAGCAGCAGGCCGAACGCATCGCCCAGGCCACACGGGTCAGCAATCCCGGTTGCTACCCGACCGGTGCCATCGCCCTGCTGCGTCCGCTGGTGCGCGCCGGCCTGCTGCCTGCGGACTACCCGCTGAGCGTGCATGCCATTTCCGGCTACTCCGGTGGTGGTCGGGCTGCGGTCGAGCGTCATGAGCAGTCGGGTGGCGATCCTGCCCCGGCGCTGCAGCTCTACGGCCTGGAGTTGGCGCACAAGCATGTCCCGGAGATCCAGGCCCATGCTGGCCTGAGCGCACGCCCGGTGTTCCTGCCAGGCTATGGCGACTATCGCCAGGGCATCGTGCTGAGCATCCCGCTGCAGTTGCGCCTACTGTCGCCGGGCGTCACCGCCGAGCATCTGCAGGCCTGTCTCGAACAGCACTACCAGGGCGCGCGCCATGTCCAGGTAATGCCCCTGCACCAGCAAGGCCCAGCGACACCCTTGGACCCGCAGGCGCTGAACGACAGCAACGACCTGCGCCTGGCACTGTATGCCAACCCCGAGCACGGGCAAGTCCTGCTGACGGCCGTGTTCGACAACCTGGGCAAGGGCGCTTCGGGTGCCGCAGTGCAGAACCTCGACCTGATGCTGGCAGCGATGCGCCAGTGAGGCCAAGCCGGTAAAAGCGGTTAGACTGTGCACCCCGCGTCATTCAGGCGCGGGGTGAGTTCAACCGCCGGAGCCTGTCCCCCGATGTTCATCCTGAGCCGCCTCGACGGCGTGCCGCCCGAGTCCTTCCAGAACCAGATCCGCCAGCTGGTGATCGAACATGTCGGCGCGCTGAGCAGCGTCGCCATCACCGCAGACAACCCGCTGTATCCGCTGTACCAGTACGGTGTCGGACTGGAAGTCCACCAATACCTGCAGGCCCTGGACGGCACTCGTGGCCTGGCCGTGGAGCTGGTCCTGGCACTGGACGCCGACGCCCCGGACCAACTGCTGGGTTTCGCCCTCGCCTTGCCCGCCCAGGATGACGCACACGCCTGCGTTCTGGCGTTTCTCGCCGTATCCCCTGCCCATCGTCGCCAGGGCATCGCCCGCGGACTGCTGACAGACCTGCGGGCACGCTACCGTTGCGTGGAGATGAGCGCGTTCGCCCACGCCGTGCCCTGGTTCGAAGCCATGGGCCTGCAGGTCGTGAGCGCCACCGGGCCGCAGGTGCTGATGAGCAGCACCGGCAAGGCCAGCGGCGCGCTGGTCGGACGCTTGGACATCGCGCCCATCTACCAGACCCTGGAAGTGCGCCAGATTCACGCCTACCTGCTCAAGCAGCATGGCGAAGAGGCGATGATCGACGCCGAACGCCAGCGCGATGAGCACCTTGACGAACTGGCGTTGCAGGCCCAGGCCTGCGTGGCGATGCGCAAGCGCGTGCATTGAGCCGAAATCGGTCGCCGCTCGCGGAAATGGCCTGTGATGCCATCGCCGCAGCGGCGACACTCAATCTGCGAAGCGCGGTATGGCCAGCCCCAGGCTCTCCCTCAGGGTCGTCCCTTCGTACGCCGTTCGGTAGACCCCTCGTTCCTGCAGCAACGGCACTACCTCCTGGGTAAAGCGGCGGAACTGCTCCGGATGCCCGATGTAGATATTGAAGCCATCCAGCGCCCGCGCTTCGAACCAGTCGGCCATCTTCGCCGCCACCGTCTGCGCCGAGCCCACGAAGGCACCCGGGCGTAGCTGGCGGCCGAACTCCACCGCCTGGCGCAGGCTGAAGCCCTTGTCCCGGGCCTGGTCGGCGATGCGCTTGGCATTGGTGAAGAAGCTGCTGCGGGCAAACTCAAGGCTCTGCTGCGGAAACGGCGCATCGAGGTCGTACTGGCTAAAATCGTGCCAACCGAAGTTACGCCCGAACTCCTTCAACGCCAGCTCGAAGCTGTGATCGGCCTGATGATAGTGACGCTCGATCTCACGGGCATGCTCGTCGGTGTCACCCACGTAGATCTCGGCGCCCGGCAGCACCAGCACCTGCTCAGGGTCACGCCCCAGGCGTGCGGCGCGAGCCTTCACGTCGCGGTAGAACGCCTGGCCCTGCTCGACGCTTGCAGCGTGGGTGAAGATCACGTCCGCCGTGGCCGCCCCCAGGTCACGCCCCTGCTCGGAATCCCCGGCCTGGAAGATCACCGGCTGGCCCTGGGGTGAGCGCTGGATGTTCAACGGGCCGACCACCGAGAAGTGCTCACCCTTGTGGTTGAGGGTGTGCAGCTTGGCGGGGTCGAGGAAGCGCCCGCTCTGGCGATCCCGCGGGAAGGCATCGTCTTCATAGGAATGCCAGAGTTTCTGCACCACCTCGACATGCTCATGGGCGCGACTGTAGCGGGTGTCGTAGTCGTAATGCTCGTCCAGCCCATAGTTGCCAGCGGTACCGGCATCGCCGCTGGTGACCACGTTCCAGCCGGCACGCCCCTTGCTGATCAGGTCCAGCGACGCCAGGCGCCGAGCGACGTTGAACGGCGCGTTGTAGGAGGTGGTCAGGGTGCCGACCAGGCCGATATGACGGGTGCTGACGGCCAATGCCGAGAGCAATGTCAGGGGTTCGAGGCGATTGAGGTAATGGGACGGCGAACCTGGCGTGATGAACTGGCTGTCGACGATGAAGATCAGGTCGAACAGCGCAGCTTCTGCCTGGCGGGCAATATCGATGTACCAGTCGATGTTGACGCTGGCGTCGGCAGGCAACGCCGGGTCCAGCCACAGGTTGTGTCGCCCTGGGCCGCCGCAGCCCATGGTCAGGGCACCCAGTTTGATCTGTCGTTTGCTCATGCCGGGGCCTCAGTGCTGGGTAACGGCGCTGTCCTGCAGCGCCGCCGAGAAGGAAGTGTCGAACAGACTTGCAGCCGGATAGCCCTTGATCAGGCCGATTCCGGCAAAGAAGTCCACGGTCTTCTGTGCATCGGTGATCACCTGTGCGTTGAGTGGTGCCAGGTCGGTGCGGGCGCGGGCGAACCAGGCGCGGGCGATGTCGCCGTCGGCACGGGTACGCTTGGCCCAGGCGTCGGCGTACGCTTCGGTGTGCGCCGGATCGCTCAGGGTCCATTGACGCGCCGTTTTCAGGCGCTCGAGGAAGTCGGCGATCTGCGCACGCTTTTCCTGCACGGCCTTGGCATTGGCGACCACGAAACTCTGCGCTGGGATGATGCCTTCGGCGGTGGCCAGCACCCGTGCACCCTGGCGCTCCTGCTGGGTGACATAGGGCTCCCAGGTGGCGATCACGTCGACCGATCCGCCATCCAGCGCGTGGGAGGCGTCCAGGGCGCTGAGGTAGCGCAGCTCCAGTGCGTCGCGGGGGACGCCGGCCTTGTCGAGGGCGCTGAACAGCAGTTGCTGGCTCCAGGAACCTTTCCAGATCGCCGCGCGCTTGCCCTTGAGGTCGGCCAGGCTGTGGATGTCGGAATCCTTGCGCGCGAGGATCGCCACGCCCTCGAGGTTCTGCCGCGACACCGCCACCACCTTGATCGGCGCACCGAGTGCGCCAAGGAACAACGGTGGCGCATCCCCCAACAGGCCCAGATCGAGACTGCCGACATTGAGTGCCTCGGCCACTGGAGAGCCGGCAGTGAACTGCTTCCATTCCAGGGTGTAGGGCAAATCTTCAAGCACACCGGCCGCTTCCATCACGGCACGGGCGTTGTAGCTCTGGTCGCCGACCACCAGGGTCTGCGCAGCCGCCGCAAGGCTGATCGAGGTGGCCAGCACACCGGCGGCCAGTTGTTTGAGATAACGCACGTTCGTCTCCAGATGCCACATCGGGCAAGTCAGGGCGATCCGCGCGTGCGGTCTCGTCGCGTGTAACAGTGAATATCAGGCGTTGCGCGCTGCCACCTTGGCGCGGGTCAACGGGATCAGTTCGCGGCCATAGTCTTCGGCGTCGGCCAAAGGGTCGAAGCCGCGAATGAGGAAGCTGGTCACGCCCAGGTCGTAATAGGCCAGCAAGGCATCGGCGACCTGCTCGGCGGTCCCCACCAGCGCCGTGGAGTTGTGACCGCCGCCCACCAGCGCAGCGATGCCGGTCCACAGGCGTTCGTCGACCCGCTCCCCCTTGGCCACGGTGTCGCGCAGGCGCTGGGCGCCCACGCTCTGCGGCTTGTTGGCGATCACCGGCCCTGCCTGCTCGAGGCGCTGACGAGCCTGACCCAGAATGCCCTCGGCCTTGGCCCAGGCCGCCTCCTCGGTGGCGGCGATGATCGGCCGGAAGGACACACTGAACTGCACCTGGCGACCATGACGCGCAGCCTGCTCGCGCACGGCGGCGATGGTTTCGGCGGTTTGCTCCAGCGATTCGCCCCACAAGGCGTATACATCGGCGTGCTTGCCCGCCACCGCCAGGGCGGCAGGCGAGGAGCCGCCAAAATAGATGGGCAGATGCGGCTGCTGCAGCGGCTTGATCGCCGAAAACGCCCCCGCGGCCTGGTAATGGTTGCCGTCATGGTCGAACGGCGTGTCATGGGTCCAGACCTTGCGCACCACATCGAGGAATTCATCGGTGCGGGCATAGCGCTGGTCATGGGCCAGGTGGTCGCCGTCCTTGCGCTGCTCGATGTCGCTGCCGCCACTGATGATGTGCACCGCCAGGCGCCCGTCGAGCAGGTGTTCGAGGGTCGCCAGCTTGCGTGCGGCCAGGGTCGGTGCAACGAAACCCGGACGGTGCGCCAGCAGGAAATGAATACGCGAGGTGGCAAGCCCTGCCAGGGCAGTCACCAGGAAACTGTCCGGCTGGTCCGACCAATAACCGACCAGGATGCGATCGAACCCGGCCTGCTCATGGGCCTGGGCAAAACGGGTGATGTAGTCCTTGTCGAAGACGGGCCCGCTGGGGGCCAGGATCTCCGATGACAGGCGATGGCCGATCATGCCGATGAATTGAACGCTCATTGCAGGTGCCCCAAGGTCAGAAATGTTTTTTATAGCGTTTGAATCTAAATGCCCACTGACTTATACGCTAACCACTTGATCACACCCTGTGAAATTCGTTTTAGGCATAACCTAATGCATTCAAAATGCAGAACTTGCAGATAATGTCTCATCATCAGTAAATGCTAAATTTGCATATTAGCTTATGAATAATTTGAATTTTGAGAATATTCAGGCAGTTGCTAGGGTTTGCCCATGACCGTCAGCCCGAGCCTGAACCATGAGCCAGACACCGCGCCTCGAGCGCCTGCGCCACTTCATTGGCGAACTCTCCGACCTGCTGGACCGCCACCCCGACGAAGCCACCCTGCTCGATCAGGGCCACACCCTGCTGCACAGCCTGGTCGCCCATGACGACTGGTTGCCCGAAGCCCTTGCCCAGCCGGACCCCGCCCGCTACCAGCAATACCTGCTGCATTGCGATTCGCGCCAGCGCTTCTCGGTGGTCAGCTTCGTCTGGGGCCCAGGCCAGAGCACGCCGATCCATGACCACCGTGTCTGGGGGTTGATCGGCATGTTGCGCGGTGCCGAGTACGCCCAAGGCTTCACCCGCGACGCCCATGGCGCCCTGGTGGCGCAGGGCGAGCGGCTGCGGATCGACCCTGGCCACGTGGAAGCGGTGTCACCGCGCATCGGCGATATCCATCAGGTCAGCAACGCCTTCGACGACCGGGTCTCGATCAGCATCCATGTCTACGGCGCCAACATCGGTGCGGTCAGCCGCGCCGTCTACCTGCCCGACGGTAGCGAGAAGCCATTCATCTCCGGTTATTCCAACTCCAGCCTGCCCAACATCTGGGACCTGTCCAAAGAGAACCCTGCCCCATGACCCGCCTCAGCACACGCAGTTTCCATGACATTCGCTCCGCCCTGCTGGCCCAGGAAGAAGTCGCCCTGATCGACCTGCGCGAGGAAGACCCCTTCGCCCAGGCGCATCCGCTGTTCGCGGCCAACATCCCGCTCTCGAAGCTGGAACTGGAAATCTTCGCCCGCGTGCCACGCCGTGACACTGCCATCACCGTCTATGACGATGGCGAGGGGCTGTCGACCATCGCTGTCGAGCGTCTGCAGGCGCTGGGCTATAGCGATGTGGCAGTGCTCGAGGGTGGACTTGGCGGCTGGCGCGATGCTGGCGGCGAGCTGTTTCGCGACGTCAACGTACCCAGCAAAGCGTTCGGCGAGCTGGTGGAGAGTGTGCGCCACACCCCCTCGCTGGCCGCCGAAGAGGTCCAGGCCCTGCTCGACAGCCAGGCCGACGTGGTGGTGCTCGACGCCCGGCGCTTCGACGAATACCAGACCATGAGCATTCCCGGAGGCATCAGCGTGCCTGGCGCCGAACTGGTGCTGCGCGTCGCCGAACTGGCACCCGATCCGGCGACCCGGGTGATCGTCAACTGCGCAGGGCGCACCCGCAGCATCATCGGCACACAATCGCTGGTCAACGCCGGCATCCCCAACCCGGTGGCGGCGCTGCGCAACGGTACCATCGGCTGGACACTGGCCGGTCAACAACTGGCCCACGGCCAGGCGCAGCGCTTCGCCGAGGTCGGCGACAGCGCCCGCAGCAGCGCTGCCGAGCGCGCCCGCGCCGTTGCCGACCGGGCCGGAGTGCAACGCCTGGACCGTCAAGGTCTGGCCACCTGGCAGGCAGAGACTGCGCGCACCACCTATCTGTTCGACGTGCGCACACCCGAGGAATACGTTGCCGGTCACCTGCCCAACAGCCGCTCCACGCCCGGTGGCCAGCTGGTGCAGGAAACCGATCACAACGCCAGCGTACGCGGCGCTCGCATCGTGCTGGTCGATGACGACGGCGTGCGTGCCAACATGAGCGCTTCGTGGCTCGCGCAGATGGGCTGGGAAGTGGCGGTGCTCGACGGTCTGAGCAAGGCCGACTTCAGCGAAACCGGCGAGTGGCAGGCACCCCGCCCGGCACTTGCGCGCAATACCGAGATCGACGTCGAGCAATTGCAGACCTGGCTGGCCGAGGAAGGCACCGTCTTGCTGGACTTCACCGCCAGCGCCAATTACGTCAAGCGCCACATCCCGGGCGCTTATTGGGCGATCCGCGCGCAGTTGCCCGAGACCCTGGAGCGCCTGCCCAAGGCCGAGCGCTACGTGCTGACCTGCGGCAGCAGCCTGCTGGCAAGCTTTGCCGCCACCGACCTGCAAGTCCTGACGCGCACACCGGTCTATCTGCTGGCAGGCGGCACGGCAAGCTGGATCGCCGCCGGCAAACCCCTGGAATCAGGTGAAACGCGCCTGGCAGCGGAGCGTACCGACCGCTATCGCCGGCCATACGAAGGGACCGACAACCCGCGCGAAGCCATGCAAGGCTACCTCGACTGGGAGTTTGGTCTGATCGCGCAACTCGAGCGCGATGGCACCCACGGCTTCAAGGTGCTGTGACCTGAAGCGCAACGGCTGCAGGCGTATCCGCTCACGCGAGATAGGCCTGCAGCCGTTGCGCCAGAAACCCATGCAAGCGCCGCACTGCCGGGCTCAGCGACTGTCGGTGCGCGCACACCAGCTGCAGTGGCGCCGCCTGCCCTGCATGGTCCGCCAGCAACTCCACCAACCTTCCGGCGCGGATGTCCTCGAGCACATCCAGGCGCGACTTGTAGACCACACCAAGCCCCGCCACCGCCCAGCGTCGCACGATATCGGCATCGTCGCTGCAGCGATCGCCACTGACCAGCACCGTGCTCGTTGCCCCTGCATCCTCAAAACTCCAGCGATCGTGGGTCTGCTCCCCCATCACATAACGCAGGCAGTTGTGCCCGGCCAGCGCCTGCGGAGTCTGCGGCGCGCCATGCCGAGCGATGTAGGACGGTGCCGCGCACAACGTGCGGCGGTTATCGGCGGCCAGCGGCAAGGCCACCAGGCTGGAATCCCCCAGCAGCCCATAGCGGATGCTGGCATCCAGTTGCTCGCCAAACAGATCGGCCACCTGGTCGCTGACTCGCAGGCGCATGTCGAGTCGTGGATATTCGGCCTGAAACTCCGTCAGCCAGGGCAACAGCAGGTTGCGCCCCAGGTCCGACGGCATCGACAGACGCAATGGCCCCGCCAGTTCGGCGCGTGCCTGCTCCAGCGCCATTTCGCCATCGACCAGCGCGTCCAGGGCCTGACGCGCGTGGGGCAGATAGCGCTCGCCATCGTCCGACAGGCGCAGCCGGCGTGTCGAACGCACCAACAGACGAATCCCCAGGCTGTGCTCCAGGCGCTGCAACGCGGCGCTGGCCAGGGCTGGCGAGATGTCCAGCTGTCGCGCTGCTGCTGAAAGCCCACCGGCCTCGACAGTGGTGACAAACACCTGCAGGTCGTCCATGCGTACCCGTTTCTTCATGCCACGACTCCTTCACGCCCCACGCGCCGTGCATCACGACGTATCGCCTGGGGCGGAATGCCGAACCCGCGTACAAAGGCCTCGCGCAAATGCCGACGGTCGCGAAATCCTGTCTCGCGCGCCACCACCTCCAGGCTGTGCCGACTTTGTTCGATCATCAGCCGCGCCGCCTCCAGGCGCAGGCCCTCGATGGCCCGCGCCGGCGATTGCCCGGTTTCGGCACTGAACACGCGGCTGAACTGGCGCGGGCTCAGGTGCGCAACCTCAGCCAGTTCCTCGACGCTCAGCGGCCGCTGCAGGTGCTGGCGAGCGTAGTCGAGCACACTCTGCATGCGGTCGGTGCGCGGTGCCAGGTCGAGCAGCTGAGAATGTTGCGACTGGCCTCCCGAGCGGCGCTGGTGCATCACCAGCCGATGCGCAACGGCTCGTGCGAGCTCATGGCCGTGATCCTGCTCGAGCATGCCCAGGGCCATGTCGATACAGGCGGTCATGCCGGCGGACGTCCAGATGTTGCCATCGGCAATGAAGATGCGGTCGTCCTCTACCTGGATCGCCGGGTGTATCTGCCGCAGCTCCCGGGCGTAGGCCCAATGCGTGGTCGCCCGACGCCCGTCGAGCAGGCCGGCTGCCGCCAAGGTGAAGGCCCCCGTACAGATCCCGGCGGTACGCCGCGCTTGCTCGCCCAGCCGACGTACCAGGTCCACGCTGGCCATATCGGCAGGTGAGGCGATCGGCGACAACGTGCCCGCCACCAGCCAGGTGTCGGCATGCCCCGGCGTATCGACCGCCTGGGTCTGCAACTGCATGCCCAGCGACGACACCAGCCCACCGCCGGCCACGCTGTAGTTGCCCAAGGCGTAAAGACGCTTGCCCGTCAGCACATTGGCGAACTCGAATACCGACTGCGACGCCAGCGCCATGACCTGGAACCCTTCACACAACAGATAGCCGACCCGATGCATGGCCCACCTCGCTTGATGTCCTGAAAACGTACTATATGCGTCATTTGCGCCACAATCAAAGGCGCGCATCATCGCTGCAACCCAACCCACGGAGCAGCAACCATGACTCGTACAGCCCTTATCACTGGCGCCTCTACCGGCATTGGCGCACTCTACGCCGAACACCTGGCCCGCCGCGGCCACGACCTGATCCTGGTCGCCCGCAACCGCGAACGCCTCAATCAACTGGCCTCGCGCCTGAGCAGCCAGACCGGACGCAGCGTCGAAGTCCTGCCGGCAGACCTGGCCGACAGCCAGGACCTGGCGCGCATCGAAACCCGTCTGCGCGAAGATGCCAGCATCGGCCTGCTGGTCAACAACGCGGGTATTGGTACCCACACCGCACTGCTGGAAAGCGACGTCGAACAGATGACCCGCATGATCGCGCTGAACATCACCGCCCTCACCCGCCTGACCTATGCCGCGGTGCCTGGCTTCGTCGAGCGCGGCGAGGGTGCGCTGATCAACATCTCCTCAGTGGTCAGCCTGCTGCCGGAACTGCTCAATGGCGTGTATGGCGGCAGCAAGGCATACGTCACCGCCTTCACTCAGAGCCTGCACAAGGAGCTGGCCGACAAGGGCGTGCAGGTCCAGGCCGTACTGCCAGGCGCCACCGCCACCGACTTCTGGAGCATCGGCGGCCTGCCGGTGGAGAATCTGGATCCAGCGATCGTCATGACTGCGCAGGACCTGGTGGAAGCGGCACTGGCCGATTTCGACGCCAAGCGCCTGATCTCGATTCCGTCGCTGCACGAAATCGAACGCTTCGAGGCGTTCGAGGCCAGCCGCCAGGCGTTGAACGGGCACCTGTCGAATCAACAGTTGGCGCCACGTTATCGTCAGGGTTGATCTGGGTGTGCGTGGGTAGGTTTTGTGATAGCAGGTTCTGTGGGGGCAGTCCATTTTGTGGGAGCGGGCTTGCCCGCGAAGCAGGCTCCGCCGATTTTCGAGCATTGAGCAGACTGTAGGCCTTTTCCAGGTTGAGATTCTGGAAATCATCTCAAGGTGTTCGAATGTGATCGCGTGAGGGCTGACAGGGGTTCGCCGACAGCTTTTTAGGGCCTGTGAGATCGAGCGCCGCGCGGGCGGAGCTCGATCTCACAGGCCCTAAAGAACTCCCGCCAAGCAACAAAACTTGCGAGCCACCCCCCAAAATCGCAAGCTAGGCCGTCCCCCATCCGGATAGCCCCATGGAACTACACATTCGCCTGGAGGGCCGCAAGGGCCTGGCCGAGCAGCTCTACCAGCAGCTGCGCAGCGCCATCGACAGCGGCCACCTGGCCGCCGGCACCCAGTTGCCGCCCACGCGCCTGCTGGCCGAGCAGTTGGGGATATCGCGCAAGACCGTGGCCGAAGCGTACTCGCGGCTGACCTACGACAACCTGCTCAGCGGCGTGGTCGGGCGTGGCACCTTCGTCAGCCCACGGCGGGCCCTGCAGGCCAGCGACGTCGAGCCGATTGCCCTGGCCGCCGCCAGCAGCCTCGAACGCTGGCAGCAACGCGCCACCGTGCTCGGCCGCTCCGCGCTCGAGGCGCCCTCGCGTTACGACTTCGTCGGCGGCGTATCGGCCAAGAGCCAGTTTCCCTTCGATCAATGGCGCGCCTGCATGCAGTACGCCCTGCGCTGCAGCCAGCGCCACAGCGAGCGCCAGTTCCCGGCCCAGGGTCTGCCCGAGCTGCGCGAAGCCATCGCCCATCACATTGCCTTCGCTCGCGGCGTGCACTGCAGCGCCGCCGATGTGCTGGTGTGCAACGGCGCCCAGCAGGCGCTCGACCTGATCGCCCGGGTGCTGGTCGAACCCGGTACACGCGTGGCCATGGAGGATCCCGGCTATCCACCGGCACGCCAGCTGTTTCTGGCGATGGGCGCTGATTTGCAGTCGGTGCCGGTGGACGATGAAGGGCTGTGCGTCGAGCAGATCGCAGACGGCACCCAGCTGATCTACGTGACGCCGTCGCACCAGTTCCCGCTCGGCATGCCGATGAGCGAACGGCGCCGACACGCCCTGCTCGCCCGCGCCGCTGAACTCGGAGCGCTGATCATCGAGGACGACTACGACTGCGAATTTCGCTATCAGGGCCCGGCCAGCGATGCGTTGCAACGCCTGGATCGACACGGGTTGGTGGCCTATGTCGGTACCTTTTCCAAGACCTTGCTGTCGGAGCTGCGCCTGGGCTATGCCGTACTGCCTCCCAGCGTCCTGAGCGCCGCCTGCGTGGCCAAGCACCTGAGCGACTGGCACAGCCCGAGCCTGCAGCAATGGGCGCTGGCGCGCTTCATCGGCGAAGGCCATCTGAACCGCCATATTCGTCGTTGCCACGACATCTATGCCGCACGGCGCGAGCGCATCCTCGCACGCCTGGAAAGCGACCTGGCGCCCTGGCTGAGCGCCGTACCGGCCAGCGCCGGCTTTCACCTCAGCGCCCTGGCCGCACCTGGAGTCGATGTGGAGCTGCTGGTCAGGCTGACTCGCCGGGTCGAAGTCGGCGTCTATTCACTGGCGCCGTTCTTCAACGACGTGCCAGTGCGTCCGGGGCTGCTGATGGGCTTCGGTGCCATCGAGCGGCTGGACATCGACCCGGCGCTGGACCGCGTGCGCGATGCCCTGCAGCAGCTCAGTTGAGCGTCGTCGCCTGCATCGAGCGCCCCCGCCGCGCCACGGCAGCGGTGTAGCCTCGGGGGGCAAAGCGTGCGGTCACCAGCAGCATCGCCACCACGGTCAGCGTCAGCAGCGTCCAGGCAGCCTGGAAATCGCCGGTGAACGCACGCAGCCAGCCCGTCACATAAGGCACGGTACCGGTGACGATGAAGCCGACACCCTGCACGAAGGCAGCCAGGCTCCCCGCTTCGCCCGGTGTTTTCAGATGCTCGAGGGTCAGGGTAAGGCTCAGGCTGAAGCACGCACCCAGCCCCAGGCCGATCATCGCCACCCAAAGCCCCATGGCCTGGGTAGGCGCCAGCAGCAAACCGAGAAACCCACCCAACTGGATCGCCAGCGCCAACCACAGACCAGGCCGCCGGTCATGCAGGCGCCTCAGCAGCAATGGCAGCCCCAGCGCACCACTGACCTGGAAGATGGTCATCAGCCCCACCAGCTCGCCACCGCCCTGAGCTGTACCGCCGTGCTCCAGGTGATAGGCCGGCAGCCAGGCGACCATGCTGGTATAGCCGCCGTTGATGAGGCCGAAATACAGCGCCAACAACCAGGCACGGCGATTACCGAACCAGTGACCGCCGCTGGCCGCGGCCAGGTGCGGCGTGTCGTGGCGCGGGCGTAGCCAGGCCCAGCCGCACAGCGCAAGTAGCGCGGGCACTGCCCAGATGCCAAGCCCCGCCTGCCAGCGCCCCGCCACCTCGCTGACAGTCGGCCCGAGCACCGCAGCCAGGCCGCCGCCGCTCATCAACGCTGCCGAGTACAGCCCCATCGTTGCAGCCAGGCGGCTCGGGAACCAGCGATTGACCAACCCGGGCATCATGCCCTGCACCACCGCCACGCCAAGGCCGGCGACCACGGCGCTGGCGATCAGCGCCCAGGCGCTGTCCAGTTGCAGCCGCCACAGGCACGCCAGGGCGATGGCCGAAAGTCCGGCGAGCATCCCGCCATGCTCACTGATCCAACGCCGCAGCCAAGGCTGCAGCAAAGGCACCAACCCCATGCACAGCACCGGTAGCGCCGTGAGCAACGCCGCTTGCTGGTAGCCAAGCCCGGTGCTGCTGCGCATGGGTTCGAGCAAGGGGCCGATGCTGGTCAGGATCGGCCGCAGGTTCAGGGCCAGCAGGATCACCAGCAGCAGGTTCAAGGCGCCTCTCATACCGGGTTCGCCTGCCGCCACTGCTGGTAGAGGCCGGCCTCGCCCTCAGGCTTGAGCACGTGCAGTGGCAGGCTCTGCTGCTGCGGTGCACGTGCCATCTGCGCGTAGACCGCCGCCGTAGACAGTCCGTAAGGCTCGCCCTCGTCGTTGTCATAGGCGAACCATGCCCGCTCGATGCCGCACAGGTGCATGGCGGCCAGGCACATCGGGCACGGGTGGCCGCTGGCATAGATTTCGGCACCGTCCAGACGCGACCGGCCCAAGGCCTGGGCGGCTTTGCGGATCGCCTGCAATTCGGCATGGGCAGTCGGGTCCTGAGTGCTGTGGATCTCGTTGACCGCACGGGCGACGATCTGGCCCTGGTGCACCAGCACCGCACCGAACGGGCGACCACCCGCCTCGATATTGGCTCGGGCCAGTGCCAGTGCTTCACGCATGAAGGTTTCGTTGGACATGAATCGGTACTCCTCGAACAACAGGCGGCCATTATCCCGGCTGCTGGCGCGCGGCAGAAATGACGAGATTGGATGAAAGTCAGTGGCCGCACGAATGCCGGCATTGGTCTCCCGGCAAATAGCGGGATTGGCTATCGGGCCCTGCAGGCAACGGCGCTACGCTGGCACCACGAATCACCCCTGACTTGAACTGACTGGAGAATCACCATGCACGATCGAATCGAATGGGCCAGGCACGCCCCTGAAGCCTACAAGGCCATGGTCGGCCTGGAGCAGGTCCTGGCCAAGTGCGGCCTGGAGCATTCACTGCTCGAACTGGTGCGCCTGCGCGCCTCGCAGATCAATGGCTGCGCCTATTGCGTGAACCTGCACGCCAACGATGCGCGCAAGGCGGGCGAAACCGAGGCACGCTTGCAGACCCTGAGCGTGTGGCAGGAAACCCGTTTCTTCACCCCGCGTGAACGCGCCGCACTGGCCTGGCTGGAAAGCCTCACCCGCTTGCCTGAGCGCGGTGCACCGCAGGTCGAGTACGAAGCGCTGCTGGAGCATTTCGAACCGAGCGAGGTCGCCAACCTGACCCTGGCGATTGCCACCATCAATGCCTGGAACCGCTTTGGTGTCGGCTTTGCCATGGTGCCGGCTTGAGGTGAGCCTTTAGGGCCGCTATGCGGCCCCGGCGGTCTACGGGTTCACACCCAGCCGGGTCCGATAACTCCCCGGACTCTGCCCCGTCCACTTCTTGAACGCCCGGTGAAAGGCGCTGGGCTCCTGGAACCCGGTCTGCTCGGCGATCTCGGCAATGCTCAGTTGCCCCTCGCGCAAACGCTCGAACGCCATGGCCCGGCGCACTTCATCCTTGATCTGCTGGTACGAGCGCCCCTCGCGCTCCAGTTGCCGGCGAAAGGTACTGGCGCTCAGGCCCTGGCGCTCGGCCATGGCGGTCAGGGTCGGCCACTGTCCATAGCCACGGCTGCGCAGATGGCGATAAACCTCCGCCACCAGGTCGCCCTGGTTGCGAAAACGGATCACCAAGCCCTGCGGCGCGCTGCGCAGGAAGGTCTTGAGCGCCGCCAGGTCCTGCACCACCGGCAGGCGCAGCCAGGCGCTGTCGAACTCCACTTCGGTACGCCCACTGCCCAGGCGCAGGTCCGGCCCCCACAGCAGCGTGTCGTCGTCCTGCGCCGGGCGCGCCACGGCAAGCTCGGTGCGGTCGATGCTGATGCGCCGTCCGGCCAGCCAGCACAGCAGGCCGACCACCAGCACCAGAAAGGTTTCCTCGGCATAGACCCGTGTCAGCGGATCTTCGATATTCGACTGCACGCTGATCACCGCACGCCCGCCGCGCACCGCGAAACTGCCGCGCAAATCGCGCAGGAACAACGCGAAGTTACCCAGGCACTGACGCAGCGCCTTTTCCAGGGTCGGCTCCTGGATCAAGCCACGGCAGATCAGGGCGAAGCTGCCCATCGGCATGCCATGGCTGTCGAGACGGAAGAACTCGTCGTCCAGGTCTTCGATCAGCGCCAGCCACAGCCGGGCGAACGCCTTGGCCGGTACCCGCGCCTGGGGGCGGGCCAGCAGCGCCGGGTCGATGCCGACCGCACGCAGTTGCGCATTGCGCTCATCGGGGCGATCGCGCAGGGCGTGGAGCATGGCATTGAGAAAGTACACCGCGACCGAATCGCTTTCGCGCATGACGGATATCCGCTGTCTATGCTGAGTGGCAAAAAATGCCAGGTTGACTGAGCAGTTTCGGCATAGGCCCGTTCCCGGCCTTTGCCTAGACTCGGACCCCATCCGCAACGGTCGCCATTCTCGCAGAGCCCGGCACCGTCCCGCCACGCCTTCGCAATCGGAGCTATATATGAGCAGCGCAGAAATCTATGTCGTCAGTGCAGTGCGTTCGGCCATCGGTGGTTTTGGTGGCTCACTCAAAGACCTGCCGCTGGCCGACCTCGCCACCGCCGTGACCCGCGCTGTCATCGAGCGCTCGGGCGTGGCCGCCGAGCAGATCGGCCATGTGGTGATGGGCAATGTGATCCCGACCGAACCACGCGACGCCTACCTGGGCCGAGTGGCGGCGATGAACGCCGGCATTCCCAAGGAAACCCCGGCATTCAACGTCAACCGCCTGTGCGGGTCGGGCCTGCAGGCGATCGTATCCGCCGCCCAGGGCCTGCTGCTGGGCGAGACCGACATCGCCCTGGCTGCTGGTGCCGAGTCCATGAGCCGCGGCCCTTACCTGCTGCCGCAAGCCCGTTGGGGGGCACGCATGGGTGACCTGCAGGGCATCGACTACATGGTCGGCATCCTCCAGGATCCGTTCGAAGGCTTCCACATGGGTATCACCGCCGAGAACGTCGCCGCCAAGCATGGCATCACCCGTGAAATGCAGGACGAACTGGCGTTGACCAGCCAGCGTCGCGCCGCCCGCGCCATCGCCGAAGGTCGCTTCGACAGCCAGATCGTGCCGATCGAGCTGAAAACCCGCAAAGGCAGTGTGCAGTTCGCCGTCGATGAGCACGTGCGCGGCGATGTCAGTGCCGAGCAGTTGGCGGGCATGCGCACCGCCTTCAAGAAAGACGGCAGCGTCACCGCCGGCAATGCCAGCGGCATCAACGACGGCGCCGCCGGCCTGGTCCTGGCGACCGGCGATGCGGTGCGCCGCCTTGGCCTCAAGCCGCTGGCAAGGCTGGTGGCCTACGCCCATGCCGGTGTCGAACCTGAGCTGATGGGCCTGGGCCCGATCCCGGCCACGCGCAAGGTACTTGAAAAGGCCGGCCTGTCGGTCAAGGACCTGGACGTGATCGAATCCAACGAAGCCTTCGCCGCCCAGGCCTGCGCTGTGGCCCAGACGTTGGGCTTCGATCCGGAAAAGGTCAACCCCAATGGTTCGGGCATCTCGCTCGGCCACCCGGTCGGCGCCACTGGCGCGATCATCGCCACCAAGGCCATTCACGAGTTGCAGCGCATTCAGGGGCGCTATGCGCTGGCGACCATGTGCATCGGTGGCGGCCAAGGCATCGCCGTGGTCTTCGAGCGCGTGTGACGGGAGCATTGACATGACCATCCAGCAGATCGCCGTGATCGGCGCCGGTACCATGGGCAACGGCATCGCCCAGGTGTGCGCGATAGCCGGCTTCCAGGTGTTGCTCATCGATGTCAGTGACGCAGCGCTTGAGCGCGGTGTCGCCACACTGAGCAAGAACCTGGAACGCCAGGTCAGCAAGGGTACCCTCGAGGCCGACAAGGCCGAAGCCGCCAGGACGCGCATCCGCACCAGTACCGACTACGCGCAGCTGTCGAGCGCGCAACTGGTGATCGAGGCCGCGACCGAAAACCTGGCGCTCAAGCAGCGCATCCTCCAGCAGGTGGCCGCCAGTGTCGATGCACAGTGCCTGATCGCCACCAATACTTCATCGCTGTCGGTCACTCAGCTGGCCGCCAGCATCGATCATCCTGAGCGGTTCATCGGTGTGCACTTCTTCAACCCAGTGCCGATGATGGCCCTGGTCGAGGTCATCCGTGGCCTTCAGACCAGCGACACGACCTACGCCCAGGCGCTGCTGGTCACCGAGAAGTTGGGCAAGACACCGATCACTGCGGGCAACCGCCCCGGCTTCGTGGTCAACCGCATCCTGGTGCCGATGATCAATGAAGCGATCTTCGTGCGTCAGGAGGGCCTGGCCAGCGCCGAGGATATCGACACGGGCATGCGTCTGGGCTGCAACCAACCGATCGGCCCGCTGGCACTGGCCGACCTGATCGGCCTGGACACCCTGCTGGCGATCATGGAGGCCTTCCACGAGGGCTTCAACGACAGCAAGTACCGCCCTGCACCGCTGCTCAAGGAGATGGTTGCCGCCGGCTACCTCGGGCGCAAGAGCGGCCGTGGTTTCTTCACCTACTGAGGAGCGCGAGTCATGCCGGTCACCGCTGCCCTGCGCTGCGCCAATTTCGAGGAACGCCGCGACAGGGCCATGGCGCTGTTCGCCGAAAAAGGCTTCGGCCAGGTCAGCATGCGCGAACTGGCCGCGCATGTCGGGCTGACGGCGGGCTCGCTGTACCACCATTTCCCGAGCAAGCAGGACCTGTTGTTCGACCTGATCGAGGAGCTGTACGAAGAACTGCTGGCCACGCTCGACCAAGGTCGCCGTGCGCTGGCCAGAGGCAAGCCGGCATTGCCTGGCCTGATTGCCGCGCACTGGCAGTTGCACAGTGAGCGGCCCTTGCAGTTTCGTCTGGCAGAGCGGGATTTCTGCTGCCTGAGCGAGGCTCAGCAGGCACGCCTGGGCGAGCTGCGCCACGACTACGAAACCGGATTATTGCAATTGGTCGCGCCCAAGGCGCGCCATGGCGGCGAGGTGCTGGCAGCGGCCGGGCACGTGCTGGGCAGCTTGCTGAACCAGCTGCCGGGCGTGCTGCAAGCGCGTGGCGTGCCCGAGCTGCAAGGCGTCGGGCTGATGGAGAGCCTGGTGGCGGGCGGGATAGAGCGAGCGTTGGTGTGAACGGTACGCGCTTCGCGTCCCGCTCACACCACCCTCTGCGTCAGGACGCCGCCGAAGCTTCCTCGCCCACCACTTCCCGCGCTGCGTAGCGCTGCGCCAGCACCGCACACACCATCAGCTGGATCTGGTGGAACAGCATCAGCGGCAGGATCATCGCGCCGATCCCGCTCCCCACGAACAATACCTGAGCCATCGGCACCCCGGTGGCCAGGCTCTTCTTCGAGCCGGCAAACAGGATGGTGATGCGGTCTTCGACGCTGAAGCCCAGCACGCGCCCCAGCAAGCGGGTACCGAGCAGCACCACCGCCAGCAACACGCCGCAGGCGACGAACAGACCCAGCAGGTGCTGCGGCGAGACGGTATTCCACAAGCCCGTCACGACCGCTTCACTGAACGCGGTATAGACCACCAGCAGGATCGAACCCTGGTCGACGATCTTCAGCCAGCGTGCATTCTTCTTGACCCAGGCGCCGATCCAGCGACGGGCGATCTGTCCCGCCACGAAGGGCACCAGCAGTTGCAGGGTGATCTTGAGTACCGCATCGAGCCCCGAACCGGTATCGCCGTCAGCACCCAGCAACAGCATCACCAGCAGTGGCGTGAGGAAGATGCCCAGCAGGCTGGAGGCCGCCGCACTGCAGATCGCTGCCGGGACGTTGCCGCGTGCCAGCGAGGTGAAGGCGATGGCCGACTGCACGGTCGCAGGCAAGGCGCACAGGTAGAGCAGGCCCAGGTACAGCTCGTTGCCCACCAGCGGCACGAACAGTGGCTTGAACGCCAGGCCCAGCAACGGAAAGAGTACGAAGGTGCAGGAGAACACCAGGATGTGCAGGCGCCAGTGGCCGGCGCCGGCGATGATCGCCTCGCGCGACAGCTTGGCGCCGTGCAGGAAGAACAACAGGGCAATCGCCAGGTTGGTCAACCAGCCGAAGGCCACCGCGCCGTCACCCGAACAGGGCAGCAAGGTCGCCAGCAGGACCACCGAGAGCAGGGTCAGGGTGAATTTATCGAAAAGCATGCGCAGGTACTTCATGAAGTGTCCGTCTTGTCATGGTGCAAGGGCTGACGATAAGGTCTGCGCTCTCTCGGCGCTAACGCCGGAACCCCCGCCAGTGTCGCTGAACGGACATTGGCCCTCTTCCAGGCAAGGAAACCTATCGATGTACAACCTCCGCCCCGCCCTGCTCACCCTGGCCCTGGCGATGACCGCAACCCCGGCGCTGGCCGACGACCTGCAACGCCAGGTCGACGCCATCGTCCAGCCACTGATGCAGGCACAACGCATTCCCGGCATGGCCGTGGCGGTCTACGCCAATGGCCAAGCGCACTACTTCAGCTACGGCGTGGCCGACAAGGCCGACAATCGCCCCGTGACCCGCGACACGCTGTTCGAAGTGGGTTCGGTGAGCAAGACCTACACCGCCACACTCGTCGCCCTGGCCAGCGCCCAAGGCAAGCTCGACCTCGATGCCCCGGCCAGCCGCTACCAACCGGCACTGGAAAAGTCCGCGCTGGGCTCGGCGAGCATCCTGGAACTGGGCGCCTACAGTGCTGACTGCCTGCCGTTGCAGTTTCCCGACGAGGTGAGCAACGACAAGCAGGCGCTGGTGTTCCTCCAGCAGTGGCAGCAGAAAACCGAGCGCGGCACCCGCCGTTGCTATTCCAATCCGAGCCTGGGACTGTTCGGTAACCTCGCAGCGCAGGCGCAGAAACGCCCGTTCGCCGAACTGATGCGCCAGGACCTGCTCCCAGGCCTGGGCCTGAAGCACACCTACCTGCAGGTCCCGGCAGCAGAGCGCAGCCACTATGCCCAGGGCTACGATGCCAATGAGCGCCCGATTCGCGTCAGCCCGGGGCCCTTCGCCGACGAAGCCTACGGCATCAAGACCAGCGCCACCGACATGCTCGCCTACCTGCGCGCGCAGCTCGACCCGCAGGGATTGTCGGCCGATATGGCCAAGGCGATCGCCATCACCCACGGCGGCTACTTCCAGGTGGGCGACATGACCCAGGGCCTGGGCTGGGAACGCTACCCCTATCCGGTCGCACTCGACACTCTGGTCAAGGGCAATGGTGTGCAGATGATCCGTGAGGCACAGGCCACCAAGCGCCTGCAACCCGCGCAACCGGCCGGTCCGGCGTACTGGTACAACAAGACCGGTGCCACCACCGGGTTCGGCGCCTACGTGGTGTTCGTGCCGAGCAAGGGCATGGCCATTGCGTTGCTTGCCAATCGCAATTACCCCAACGATGAACGGGTTCGTGCAGCCCACGCGATCCTGTCTGCCGTGACGCCTTGAGTGGCATGCCTTTCAAGGTGGTTGGGTAGAGGCTGTAGGGTTCGCCGGAAGATTTTCAGCGCCTATGAGATCGAGCGCCGCCCGCGGGGCGCTTCGCGGGCAAGCCCGCTCCCACAGTTTGTTTCGGGCCAATGAGTCCTGTGGCATTTTCGCGCGCCCCCTTTTGCGCACGGCGCGATATCGAGTCGTACACACCAGGCGGTCGCGCGCCTGTGGCACAGGCATAACTGGTCCGAAACAAATGTAGGGGCGGCGGTTCGGCGCTCCGACTTGCCCGCGAAGCGCCGCGCGGGCGACGCTCGATCTCATAGGCGCTAAAAACCTTCAGGCAAGCACCTACCACCCCTCACACAATCACCTGCGAACGCCTTGAAAGCAATGACCTCAAGTACACGCTATTCCCCTGCCTAAGCAGGATTGTCCGACAAGATGTAGTGAGAAAAAATTTTCACTACAAAACCATTGACGCCCTTCCCCAGCCTTGTGCATGATGAGGCCGTCTCCCTGATCGGGAGCGGTGGCAAGGGTATTCCAGACGGCCTGCGCGGTAACGCAGGCCGTTCGTGGAGAGGGAAACTGTCCAAAAGGCAGCGTGAGAAAGCCCCTGTTGCGATGCTGCTGTAGCAGCCTTGGTAGAGCGCTACACCGCTGTGGCGCCAACTGTGAAAATCACCAACGAATGGGTAATGGGGGCTTTATGATGAACTTGAACAACAATCCTACGATCGACCAATTGGCCCAGCTGTTCGCCGCGCGCAAGGACAGCCTCGACGACCACCTGCTGTGGGTCAGCCAGACCGGCGAGGTCCGCCTCGACCGCCTGCCGGCCAACACCGTCGAAGACGAATCCGACCTGCATATGCCCGACAGCATGTGCGCCCGTTTCAAGGTCTACCGCCGTGGCCAGGGCTACGTCGGCAAGAAGGCCGCCGCCGACACTCAGTTCGTCGAACGCGTGCTCATGACCCTGCAACAAGAATGGCCCGCTGCCCGTGAGCAGCAGGCCGTCAAGGTGATCGACCCACTCAACTGAGTTGTACACCGCTACTTGAGCCCGGCCCGCAAGGCCGGGCTTTTTCATGCCCGGCGCGGTCTCACGCAATGGGATCAATGAGGCGTCAGGATGATTTCTTGGCTGGCACCCGCGGCGTGAAGCGCCCTTTCTTGCTGCGCTGCAAGTGGGCCGGCTGAAGCTGCTCGGATTCGTCGAGGGTCATGTTGGCAAAACCCAGGTGAAAGGCCGTCTGGCCGCAACGCACCTGGTTATTGATCGGGAATGCGTCGTTCAGGTCTTCGATATAGGACTCGCTCATGCCCTGTCTCCCTCCAAAGGCGTCCGCGTCGGCAAGCAACCTGCTTGCCCAGAGAAACACGGCCCGTAGAAATGAGACTAGTCGGTCATTTGCAGACCACTCGGACGAAAGTCCTTTGCCCGACCAATGGCACCTGGCCGCTATCTAAGGCGCACAGCCGTGCCGGTGGCGAACACCACGACCATTCCGCCCTGTACGGACGGCATGCTGATTTCGAAGTCCACGCCAACCACTGCATCGGCCTGCAAGCGACGTGCCCGCTCCAGCAACTCCTCGGTGGCCTGCTCGCGCGCCTGGCGCAATGCGCTTTCCAGGGTTTGCGAGCGACCGCCGAAGAAGTCGCGCCAGCGTGCGAAGAAATCGCGCACGAAATTGACGCCCTGCACCGATTCGGCGCTGACCACGCCGAGGTACTCGGCGATCGGGCGACCTTCGAGCTGGCTGGTGGTGGAAATGATCATGGGCGCGGCTCCGTGGTTCTGGAAAACCCCAGATCCTAACAGAGCCTTGCGCTGAACAGCGCTAGTGCGCGCTGGCAGCTCGCAGGCGCTGGCTCAGGCGAGGCCCGAAGACATTGATCAGCAGCCCCAGCATCACCAGCAGCGCCCCCCAACCCTGCGCGGCGCTGAGGCGCTCGTCGAGCAGCCAGGCCGAGGAGCTCAGGCCGATCACCGGCACCAGCAGCGAAAATGGCGCGACCTTGCCGGCCGGGTGACGCGAGAGCAATGTGCTCCACAGGCTGTAGCCGAGCATGGTGGCGACCAGCGCCAGGTAGAGCAGCGCCAGCACCGAACTCATGCCGATGTTGGCCAACGCATGGCCGATGCGCTCCGGCCCCTCCAACCACCACGACAGCGCCAGGAACGGCAGCGGCGGAACCAACCCGCCCCAGATCACCAGGGCCACCAGATCCACCGAGCCGAAGCGACGGGTAATGATATTGCCCATGCCCCACATGGCGCCGGCGCACAGGGTCAACAGCAGCGCCACAAATGGCACATGGCTGCTGTCTTCGCTGCCGATCACCGCGAGGCCGCCAGCCGCCACCAGCAACCCGAGCACACTGGCCGGGCGCAAGCGCTCGCCCAGAAACAGCGCGGCGAAACCCAGGGTGAAGAACGCCTGCGACTGCAGCACCAGCGAAGCCAGACCTGGGGGCATGCCGCTGTACATGGCCTGGAACAGGAAGGCGAACTGCCCCAGCGAGATGGTCGCGCCATAGGCAATCAGCCAACGCCAGGGCAGGTTCGGACGCTTGATGAAGAGGATTGCCGGAAACGCCACCAGCATGAAACGCAAGGCACCGAGCAGCATGGGCGGAAGGCCGTCGAGCCCGACCTTGATGACCACGAAGTTGACGCCCCAGGCAATGATCACCACCAGAGCGATCAGCAGGTCCTTGACTGGCATTTCGGTGTTCCTTCTCTCAGGCTTTACTAGACATATTTCGTTACAGCATAAGGGTATTCCGTCGACAGCGACCAGCACAGTTGCGGCCCAGGGTTGCGCAACAGTCAGCTGTTTGCGCAAGGGTTGAGCGGTTTTGCAGCGGTCGTCTCGCGGCAAGTCGGAGCGCCTAATCGCTGCTTGTGTCCTGAAAGGTGCCGCGTTGCGGGTCCAGGATCTGTGCAGGTACACAGAGTATCGGGGGCTGCTGCGCAGCCCTTTCGCGACATGAGGCCACTCCTGCAGGGCCGATGGCCGTCGAGGGCAGAGACCGAAGTCACCCCGGCAACCGATACCGTTCGGCAAAGTACTGCCGGAAGAACTCCACCGCCACCCGCACCTTGGCCGATCCGGCCAGGGGCGCGGTGTACACCGCCCAGATGTCCGCCGCCTGCTGGTAATCCTCCAGTACCTGTACCAACCGGCCATCGACCAGGTTGTCGTGCACATCCCACCACGAGCGCAGCAGGATTCCGCGCCCATCCAGGCACCACTGGTGCGCCACCTCGCCATGGTTGCTCGACAGCGGCCCGGTCACCCGCACGCTTTCTTCGCCACTGGGCCCCTTCAGGTGCCACAGACCGAATGGATGATCGCGTTCCTTGATCACCAGGCAGTCGTGGCTGGCCAGTTCCGCCAAGGTGCGCGGTGTACCGTGCCGGGCCAGGTAGGCCGGCGCCGCGCAGAGCACCCGGCGATTGCGCGCCAGAGGCTTGGCAATCAGGTGCGGTGCGATGACGTTGCCCACGCGAATGTCCAGGTCGACACCTTCGGCGATCAGGTCCACCAGCCGATCGTGCACGTCCAGACGGATGTCCAGGCGCGGATAGCGCGCCGCCAGCTCCGACAGTGCTGGTGCCACGAAACGTCGCCCCAGCCCCAGGCTGCTGGCGATGCGCAGTTGCCCGGCAGGCTCGCGCTGGCCGGCGTTGAGATCGTCGTCCATGCCCTGGAGCGCATTGAAGATCTGTTGTGCCCACTGATAGACCCGTTCGCCCTCCTCGCTCACCGTCACCCGTCGCGTGGTGCGATGCAGCAGGCGTACGCCCAGGCTTTCTTCGAGCAGCCGGATACGCTTGCTGACGAACGCCGGCGACATGCCGCGCTCGTCCGCCACTGCAGCAAAGCTGGCACGACGGGCCACGTGCAGGAAGATATCGAGGTCGTCGAGGTTCGGCAGATTATTCACGATACGTACACTAAGAATAAATGAATGGATGGATTATCTCTGAATCGCCTCCTTATAGCATGAGCCGCATCTGTTCCCACACACGAGATGCACGTCATGACCAAGACCTTCAAAATCGCCGCCATCCCGGGTGACGGCATCGGCAACGAAGTCCTCCCCGAAGGCATCCGCGTGGTTGAGGCCGCGGCACGCAAGCACGGCCTGGACCTGCAATTCGAGTTCTTCGAATGGGCCAGCTGCGACTACTACCTGGCCCACGGCAAGATGATGCCCGATGACTGGTTCGAACAGCTCAAGGGCTTCGATGCGCTGTTCTTCGGTGCCGTCGGCTGGCCAGACAAGGTGCCCGACCACATCTCGCTGTGGGGCTCGCTGCTCAAGTTCCGCCGCGACTTCGATCAGTACGTCAACATCCGCCCGGTGCGCCTGTTCCCTGGCGTGCCCTGCCCACTGGCCAACAAGCAGCCGGGTGATATCGACTTCGTGGTGATCCGCGAGAACACCGAGGGTGAATACTCCTCGCTCGGCGGACGCATGTTCGAAGGCACCGACAACGAATTCGTGCTGCAGGAATCGGTGTTCACCCGCCGCGGCGTCGACCGCATCCTCAAGTACGCGTTCGAAGTCGCCCAGACCCGCGAGCGCAAGCACGTGACCTCGGCGACCAAGTCCAACGGCATGGCCGTGAGCATGCCCTACTGGGACGAGCGCACCGCCGCAATGGCCGCGCACTACCCCGAGATCAGCTGGGACAAGCAGCACATCGACATTCTCTGCGCACGCTTCGTGCTGCAGCCAGAACGTTTCGACGTGGTGGTGGCCTCCAACCTGTTCGGCGACATCCTCTCCGACCTGGGCCCGGCGTGCGCTGGCACCATCGGCATCGCGCCCTCGGCCAACCTCAATCCCGAACGCGTGTTCCCATCGCTGTTCGAGCCGGTGCATGGGTCGGCGCCAGACATCTACGGCAAGAACATCGCCAACCCGATCGCGATGATCTGGTCCGGCGCGCTGATGCTCGAGTTCCTCGGCAAGGACGGCGACGACGCGCGCTATCAGGCCGCTCACGACGACATCCTCAAGGCCATCGAGACCGTGATCGCCAACGGCGACACCACCCGCGACATGGGCGGCAGCCGTTCGACCCAAGAGGTCGGCAAGGCCATCGCCGAACTGCTCGACGCCTGACCAGCAGTATGGATATCCGTGAGAGCGGCGGGTCGCCGCTCTCATAGGGATAGAGCCGGCTTCGCGCGATCACCGGAACTGCACCAGCCTCGCTTTGACCACATCGCCACAAAACCCGCCATCAGGATTGTCCGACGATCCTCTTGCGGCCCTCGACAAATCCATGCACACTTTCCGTTAACCAATGGATTTGTGTTAATCAATGGTTAACAGAATAAAAAAGCCTCACCGATACGGACTTCCCCAACGCCTGACTCCTACTACAAGAAAAGCTCCAGGAGACAATTGATGTCCCCCGATAACAAAAAGATCGACGTGTTCCTGATTGCCATGAGCCTGCTTGCTGTACTGCTCACCGTGATCGGCCTCGCAGCCTTCCCTGTTCAGGCAGAAGGCATGGCCAACCAGCTGTTCGAACTGTCCACCCGTACCTTCGGCACCAGCGTCCAGGTGCTGGTGTTCGCCAGCACCCTCGCGGTGCTGTACATCGCCTTCAGCAAGTACGGCAACATCCGCCTGGGCAGTGGCAAACCCGAATATGCCACCACCACCTGGGTGTTCATGTTCATCTGCGCTGGCATGGGGTCCTCGACCCTGTACTGGGGCGTGATGGAATGGGCCTACTACTAAACCAGACACCCGGCCTGAACATCGCACCGATGTCCGCCCAGGCCCTGGAATACAGCGTCAGCTACTCGTTCTTCCACTGGGGCATCAGCGCCTGGTCGATCTACGCCTTGGCATCGCTGGCCCTGGCCTACCACTTCCACGTACGCAAGAAGACCGGCCTGAACCTGGCCTCGATCATCGAAGCGGTGACCGGCTTCAAGGCCACCGGCCCCGTTGGCCGCGCAGTGGACCTGATCTTCCTGCTGACCATGATGGGCGCGCTGACCGTGTCGCTGGCATTGACCGCCTCGACCCTGACCCGCGGCCTGTCGGACCTGGCCGGCACCCCCAACACTTTCACCGTGCAACTGCTGGTGATCGGCGCGGTGGCGCTGCTGTTCTCGCTCAGCTCCTACATCGGTATCGATGGCGGCCTGCAGCGCCTGTCGAAGATGGTCTGCATCGGCGCCCTGGTGTTCGCCGGCGTGGTGCTGCTGGTCGGCCCGACCCAGTTCACCATCAACACCACGGCCAACGCCGTCGGCCTGATGTTCCAGCACTACGTGCACATGAGCCTGTTCACCGACCCGGCCGGCGACGGCGCCTTCACCCGCAACTGGACAGTGTTCTATTGGCTGTGGTGGGTATCCTATGCCCCAGGCGTTGCCATGTTCGTCGCCCGTGTATCGCGCGGCCGGCAGATCAAGGAAGTGGTGTTCGCCCTACTGATGGGCGGCAGCTTCGGTTGCTGGTTCTTCTTCGGCGCGCTGGAAAGCTACAGCATGCACCAGTTCATCAACGGTCAGATCGACGTGCCGAAGATGCTCAGTGAACTGGGCGGCGAAGCAGCGGTAACCGACCTGCTGCTGGCGTTGTCGTGGGGCACTCTGTTCCTGGCGGCATACCTGTTCATCATGGCCGTGTTCTGTGCCTCGCACATGGACGCCGCCGCCTATGCCGTGGCCGCGACCAGCACCCGCAACCTTCGTGAAGGCGATGATCCAAGCCCGACCCTGCGCCTGTTCTGGTGTGTAGTGCTGACCCTGGTACCGCTGGCCATGCTGTTCGCCAAGGCCTCGCTGTCGACCATGAAGACCGCAGTGGTCCTGACCGCGATACCGTTCATGGTGATCCTGCTGGTGAAGATCTACGGATTCTTCAAATGGCTTGCCGCGGACTACGGCGACATGCCGGCCTACCGCATCGAGGAAGAAGCGGCGCGCCTGGCCGGTGAGCAAGCGCCCGCGAAAGCACCGCGCAGCGCGGCGACGGTTCACTGATCGCCGGTGAGTATGTGGTGAGTGGGTGGGCCCTTCGCGGGCAAGCCCGCTCCTACGAAGATGCTCGACACGGGATCGAAAATTTTTTTGCCCTGATTGTTAACTGACAGATACGCGTTAACCAAAATAAAACCGAGAGACCGCCATGAACGATTTCAAACGCCTGCCCGCCGACTTCTGCACCAACCCTGAAGAGGCCTATACCCTCCCGGCCAACTTCTATACCAATGCCTCGGTGTTCGAGCACGAAAAGGAAGCGATCTTTGCCCGCAGCTGGATCTGTGTCGGCCACGGTAGCGAGGTTGCCGAGAAGAATGCCTACATCACCCGCGAAGTGATCGGCGAAAGCATCATCGTCGTGCGCGGCCGCGACGATGTACTGCGTGCCTTCTACAACGTCTGCCCGCACCGCGGCCATCAGTTGCTCGAAGGCAGCGGCAAGGCCAAGAACGTCATCACCTGCCCCTACCACGCCTGGACCTTCAAGCTCGACGGCGAACTGGCCCATGCGCGCAACTGCGAGAACGTGGTCAACTTCGACAAGCAGAACTCCACCATGGTGCAGCTGCGCGTTGAAGAGTACGCAGGCTTCATCTTAATCAACATGGACAACGATGCAGGCTCCGTCGAAGACCAGCTTCCAGGCCTGCAGCAGCGCATGCGCGCGGCCTGCCCGGTGATCGACGACCTGCACCTGGCGGCGCGCTTCGTCAGCGACACCCCGGCCAACTGGAAATCCATCGTCGACAACTACCTGGAGTGCTACCACTGCGCCCCGGCCCATCCTGGTTTCTCCGCGTCGGTCGACGTCGGCCAGTACAGCCATAGCCTGCACGGCAACTGGACCCTGCAGTACGGGGTGGCGACACCTTCGGAGCAGTCGTTCACGTTCGACGAATCGGTCAAGGATCCGTCCTTCGCCGGCTTCTGGGCCTGGCCGTGCACCATGTTCAACGTGCCGCCAGGGGCCGACTTCATGACCGTGATCTACGAGTTCCCGGTCGATGCCGAAACCACCCTGCAACACTACGACATCTACTTCCTCAACAAGGACATCAGCGAAGAGCAGCAAAAACTCATCGACTGGTACCGCGAAGTGTTCCGCCCAGAAGACTTGCGCCTGGTGGAAAGCGTGCAGAAGGGCTTGAAGTCGCGCGGCTACCGTGGCCAGGGCCGGATCATGGTCGACCAGCAGCGCAGCGGTGTCAGCGAGCACGGTATTGCCCACTTCCACAACCTGATCGCCGTCGCCCACCTGGACGACTGATTTCCCTGAAGTTCGTCCCGCGCCAGGGCCTGGCGCGGGGCTTTGCTGTCGAGGTACGCCATGGCCAAGCAATACGAGATGTTCAAGGTAAAGGTCACCGGCGTGGAGCAAGCCACCCCGCTGATCAAGCGCTTCACCCTGGCCCGCGCCGACGGCGCCGCCCTGCCGGCCTTCACCGGTGGCAGCCACGTCATCGTGCAGATGCAAGGTGCCGACGGGCGCCAGTTCAGCAATGCCTACTCACTGATGAGCGACCCGCGCGAACTGTCCAGCTACCAGATCGGCGTGCGCCTGGAGGAGCAGTCCAAGGGCGGCTCGGCGTTCATGCATCACCAGGTGGAGGTGGGCAGCGAGCTGACCATCTCCAGCCCCAACAACCTGTTCGCCCTGGAGCCGGAGGCCGGTCGCCATGTGTTGATCGCCGGCGGCATCGGCATTACCCCGTTCCTGGCGCAGCTGCACGAACTCGAGGGCGGCGCGACGCCCTATGAATTGCACTACGCCTTCCGCGCCCCCGAGCACGGCGCCTTCCAGGCCGACCTGGAAAATGGCCCGCATGCGCACAGCACACGGTTCTACATCGACAGCCTCGAGCGCAAGCTTGACCTGGCCGCCCTCTGCGCCAACCTGCCCGATGATGCGCACCTCTATGTCTGCGGCCCCAAGCCGCTGATCGACGCAGTGATCGCCAGTGCCGCAGCGGCCGGGATCGCCGAGTCACGCGTGCACTGGGAGCAGTTCGCCGCTGCCGCCCCTGCCGCCGGCAGCGCTTTCACCGTGGTGCTGGCGCGCTCGGGCACCGAACTTGAAGTCGAGCAAGGCATGACCATCCTCCAGGCCATCGAGAAGTCCAAGGCGGCCAAGGTCGAGTGCCTGTGCCGCGAAGGTGTGTGCGGCACCTGCGAGACGGCCATCCTCGAAGGCGAAGCCGAACATTTCGACCAGTACCTGAGCGATGAGGAAAAAGCCTCGCAGCAGACCATGATGCTGTGCGTGTCGCGCGCGCGCAGCGCACGGCTGGTGCTGGACCTGTAAGGCACGCCACCCGGCAGCTCGGCACCGCGGCCTCGCCCGCGGTGCAGTACCATGTAGACGTCCTTCCAGCGTCGACATGCCCATGACCCATCCCGCCAGCTTCCCGGAACCCCCCCACGTCTGCCACGACCTGCCGCGTCGGGTGCTGTTCCTCGCCTACCCGCAAATGGGCCTGCTTGACCTGACGGGCGCACAGACCGTGTTCTGGGCGGCGAGCAAGGCCCGCAACGAACGAGGGCTGCCAGGCTATGAAGTGCGTACGGCAAGTCTTGGCGGCGGGCTGATTACCACAGCCGAGGGCCTGGCGGTGGCCAGCGAATGCCTGCAGGTCCTGCTCGATCAGGCCCTGGACACGCTGGTGGTGCCCGGTGCTCCGCAGATGATCGGGCTGCTGCCTGACCAGGGCGAGTTGATCGAAGCTCTGCGACACGCCAGCCACAAGGCACGACGCACGGCATCGGTGTGCAGCGGCACCTTCCTGCTTGCCGCGGCCGGTTTACTGCAGGGGCGTCGTGCCGCCACCCACTGGGCGATGTGCGACGACCTGCAGCGGCTGTTCCCTGAGGTGCAGGTCGATGCCGAGTCGATCTTCGTCGAACAGGAGCATTTGTGGACCTCGGCCGGCGTCAGCGCCGGCATCGACCTGGCACTGGCCCTGGTCGAGGCCGACTGTGGCCGAGAGGTCGCCATGCAGGTGGCGCGGGAACTGGTGGTGTTTCTCAAGCGACCCGGCGGCCAGACCCAGTTCAGCCAACTGCTCAAGGTCCAGGGCGAAGACAGCGCCGCCTTCGAAGCCTTGCATCTATGGATCAACGACAACCTGGGCGACCCCCGCCTGAGCGTGGAGCGCCTGGCGGACCAGGCGAACATGAGCCTGCGCAACTTCACCCGGGTGTACAAGCAAAAGACCGGTCGCACCCCGGCCAAGACCCTCGAGCTGTTTCGCGTGGAGGCCGCGCGCCGCCTGCTGGAGACCTCCGCGCAGCGTATCGAGCAGATCGCCCGCCTGTGCGGCTTCGGCAACGAAGAGCGCCTGCGCCTGGCCTTTCAGCGCCACCTGCAGGTCAGCCCACGCGACTATCGCGCCCGTTTTGCCCGCAGCGTACCACTGGCCGAAATCCAGGGATCTTTGACCTAGGGTCGCCCCGGCAGCGCACGTAGCATCGCCGCGACAGATCGAGCCTTGCGGCTACGCCTGTCGGGCCACGGCCGTGCGCCGCCAGCAAGCCTTATCATCGACTTCGGCCAGTCAGGCGAACCGCACTGCGCCGCCAGCCGTTCGAGCGACCTTTCTTGCGTCATCGCATGCCGTGCCCGTTACCGACAACACCCACAATTTGCGGTATCCGGAATTTTCCAGGAGCACAACGATGAAACAGATCCTGATCCTCGGCGCAGGCTTTGCCGGCCTCTGGAGCGCCCTGGGCGCTGCGCGCCAGCTCGACCTGCACGGACGCGACGACGTCCAGATCACGGTGCTCGCACCACAGGCCGAACTGCACATCCGCCCACGCTTCTACGAGCCTGACGTTCACCAGATGGCCGCCCCGTTGCAGGCGCTGTTCGACGCCGTGAACGTGCGCTTCGTGCAAGGCACGGCCCACCACATCGACGAGGCAGGCCAGCGGGTCGGCTATCGCAGCGCAGATGGCAGCGAGGCGACCCTGGCCTACGACCGGCTGATCATGGCGTGCGGCAGCATCCTCAATCGTCCTGCGCTTGCGGGTATCGAACGGGTATTCGATGTCGACAAGATCGACAGCGCCACACGCCTGGAAGAGCATCTCAAGTCGTTGCCGGCCCAACCCGATACACCGGCGCGCAATACCGTGGTGGTTGCCGGGGGTGGTTTCACCGGTATCGAGACGGCCACTGAACTCCCCGCGCGGCTGCGCAAGATCCTCGGCGACCAGGTCAAGCATCGCGTGGTGGTGGTCGATCGCGGTGCGCGGATCGGAGCTGTGCTGGGCGACGGCATCAGCCCGGCGATCGTCCAGGCATCGCAAGCGTTGGGCGTGGAGTGGATCTGCGGCGCGTCAGTGGCCGCAGTGGACGCCGCTGGCGTCACGCTGGACAACGGGCAGCGCATCGATGCAAATACCGTGATCTGGACCGTCGGTTTCGTGGCCAATCCGCTTACCGCGCAGGTCAGCGGCGAGCACGACCGTCAGGGCCGTCTGCATGTGGACGGCACCCTCAAGGTCAAGGGCAATGCGGCAGTCTACGCGGCAGGTGACGTCGCCTATGCCGCCTGCGACGAGGTGGGCAATTTCGCGGTGATGTCGTGCCAGCACGCCATCGCGCTGGGTCGCTACGCCGGCAACAACGCCGCCGCCGAGTTGATCGGCGTGGCGCCGATGACCTACAGCCAGCCCAAGTACGTGACCTGCCTGGACCTCGGTGCGTGGGGCGCGGTATACACCGAAGGCTGGGACCGCAAGGTCAGCCCGCCGGAAGACAAGCACGAGGCCAAGGCACTCAAGAGCCAGATCAACAGCATCTGGATCTACCCACCTGCGGCCGAACGCGCGGCCGCCCTCGCCGCAGCCGACCCCTTGATCCCCGTGGCCTGATGCAGCCCGCTGCGCGTCTGCAAGCCCCTGGCAGACGCGCAGCGGTTATAACCCCTGCGCAATACTTCACTTCCCTTGACCACTTCTCCTGCCCTAGTCTTGGCCAATCGCACCCTGATCGCATCAGGCGATCGCAATGGGATCGAAGACCATCAGGAGATTTCATCGGATGAGCAACAGCCCCTACGTCCCACCGAAGGTCTGGAAGAACGACGCCGCAGCCGGCGGCCAGTTCGCCAGTATCAACCGCCCGATCGCCGGCCCCACCCACGACAAGGTCCTGCCCGTCGGCAAGCATCCCCTGCAACTCTATTCGCTGGCCACGCCCAACGGCGTCAAGGTCACGGTCCTGCTCGAAGAGCTGCTGGTCCTGGGGCACAGCGGCGCTGAATACGACGCCTGGCTGATCCGCATTGGTGATGGCGACCAGTTCTCCAGCGGCTTCGTCGAGGTCAATCCGAACTCCAAGATACCGGCCCTGCTCGACCGCAGCGTCGAGCCGCCGGTGCGGGTGTTCGAGTCCGGTTCGATCCTGCTGCACCTGGCGGAAAAGTTCGGTGCCTTCCTGCCGAAAGATCCAGCCGCCCGCGTCGAAAGCCTGAACTGGCTGTTCTGGCAGATGGGCTCGGCGCCTTACCTGGGCGGTGGTTTCGGCCACTTCTACGTGTATGCGCCGGAAAAGATCGAGTACGCCATCAACCGCTTCACCATGGAAGCCAAGCGTCAGCTCGACGTGCTCGAGCGACGCCTGGCGGTGAGCCGTTACCTGGGTGGCGACGAGTACAGCATCGCCGACATCGCCGTATGGCCGTGGTACGGGCAGTTGGTGCGCGGCAACCTGTACGGCGCGGCCGAATTCCTGGCGGTGGACGAATATCCGCACGTGCAGCGCTGGGCCGAAGAAATCGCCGAGCGCCCGGCCGTGCAGCGCGGCACCCGGGTCAACCGCACCTGGGGTGACGAACAAAGCCAGGTGCCGGAGCGACACTCGGCGGCAGACCTGCAGTAACGGCTCTACCCGCGAACACCGGCCATCGTGATGGCCTTTTCGCGGGTAAACCCGCTCCCACAGGTACGCGTCAACGCACCAGGTGCAGGAAGTGCAGGTGCCGTTCGAAGTGATCGAGAATGTCGCCGATCACTTCGTCCTTCGACCAGCCCA
Source organism: Pseudomonas machongensis (assembly GCF_034961125.1). Lineage (NCBI taxonomy): Bacteria > Pseudomonadati > Pseudomonadota > Gammaproteobacteria > Pseudomonadales > Pseudomonadaceae > Pseudomonas > Pseudomonas machongensis. The sequence continues at coordinate 416,345 of NZ_JAYFUI010000187.1, read as the reverse complement.
TCACATCGTGGTCCTGCCCGCCCTCACGCAAGTGCACTTCGGCACGGAAGTACTTGCGCTCCTCCCCGGCGGCATCGCTCAGCACGAAGCTGGGCATGGCATAGGCGCGTGGGCGAATCTCGTAGACGAACACCTCATCGCTCGGCCCGACCTTGAGCGTCACTCGGCCAGCCTCGCCTTCCTCGACGCTGCACTCATAACCCTGGCGACGCCACTCCTCGGCCACCGATTGGCAGGCCGGCAGCGCTACGTCAGCGATGAAGCGCTGCACATGTGAACGGCGCGGGAACATCGCCAGCGTGCGCAGACGTCGCTGCCAGTTGCCCGCAGCACGCGAAGCGGTCGGCGAGATAGCCAGCGCCTGGTAGCGCAGGTCACGCTTGGTGGCGTCGAGTTTGAGCGCCTTGAGCAGTCCGCGCATGCTCAGCAGCAACGCCAGGGTAAACGGCAGCGCACTGGCGATGGTCGCGGTCTGCAGCGCCTTGAGGCCGTCGGCCAGCAGCAGTGCGATGGCGACGATGCCCATGCTTGAGGCCCAGAAGATCCTCTGGCGGATCGGTGTGCCCTCCTTGCCGCCGGAGGCCAGCATGTCCACCACCATCGCGCCGGTCTCGGCCGAGGTGACGAAGAACACCACCACCATGACCACCGCCAGGGTGCTGATGATGCTGGCGAAGGGGAAATGCTCGAGGAAGGCGAACAGCGCCAGCGACGTATCCTGCTCCACCGCCGCGGCCAGGTCGGTCAACCCCTCGTCAAGGATCATGTGGATCGCTGTGTTGCCGAACACCGTCATCCACAGCAGGGTGAACGCAGTCGGCACCAGCAGCACGCCGGTCACGAATTCACGGATGGTGCGCCCGCGCGAGATGCGCGCGATGAACAGCCCGACAAAGGGCGACCAGGCCAGCCACCAGCCCCAGTAGAACAGGGTCCAGCCACCGATCCAGTCGGTGGGCTGATAGGCGTAGAGGTTGAGCGTGCGACTGACGATCTCGCTCAGGTAGCCACCCGTGTTCTGTACGAAGGTCTGCAGGATCAGCACGGTCGGCCCCAGCAGCATCACCATCAGCAACAGCAGCACCGCCAGGCCCAGATTGAGCTCGGACAACCGCCGAATGCCCTTGTCCAGCCCGGACATCACCGACAACGTGGCCAGGAACGTGGTACCGATGATCAGCGCGATCTGCACCGGAATGGATACCGGCACACCAAACAGGGCATTGAGCCCGGTGTTGATCTGCGACACGCCAAAGCCCAGCGAAGTGGCGACGCCGAATACCGTGCCGATGATCGCAAAGATGTCGACCGCATGCCCCAGTGGCCCGTGGATGCGCTCGCCGATCAGCGGGTAGAGCGCCGAGCGCAAGGTCAGCGGCAAGCCGTGGCGATAGCTGAAATAGGCCAGGATCAGTGCGACGATGGCGTAAATCGCCCAGGCATGCAGCCCCCAGTGGAAGAAGGTGATACGCATGGCCTCGCCCGCCGCCAGCACCGTGCCGCCCTCACCCAGCGGTGGCTTGAGGAAGTGCATCACAGGCTCCGCGACACCGAAGAACATCAGGCCGATGCCCATGCCTGCGGAGAACAGCATGGCGAACCAAGTGGCATTGTTGTAGTCGGGGGTGCTGTGGTCGGGGCCGAGCTTGATATCGCCGTAGCGACTGATGCCCAGAAACACCACAGTGCCGAGAATCAGCGCCACACCGAGAATGTAGAACCAGCTGACATTGACGATGATCCAGCCCTGGATATGTGCGAACAACGCCTGTGCATGGGCCTGGAACACGCTGGCGTACAGCACCAGAATCAGCAGCAGGACCGCGGAAATCCAGAAAACCGGTGGGTTGATGGTGGGCTTGCGAGGTTGTTCGGGCGGACTTGCCATGTACGGGTAATCTCCATCAGGGCGCTTCATGCGCACGGTTAGCTACGACAAACGGTAGACGCTGATGGTTTTGCCCGTCGTGACATATCGGATGTTTCTGAATTTTTCAAAGCGCGCCCTCCTGAGCACACGCCCTCCTGCCCGCACATGCCGTGCTGCAAACAGGTTTTTCCCTGGTGCAAACCTGCGCCCGCGCAGGGCTTCTTGTACACTCGCCTGCATAAAATCCACCTGTACATTTTGGTGACAGCATGATCGAGGTAACCGAGGTTTCCATTGCCGAGCTGCGCAACGCGCTCGAGTCCGGCCGCACGACGGCGGTCGAACTGGTCAAGGCCTACCTGGCCCGTATCGACGCCTACGATGGAGCCGACACCGCCACCGCGCTGAACGCCGTCGTGGTGCGCAACCCCGAAGCGCTCAGGGAGGCCGAGGCCTCCGACGCCCGCCGCGCCGCCGGCACCACGCTTGGCCCGCTGGACGGCATCCCCTACACCGCCAAGGACAGCTACCTGGTCAAGGGCCTGACCGCCGCCTCCGGCAGCCCGGCGTTCGAGCATCTGGTCGCCCAGCGCGACGCGTTCACCGTCGAGCGCCTGCGCGCCGCAGGGGCGATCTGCCTGGGCAAGACCAACATGCCGCCCATGGCCAACGGCGGCATGCAGCGCGGCGTCTACGGCCGCGCCGAAAGCCCGTACAACGCGGCTTACCTCACCGCGCCCTTCGCCTCTGGCTCCTCCAACGGCGCCGGTACCGCCACGGCGGCCAGCTACAGCGCCTTCGGCCTGGCCGAGGAAACCTGGTCGAGCGGTCGCGGGCCGGCGTCGAACAACGGCCTGTGCGCCTACACCCCATCGCGTGGGGTGATCTCGGTGCGCGGCAACTGGCCGCTCACGCCAACCATGGATGTGGTCGTGCCTTACGCACGGACCATGGCCGATCTGCTGGAAATTCTCGACGTGGTGGTGGCCGACGACGCCGACACCCGTGGCGACCTTTGGCGCATGCAGCCCTGGGTGCCAATCCCGGCAGCCTCGAGCGTGCGCCCCGCCAGTTACCTCGACCTGGCCGTCGGTGCCGGCGCGCTTAAAGGCAAGCGCTTTGCCGTACCGCGCATGTACATCAATGCCGACGCCGAGGCCGGCACGTCGGAAAAACCCGGCATTGGTGGCCCGACTGGCCAGCGCATCAACACCCGCGCCAGCGTCATCGACCTCTGGGAGCAAGCCCGCAAAGCGCTGGAGGCGGCAGGCGCCGAAGTGGTCGAAACCGACTTCCCGTTGGTCTCCAACTGCGAGGGTGATCGTCCGGGTGCGCCGACCGTGTATAACCGCGGTATCGTCAGCAAGGAATTCCTGCACGACGAGCTGTGGGAACTGTCCGGCTGGGCGTTCGACGATTTCCTGCGCGCCAACAACGACCCCAAGCTGAACCGCCTGGCTGACGTCGACGGGCCGAAGATCTTCCCGCACGATCCGGGCACCCTGCCCAACCGCGAGGACGACCTGGCCGCCGGCATGGACGAATACGTCAACATGGCCAAGCGTGGCCTCAAGTCCTGGGATCAGATCGCTACCGTCCCGGACGGCCTGCGCGGCCTGGAGCAAACGCGCAAGATGGACCTGGAAGACTGGATGGACGAGCACAAGCTGGACGCGGTGCTGTTCCCCACCGTCGCCGATGTCGGCCCGGCCGATGCCGATATCAACCCAGTCTCGGCAGACATCGCCTGGAGCAACGGGATCTGGGTCGCCAATGGCAACCTGGCAATCCGTCATCTGGGTGTGCCGACAGTGACCGTGCCGATGGGCGTGATGGCCGACATCGGTATGCCAGTGGGCCTGACCTTCGCTGGCCGGGCCTATGACGACAGTAACCTGCTGCGCTTTGCCGCAGGTTTCGAAGCCACCGGCTCGCGCCGGGTGATTCCACCGCGCACGCCACCACTGAGCTAACGTTCGAGCGCAATCCACACTCGCCAGATTCAACTATTTGTGTAAAATTCAACACAATTAAGAATCTGGCGATTTCCCATGCCCGCACTCCCTCTTCAGCAAGAACGCCAGCTCACCCTCACCGTCCTCAAGGCTGCGCTCCAGGCCTTGGGCAGCGTTGCGCCGCGCAACCTGGAAATCCTCCTGCACGACCTCGACAATCCCGAGCACTCGGTGATCGCCATCGTCAACGGCCATCTTTCGGGCCGTCGAGTGGGCAGCCCGATCCTGGCCGCACCGGAACAGGACCAAGGCTTCAAGGCACTGATGCACGCCGGCCGTACTCAGGACGGCTGCGAGCCGGTGGTGCTGCCGGACTACCCCACAACCCTCAAGGGGCGCACGCTGCGCAGCGCCACGGCAATCTTTCGCGACAGCGGCGGCCACCCGTTCGCCAGCCTGTGCGTAAACACCGACATTACCGGCCTTGATGCCGCCATGACCTTTCTTCAGCACTTTCAGCCACTCGGCGCCCTCGCGGACACACACCCGCCCCGTGAGACGGCCGACATGACGCTGCTGATGAGCGAGATCATCCAGGACTCGCTGCAGCGCTCGGGCCGAGGGCGGATGAACAAGCAAGCCAAGGTCGAGGCCGTACGAGTGATGCAGGAGCGCGGCCTGTTCATCGTCAAAGGTGGCGTCGAGAAGGCTGCCGACGCCCTGGGCGTGACCCGCTACACCATCTACAACTACCTGGAGCAGCTGCGCGGCGACGCCACGCCGGCTGCCCGCGAACGCTGAATGCGGAGCCCGCCATGACCTTGCATATCCAGACCCCTTTGATCGAATCCCGCCCACTCTCACTGGCCGCCGGCCGTACCCTGTGGCTCAAGCTCGAGGCACTGCAGCCCTCTGGCTCTTTCAAGCTGCGCGGCGTAGGCCATGCCTGCGAAGTGCACCATGCACGTGGCGCCCGGCACTTCGTGTCGTCTTCCGGAGGCAACGCCGGCCTCGCCGTCGCCTATGCCGGGCGCAAGCTCGGCGTGCCGGTAACCGTGGTGGTGCCGGAAACCACCAGCACGCGCGCCATCGAACTGCTGAAACTCGAAGACGCCCAGGTCGTGGTCAAAGGCAGCTCGTGGCAAGAAGCCAACCAGCATGCGCAAGGCTTGCTGGGCGCGGGTGATGCGTTCGTCCACCCGTTCGACGACCCGCTGCTGTGGACCGGACATGCCAGCATGATCGACGAAGTCGCCCAGGCCGGACTCAAACCCGATGCAGTGGTGTTGTCGGTAGGGGGCGGCGGACTGCTCAGTGGCGTGGTCGAGGGGCTCAAGCGCAATGGCTGGCACGACGTGCCTGTGCTGGCGGTGGAAACCGACGGTGCCGCATCACTGCACGCCGCCATCGCTGCGGGCCATCCGGTGGAACTGCCGGCCATCACTTCGGTGGCCACCTCGCTGGGCGCCAAGCGTGTGGCGGACCAGGCGCTGGCCTGCGCACAAAACCATCCACTGCACAGCGAGCGAATAACCGACCATGCGGCGCTCCAGGCCTGCGAGCGCTTTCTGCACGATCACCGGATACTGGTAGAACCTGCTTGCGGCGCAGCGCTGGCCTTGGCCTACGCACCCGAGCGCCTGGCGCAGTACAACAACGTGCTGATGATCGTCTGCGGTGGCGCGACTGCCACGCTGGAGCAGATTCGCGACTGGCTTGCAGCCTAGCGGCCAGTGCTCGCGAAACAAGGCCACTCCTGCAAGAACTGCAGGAGTGGCCGTTTCTTCAGGCGTGGTTGATATCCCGGTCCTTGGTCTCAGGCAGGAAGAAGATACCCAGCACCGCAGTCATCACCGCGATGACGATCGGGTACCACAACCCGTAGTAGATATCCCCCGTGGCCGCCACCATGGCAAAGGCCACCGTCGGCAGGAAACCGCCGAACCAGCCATTACCGATGTGGTAAGGCAGCGACATCGAGGTGTAGCGGATACGCGCCGGGAACAGCTCCACCAACCAGGCAGCGATGGGGCCGTAGACCATGGTCACGTAGATCACCAGAAGGGTCAGCAGCAGCAACACCATCGGGTAATGGATCTTCGCCGGGTCAGCCTTTTCGGGATAGCCGGCCTCCTTCAGCGCGCCGGTCAGGGTCGCGGTGAACGCATCGCCCTGGGCCTTGAGCTCGGCCGCCGCCAACCCTGTGCCTTCGAAGCTTGCAATGACCCGTTCACCGATACGCACCTGCGCCACACTGCCGGGCTGTGCACGTTCGTTGTCATAGGGAATGGCGCGCTTGGCCAGCAGGCTCTTGGCGATATCGCAGGAACTGGTGAATTTGGCCTTGCCCACCGGATCGAACTGGAACGAGCACTGCGCCGGGTCGGCCACCACCACGACGGGATTCTGCTCCTGAGCGACGAACACGTCCGGGTTGCCGTACTCTGTCAGGCCCTTGAAGATCGGGAAATAGGTGAGCGCGGCAATGATGCAGCCCGCCATGATGATCTTCTTGCGCCCGATGCGATCGGACAGGCTGCCGAACAGGATGAAGAACGGCGTGCCGATCAACAGCGAACCTGCAATCAGCAAGTTGGCGGTCTGGGGGTCGATCTTCAGGGTCTGCAACAGGAAGAACAGCGCGTAGAACTGCCCGGTGTACCACACCACGGCCTGGCCGGCAGTGCCGCCGAGCAGCGACATGATCACCACCTTGAGGTTATCCCAACGCGCGAAGGATTCGGTCAGCGGCGCCTTGGACGCCTTGCCCTCGGCCTTCATCTTCAGGAACACCGGCGACTCGTTGAGCTGCATGCGGATGTACACCGAAATCACCAGCAGCAGGATCGAGATCAGGAACGGAATCCGCCAGCCCCAGGCTTCGAACGCTTCGGTACCCATCACCGTGCGGCAGGTCAGGATCACCAGCAGCGACAGGAACAGGCCCAAGGTGGCGGTGGTCTGGATCCACGACGTGAAAAAGCCACGCTTGCCGGGCGGTGCGTGCTCGGCCACGTAGGTCGCTGCGCCACCGTACTCGCCGCCCAGCGCCAGGCCTTGCAGCAGCCGCAGGGAGATGAGAATGATCGGCGCCGCCACGCCGATGCTGGCGTAGCTGGGCAATATGCCGACCACGGCAGTGGACAGGCCCATGATGATGATGGTGATGAGGAAGGTGTGCTTGCGCCCGATCATGTCGCCGAGTCGGCCGAACACGACGGCCCCGAACGGCCGCACGGCAAAGCCTGCAGCAAACGCCAGCAAGGCGAAGATGAACGAGGTGGTTTCGTTGACGCCGGCGAAGAAGTGCTTGGCGATGATCGCCGCTAGCGAGCCGTAAAGGTAGAAGTCGTACCACTCGAACACGGTGCCCAGGGATGAAGCGAAGATGACCTTGCGCTCCTCCCGACTGATGCCGCGTTGGGGCGCACTGCCCGTCGATGTGCTGTCGATTGCCGCCATGGGTTGCCTCCGTCTTGTTCTTGTCAGGCCGGAGTACCTCAGAAAAACAGCATCGCACCCTGGCCCCGGGTCTAAGCAGGACTACGGTTGCGCGAAGCACGACAGGGCGGGCTGCCCAGAATCGCAGCAAGGTACGTTGAAGCATAATCGGGATTGCGCGGATATCCACTGCGCCCTTGATGACGCTAGGGACGGGTAGCCTGCTCGCCAACAGGCCCTTTCAGCTCGACCTGGTTGCCATCGGGGTCATAACAGTACAGCGACAGGCCCTCGCCCTCGGCGCCATATCGCACTTCGGCGGCATCGACCGCAACCCCGGCGGCTTGCAGGTAGCGGGTCAACGCCTGCTCGTCGAACGGTTCGATACGCAGGCAGAAGTGATGCAGGTTACGCCCGCTCTCGCCTGCCGCAGCACCGCCCGGGCGTCCCAGCTCACCGTCCAGGCTCACCAGATCGATCATCGCGGTACCGGTGGCCAGATGGATTATGCCCAAGTCCGGCCGCTCCTTGCTCACCCGGCAGCCAAGCACGTCACGGTAAAAGGCGACACTGCGCTGAAGATCGCGCACTCGCAGCACCAGATGATCGATATGACGAATGGCAAAGGGACGCATGGGGGCAGCTCCTGGTCGTCGCTCCGAAAGGGCATCGCAGCACCATAACCGATCCCTCGCAGACAGGACAATTCACGATCAGGTGCTAGCCATCTACAGGCGCGCGCCCTGCAAGCCAGCCTTTCGGAGCGGAAGGGCATCAGCGGTTTCTGTCGCACACGAGGCGGCATACAACGCGCTGCGCGATGAGCAGACCAGCGTCGAGCGCGGCCTGTTCGACAGCCTGACCCGTGAGGTCGAAACCCCCTGACGCTGTCCACCCTCACTGGCCGCGCAAGTCCTCGAAGAAGGCTTGCCGGCCATGTACCTGGCTGGACGCACGATGCAGCGACGCTGCATCGCCGCTGACCGCTTCCACATGCCAATAGCAGTGCCTGATCGCCCGCGTCAACCCGACGTAGGCCAGGCGCTGCGCTTCGTCTTTCTGCGCGCTGTCGAACGGCTGTGCATCCCCGGTACGCCCTAACCCGGCCATGCGATACACCTGGTTCTTGTAGGGTGAACTGGTCAGGTACTGACAATCACCAAGCATGAACACGGCATCGGCCTGCAGGCCCTTGGCGCTGTGATAGGTGAGCTGACGCAGACGACGCTGCTCAGGTGGCAAGCTCGAATCAACCCTGACAACCGTTTCTATATGGTTTGAAATCAATAACTTATCGCTGCTTTTTCGAAACAACATCATCACCGTTTCGCCCCGTAGGTAATGCTCGATCAGGGTCTGCCCGAGAGCCGCTTCGTCGCGCTCGAACACCTTGACTGGCGACAGTGGCAGCGCGGCGGCGCCACCGCAGGCCCTGGCTTTCTTGCCGTTGATCGCCGTTGTACCGCGCACAAGGTGTTCGGCCGCATCGATGATGTGTTGCTGGCTCCGGTAGTTCTCGACCAGCATCACCCGGGTATTGGCCGGTGATGGGAAGGTCTTGCCAAACTCCATGAAGTACTTCGGAGAACTGCCGCGCCAGCCATAGATCGACTGCCAGTCATCACCCACGCACATCAACGACGAATGCCCGGCGTTGCGCCCGGTATGCATGCCAGGGCCACGCCTGCGGATCTCGCCCAATGTAGCGCGCAACCAGCTGACGATCTGTGGCGAGACATCCTGGAACTCGTCGATCATCAAGTGCGCCAGCGGGCGTAGCAGCCGGTCTGGCAGCAGTTGCAGGTTCTCGGGGTTGTTCTCGCCGAACAGGGCGAACATGCGGTTATAGGTCATCACTGGCGGCGACTGCCCAAGCAGGTGAGTTTCCAATGCCTTCCAGTACAGGGCCAGCGCTTCGAAAAACGGCGCATCGCTGTCGCCTGGCGCAAAGCTCATGCGAGCCACGGCGCTCCCCACCTCAAGCCCCAGGTTCTCGATGAAGCTCGCCGCACCGACGAAGGCATCGAGCAACGGCGCAGGAGCCAGTTCGCCCTTGACCTTGAACTCGAACCCAGGCCCCGCCACCGCATCACCCGCCAGCGACGCGGCGAGACGTTTTGCCGAAGTATAGTTATCAAGCCAAATCAATGGCTTATCACAGAAAGCTTGAAACAACGTGCGCTTTACAGCCCACTCGGCACGCACCGACAGCTTGGCGTTGGCACGCTGATACTGGGCGCTTTCCGACGGATCGAAGCCCAGCACTACCCAGGCATCGAGCCCTTCGAGACGCCCATGCACATGGAAACGCTGGCCACGGATCTGCACGGTTTCCCGACAGGGCTCGATGCCCTTGATCGGCCAGGCGCCCGCAGCGAACCACAGGTCTTCGATCACGTCGCACAGTTCTTCGTCGCGCTGGGCAGCCAGTTGAGTCACCTGCACGCGCTTCTGCACATCGGGATGATCCGGATCGAGGGGCTTGAGTTGCAGGGCCTCGCGGCGCATCGTCGCGACCAGTTCGGCAAAGCGTGGGCTGTCACGCAGCAGGTCGCGATAACACAGATTGAGCTGCTGGCGCTGGGCATCGTTCAGGCGCAGGTCGAAAGGATTACCTTCGCTCTCGGCTTCGCTGCCAGCCGGTAGATCGTTGCCCAGTGTCTCGAATGCGCGCAGTTGGGAGAACCCCGGCAAGCTGCGCACCAGCGGCAGGATGCGCGAATGGAAGGTGCGAACCAGGTCACGAGCACGGGCCGGCGGCAGGTCGATCTGCCAGATGGCGAAGACCTGCACCAGCCGCTTGATGAAGTCCTTGCGCGACTCACGCGTGAAGGTGACCACGGTCATGGCGTCCAGCTCGAAGCCCAGGTAGTGGCGCAGCAGCAGGATACGCAGCACCAGCGAAGTGGACTTGCCGGCACCGGCACCCGCCACCACGCAAGTAGATGGCGTGTCGCTGAAGATCAGCTTCCATTGCGCGGCGCTGGGCTGGGCGTCGGCAGGCAGGCGCTGGGCGACATCGGCCTTGAAGCGTTTCTTCAGCTCTGCTGTCAGCGGCAGGCGCCAGTCGTCGAACAGCTTGTCATCCTGGCCTGGCACTGCAGCGCTGTCAGGGCGGCTGTCGCGGATCACCAGGACCTGCCGCCCGGCCTCGTACCCTTCGGCACGCCCACGTTCGTAGCCGTCACGCAGGCCATCGGCATGCCCGCTGCGTTGGCCGGTGGCGTGGCCGAGGAACCATGAGTCGCGGTGCTGCGCCTGCAAACGGCTCAATCCTCGCCCAAGCAGGCGTGCGGCCAGGCGGCGCAACCAGGGTAATTGCGCGGGCGGGGTCAGGTCCGGTGGCGCCGGGGGCTGCTCGAGAGACACGGTCACTCCATTGCTAGTCGAATCAGTGGAGCATGTTCCACCGAACCGCTGAAAAGCGCCAGCTAATGCTTGCAGATCATAGGATTAGGCGATGAAACGCAGAAAGTACCGCAACGAAAAACATCGATTTATCAGATAAAAACAAGTCGATATTTACGCTTATTTTCGATACTTGAAAAAGGCATCATCAGCCCATTCCCACCTACCGAGGACCCTGATCATGCTGCAACTGCGCCCCTTCGAAAGCCTCGGCCATGCCAACCACGGCTGGCTGGACGCCCATCATCATTTTTCCTTTGCCGAGTACTACGACACCGAACGTATGCATTGGGGCAACCTGCGAGTGTGGAACGACGACCTGATCGCCGCCGGCAGTGGCTTCCCACCGCATCCACACCGGGATATGGAGATCATCACTTACGTACGCGAAGGTGCAATCAGCCACCAGGACAATCTGGGTAACAAAGGCCGCACCGAAGTCGGTGACGTGCAGGTGATGAGTGCGGGTACTGGCATCGTGCACAGCGAGTACAACCTGGAGCAGGTCGACACCCGCATCTTCCAGATCTGGATCGTGCCGGACAAGGTCGGAGAGGCGCCGTCCTGGGGCACTCGACCCTTCCCTAAAGGTGACCGCGGCGAAGGCTTCGTGACCCTGGCCAGCGGCCGTGTCGAGGATCAGGATGCCCTGCGCATCCGCGCCGATGCCCGGCTGGTGGCCGCGACCCTGCGCGCCGGCGAGAGCGCCGAGTATCGTTTTGATGCCGGGCGGCGTGGGTATCTGGTTCCAGCCAAAGGCGTGGTCGAGGCCAATGGCGTGCGCGCCAAAGCCCGGGACGGGGTTGCCGTAGAGGGTGAAGAGGTGCTGCGCGTCACGGCGCTCGAGGACAGCGAGATCGTTCTGGTGGACGTGGCCTGAGGCAGATGACCGAACCGTGCGTTTCGCGGGCTGGCCCGCGAAAAGCACGGTTCGGCATGCGCGTAGGCAATCAGCTGATCGCCGCATCCACCAGTGCCTGGGCCTCTTGCACCAGGCGCTGCAGATGCGCCTCGTCAATGAAGCTTTCGGCGTAGATCTTGTAGATGTCCTCGGTACCCGAAGGACGCGCGGCAAACCAGCCATTGGCGGTCATCACCTTCAGGCCGCCGATGGCCTGGCCGTTGCCTGGTGCGTGGCTGAGGATCTGCTGGATCGGCTCGCCGGCAAGCTCGGTGGACTTCACCTGCTCAGGCGCCAGCTTGCTCAGCAGCGCTTTCTGCCGCGCATCGGCCTTGGCCTCGACGCGGGTGGCGTAGGGCTTGCCCAGGGCTGCGGTGAGATCGGCGTAGGCTTGGCTCGGATTGCGTCCTGTGCGTGCAGTCATCTCGGCCGCCAGCAAGGCGGGAATCAGGCCATCCTTGTCGGTCGCCCAGACGCTCCCGTCCAGACGCAGGAACGAAGCACCCGCACTCTCCTCCCCACCAAAACCAAGCGAGCCCTCGAACAAGCCCTGGGCGAAGAACTTGAAGCCCACCGGCACTTCATGCAGCTTGCGCCCTAGCCGCTCGGTAACCCGGTCGATCATGCCGCTGCTGACCACGGTCTTGCCGACAGCGGCGTCGTTGCGCCACTGCGGGCGATGGCGGAACAGGTAATCGATGGCCACGGCGAGGTAGTTGTTCGGCTGCAGCAGGCCGTCACTGGTGACGATACCGTGGCGGTCATGGTCCGGGTCGCAGGCAAATGCCACGTCGAAACGCTCGCGCAGGCCGATCAGGCCCTGCATGGCGTGTGGCGACGAAGGGTCCATGCGAATCTGCCCGTCCCAGTCGACGGTCATGAACCGGAAGGTCGGGTCGACCTCGGTGTTGACCACTTCAAGGTTCAACTGGTATCGCTCGGCAATCGCCGACCAATAGCGCACGCCCGCACCACCCAGCGGATCGACACCCAGGCGCAGGTTGGCGTTGCGGATGACCTCGAAATCGATGACGTTTTCCAGGTCTGCCACGTAGCTGCTCACATAGTCGTGACGCTGCGTGGTGGCAGCCTGCAGAGCCTGGGCGTAATCAATGCGCTTGACACCCTCAAGGCCTGCAGCCAGCAGTTCGTTGGCCTTGGCTTCGACCCACTTGGTCACATCGCTGTCGGCCGGGCCACCATTGGGCGGATTGTATTTGAAACCACCGCTCTGGGGCGGGTTGTGCGAGGGGGTGATGACGATGCCGTCGGCCAGGCCCTGTTGACGCCCGCGGTTGTAGCACAGGATCGCATGGGACACCGCCGGGGTCGGGGTGTACTCGTCGTCCTTGGACAACCGCACCTGCACGCCATTGGCCGCCAGGACTTCCAGCGCGCTGGCCGTGGCCGGCGCCGACAAGGCATGGGTGTCAGCCCCGATGAACAGCGGGCCATCGATGCCCTTCTCCTGGCGGTACAGGCAGATCGCCTGGGTGATCGCCAGCACATGATGCTCGTTGAAGCTCAACTCGAACGAGGTGCCTCGATGTCCGGAAGTGCCGAAGGCCACGCGCTGCGACGCGACCGTAGCGTCCGGGCGACCGGTGTAGTAGGCGGTCAACAGGCGGGGAATATCGACCAGCACGCTGGCCGGAGCCGGCTTGCCTGCCAAAGGACTGAGCGTCATGCAAAACCTCGAGTTCAACGGATGTAGATGTTGGAACGCGCAGTGTACTGGGAGTTGCAACGGCGCGCGATGGGGCTGGCTCAGTTGATAGCGGTCTGCCACCAGATGGGAAACATCTGTTGTACCCGCGGCTCATTGAAACGCTCATCGATCAGGAACAGCACGCCACGGTCCTGGTCGCCGCGAATGACCCGACCGGCCGCCTGGATTACCTTGCGCACGCCAGGGTACAGGTACGCGTAGTCGAACCCGCTGCCAAACTGCCGGGCCAGACGTTGCTTGAACTGTTCGTTGACCGGATTGACCTGAGGCAACCCCAGGGTGGCGACAAAAGCACCAATCAATCGGGTGCCTGGCAGGTCTACCCCTTCAGCGAAGGCCCCACCCAGCACGGCGAAGCCTATCCCTCGCCCATCCGCCACGAAACGCGCCAGGAATCCCTCGCGTGCGGCCTCGTCCATGCCCGGCGCCTGCCGCCAGTACGGCACTTCAGGATAGCGTTCGGCAAACAGGGCCATCACCTGCTCCAGGTATTCGAAGCTGCTGAAGAACGCCAGGTAGTTGCCCGGCTGACGCTGGTACTGCTCGCCGATCAGCCCGACGATCGGTGCCAGGGACGCATTGCGCTGCTGAAAACGGGTCGAGACCTCACTGACGATACGCACCTGCAGTTGCTCGGCACGAAATGGCGCGGCCACGTCCAGCCAGGCGGTATCTGCCGGCATGCCCAGCAAGTCGGCGTAGAACTGTCGTGGCCCCAGCGTCGCCGAAAACAGCGTGACACTGCGCGCCGCAGCCATGCGTGGGCCGAGCAGGCGCGCGGGCACCACATTACGTAGGGTCAGCGTCGCCAGACGACGGCTGCGCGGGCCGTTGCGCAGGCTGATATCGAACAAAAAATGCTCATCGAACAGCTCGGCCACACGGCTGAACTGCAGAGCCTGGAAGTAGAACTGCAGGACCTGCGGCTCGATGTGCGCAGGCGCCTGCTCCATGCCCTCCTGAATCAGGCCGATGCACTGTTGCAACGCCCGCAGGAACGCCTCGGGCAGTTGCTCACTCGCCTGGTACGGTGCCACCTGAGCCTTGTACAACGCATTCCACTGGCGATTGAGGCGCTCCAGTGCACCGCTCAAGCCCGCCGGCTTGGTCTTGCGCAAGGCGAGCAGCTGCCCCTGGTCGAGGCTGGCGCTGTACATGGCGCGGCCGCGCTCCACCAGGTTATGCGCCTCGTCCACCAACACGGCAACCCGCCACTGGTTGAGCTGGGTGAGGCCGAACAGCAGCGCATGGGCGTCGAAGTAATAGTTGTAGTCAGCGACCACCAGATCGACCCAGCGCGCCATCTCCTGCCCCAGGTAGTACGGGCAGACCTGGTGTGCCAGCGCGACCTCGCGCAAGCCGACACGGTCGAGCAACACCACCTGAGACGCTGCTTCGCGAGCCGCTGGCAGCCGATCGTAGAAACCCTTGGCCAGCGGGCAGGACTCTCCATGGCAGGCACTGCCCGGGTACTCGCAGGCCTTGTCCCGGGCAATCAACTCCAGCGCGCGCAGGCTGGGCTGTGCAGTGGTGTCGGTGATCTGACGCAGTGCGTCGAGCGCCAACGCCCGGCCTGGTGTCTTGGCGGTGAGGAAGAACAGCTTGTTCAGTTGCTGCGGGGCCATGGCCTTGAGCAGCGGGAACAGTGTGCCGAGCGTCTTGCCAATACCGGTGCTGGCCTGGGCCATCAGGCAGCGACCGGTGGCCACTGCCTTGTACAAGGTTTCTGCCAGTTGGCGCTGGCCCTGGCGGAACTGTGGGTAAGGGAACGCCAGCCCCTGCAGGTCGTTGTCCCGCAGGCGCAGCCGTGCGGCCTGGGCCTGCGCCCAACCAAGAAAGCGTTGGCACAGGGCCTCGAAGAATTGCTGCAACTGCGCGGCATGTTGCGGCTCGCTGAACAAGGTCTGCCGGTCGCTGTCGACATCCAGGTACACCAGCGTGACCTCGATCCGCTCCAACCCACGCGACTGGCACAACAGCCAGGCGTAGACCCGGGCCTGCGCCCAGTGCAATTGCCGGTGGTTGTCCGGCTGGCGGTCGAGATTGCCACGGTGGGTCTTGATCTCTTCCACACGATTGCGCAGCGGATCGTAGCCATCGGCTCGCCCCCGCACCCGCAACCCCTGGTACTCGCCCTCCAGCGACACCTCCGCCTCGTAGCCAGGCCCGCGCCGGGCAACGACCCGCCGATGGCCATCGATGCCCTGCTGGGCGGTGGGCGACGGCGTGAAGCGCAAGTCCAGGTCACCGACCTTGGCAGCAAACTCACACAGCGCACGCACCGCCACACTCAGACTCACGGCGCAACCTCGCACCACCGCACATGACATACCGCGACCGGCATGCCGTGCTCACGGCAGAAGTCCAGCCAGCGCAACTGGTTATCCTGCAGGCGATCACCCGGCCCCTTGACCTCGATCATGCGGTAGCGCCCTTGCCCCGGCCAGAACTGGACGAGGTCGGGCATGCCTGCGCGGTTGTTGCGAATATCCTGCAGCAGGCGCTGGAAACACCGCTTCAGATGCTCGGCAGGAATGCAGGCCAAGGCCTGTTCGAGCAGCACCTCATTCAGTACCTGCCAGAACACGAACGGTGACTGCAGGCCGTGCTTGGCGGCAAAACATTCGCGTATCGCCTGTCGGTAGCTGCCATCGTCGAGCCGCCCCAAACAGGTTTCGAACAGCGCGGCGCGGCGCGTCAGGAAATCACTGTCGTGCAAATCCTGCGGCGCCGCCTGATAAGGGTGAAAGAAAGCGCCGGGCAGTGGCGCGAAAATCGCCTCCCAGCACAAGAGGCCGAACAGGCTGTTGAACAAGGTATTCTCGACATAGTGGACCTCCCCGTCAGCGTGCGCCAAGTGCAGGCGCACCGCCTCCTCCACACCCCGTTCGGCCATTTCCACGGGCAACTCCAGTTCGATGAGCGTTTGCGCGGCAGGCGACGGGCGGCGTCGGGGCGGCCCTCCGAGCTTGCGTGCAAGGCGCGGCAGCATGCGCGCCAACGCCTGGCTCTCGAGAGGATTGGCCACGGTCTGGGCCATGTGTGACGCCAGTGCCTGCGCCCTCTGCCACTGCTCGCTGCGCTCGAGCACGCGCACCTGACGAATGCGCGCCTCGGGGTGGTCGAGCCCATCGTAGACGCTCAAGGCCAGGTCCCACTGCCCAAGCCGCTCGCAGCGCTGGCCAATTGCAAACAACAGACGTGCACGACGCCGGGCCAGCCAGGGATTGGTGCTGTCGACCCGTTCCAGTGCCTGCAGCAACGTACTCGGCGCCTCTCCCTGCTCCAGACGCTCGGCGCAAGCATGCAAGGCCATCGCCAGATCGACCTCATCGCGCTGGCGCAAGGCGCGTGAATCCGCACTGAAGTTCACCTGCTCGTAGCGCAGCACGCCCAGATCGGCCAGTACGAACTCCGACCAATCCTGATAAAGATTGCCAAAGAACAACAGGCGCAGGCGGTCGCACAGGGGTTGCAGGCGCCATTGCAGGATCTGCACCGGCGCCTGCGCGAACCAGGCAGAAAGAGGCCTGCCCGGCAGATCCAATGGCAGCAGCGTGGCCAGCAACTGGGTCTTGGTCGCGCGAGGATGGGCCAGGTGATCGGCAAAACAGGTGAGCAGTTCGTCCCGGCGCAACAAGGCGAACAGCTGTTCCAGACCCAGTACCGGCCTCGGGCAGACCCATCCCAGGGTGAGCAAAGGCTGCAAGGCCGCGTCCGTGTCGCCGATCTCGGCATACTCAAGCCGGTCGCCGCGAAACAGCTCGCCTTTGCGCATGACCATGCGCACCAGCAGTGCCTGCGTCGGCTGGGCTAGCCCGCTGAAGACTCGGAGAAAGTCTTGCTCGTGCGGGTCAAGGATATCGGCGTATCGGTGTTCGACCCACCTCAGCACCTGGCGGAAGTTATGCAGGTAATAGAGCGGATCTTCGACGGAATGGGCAATCACGGCATGGCGTCGCAGGCTGGCATGAGCACTGGTTATACATACAGATACAGCCGCCTGGCAAGCGCGCCGGATCGACGGTCAGTCCGACCTGTCCTTTGCGTTGGCACGCAAGCACTGCAACCGCTGCCCGAGTTCCCCGAGTGCATCCTCCAGCTCGCCTGCATCGTCCCCCTGCCAGGCCAGCAGCAGGTGGCGATCGTAACTCTCTTGCAAACTGAACAGATTTCCAGGCGCCGCCAGCAGCGCCGGGGTATTCGAGGCCTCCAACAACTGACGCACATCCACTGCCAAGTCCAGGCGACACCAGAGCACACGTCCGCCTTCAGGCACGCTGAACGCCAACAGGCTGCCCAGATGCTGTTCGACGGCATGGCATAAAATCGCCATGCGCAACTGCAGCCGGTCGCGCATTTGCTGCAGATGACTGTCCACATCACCTCGGGTCAGCAGACAGGCCACAGCCTGTTGGCGCCGAGGGGGCAACACAAAGCTGCGGCGCACGAAAGCCTCACACACTGCTGGATGCCGACTCAGCACATAGGCATAGGGCGCTTCGGCACCGATCATTCCTTCCAGCGAACCCATGACCAGCAGCCAGTGCGGATCGACCCAGTCGCGCAGGCGTGTCGCAGGTGGCGCGGCAAAACACTGCTCGCTATCCAGGTCATTCTCCAGCAGCCATGTCGGATATCCCGCGAGCAAACGCGCCACTTCACGCTGTTCCTCCAGCGACATCAGGCGTCCGGGAGGTGTCGCCAGACACGACGGCATGAGCAGCAGGCGCACGGTTTCACGCTTGAACAACTGCGCCAAGGTACCCAGATCCAGCCCCCCCTGGTTATCCAACGGCCACTCGATAACCCGCACTCCCAGCTGTTGCAAGACCTGCAACTGCTGCCAGCAACAGGGCGTCGCCACCAGCACCGTGCCGCCCTGCAAGTCCAACGCAAGCAGCAATGTCTGCAGCAGCGCCTGGACATCCGTCGCCAGATGCACGTCCTCAGCCCGCCAGAACTGCCTGGAAGAACGGGTATGGCGGGCCGCCAGCGCACTGCGCAACAGCGCGTTGCCGGTCTGCGTCGTCGCGGATTGACGCGCCAGACGCCGCTCATGCGCCAGCAACAGCGGCTCGAGCGCCTCACATGGCAATGGCGGGAGAATGAACGGTGCGCACTGGCCAGATCTCGCAATTGCCCTCGGCGCACTGACGCCCCCATCGGCTGGCACCAGTGCAAAATATCCGGACTTGGGCACCGAATGTACCCGTCCCTCGCGCTCCAACAGGCTGTAGGCATACTGCACCGTGGCCAGGGAAACCCGCAGGCGCCGGGCCAGGTCACGCAGCGATGGCAAGCGCGGGTCCCCTCCCTCGCAGGCATGGCTGATCAGCGTTTCGAGGTAGCGATAGACCGTTTGATAGGCGAACTCGCGCCGCACGGAACGCCCCATCAACTGGCGGCCTGCGCCATCTCGGCCCGGGGCGAGGGGCGTCCCAGCAATCGCAACCGCACATCGCGCCGTGTCAGCTTTGCCATCAGGCGTGATGCCGTCTGCGGGAGCTCACCCGAATAAATGACCCGCAACTGTGCCAGGCTCAGCCCGCTGGTGCCAATCAGCCAATGGACCACGGCTTCCGGGCAGGGTTGCCCCTGAAGCGCGCGGTGCAGATAAGGCAGTGCGACACGCATGGCCGGGTGACAACGCTGCAGGAATGCCGGCAATCCACGGCCCTGCTCGGCGAACGGGGCGTACAACAGACAGGTCAACTGGTTGTCGTCGATCGCAAAGGCCTCCTGAAACAGGTGCCTGCCCTCCCCCGAGCGGACGGCGTCGCACTTGCCCAACTGCCATTGATCACGCAGCCGCTGCAGGTGTGTCAGGTACATCGGGTCGAAAAACGCGGCCAGCGGCTCTTCACAAGCCGACACAGGCAACTCGATACCCAGCATGTGAAACAACGTGTCGTCCGCTCGACTGTCGTTGATCAGATCATCGACCGCGATCACTCGCAAGGTTGCCTCGCTCTGGCATGACGGAACTCTTGCCTCGACATGCTCCGTCGGCTTGGCAGCCAGCGTTCGCAGGCGCCCCAGCGTTTCGCACAACACCGCGGCGCACTGGTGCATGGCATGGCTTCCGCGCTCGCCGGTCAGGCGCATGAGCGTGCGACTCCACGCCAGGTACCGACGCCGCTGCCGCACCGGGATCGCCGTGACCAGCGCGCTGGGGAGCGTCCCTTGGGACAGGACGCAGCGCAGCGTCTCGGCCAGTTCAAGGTACAAACGGCTGCCTAGCAAGGATTCTGGGCGCCCGGCAGTAAGATGACCGAACGTCAGCAGCGCCTCGCGCTCCAGCGGTGTGCCGGCAACCGTCGCGGCGTGGCGGCTGAAAGGCTGCAGTTGTTGGCCGCCAGCCAGCAGTAACTCCACACGGGGGTCATCCTGCAGGAACAGTGCATTGAAGGTGCTCTCCAGGCTGCGAAGCACTGCTGCCCCCGGTGCGGGCTGGCACGCGATCACTACTTGCAGGCGAAAGGTATCGGGCGCTCGCAGCGCGATGCTCAGTTGCGCAGCACGTAAAAATGCCAGCAGGCGTGTGTTACATCGGTCATGCCCGTGTATGACCAGCACACGGAAGTCCCCGATGTACTCCACACCACCTGCCGCCACCAGCAGACGCTGGATCAGCAATTGCACGCAGGCCCGTTGCGCCTGGGACATATGCTCCAGCAGACGATCCAGTACTTGCTGGTATATGTAGTGCATGGCCTGCTCATGGATATTACTCATATAGTCCACTCCATTCCTTGAGCACAAAGAAAGCCGGCATTAACCGACGTAAGAAACAAGTCGCGATTCACTTCAAAGAACTTTCCCACAAAACATTGGGAGATTTCTAAGCAACAACAGGCCGGCATTCATTGGAAGCAAGAGCAATTACCATGCCCTGCATGCGCCCTGTGCCTCACCAGCAGTGGCCACGTACTTGATTCCGCCGAGCCGCGCCAAGTATCACAGCGCCATTATCGAGGGTTGTCGACTGAATAAAAGATACAGATCCTGGTAAAAAAACCATTCAGTGGTGCAGCATTGATCTACAGACAATAAAGAAAAACCCAAGCATGGAATCATGGCCGCAGTGGCAATTAACCGTCGTTGCCGCGGCAGTGTTATTACGTCGGATAGTTATTAATTTTTTGTAGGAAATATCAGAAAAAAACCGGGCCTAAGCCCGGTTTTTCATGCAACTCGACGCGCTGGAATCACGCAGATCCCATGTCCAGCACAATCCGCCCACCACATGGGCACTCATCCATCAGGCGATGGGCCTCGACAACCTGCTCGAACGGGTAGACCTTGATGATCTGCGGCGTCAGCAGCTTGTCGGCGGTGAACTGGTTGATGTCTCGCAACGCCCGCTGCAGCGCGACCTGGTCCTGGGCAATACCCAGCTCCGGCTTGCCGGTGAAGTTGCCAATGCAGTGCACGTAGAACTGGATGTTCTTCTGGAATGCCGCACAAGCCGGGAATGGTGTCTGGTTACCACCCTGCAGGCCGTACAGCACCAGGCTGCCACGCGGCGCAAGCACATCGCCGAGCAGCGACATCTGCGGCCCACCCATGCCGTCCAGGACCATGTCCACACCGCGGCCATCGGTGTATTTGCCGATCTGCATCAGCAGGTCCTGCTCCTCGGTGACGATCACCTTGTCAGCCCCCAGGCCCAGCAGGTATTCACGCTGCTCCGGCTCCTTGGTGGCGGCGAACACCTTCAGGCCCAAGGCCTTGCCCAACTGCACGAAGGCGGGCCCTGCGCAATGGCTGGCATCGGTAACCAGCGCCGTCTGCCCAGCCTTGGCCCGCGCCAGGTCGACGTAGGCGAAGTAGGCAATCAGCAGCGGTGTGTAATGCACGCTGGCCTCGACCGGGGTGAGGTGCTCGGGATAGCGGGTAATGGCCGTGCGGGGGAGCACGATCACATCCCCATAGACCGGATGCTCATTGGGGCTGGTCGCCGGGAAACTGGCGACACGGTCGCCCACGACGATATCGTCGACACCCTCCCCGACCTGCGTGACCACCCCGGCCATTTCGTGACCGATCCCTGCCGGCAGGCGCGCCTGCGACGGTGCCAGGTTCTGGCGCCAGAGCACGTCATACCAGCTCAGGCCGATGGCCTCGACGCGCACTTGCACCTCGCCCGCTGCGGGAGACGGCTCGGCCTGCTCCTCGCAACGGAGCACATCGGCCGGGCCGAACTTGTGGAAACGGATCATGCGGGACATCGCATACCTCGCCTTTGTGAACCTCGTATTACCACGGACTTTATCCGGGCTTTGCACGTTAGACCATCAGTGGCCGTTAATAGTCGACATGCCTGTCATTGATTGGGCTACGGGCAAATCGCTGCATTGGCTCCCGTAAACCCGTGCAGGGTAACAGCCTTTGGCCTTAATATTCACCCCGACCCACCTGAGCAAGGCGAAACGCACCGATGAATCGTAACGACCTGCGCCGCGTAGACCTCAACCTGCTGATCGTGTTCGAGACGCTCATGCATGAGCGCAGCGTAACCCGTGCAGCCGAAAAACTGTTTCTCGGCCAGCCGGCGATCAGTGCGGCACTGTCACGTCTGCGCAACCTGTTCGACGATCCACTGTTCGTCCGTACCGGGCGCAGCATGGAGCCCTCGGCTCGCGCCCACGAGATCTTCGCCCTGCTCTCACCGGCCCTGGATTCGATCTCCACCGCCGTCAGCCGCGCCGCTGACTTCGACCCAGCCACCAGCACCTCGGTATTTCGCATCGGCCTGTCGGACGACGCCGAGTTCGCCTTGCTGCCGCAGTTGCTCAAGCGCATCCGCGCCGAAGCGCCAGGCATCGTCCTGGTGGTACGGCGGGTCAACTATTTGCTGATGCCGACGCTGCTCGCCTCTGGGGAGATTTCGGTGGGTGTGAGCTATACCGCCGACCTCCCGGCCAACGCCAAGCGCAAGGTGCTGCGGCGCAGCAAGCCGAAGCTGCTGCGCGCCGACAGCGTACCGGGCAACATCACCCTCGACGACTTCTGCGCCCGTCCGCATGCGCTGGTCTCGTTCGCCGGCGACCTCTCCGGCTTCATCGACGAGACCCTCGAGGAAATCGGTCGCAAGCGCCATGTGGTGCTGGCCGTGCCGCAGTTCAACGGCCTCGGCACCCTGCTCGCCGGCACCGACATCATCGCCACGGTACCGGACTATGCAGCAGAAACCCTCACCGCCGCCGGCGGCCTGCGCGCCGAAGACCTGCCATTGGATGTGCGTACCTTCGAACTGCACATGGCCTGGCGTGGGGCGCAGGACAACGACCCGGCGGAGCGGTGGTTGCGGTCGCGGATACAGATGTTCTTCGGAGATCCGGATAGTTTGTAACTGAGTTCCACCAAGCGCCGCAAAACTTCCAGTACCTGAAGTCATGAGGTTCTCCGGCCCCGACGCAGCGCAGCGACCCGCCATCAGCGCCTGTACCTGTACAACAGGTTCGGCTCACTAACTATCACGATCTCTCGCCGTGGCCCCAAGGTGACACCTTCGGCTTGAGGGACGCTCTCGTCCAGTCCATGCAATCCACGCTGCAAATCCAGAAAGCTCAACGGCGCATAACCGCTATCGACCTCGACCAGGCGCTTGGACTCGTCACTGAGCACAAGCAGGTGCCGGGTCTGAAGGTCGTAATGCAGCGCCGAGATATCGCTCAAGCGCAAACGCCACAAGACCAAAGCCGACAACTGCGTACGGGGTAGACGCCTGGACGGCGTATCGGCGGTCGGGACGCCATTGACCACTTCGAACAGCCGCATAGGCTGTTTTTCCCGGGAGGCGAACAGCACTGCGCTGTCCGAATCGAAAGCGATCCCCTCTACACCCCGGTTATTGTCAGCGCGCTCACCGAGTTCGAACGCGGGCAACGTAGCGCGTACGATTGGCTGGGACAGTTGCTTGATCGCCAGCCTTACCACTGTCTGGCGTCGCTCCTCGGCGATCAGCAAATGGCCGTTGCCATCGTAGCTCAACGCTTCCGGGTCCTCAAAACCCGGCAGGTCGTAGCGCGCCATCAGCTGGAAACTTTCGCTGTACTCGAAAAGTCCGGCGGGCTTGTTCACCAACACGAAGTAGCGCTGCAGCGCGGGGACATGGACGATATCCGAAGCATTCGCATCAATGCCGGGTAACCGCAAACGCTCGATGAACTGGTATTGCCCGAGCCAGATGCTGCGCTGGCGTATGGGTTCAGCTACCGTGTATCGCTGCCACAACTGCCCCAGTTGTTCGCCTAGCTGCAAATGGGTCACAAGCCATAGCGTGCACCCCAGCACAACGGCCATGCAGCCCCAAGGATAGAGTCGGTTCGAGAGGGTGGGTGTCATTGCGTGGTATTCCTCGGAGCATGGGAAGACACCGCCAGCAGTATCGCCTGGCAGCGCAACAGTTCACTGGCATTGGCTTGGGCGACCGGGTGGCAGTCCAGCGAAGGGGGGAGCGGCGACGTGAGGTCTCGCAGTCGCCGCGTCAGGTAGAACACCGAGTCAGTGGGCAACTGCAGCACCGACTTGGCATGGTGCACCTGGCCGGCGCTGTAGAATTCGGCGGAATAGGAGCGCCGCCCGAGGTAGAACAGCGGTGCAGGTTGCATCAGGCTCGCCCGCTGCCAGGCCAGGACGATCTCGCGCTGGTTCTGCGGGCGCTGGTCCAGGTTGCCCAGCACGATCAGAAACAAGCCCAGCACAGGCAAGGCCAGTGCAGTGGCGATGATCGGGCGCTCGGCGATTCCCCGGTCACGGATCAGGCTATCGGCCAGCAACAACGCCCACGCGGGCAGCGCCGGCAGCACGTAGGTCCAGAGAATGTTACCGGCCAGGCTGAAGAAGACCGGAGTCGTCAGCGCCCAGAACCAGAGAAATAGACCGAACGCATCGACGGGGGCACTCCTGCGCCGCAGATACAGTACCGGCAGCAACAGGCTCCAGGGGAACAACGCGCCCAGCAGGTACAGCCAGATAGTGCCCAAAGGCTTGGCATGGGCGTTGCCGTACAGATCTCCGCTCCATTCGCTGATCACGTAGCGTTTCCAGTGCTCCCCCACCAGGAAGTAGTCGAGAAATCCTGGAGTCTTGATTTCAGCCAGGACATACCAGGGCAGCGCAAGCACCAGCAAAATGAGCAGGCCGCTCAGCCAGGGCAGCCGAGCGAGCTGTCGCCATTGCTGCTGGAAGGCGACCCATGCCAGCGCCGGTACGGCGAACAACACCAGCACCAGAGGCCCTTTGGCCAGCAACCCTAAACCCAGCCCGGCGAACCCCAGACGCGCCGCGCCGATTTCATTGCGTGCCATGGCACGCCAGAAGCCGACATAGGCCAGCAGCAGGCCAAAACCCAGGGTCGGGTCTGTGAGGACCACGCCGCTGGCGACCAAGCCCAGGGAGCAGGAGCTGTAGATAATCGAGGCGAGCACGCCCACGGCGAGGCTACGCTCGCGCCGGGCGACATGAATGATCAACAGACAACTGAACACCTGGATCACCCAGGCGGGTAAACGAAGCGCGAACTCATTGACACCCAGCCACTGCATGCTTGCCGCCTGGGTCCAGAACGACAGGGGCGGCTTGCCCCAAAACGGCAGCTCATAAGTGAACATCGGCGTGATCCAGTCCCCCAGCTCAAGCATCTTGCGCGCCATCTCGCCGTAGCGCGCCTCGGAGGTGTCCATCAGGGGATAGGCGCCCAAGCCCACCAAACGCAGGGCTAACACCGTGATCAACACGCCCCAGAGCAGCGGCACTCGCAACCGCGCAATCATGGGCGACCCCCGTGGTGCACCACCCCGTTGCGAACCTCATGCTCGGTGCCCCGCTCGCGCTCGGTCTGCAGCAGGTACAACGGACGACGCTTGACCTCCAACAAGGTTGCCCCCAGGTATTCGCCAAGCATGGCCACCCCAAGGCAGAGCAAACCCGTCACGCCCAACAGCACATGCAGCAGCGAGACGCTACCCGCCAAGATGGCCGTCAGAAGCACGCCATTGCAGATCAGAAACGTCGACGCACAGGCAATGCTGTACCAGCGCAGCGGTTTGCGTGAGAAGGCCAGCGCACCTTCCAGCGCCAAGTCCAGGAGTGCCGGATAGTTCCACTTGCTCGTACCCGCAACCCGGCCCACGCGTGCGTAGGGCAGCTCGATGCTGCGAAAGCCGACCCACCCCACCCGCAGTTTGAATACACCAACCTGTTCGGGCATCGCCCGCAGAGCTGCCACTGCTGCGGGCCCTATCAGTCTGAAATCACTGACTTGGGCTGGTAGGCTGCCTTGCGCCATCAGCACACGCATGGTCCGGTAATACAGCGTGGCAGTGAGTTTTTTCAGCCATCCATCCCCGTCGCGCCGGGCCCGCTGCATGTTCACCACGTCATACCCCTGCAGCCAGTGATCAACCATCGTGGCGATGAGCTCCGGGGGGTCTTGCAGGTCGGCATCGATGAATATCAATGCTTGGCCGCGTGCATGATCGAGCCCGGCCCTGAGCGCCGCCTCCTTGCCAAAATTACGACTCAAGCGCAGGCAGCGGACCCACGAATGGGTTCTGAACTGACGCAGCAGATAAGGGGTTGCATCAGTGCTGCCATCATCGATGTAGAGCAACTCGCAAGACACGGGCAGACGGTTGATGACCGCAGCAACGCGTTGGTGGAATGTCTGCAGTACCTGCTCTTCCTGATAGCAGGGCACGATGATGCTCACGCGCGGCTCAGTGTCCGCGACAGGCAAGGGGGAGATCGGCATGGCTATGGGTCCAATGACGGTGGATGAAGAAAACGACCAGGGTCAGGCTGGCGGTAGTCAGGGCCTGGGCCAGGCCTGGCGCAAGGGAGGTGGCCTGAAGGAGCAGGGCCATCGCCAGCGCATTGCACAGGTTGTGCATCAGGGCGACACAAACGAACTTTCGCGGTTGCAGACGCTTGCCGTCGTGCCTTGCAAAGCAGCTGCGGCGGGCAAGCAGGAAACTGATCAGCGCGCCGATTGCCGCGCCAATGACACTGCCCAACAGGGGTTGTCCCAGCTGCAGGGCAAGCACGAACACCAGCTGGTGTACGAGGGTCGCCAGCACGCCCGCACCGAGGTAGCGTCTCAGGGCTGGCACGATGGTCGCAGGGGAAAGGATCGAGGAATTGGTCATGCCGCCATGCTAGGCAGCACGCCTGTGAACCGGACGTCACTCCAGATCACATTCATGTCACATTCGCTTCGTTAGGGTAGCCACACCTACACGCTGGAGTGTCTGCATGAAGTGGGCTGCCTCAACAGCTTCGATTCTTGTGCTATGCCTGAATGGAGCATTGCTGCGAACCGACCATCAGGTGCCCTCGGGCATCGATGCCGACATCCAGGCTGCGGTCGATGCCTGGTGTCTCTGCAGCTCGAGCGCAGTACACCGCC
Organism: Pseudomonas machongensis; assembly: GCF_034961125.1. Lineage (NCBI taxonomy): Bacteria > Pseudomonadati > Pseudomonadota > Gammaproteobacteria > Pseudomonadales > Pseudomonadaceae > Pseudomonas > Pseudomonas machongensis. The sequence continues at coordinate 389,624 of NZ_JAYFUI010000187.1, read as the reverse complement.
AGTTGTCGTCAACAAAGGTTCAGCCACGATGATTGAGATACTGCTGGTCGAAGACGATCATGCTCTGGCCGGCTCGCTGGCCGACTACCTCAGCGAGGTCGGCTTCGAAGTCGACTTCGCTTTCGATGGCCAGACCTGCCTCGAACGCACCCTGCTTCAGCGCTACGACGTGATCGTGATGGACATCACCATGCCCAAGCTCAATGGCCTGCATGCCTGCAAGGCGCTGCGCAAACGCCAGGACCACACGCCCGTGCTGTTCCTGACCGCTCGCGACACCCTTGCCGACAAGCTGGACGGCTACGACGCAGGGGCCGACGATTACTTGGTCAAGCCCTTCGAGCCCCAGGAGCTGGTGTGTCGCCTACAGGCCTTGTTGCGTCGCGGCAAGCTGAGTGCAGACGCAGAACAGCTGCGTTGCGCAGAACTGGTGATCGACTTGCGGCGCAACCAGGTCCACCGCGACGGCGTGGTCATTGATCTACAGACTGTGCCCATCCGCCTGCTGGCATTGCTCGCCGAAGCGGCTCCGAATGCAGTCAGCAGACGACAGCTCGAAAGCGCGCTGTGGCCCGATGAACCGCCTGAAAGCGATTCGCTGCGCACGCATATCTACCGACTGCGCCAGGTGCTGGACCGCCCCTTCAAGCGCGAACTGATAAAGACCGTACACGGCCGAGGGTACCGCCTTGCCATCCCCGACTAGCTCCTTTTTCGCCCGGGTACTGTGCATCCTGTTACCGTTCACCGCCTTCGTGGTGCTGCTCTACAGCGTGCTGGTGTTCACTTCGATCACCATGACCGAAGACTACGTGGTCAACGGCTACATCGATCAGGAGGTGCAGCGGTTCGAGCAGATTTACGCCAGCAATCGTAGCGAAGCAATGCTGCCCACGACCAGCTACATGCGCAGCTACTGGGCCGACGACACCGACCTGCCCCAGGCATACCGTGCGTTTTTGCCTGGCAGCTACGAACTGGATGACGAGCGCACCCATGTGCGGGTCGTCCATATACCGGCAGCCGGTCAGAACCTGTATGTCGAAGTCGACGAATCCCTGCTCAGTTCCCTTGGCAATCACATCAGCCTGTTGTGCAGCATCTTGTGGGCCGTCGCCGGACTGGTAGTGATTGCCGGGGCATGCCTGGCGGTGGTCGGCGCTCGTCACCTGGCCCTGCCGGTAACGCGTCTGGCCGAGGCCGTGAAGGATGGCTGCCTGCCGGGAAAAGAGCTGCCCGGACATGAGCGCGATGATGAAATCGGTACCCTGAGCCGTGCCCTGACCCAATTGGTAGACCGTCTGCACAGCACATTGGACCGTGAGCGTGCATTTACTCGCCACGCCAGCCATGAGCTGCGCACCCCCTTGGCAGTCATGCGCAACGCGCTGGCAGTGATCCGCCTGCCGCAATGCAGCGCAGAAAAGCGCGCACGCAACATCGACCGCCTGGAGCAGGCCAGCGGCGAGATGGAAATGATGGTGCAGTTGTTCCTGTGCCTTGGCCGAGAAAGCGAGCAGATGCCTACCGCGCCAGTAGCGCTGCGGCCAATGCTTGAAACCTGCTTGCAGAAGTTCGAAGGTCGCCTGGCCGGCAAGCAACAGCGGATCGATCTGCAGGTCGAGGCCGACACGGTGATCGATGCGCCGCCCAACGTCTTGCAGGTGCTGATCACCAACCTGATTGGAAATGCCGTCCAGCATGGCGAACGCTACCTGCAGATCCAGGCGAACGCCTCGACCCTGACCTTGGCCAATGCGCTGTTCCCAGGTGACAGCGGCACTCCAGGGTTCGGCTACGGCCTGGACATTTCACAGCGCCTGAGCAGCCATTGCGGCTGGCGCCTGGAACTGAACCGTGAGCCAGGGTGCTTCGTAGCCCGGGTGCACTTCTCGAACCACTGATTGCCCACTCGACATCATGAGCGCATGCCCGCGCTACACGGATGTGTGCGCGTCATTCAACCCACCGTGACAGGAGCTCCCATGAAAACAACAAGCCTCCCCCGTTCCGACAGCCCACTGTACTACCACCCCATGCTCAGGGCCTTGCATTGGATCATGGCCTGGGGGTTCATCATCATGTGGCTGACAGGCGTACTGGTAACCAACATCGAAGGTGTACCGTTTTTCGTCGACGAAGATCGCCAGGGACTGATTCGCGACTTTCACAAGTCGGTTGGCTACACCCTGCTGATGTTGCTGTTGCTACGGCTGGGGGTAAAACTCACCCAGCCCGCTCCGGCAGCGCCATTGGCAATGCCGCTGCGCGACAGGAGGCTCGCGCTCGCAGGCCATGCAGCGATCTACCTGATGGTAGTGGCCGTGTGCATGACCGGCATCGCCATCGCAGACCTGCATGAATACGGTAACGCCTACTTCGGCATAGAACTGCCACAGTTGTTCCCAACCCGCGAGCAGGTGCTGGGTTGGGCTTCGACGCCGTGGGCCTATGTCCTGCATGCCGCGCTCGCCTACGGACTGCTTGCCCTGAGTGCCGGACATATCGCTGCGGTCTGGCTTCACGCCCGCTCACACAAAATCGAGCTGTTGCCACGGATGTATGCCAAGGCCGGAAAAAACCCTGCGCAGACAAGACGCAAGCTGACATTTGTCGCCTGCTGCATCGTGCTGCTGGTCGCGGTATTTGCACTACGAGGGTTCGTGACCCTGGGTGAGCTGGAGGAGCCGCGCGACTACCGTACAACAACGCCGTTCCGATGAAATGGCAGCGTGGGTGCTGTATCGCCCATGCGACGCCTTCATGGGGCCTACCCCTTCAAAGATTTCAATACTTCTACAGAGGAGGCCTGTTTCGCCCACCGATGGTTGATCGGCTCATTTGTCCGGCCGCTTTGATTGTCACTGAGTATCAGATTCAAATTTCCCAAGATTAGAGTGTGTTCACTATACGCAAAATGAAGCGCCCCTGGTTTCCTAGACACCTCCTAGTTGGGCCTCATAATGAGGCCCAACTAGGAGGTGCCATGAGTCGTCAGCGTTACAACGAAGCCCGAAGTGATATTTTCGATTACATCGAGATGTTCTATAACCCAGCAGCGCTATGCAGCTGTCTCCAGTAGAGCATGAGAAACGCTATTTTCTGCGCTTGGAGAGCGTCTAGGAAACCAGGGGCGATTCAGACCCAAGCCGCGATGAGTTCCGCCAAGCCAGCACGCTCGGCACCGCTTATCGACATTGGCGGCGGGCAAAAATCGGTAGGCGCTTTCGGCTGTTCTTTCGCTACGACTCAAGATCCAAGGTCATCGTCTATGCATGGGGCAACGACGAAAATACCCTACGGTCCGCAGGCAGCAAAACCGATCCCTACGCCGTATTCGAAAAGATGCTGGGCCGCGGCAACCCTCCTGATGACTGGGATGGCTGACGGCTGCGACGCGTAGCGACTGGGACAAGCCCAAAGCGTAAGCGGCACGCTTTGGCATCGTCCACTCGTAACCACCACCAAAAGGTGTGTTTCCGGGAGGCGAATGAATTCCTTACTCAGTCCGTGAACAAGCGAATAAGGGCGGCGGCGATGCGCGTAAGAACGATCAACCGTTCATCTTCAGCGCTGCCGAAAGGACGCGACCGGGCGTAGCGCCCGGCCACCTGCACGGATATTCAGCGACGGGCTTTCCTGTCGACCTCGGCCAAACGCTTTTCTATCTGGCGCGTCTTTTCCTCCTGTTCCTTGATAGACGTGGGCGTAATGACCTTGTCCACCGCCTCGGTATCCTGGTCCGGGCGCTCAAGCACCGGGCCTGGCACCCGCTCGCCTTGCTGTGCTTCTTCAGAAGAGAGCGGCCGTGGGACTTTGTCGCCGTTCTTGCCATCGTCAGCTTTCATGGACTGTTCCTCGCGGTCTAATGTGTTCTCAGAAGAGCCCTAACGCAGCCAAAAAGTTTGATCCGGTTTGCATCAGCGCAGATACCGCTCAAGCGTCAGCGCGTTACCCAGTGCTGCGCCGGAGGCCGTGTTGTCGAAGATGCACCAGGTATCTGCACCTGCAGCGTGACTGCGCTGCAGCCGCTCAGCCAGCTGTTGCAGGTATTGTTGGGAATACTCGCTGTGGTAGATCCGCGGCTCGCCGTGCAAGCGCCAGTAGACCAATCCAGGCCAGCCAGCGGGTTGCGCGTCGGCAGCGAAGCGTGAAGGGCTCGCCGCCACCTGGGCAATACGCAAGTCGATCAGCATCGATTGCGCCGCTTGCCAACTGGCGTGCCTGGGCTCGACCGCTACCGGCCCGACATAGTGTTCGCGCAGGGCTTCAAAGAAACGCCGGTCGCGCCCGGCATCATGGGCGAGCGACGGCGGCAACTGAACAAGCAGGCAGCCCAGGCGGTCCCCCAATTGCCGGCATTGGCCAAGAAACGCATCAAGCGCAACCTCGCAGCCTTCCAGGCGTAGCTCGTGGGTGATGAGCCTGGGCAGCTTGACGGCGAAGCGAAAATGTTCCGGAACCGAGCAAGCCCAACGGGCATAGGTCGCAGGTAAATGCGCACGGTAGAACGAACTGTTGATCTCCACGGCATCAAGCCGCGCGGCATAGCGCTGCAGGTGGCTGCCCGGCAGCGGGAACTCGTCGGCGTACTGGCGGGACAAGCTCCAGCCCGCGCACCCCAGATGAATCATCATGGCATTCCGAATGCACTGTGTTGCTGCAATGGAGTCGTCAAGGCAGGTCGTCGTTCAATAAGCGCAAAGCGCCGAGCAAGAGGCGCCAGAGACGAGTCGGCGCTCTGCCTGGCTTATTTCGATTATCGCGTTCATCCCGGCAACCCCTCAGGGTTGCTGGTAGTGTCCTGGCGATGTGCCGGGCTCGTGGTCATGCTCAAGACGCTGCACTTGCACATCGGTGAATGAAGACGCTTCGTTGCGGTACAGGCCTTGCAAGTATTCGCGCGCAGCTTCGCGGCTCAGGTCTTCCTGGTCACTGCGGAACTCGCAAGTACCGGGCTGGTTGTCGAGGATATAGCTGATCAAGTACAGGTAGCTGGGCATTTTGAAGGTCCTAGGGCGGGTGGAGTGAGAAAGCGAATCTTCCAGGTTGAGCCTGACTCCGTTGCCTCCGTTCACCCCGATTGACGACTGGCGTTGCCATAACGGCTTAATGCGCCATACCGCAGGGGTCCAAGTGCTGCGCCTGTCCCTTCACCATGCTCTCAGGTTGTCGAGGGAACCAGCTTCGAAGTGCTTGTCACGTCATCCATGCCTGCATCACACCACCACTGAACCAGTTGCTCTGAACTTTGCCCGCCTAACAGCCTTCCCCTGCATACCCCCCACGTTTCAGGGAGCTTGCACCATGATTGATCAAGCAACAGGCATGAAGCCAGGTGAACGGTACAGCGTTGAAAACCTTGAACGCGCCCATCAGTTCCCAGGCTTTTTCCAAGACGGCAAGTATTACCTCAGCCCAGAGCTTCTGACGGCTATCGGATGGCTGGAAGGCGACCGATTCATCTACGACAGTCTCGATGCTGAAGGCGAGCCCATTTTCCCTGGGCGGGTGGCCGGCACCATCAGCGACTTGACCTTGAATCTTGTGGACGGTACCCCCCTCCAGCTCTCGCGCATCGAAGCCAGTGAGACCTTAACGGCGCCGATAAGCGAGCCCATTTCACCCGCCGATGAGCCGCCCCCGTTGACTCACTCGCCGATCAGAGGTCCGCTGCGCGGCAAGGTGGTGGTGATCACCGGAGCGTCCAGTGGCATAGGCCGCGCCGCAGCCCATGCCTTTGCCTGCAAAGGCGCGCGTCTGGTTCTGGCCGCACGAGATGAGCAGGCGTTGTTCGAAACGCTGGACGAATGCACCGATTGCGGCACCGATGCTGTCGCCGTAACGACCGACATGACCCAGAGCGATCAGGTACTCGCCTTGGCGGAACGTGCTGCCGAGTTTGGTCATGGCCGAATAGACATCTGGATAAACAACGCGGGCGTGGGTGCGGTGGGCAGTTTCGAGGAGACGCCGCTCGAAGCCCATGAGCAGGTCATCCAGACCGACTTGGTGGGTTACCTTCGAGGGGCCTACGTAGCGCTCCCCTACTTCAAGAAACAGGGCAGCGGTACGCTGATAAACACCTTGTCGCTAGGGAGCTGGGTTGCACAACCCTATGCCGCAGCCTACTCAGCCAGCAAATTCGGCTTGCGCGGGCTCACTCAGGCACTCAGGGGCGAGCTCACTGAATTCCCCGACATCCACGTCTGTGACATCTACCCAGCCGTAATGGATACCCCGGGCTTGCGCGATGGCGGCAACTACACAGGCCATGCGCTCAAACCGCCAGGGCCCATCTACGATCCAGAGCTCGTGGCAAAGGCGATGGTGGCCTGCGCTCTTTCACCTCACGCCAACACCACTGTCGGTGCAAGCGCCCGCCTCGCGCATTTGGCCAGCTATCTGATGCCTGGGTTACCGGCGCTATCGGGATGGCTCACGCGCTGGGGATTGAACCGTAGTCCTGGCGCAGCGAAGTCTTCAGGCAACCTCTTTGAACCGCCGATTGGTCGGCGAAGTATCGAAGGCGGATGGAGAACCCCGAAGGCCAAAACTCCTTTGTTGCTGAGTGCCGCAGTGATCGGGTTCCTCGCCGGGTTCGTCATTACCCATGCCCAACGCCGGCGCCGGTGAACGATCTCGATGAGGCATAGGTTCGGTTGGCGAGCTGATCTCGCCTGGGTTTCTCTCAAGCGGAAATCCAGGCGTTCTTTTGACAATCGGGTTGGCTCTGCAGGCGTTTGCTGCTAATCACTGCCAGAGCCTCATCAGCGCACCATGTGCGCCAGACACCGGGTCTTGCTCAGGGTGCGGCACTCGGGCAATACGCGCCAGCGCCTGCTGGTGAGCGCCGGTTTCTGGCCGCTGGGTATCGTAATCTTCCTGCCCTTGGGGATAGGCGCCCACGACCAGGAATTCGTCGCTGGACGAGATGCAACGATGGCCTGTCCCTGCCGGCAAAACCAGAACATCACCCGCCTTGACCGTCAGCGCCTGACCCGCTGCGCCGCCCAGCATGATCCGAGCCTGGCCGCGGGCAACGCCGAGCACCTCGTGTGCATTGGGGTGGAAATGATGGTAGTCGAAAATCCCGGCACGCCACAGCGGGGTCCACTGATGAGCGGCGAACAAGGACTCGAACGCGCTGGCGTTGTCATGCACAGGCGCAAGTTTCAGCTGGTAGAGCAACACGGGGAAACGGTTATTGGGTGTCGCGCCGTCGTCCTCGAATCGCAAGGCCTGGATGGGCTGGGCGCTACTGTCGATGGCAATCATGAGGGCATCCTGATCAGGCTGGTAATGTCCTTGAGAAGCCATACCCGTGCCGAGGTTCCTATGGACTGACCACCTACAACCTGTTGAAACTTTACCCTCCGCGGCCCAGTCCAGACCCTATTGATCACAGATAGGGAGAAGACGATGACAACGACGGTAGGCGACTTCCTGGTCGAGCGCTTGTACCAGTGGGGCGTTCGACGCATCTTCGGCTACCCGGGGGACGGCATCAATGGCGTATTTGGTGCATTGAGCCGAGCCAACGGGAAGATTGAATTCATCCAGGCCCGCCATGAAGAGATGGCCGCATTCATGGCCAGCGCTCACGCCAAGTTCACCGGTGAGCTCGGTGTGTGCATCGCCACTTCCGGACCCGGCGCCTCGCACCTGCTGACCGGCCTCTACGATGCACGAATGGATCACCAGCCGGTACTGGCCATCGTCGGCCAGCAAGCGCGTGCGGCGCTAGGCGGGCATTACCAGCAAGAGCTGGACCTGTTGTCGATGTTCAAGGATGTGGCCGGAGCCTTCGTACAGCAGGCCTCGACCCCGGAGCAAGTGCGGCACCTGCTCGACCGTGCAGTGCGTACCGCCGTCGGCGAACGCCGAGTCACCGCCATCATCCTGCCCAATGACTTACAGGACCTGCCCTATCAAGAGCCGGCAAGGGTACACGGCACGGTGCATTCGGGCATCGGCTACAGCAAGCCCAAGGTCGTGCCGTTCGACGCTGACCTGCAGCGGGCGGCCGAGGTGCTCAATGCCGGGAAAAAGGTGGCGATCCTGGTCGGTGCCGGCGCCTTGCAGGCCACCGAGCAGGTCATCGATGTCGCCGAAAAGCTCGGTGCCGGCGTGGCCAAGGCACTGCTGGGCAAGGCCGTGCTGCCTGACGATCTGCCCTGGGTCACCGGTGCCATCGGCCTGCTCGGTACGGAACCGAGCTACCAGTTGATGAACGAGTGCGACACCTTGCTGATGATCGGCTCAGGCTTTCCCTATGCCGAGTTCCTGCCCAAGGAAGGTCAGGCCCGTGGCGTGCAGATCGACCTGCAACCGGACATGCTCAGCCTGCGCTATCCAATGGAAGTCAATCTGGTCGGCGATGCCAGCGAAACCTTGCAAGCATTGCTGCCCTTGCTGCAGCACAAAAGCGAGCGGCGCTGGCGCGGCAAGGTCGAACGCTGGCGCACACAGTGGGACAAGACCCTGGAAAAGCGCGCGCTGGCCAAGGCCGACCCGATCAACCCGCAACGCGTGGTATGTGAACTCTCCCCGCGCCTTCCGGATCACGCCATCGTCACCAGCGACTCTGGGTCGTGCGCCAACTGGTTCGCCCGCGACCTGAAGATCCGCGAAGGGATGCAATGCTCATTATCCGGCGGCCTTGCCAGCATGGGCGCGGCGGTACCTTATGCCATCGCGGCGAAGTTCGCCCACCCTCAGCGCGCGGTGGTGGCGTTGGTGGGTGACGGCGCGATGCAGATGAACAACCTGGCCGAGCTCATCACCGTTGCCAAGTACTGGCGCCAGTGGGACAACCCGCAGTGGATCTGCGCGGTGTTCAACAACGAAGACCTCAACCAGGTGACCTGGGAACAACGGGTCATGGAAGGTGACCCCAAATTCGAGGCCTCGCAATCGATCCCGGACGTGCCCTATCACCTGTTCGCCATTTCCATTGGCCTGCAAGGCATCTATGTGGAGCGTGAAGAAGACATTGCCAGCGCCTGGGAGCGCGCCCTGGCAGCCGACCGACCGGTGCTGATCGAGTTCAAGACCGACCCGGACGTCCCGCCGTTGCCACCCCACATCAAGCTTGAGCAAGCGAAGAAGTTCGCCAGCGCGTTGCTTCATGGCGATCCGAATCAGGGTGGTGTCATCGTCCAGACTGCCAAGCAAGTGTTCAGCTCAGTACTGCCGAGTAAAAAATAGACCCTGCCCGAGACCCGCGCTCAGGCGCGGGTTGCGGTTCAGCTATCCGGGGCGGCGCTCATCTTGTGGATGAGGCGTCGGACCGCTTTTCAGGATGCGGATCTATCAGATATTCGACGAGCGTGACGTCCAGAATAACCCTGGCAATTTTGCCAACGACCGTGAACGCGCCTCGGAGGCTGGCCGCAAGGGCGGACAAAACAGTCGCGGCGGCGGTCGCAACAGCTAGGGCCGCTGGCCAATGTTGAAGGTGCCAGGGCGAATGATCGCCCTGGCGCTTTTATTGGATAAGATTTTCAACGAGCAATCGTCCTAGGCTCTGTATGAAAAGTCTTGAGACGAAGGTCAGGCAAGGCGAAAACAGCCGAGGAAGCGGAGTTTACGGTTTGTAAATGAGCATTCCGAGGCTGTTTTAACGCAACATCACCGAGTATCAAGGCTTTTCGTACAGAGCCTAGCGTTCTTCAGTTCCAATCCGTCAGAGGTGGGGTTGAGGTGATACTCGTCGATCACATGCCCCTTACTCAGAGAGATTGGCCATCGTCTTCGATGTCTTCCTCAGCCTCTGCAGCGCCAGTGGCGTCAGCGTCATTCAAAGGCGGTGAAGTCGGTTTTTCTGGATCGTTGATGAACGGCACACCACTTGGGCCGTGCTCTTCAAGACCTTCGGTTTTTGGTTGCATAGCAAAGCCTCCCGGCAATATTACTCATGTGCCTGTGAGGGACGAAGGACGAGAAAAATTCAAAGGAAACGCCAGGCGGCAAAATACGACGCCACGCCAGCAATCACGCCTGCAATTTTTTTCAATTGCTGCCCATTGGTCAGCTTGACGCGATTCGAAGCATCGTCTTTGAACTTCGCGGGTGATGGAATGGCCTTCCCTTTCAGGTCCATCGTAAACGGAGAATTCACAATGAATGCGCAACTGAGCGGCAAACGCGTGGCTTTCCTGGTCACTGACGGGTTTGAACAGATAGAGCTCACCGGCCCGCGTGAAGCCCTGGAAAAAACTGGCGCCGTGGTCGACATCCTGAGTGACAAGGAGGGAACTGTACGCGGCTGGAACCATGACAAGCCGGCAGACGAGTTTGCCGTGGATGCAACGTTCGACAGTGCCCACCTGGATCTCTATGACGCCATTGTGCTGCCGGGCGGCGTGCAGAATTCCGACACCATCCGACTGATACCCGGCGCCCAGAAACTGGTAAAAAGCCACAATTCAGCAAACAAGCCATTGGCGGTCATCTGTCATGGCGCCTGGCTGCTGGTATCGACCGATCTGGTCCAAGGCAAGCGGATGACCAGCTACAAGACGCTGCAGGATGATATTCGCAATGCGGGCGGTGACTGGGTTGATGAAGAGGTAGTGGTGGATGGCAACCTGATCACCAGCCGCCAGCCGGACGATATCCCGGCATTTAACGAGCAACTGATCAAGATGCTGGTCGGTTGAGCCTTTTCTCAGCACACCCAACAAGGCAAGGCGCGCTGACACGATCAGCCTTAAAAAATCCGTGGCACAACCGCAGGAGCTTTTACCATGCGAGACTTCCCTACGCCGCCCTTTCCTTCGCAACCGCAAAGCGTCCCCGGCTCACAACGCAAGATGGAGCCTTCTCCAGATTGTGGTGAGCACTCCTATACCGGCCACAACCGCCTGGAAGGCAAGATTGCGCTCATCACCGGTGCTGACAGTGGCATCGGGCGGGCAGTCGCCATCGCCTATGCACGCGAGGGTGCTGACGTCGCCATCGCTTACCTCGACGAACATGAAGATGCGCAGGACACTGCGCGCTGGGTCGAAGCAGCAGGTCGAAAATGTCTTCTGCTCCCTGGAGACTTGGCGCAGAAACAGCACTGCCATGACATCGTCGAGAAGACCGTCAAACAGTTCGGGCGCATCGACATCCTGGTCAACAACGCCGCCTTCCAGATGTCCCATGAAACCCTGGAGGAGATCAGCGATGAGGAATGGGTGAAAACCTTCGATACCAACATCACTGCTATCTTCAGGATATGCAAAGCAGCATTACCCTCCATGCCCAAGGGCAGCTCGATCATCAACACGAGTTCGGTCAACTCCGACGACCCATCCCCCAGTTTGCTGGCCTACGCCACGACCAAGGGCGCCATTGCCAACTTCACGGCTGGGTTGGCTCAGCTACTCGGGAAGAAAGGGATTCGAGTCAACAGCGTTGCGCCTGGCCCCATCTGGACGCCTTTGATCCCGGCTACCATGCCCGACGAGGCCGTAAAAAACTTCGGCTCCAGCTACCCTATGGGGCGGCCAGGACAGCCGGTGGAGGTCGCGCCAATCTACGTACTGCTCGGCTCCGACGAGGCGAGCTACATCAGTGGTTCACGGTATGCCGTTACCGGCGGGAAACCGATCCTCTGACGAAAAGAGGCTCGCCAGAAGGCGAGCCTACTTCCTGATTTTCGGGATGGAATCAGCGTTTCGCTGCCCTTCCTCACGTACCGTTTTGCGCCGTGGACACCGATTGCGCTGAACCAATCACCGCGTGATTGCGTCCACCGCACAACAACGAGCGAGTCGATGTCGTATGGCAAGCGAACCCGTATTGACTGCCCTCAGCTATCTCAAAGACAACAAGTTGATCCTGACGACTGCAGAGTCGTGCACGGCAGGTTGCATGGTCGCGCTTCTGGCGGCGGTGCCCGGCACCGGGGAGGTGCTGGAAAGTGGCTATGTGGTCTACTCCCCCAGCGCCAAGAAACGCTTGCTTGGCGTCAGCGCCGAAACCATCGAACGCTACGGTCTGACCAGCGAACCAGTAGCCTGGGAAATGGCGCTGGGGGCGTTGAGAGACAGCGACGCCAATGTCGCGATCGCTACCACTGGCGTCGCGGGGCCCGCGCCTGAGTCTGGCGTGCCGCCGGGCACCCTGTGCTTTGCCTGGGCTTTTGCCGGGGAGCCCACAGCCGTATTTACCCGTACCCAACGTTTCTTCGGTGAGCGGTCTGAGGTCATGCGACAGGGAGCGTTGTTCGGGCTGACGCGGCTTGCTCACTATCACCGACGCTGGCTTCGCGGCGAGCGCGCCTGAGGGCAAGGGATCATGCCGGAAGACGAATGGGCGTCCAGACGCAATCCTGTTCAAGAAGACATGTCGATGCAGCAACGCGTCTGGCGCTTCGAGCGCGTTGGCTGGTATGTACTCGTCATCATCGTCCTGCTGGCCTTGGCAGGGCTGTTCGGCAACGGCCCGCTCAGCGATGCTGAGGTGGTCAGCCCGGATGGTCGTGTCAAAGTCGAGTATCAGCGCCTCAGTCGCAGTGGTACGACCGACAACCTCTACATCACTGTTCGAGGCGAGCCTGGGCAGCCGGTGGAGGTAGAGCTCGAGGGCTCTCTACTTCGCGCTGCCAGTATCGAGACGATGCAGCCGGAACCGCAACGTTCGATGTCGCACGGCCCTGCCCTGTTACTGCAACTGGGTACCCGCAAAGACGGCGTGGCCACCTTGTACCTGACGCTTCGAAATGATCACGTGGGTACCCTGGAGGGCGTCGTCAGGGCAGGCCCCCGAAGCGCTGTCCACTTCTCCACATTCCTTTACCCATAGGAGTGCGTCATGGATTCGATCCTCCGCGCAGCTGGGATGTACCTGGCCCTTATGCTGGTATTCCGCGTAGCCGGACGACGCTCTCTGGCCGACCTGACCACCTTCGACTTCGTCTTGCTGCTGATTATTGGGGAGGCGACTCAACAGGCGCTGCTGGGTGAGGATTTTTCGTTCACCAACGCCATGCTGGTGATTGCTACGCTGATCGTCCTCGACGTAGGGCTGTCGTTGGCGAAGCTCAACTCCAAGCCCTTGGCGCGGCTTCTGGATGGGCACGCTACCCTGGTCGTCGAAAACGGGCGCTTTCTGCATCACCGAATGCGCCGCGCGCGCCTCACGGAAGACGACATTCTTGAGTCGGCGCGGGATAGCCAGGGTATCGAAAACATCGAGCAGGTGAAATTTGCCATCGTGGAGCGCAATGGCAAGATCTCGATCATTCCAGCCGACTAAAGCACCCATATCGCCTGGGCATGATCGATGCTGGGAACGGGCATCCTGTCGCGATGGGACATCAGCCATTCGCGCATACGCTCGGCATCGAAAATCTGCCCCTCTTCCATCATCATCAGAATGAGTGAATGGGACATCCGGTAACAACCACATCGGGAGCATCGCCGCTCCTCCCAGCCGCTGATGCATTCGACGGACTCAGCCTGACCCGCGCAGATTAGACAACTCATGTAAGCCCCCTTTTGTTCTTGTTCAGTTGAGGGTGGGTGAAAGGATCTGGCGCATTCAATGTCTCTCGCATGACATATGATTTCCACGCCACGCCTAAATTCCTTCTACTTGGCAACCCATCACAAGACCTTATCCATCTGGCTGTTAATCGGGCAGCGCTGGTCATCGCTGATCTGTGCCCGGATCGATGATGCCACCCATCGTGAACGTTGAACCCCGCCGCTTCGCCGTGACTCAACCCCAGGCAAGTTTTGTATTCTCAACCCGTGATGAGGTAACGCCATGAACGCTATCGATTTGCTGATTCAGGATCACAAGCTGGTGAAGAAGCTTCTTGAAGAACTGTCCGCCACCACAGAGCGAGCCGTGAAAAAACGTGCCGAGCTACTGCAGAGAATCGAGCAGGAATTGCAGATTCATACTGCGCTCGAGGAGGAAATCCTCTACCCGGCCATCAAGGAAGCCGGGGGCAAGGAAGAAGCGAAGATGTACTACGAGGCCAAGGAGGAGCACCGCACTGTCGACTCCCTCGTCATCCCTGACCTTCTCGGCACTGACACCGGCACCGTTGAGTTTGCCGGTCGGGTCAAGGTCATGAAAGAGCTGCTGGAGCATCACATCGAGGAAGAAGAAGGCGAACTCTTCCCGACCGCCAAAAAACTCCTTGGCAAAGACATGCTGGAACAGCTCGGGCAAACCATGGAAACCCAGAAAAAGTTGCTCAAGGGCGAGCAGCGGGCCGCCTGATGGGGCCACTCCCTGCCAGCCTGATGAAGCTGGCAGGGAATTTCTCATCGAGCTTGTGTCACGGGAAGCAGTTGCAACGGCTCAGGAAGCAGGTCTGAGCGCCCCGAGCTGGCTTGCTCAGGCGCTGGGGGTGAGCTTGATGCCACCACAGCGCCCCCGAGTCAGCAGGTAATCCACCTGCCTGGCCCGATTGACCGCCACGCGGATTTCACAGCTGGCCGAGTTGACAACATCGCCCCAATACTCGGTATGCACCAGTTGGCCGTTCTGCGGACCGGTGTAGGTACCCAGCGCTTCACGCGACACATAAGAGGTGTCGCGGCGATAGATCAGCACCACCCAGTCCTTCTCCGGTGCCAGCGCGATCTCGCTGGGTGTACCGAAGTGATCGACCGCCTGGGCCACCGGGCGGTTCTTCCAGTAACTGCGGGCCTGGGCTTCGGGCAGGGTCGGAATGGCAGAGCAGCCGACGAGCAGCAGTGCGGTGATCATCAGCGAGAGCAGTGTTTTCATCGCACCACCTCCTTGGCAGGTGCATTCCGGGCGGGCATCTGGTCGAAGGCCTGATCGACCATCTTCAGGATGAGGTCCCTGCCATGCTCTCGGTTACGCAACTGGAACAGGCCTGGAGCGGTAGCCACCATCTGGGTGGGCAGCATCTTGCCCATCGGAATCATGAACTTGGCCTGGCGCTGGCTTGGCTGGCAAAGAAAGTCACGGCTCTGCGCCAACCACGTCTCGGGCTTCTTCTGCCACTGAGTGGAGACCTTCACCGGCCGGATATCGTTGTAGAACTTGTCGACGTTCTGCGCACCCTTGAGGCGCACACGATTCTTGGCGCAATCGACCTCGACGTCATAGGCGGTCATGGTTGGTTTGGCGCCCTCTTCGTAAAGCCTGAATACCCCAAGCGAACGGATACCGCCCGGGCGCTGGAAGATATTGGCAGGCTCGCCATCGACGACGAAGGCTTCGTTCTTGTACATGCCGCCTTGCTGGTGGATGAGCCAGTAGTCGCCGACCGAGGAAGGTTCGGCCTGTGCAGTAACTGCACCGCAGCAGAGCAATGCCGCAAGCCCGTGCTTGAGGGGAATGGTCATGACGCAACAGTCCTTGTCAGTGTTATCGCCCAGACGCAGCGCATCGGAGGAAGTAGGCATGGAAAGCTAGTTGCCTGACAGGGTTACGTCAAATCAAGTGTCGACGACTGTGAGCGGGAGCACACATGGTTGCGGCGTCAGCATGCCGCTAGCATCACCTCAAGAAGCCACGCAACCAAAGGCACAGATTCCCCCACGCCCGGCTCAGCCATCCGCCCTCGGGTACGGCATGCTGCCCGTAAGTACTGCAAGCGTGACCGGGGTCTGCAACCCAATTTCCACGCGACTGGTCATATCCTTGCAGACCTTGATGGAATCCAAATATCTCGACGCTTGCTCTACTTGCCACGACATTTATCAGGCTCTATCTCAAGCTGCCCGGTGCTAGTGCGGCTTCGCCAGTGGACATGAATAAGGGCCAAGCATCCCAAGGATCCGATGATGGCTACCAATGTCGTGATACCCGTGGACAATCCGAAGAAGTCGATCAAGTAGCCGGTGACCACTGGAATTGTTCCAGCTGGAATGTACCCACCCATATTGAAAATCGCATTGGCTTCAGCCCTCCGCTCGCTGCGGACATTGTCTGCGATAAGTGTGAGGCCACCCAATTGGCCTAGCCCTTGTCCTGCTCCGGCGAAGAGGGCTGAAGCAATCAGCCAGGACACAGAGTTCATTTCCATGGCGATCCAGACGCTACTCATCGACGCAATCGTGGCCGCCCCGCTAATGGTGAAGATCGTGCGATGGCCAAATCGTTTGGCTGCGAACTGGACACCTACCGCGACAATGAACATGAAGAATGCCATGCAGCCGGTAATCAACGGACTGCTCATTCCCATGAACGTGGCGATCAGCTTCGGGCCCAAGGAAAGGATGAACGAAGTAGATGTGAGGCCGGGCCCAAAGAAAGCGATGCCCAGCAGCACGATACCTACGCTCTCTTTCGGAACGGTTGGTAAGCGCAGCTTGAACGAACCAACCCCCAGCTTGCGGTTTTTTTGGCCTAAAAGAGCAAAAAACGCCAGGCAAAGAAGAGCGATCTCAATCTCAAAGACCGTGTGAATGGGAGTGGCGAAATACTGCGCGACGATGCCAGCCAGTAACGGCCCTGCACCTGCACCGGTAACCATCGCCACAGACGCCATCAACGAAGCAAAGTGCTTTCGGTGCGGTTGAGCGTGCTCAACGACGTTGGCCATACCTCCGGATACCACCAATCCAACAGATATACCGGTGAGGAAGCGAGCCGCCATGAGGGCACCAATGCTTTCGGCCTGGTGGAACAGGATAGCGCCGATGATTGCCAAGCCGATGCAGGGCAGCAGCAGAGCTTTGCGTCCGTAGTGGTCGGATAGCTGTCCTGCCACCGTCAGAGTGAACAGCAGTCCGATGATGTAGCAGGCGAAAATCACGGCCAGGGTTCCAGACGTAAAGCCTAAGGTCTGCTGCCAGATGCTGTAGAGCGGAGTAGCGGCGTTGGAGAGGATAAAAATCGCGGTGACGATCCATGCTGTTCGATACACAGCGAGTGTTCCCTGTTGGGGTGTCGTGCTGTTCATGAGCGAGGTCTCTCTGGTAACTGGTTGCGGGCCAGATTAATCAGAGGACTGATGGACGCCCATTCGCTGGAGGCGCAAACGGGGTGTGAAAAAATTCACATTGATGTGGTTTTTGCCAAGCCTTCAATGAGGAAGTCGAGTACCACTCTGATCTTCACTGAGTTTCGCAAGTCCTCGTGAAAAGCGAGCCAAATTGGAAGCTCAAGGGCAGGGATATCCTTGTCAGCTCTCACAAGCCCATACTCGGCAGCCAAGAAGTCCGGCAGGTAAACCACTCCCGCTCCCCCAACTGCTGCGAGTGCCTGGATCCGCAAGTCGTTGCTGGTCACCGAAAGCTCCCGGCCATCGAGATGATCCATAAGCCATCTCTGCTGTGTTGACTCCACCATGCTTTGGTCATAGCCAATGAACTCGAAGTATTCAGGAGATCGCTTCGTCAAGTAGGCCTCGCTTGCACAAGGGTAAAAGCACAATGTTCCCAGGTTTTTGGCAACAACACTTCGCTCTTCAGGTCGATTGAAAGTGATCGCGATATCCGTTTCTTTTCTCGCCAAGGACGCAGTCGATTTTGCTCCCACCAACCTGATCTGAAGTCGAGGATGACGCTCACGTAGCTCCCCCAATCTGCGAGCTACCAGAGTGCCTAGGTAGGCAGGAGGCGCTGACAAAACGACCTCACCTTCCACTCGACACTCCTCGCCATCGACAAAGCGTTCCAGCGCGAACGATGCCGACTCCATCAGCGCTGCATACTCGCCCACTCGGAGGCCGTCCTCGGTGAGTGCGTACATGCGCGCTCTCCGGTCGACAAGCTTCATGTTCAGTGCGGTTTCGAGGGCAGAGATCCTTCTTGCAACCGTGGCATGCTCGACACCTAAAGACCGAGCTGCTGCTGCCAATGATCCTTCTCGAACGAAAGCGATAAAATAACGGAGGCTTTCCCAATCAAACATAGCGACTCAATAGATGGTTGATCAACAGTCGTGAATGTATCAGCACCCACTCAACTAGGGCACTGTCAAGGCTAGCAAAGCACAGGGTTGGCGATTTTCTAGGAAAACTCCGAACACGTTGCCCATCAGCCGGAAATGGATGGCTTAGGGATGCCGAAAAGGTGCTGACTTGATCGGAGAATCCCTAAAGTACAGCAGTGCATTTACGATCTCCTTGTCCACTCAATGTCAGTAACGCTTCAACCTCGCCCTCCGTCCAGAAACTATTTCCTTTTCCGTCGGAATACTTGACCCCTGAAGCTGTGCGCTCTTCCTCTAAAGTGAAAAGTTTGCCACCGACGAAAACATTTGCAGCGTCCTCTCCAATGAAGGCTACAGCCACCTCCATGCCTTCACAGTTGTAATCGGCCTTATCTTGAGCCGCCAATGACGCACTAACATCTTCTCGCTCATTGCCACGATCATTACAGGCAGACAGGACCAAGCAGACCACACTCGCACCGATCACTAAAGGAAGTTGTTTTAGCCACATACTACAGCGCCTCCAAAAAACGAGAGAGCATCATCAATGTGTGTATCATGCCCTCCAAAAGCCGCATGAGCAGTTGAAGAGCAGGTCAAGAACGATATATCTTGCGTCAGAACTCGTAACTTAATTTAAGCGTAGCGCCAGCACTGTTTCCGATCTTTTCTCCGAGGGTTTCTTTGAGCGCCAAACTCGCCTGTACACTTCCGTGACGCGCACGCACGGCCAAGCCTGCACTTAAAAGATCGCGAGACTGTTCGGCCGAGTTCTGTTTCACCTCAATGCCTTCAAGGGTAGCGGTGCTGCTTGCCCCTCGTGAACTCAAAGAACGATGGTAGCCAAGGTTAAGCTCAGGCTCGAGTGACCAACTGCCCATGGGTATGCCGCGCCCAATACTCAGTTCAACGGTAGCGAAGGTAGCGTCCTTACTCGCTTTGTTCACGCCCAGCGCCAGCTCGCTGTTCTTTTCTCGCCTATCGTTCCATTGGGTATGTGTTGCCACCAGCCCGACCCTGGGCTCCATACGCCATTCTGCATACCGCTGCTGGTACCCAACGTTGATGCTCGCATGATAGAGCTGGCCATTGCTGTCCCCTTTTGCACTCGTGAACCCGGTCAGATCCCTTTTACTCTTAGCATCAAAATAACCGGCCCCGAGGATACCGCTCAGGTAGGGGCCTTGCTGCAGGCTGTCGAAAGCATGAATGAAACCGACAGAAAGCTGAGTGATATCAAATTCAACTTTTCCACCGGCGCTGCTCACGCGCCCTTTAGTCTGGGCTAGCGTAGCCCCACCTTGATTTCGCTCATCGATTTTTTGGATGATGCCAATTGCTATGCCGTCGCTTCGCTCTCTGCTGTTACTGGCACTCGAGCCGCCCTCATTGCGCTGTCCAGAGGTGAGGCCTTGCATCCACAATCGAGTCGTCTGGCCAGGAGAGACATTGGAAAGTTCGGAAGACATTGCACTGTTTACGGCGATAGGTTGCCGACTCAAGTACGCTAAACTGTCGGCATAGACCTGACCACCCGCGTTGCGAGGCAGGTTGTCGAGATAGCCTCTCGATAAATTGCTTTGAAGCCATTCGTTATAAGCCCCCGCACGCAGTGCGATAGGTCGATCTCGTAACGCGTTTAGCGCACTTGCAGTTCTCGCCGTATTTCCTCTCAAGTCTTTTTGGCCGGGCAGCTCTGTCGATGCCAAGATCAAATCGACAGCGTGCTGGCGGAATCTCAGGTCATATCGCATGCCTCGCTCGGCGAGTCCCGGGGCTTGTTGCAAGCTATCGAAGCCACCGCCGTAACCTGCACCTTGGCTCGCAACGATGAGCGGTTGTACGGTTCCAACGCTATGGGTAGACCCAGCGGTGAGCTGAATTCGACCGCCGAGATTAGCGAATGCCGCTGGCCCTTCAAGGCGGATTGGCGCATGTTGGCTGTCCGTGGTCTTGAGGACGCTGGTAGTCGACAGTTCCAGCGAGCGAGTGAAGGATAGTGCGCTGACCTCCCGTTCGACTACGAGCGTACCCTCCAATCTGGTAGGTGCATTCACCTGGCCCCTGCCGCGCAGTTCACCACCTTCAGCGACCGTCAGTCCTGGGCCCGTCAACGCGCCATTCACGACCAGCCGCCCACTGCGAACATGGCTGGTTGTAGAGAACTGGTTGGTACCGTCAAGCGCCAACTCGCCCTGGTCTATAGCAACACCAGAAAAACGGTTGTTGCCTGCAAGGGTCAAAGCACCTGCACCGCTTTTGGTAAGTAGGCCGCCAGACGTTATGTCGTTACTCCAGACGTCACGATCACTCCAGCGAAGCGCGGTGGGGTTCATCGTCACGGTTTGATCGGCAAAGAGCATCGCGGGCCCCTTGATTGCTTTTCCCAGGTTTAACAGCCCCCAACCGAATTCGTTATCAACACCAGGACTGCCAAGATCCGACGCCGTCGTGAGCAACGTCATTCTTACCTGCGCCATACTCAGATAAGGAAACCGCTCAGCAATCAATGCTGCACCTGAACTCACCAGCGGAGTTGAAAAAGAGGTTCCACCATTCCGCTCATAAACATACTCGACATTACGCTCGCCGCTCACGCTCGCGCCCACCACATACAGGTCGCCTGGAGCCGCCAAGCACCAGTCTCTTGAAACGCCGCACTCATTTGAATAGTCCGTCAACCTTCCGTCTGCCCCAACTGCAACCACGCTCAGAAAGCCACTCTCCAGCTCTGGCCTATATCGAGGCAATGTCGCGAGCAACCCAGGTTGAACGTTACTTTCGTTACCTGCAGCGAATGTGAATAGGCGCCCACTTTTCACGCCACTGACGAGTTCGTCAATGAAGGGGTGCTTAGCGGCGGGGTCAATTCTTGAGTACGCCAGATCGACCGATTCGGGCGTCTCGCCAATAGGGTTATCATTATAACTATTGCTGATTATTCTAATCGAGGGTGCTTTCTGCTGAAGCGTGGACAGTGCGCCGTAAAAGTATTCCTCTTTTCCGGGCGTCAGCATGGAGGATGGGGGTTCTTCTGCATTGTCATCCGACCCATCCTCGTCTTCATCCACTTCTCCCACCTCTGTTTGAAATAGTCGAGACTCAGGCGCAACGCCACCTACAAATGTGAACGCACCAAGGCTTTCTGTGCGCGATGCGATAATTCCACTAACACTCGCCCCATGACTTTTAATCGTGGGCAGTCCGGTTTCCTTGTCTGTACCGAATTTCGGAATTGAGAGATCCGAGTCAAACGCCATGTCATTGATGATGGTACGGTTGATCAGTGGTCGAATATCCAGCCCGAAAAAAGCAGGGTGCTGCGGAAGAAACCCGCGATCAATGACACCCACGTCGACTCCGCGACCGAAAAGTTTTAGTTCGCGAGCGGCAGATACGTCAACATAATCCTGCTCCCACCCACTAGAGTTATTCGCTGCATTTGCGTGACTCGATAATGCGGCCAGCAGGGGTGCCAGGGCGAGCTGTGTTAATGATTTTGCGTCTAGAGTGCATTTGTTCAAGGACGGCTTCATTGTACGTTCTCATTCAAGTATAGGAAATCGAGTCAAGAGTAGGCGCCAGCATGACTTCCGAAAACGCCCACGCCTGGCTAGATAGTCTTGACCCTGCCAAGCTGAATACGGTGCCAGTGAGAGTTCCGAAATACCGCTGCTTGTCGACATCCACACATCGTCACCCGACTTAAAAGTCAAGCCGCAATAGTGTGCGCCAGAAGTTTTTTATGGGCGAACGCCAGTGCTTTCGCCAATTGTTTTCCCACCATTCATCTTCGTTTTTGATCACCCCCTCGATATCACTGCTCGCCTCGCTAGCGGAATGCTGACGGAACATCATCGGAAATACGCAGTGTTGCCGAACCCGCTGTTTGAACATCACGTCCACAGGGATACCGGCATAGGGAGTTTTTGCCAAAATCTCACAACCCGCTCGCGAAAGCACATAGGCATGCAGAGCGACTACGCGCCCTCTCGCGATGAAGGGGCACCACGTCAGCCACGTTCGACCCATGCTGTAACCCAGGTGCAAGGATTCGAAGCGTCGCGTGCGCATGAAACGATTTATCCACGCGACACGACCCGCCTTGAAGTCGTAGGATTTCGCGTCATCCTCAAAGATGAGAATCCTGTCGAGCCCCTCATCGAGCGCTTGTTGGGCAAGTTTCTGATGAGACAAATAGCAGCCGCGCTGTGGGTTGCTGTCCTTTTGCGCGATGTGGAAGATCACTTGCTGGCCGAGTCGCTCACCGATCCCGCGCCTGAATAACTCTCGCCTGTCGCTGCGCACATCGAGCGAAATGCAATAAACAGCGTCAACATCAAATTTAATTTTACTCAGCATTCCAACCACCCGACTCAACTGGTTGGAAATATTGGAGCTGCACCCACCCTCCAATATATAGGAGGATTCTTATATCGTTCCTCGCTGAAGCTAGCGCCGTCCGTACAGCCGAGCCTGCCAGGTCGAGAACATGAGTATCAGTTGCGAAACACTAACGAGTTGCCTGACAGCATTGGGGCAGATCACGCATCGCCTAAGGTGACCCGTCGTGCACATGTCCCCGGCATTAACAACATTCCACGAGCCTCACTCCAACAAGCCGTGCAACCAAAGGCACAGACTCCCCCACGCCCGGCTCAACCATCCGCCCTCGGGTACGGCATGCTGCGCGATGATCGGCTCGGCTCTGATCAGGCCGCCCAGCAGACTCCAACGCACCACACCTACCTGCTGACCCTGCTCGACCGGCGCGATGATCGGCTCGAAATACTCCACCTCGCTCCTCAGGCCCGCCTGCTGTCCGGTAGGTACTGAAAGCGTGACCGGCGCCTGCAATCCAATTTCCACGTGACTGGTCATGCCCTTCCAAACCTTGATGGGATCGAAAGATGTCACGGCTTGCTCTGCCTGCACCTGCTCGAAGGCGCGATAGCCCCAACTGATCAGGCCCGCCGCCTCTTCGGCCCTGCGCTTTTCATTCTCGGCCCCCAGCAGCACCAGCAGCATGCCGCGCTCATGCGTGGCATCGACTCGCCGCTGTGCAGTCGCCACCAGACAGTAACCTGCTGCCGCGGTGTAGCCCGTCTTCATGCCCGTCACGCTCGGATCGCTGAACAGCAATGGATTACGATTCTTGCGATTGGCCGTCGGCGTTCCGGGATAGTGATATTCCTTGATCGCGAAATAGTGCGCATATTCAGGAAATCCGTTCACCAACGTCAGCGCCAAGGCACCCAGGTCGACGGCGCTGCTGAGGTGGCCCTCTTCAGGCAGGCCAGCAGGGTTCATGAAATGGGTATCGAGCATACCCAGGCGTTGCGCCTCGGCATTCATCATGATCACGAACTGATCGACCGTACCGCCTACCACCTCAGCCAATACATAGGCCGCGTCGTTGCCTGATTGCACCAGAAGGCCTTTGATCAGATCGTCCACGGTGACCTCCATGCCGGCGTGAAGGTACATGGTCGTGCCCGATTGTTTCCAGGCAGAGCCACTGATGAACACCTTTTGCTGCAGGTCGATGTGCTGGGCACGCAACGCCTTGAATACCAGCAGCGCCGTCATCAATTTGGTGGTGGAGGCGGGTTCGAATCGCCGATTCCCGTCTTTTTGCGCGAGCACTTGTTTCGCATCGGGGTCAATCAACACATAAGCCTTTGCAGACACATTAGCGCCGCCGGCAAGTACCGCCTGACTCAGGATCAACAGCGTGGCGCTGCAGGCGGCCATACTCAGGTGGTTGCGAAAACGCGCCGTGGGTGTCACGCAAGACTTCATCAGGTCTCCAGATTATCGAACAGGGCATGGATGCACCCGATAAAAACCCAAACAACAGTAATTTGCCAAATGATCGCTCATCATCGATAGCGTGATGCCTGCGCACCCGATAACGCCTTAACCACCATCACGCCAAACATGAGCAAATATCACGTATTTACCCGCTAACGCGCAGTACTTATAGTTTTTGCGCAAGATGAACTTCAGCAATCCCGAACAACTACAACTTACGGCACGCATGATTCCTCTGCACACATTGAACTCTCGTAAAGGAATAATTCGCCATGATAAAGCCCTATGTACTTATCGGCAGGCAGCGCACATTGATATTGGCATTGGGGTGTTCCGCCCTGCTCACAGGTTGCGCCAGCGACTCACCGAGCGCCCAGTACGCTGTCGCCCAGTCCCAGGTGGACGCCGCCGTCGGCGCAGGGGGTACCGAGTTTGCCGCCATCGAGATGCGCGCGGCCCAGGACAAGCTCAAGCAGGCCGCAATCGCCATGCACGGTGCTGACAACAGCGAGGCCCGCAGGCTTGCCGAGCAAGCTGAATGGGACGCCAGGGTAGCAGAGCGCAAAGCCCAGGCCGCCAAGGCTGTGAAGGCGGCAAGCGACGCCCAGCGCGGTGCCCAGGACGTCCTCGGCGAGGCCATGCGCAGCGCCCGGTAAACAGCGCCCTACCTATTGTGTTTGAAAGGAACTGCATTCATGCAAAAGACCATCTTGATCCCCGCCCTGCTGACACTGGGCGCTATCGCTGGCTGCTCGCACGCGCCCAACGCTCAATTGGAGCAGGCACGCGTGAACCTCGCCACGCTGCAGAGCGATCCGCAGGCAAGCCAGGTCGCCGCCGTCGAGACCAAGGAGGCCGAGCAAGCTCTGGACCAGGCTGACCTGGCCTACCTCGATGGAGAAGACGAACAGAAAGTCAGTCACCTGGCCTATCTGGGTAACCAGCGGGTAGAGGTTGCAAGGCAGACAGTGACACTGCGTGTTGCCGAAGCAGACCTGAGGAATGCCAGCGCCCTGCGGGCACAGGCCAAACTCGAAGCCCGCGAAGCGCAGATTCGAAAGCTGCGCGAAAGTCTCAATGCCAAGCAGACACCACGCGGCACCGTGGTCACCTTCGGTGATGTGCTGTTCGACTTCGACAAG
Source organism: Pseudomonas machongensis (assembly GCF_034961125.1). Taxonomy (NCBI): domain Bacteria; kingdom Pseudomonadati; phylum Pseudomonadota; class Gammaproteobacteria; order Pseudomonadales; family Pseudomonadaceae; genus Pseudomonas; species Pseudomonas machongensis. The sequence continues at coordinate 364,803 of NZ_JAYFUI010000187.1, read as the reverse complement.
GCTTCGCTCAGGACCAGTGCCCAAGCCAACATCGAGCGTCTTGCGCAGTACCTGAATGAAAATCCCGAGCGCAAGGTGATCGTTGAAGGCTTCACCGACAGCAAAGGCCCGGCGCCTTACAATCTGAAGCTCTCCGATCGGCGGGCCACCAGCGTCCAGGCGGCCTTGGTGCGCGCTGGGGTAGACCCGCGGCGCATTGTGGTCAGGGGTTACGGTGAGGAGTTCCCGGTGGCGGACAACGCCGATAGCACTGGCCGTGCGCAGAACCGTCGTGTGGAAGTCACCATTTCCAATGACGATCAGCCAGTCAAGGCTCGCCGCCTTTCGCCTACACACTTCTGAAAGCCAAGCCGATAATGGCCCTGGCGCTGTCGTCGACAGCGCCAGGGCCATTGGCCTACATATCCCGATACAGCAGCGTCTTGCCGATATTCTTAAGCACCTGGATGTACTGCTTTCGCCAGTTGGCTTTCCAGAAGGCGTCGTCGGGATAGGTTCCATCCAGTGATCGAGAGGTGACGATGTCGCTGGGGGCCAGGTTTTCCGACTGCTGCTGACTTAACATCGGGAACGCCATGAACGCCTTGAATCGCTTCGAGAAAACCTTGTCAATCGCCTCCCCCGCATAGGGGGCATGACTCACCAGGCGCTCACAACCCGCGCGGGACAAGATGTACGCATGTGTCCCCTTGGCACGGACCCGTGCGATTCCCCGGCACCAGGTAAGCCAGACCTTGCCAAGGTTGGCGCCCAAGTAGAAAAGTTCTGGCTCATGGCGGCTCAGGAACGCGTTTATTTGGGACACCTGAGTCAACTTGAACGGCACCAGCGTCGCATCGTCTTCCAGAATAAGCACTCGCTGGTAACCCCGCTTCAACGCTAACTGGGCGCAGGCTGCATGAGAAGTAAAACAGCCTCGTTCCGGGCATTCACTGTCACGTTCTACCAGCAGGAATTCGATAGGTAATTGGCTGCAGGCAAACTCGCTGTTGAAGAGCGACCGACGATCTGAACGCTCCCGGATACTGATACAGAAAACCCCATCGACTTCCAAGTTGCCGAGGTCCGTAGTTTTGAACATAGCTGTTACTTCCTGATATCGCGCACATCATGAATAAACGGCGACGCGCTGAACGCCGAATCTGGGTTCGTCGATTTTCTGAAACATCAAGGCATCCTGTATTTAGGATGCCTCCGAAAAGAGCGTGAATAATCAGGGCGCAATGCGCGCAGAGCATGCACCGTGGATAGGCTGCTCTATCGATATCTACAACCGTCGAGCGGTAGCGCGTGTGTTGAAGCAGAACAGCATTTCGGATGGCAGCAAGGCGTAGCGATCGAATCGCGCCAGGAAATCCATGCCGACTCCCTGTTCGTCATCGGTAGAGCTGGCGAAGAGCACCTCACCCACAGGCCAGTGGTCCATCTCCAGCCCGTCTACCCGAAAGTCTGCCCACAGTTTGGCATTCAGGGGCACGGTCATCCCGCCTTCGATGGCTAGATCCGTCACCCGGCCACCCAGGCTCCTGAGCTTTTCAGCCGCTTGCTCCGGCAGCGAGTTTTCCTCGAGGAGCGTATTCAATTGCAGCGGTACAGGTTGTCCTGAATAGTTGAACCAGAGCGTCGGGGAGTTGCCGTGACTATCGCTGTAGCCGCTGCAGTGGTCGTATTCGGAGAGCGACGGCGTGCCTTGTGCGATGAGCAGCGTCTGCTCGAGGTTGTCGACGATCCAGTTGAAACGCCTGAAGGTATCCATCCCCAGAAGACCATCGATTCGCACTCCCATGAGCTGCTCATAGGCGGAAAGATCCAAAGTCAGCCACGGATCACTTCCAATGACCGTCTGCGTACCAATCTGCAATGGCAAGGGATGAGCGACGCCAAGCCGGTCGCTGCCGAGAGTGGCTCTGATGGTCTTTACGCCCTCACGGTAGATTTCCGGTATCTCGCTCGGGGCCATAGCCAAGACCACGTCATCTGCAAGCCGCTGGTCGAGGATGGTGAAATTCGAACCCGTCGCCAGCAGGAATCTGTAACGTTGACCGCCGATGGTCACTGGCACGACCAGTCCGTTCCGGGTCTCGACCTTCAACACAGGCTTGAGCGCCAGATCTACCCGATCACGCGAGTCGCCGGGCTGGTTGCAGCCTGTCGCCATGAATGCGAGCAGAGCAAGCAGGAAGATGGTCGTGATGCTGCCGCCAGGGGCGATCTTCGCCATGGTTACCTCCGTTGAGTACATGATTGAGCTTCATTACTGCACCGCTGGCCGCAAGCCATCGCCAGGGACATTGTTCAATCGCAGCGCCGCGGCCATGATCCGGCTGAATACGGGAGCTGCCACCAGGCCGCCGTAATAGCCACGCTTGCTGGGTTCGTCGATGACCACGACCACCACGAAGCGAGGTGCACTTGCCGGAGCGAATCCGGCGAAGATGCCTTGGTAGGCATTGGCTCGATAGCCACGAGCATCGGCTGCGGTCTTCCGGGCGGTGCCGCTCTTTCCGGCTACCTGATAACCAGGGACGCGCGCGCGAAAGGTGCCACCATTGGCCTCCACCACACGGGTCAGCATCTGGGTGATCGCCCTGGCCACATCGGCAGGTAACACCTGCGCACTGCCCTGCGATGGCTGCCGGGCCACAAGCGTCGGCTCCACCAACGTCCCTTCGTTGGCCAGCGTTGCGTATGCCCTCGCCAGCTGGACCGCGGTGACGGACAGGCCATAGCCATAAGACAGCGTGGCGGTTTCTGCAGGGTTCCAGACCCGATACGCAGGCAGGACTCCAGCCCGCTCACCCGGAAAACCCAATTGCGTATCGACGCCAAAGCCGACCCTGCTCAGCAAGGAATGGACCCGCTCTCCACCGATGTCGAAGGCGATCTTGCTCATGCCGACGTTGCTCGAGCGCAGCAAGACATCACTCAAGCCCAGGACCCTGCCCTGGCTTCTTGATACATCGCGCACGGTATAACGGCCGATCTTGAGCGTACCGTCACCTACGTCCACGGTGTCCGTAGGCTTCCAGCGGCCACTTTCGAGCGCCGCCGCCATGGCGAATGGTTTCACTGACGACGCTGGCTCGAAGACATCGGTCAGCGCGCGATTGCGCATGGCCTCACGGGGCAACGATGCGCGATTGTTCGGGTTGTAGGTCGGCAAGCTCACCAGCGCCAGCAACTCACCGGAGCGGATGTCCATTACCACAGCGGAGCCGGCCGTTGCCGCCTCTTGTTCGATTCCACGCTTGAGTTCGCGAAAGGCCCAATACTGCAGGCGCATGTCGATCGACAGCTTCAGTGTCTGGCCAGGCCGCGCGGGACGAACAGTACCAAGATCACTACTGAGATTGCCCTTGCGGTCCTTGATTACCTGGCGGATGCCTGGTACGCCTTGAAGCGCGCTATCGAATGCCAGCTCGACACCTTCGATGCCCTGGTCATTGTCATCGGTGAAGCCGGTGATGTGCGCGGCTGTCGCGCCGGCCGGATAGAAGCGCTGGGACTCTTCCAGCCCGGCGACACCCTGAATGCCCGCGTTCTTCAGACTGTCGAGCCGTCGTTGCGCGTCATCAGGAGGCAGACGTCGGCGCAAGTAGACGAACGCCTTTTTTGCATTGTCGTCCAACTGCCGGTTCAGCTTCGCCGGGTCCATGTCCAACAGCCTGGCGAGTTCCGGCCAGCGTGCACGCTGCGATTGCAGCATCCGCGGGTCCGCCCAGAGCGTGGTGACCTGCGTGCTGACCGCCAGCGGTTGGTCCCTGCGATCGGTGATCACGCCTCTGGACGCCGGCAATTGCAGATGCCGCAGGCTTCTGGAGTCGCCCTGCTGGATCAGGAAGGCGCTGCCCGAGACCTGCAACTGGAACAGCCTGATGCACAAGACTGCCGAGAGCATCATCACCAACGCGACAGCAACACGGAACCGCCAGGGGCTCGAAGCTTGCGCAGGTCTCATGGCGATGTCGGGCTGCTGCTGGGCGACTGAGCGTTATCCGGCGTGGCGGGTGCGTCCTTGTGGTGCAACAACCACGCAGGTACCGGTATCCCCAGATGAGTCAAGGTAGGTGCATTGATTGCACCCGTGGCGGCCAGGCCGTTGTCACGCTGGTAGCTGTAGAGCGCTTGTTGCGTTGCACTGCCAACACATCCATCAAGCGGCTCCCGATAGTAGCCTTGCTCGGCGAGCATTCGTTGCAGGTCGCGCGTCACCCTTGTACCCAACGCAGCAAAGGCATGCTCGTCCAGGCGCTGGCAGACCTCGCTCAACGCAGGCGTCTGCTCGTTCAACGCGGGACCGGCAGCGTCCTGCTCTGGCATGACGGCCTGACGCAACGACGCGACTACGGTGTACATGAGCATAAGGATCAACAGTCCGGCGCACGTCGACCCCGCAACAACAACCGGCCTCATTGGCATGCCACTCCCCTGCCCGGTTCGGACCACGTCACGCCCACACGTCTATTTACCTGCTGATGACGCTCGTCTGGCCGGGTCTCGATAGGCAGGCGATTGCCGACCGCCCGTGTGGCGATCTGCCGAGCCTGCACCCCCTGCTTGAGCAAGACATACCTGACCATCTGCACCCTGGCGCGCGATAACGCCACACTGGGCTCGTACTGATCGAACTGATCGGCATGGCCTCTGATGCAAACTCGCTGACCTGGATTCTGCGCCAGTTGCCAACCCAAGGCTTGCAGGTCGTACAGATCGTCCTGGCTCAAGGTGGCCTGGTCGGATTCGAAGTACAGAAAGTGATCTCCTCCTTCCACCACGTCGGTAGCTGCACGAGACTTTTCGCCTGCATGCAGCGCAGAGGGCTTGGACGCGGACTGCCCGGACATGACCGAAAGGCTCGCCATGACCAGCGCAAGTGCCAGGATATTTTCTGAAGCCATCGGTCTACCTCCGTCTGGATCAAATTCGAGGAAAGGGTCGGCCGGCCGCTCACGCAAAGGCATGCTGCTTCAACCAGTCGACCAGCACTTGCATACGCCTTGGCAGCGGATCCAAGGGTGGATGCACCAAGTAATAGGCGTAATCGTTGGCCTGCTGGAAACTGCCCCAGGGCGCTATCAGTTCCCCGCGGGACAAAGCGTTCTTGACCAACTGTTCGCGGCCTATCGCCACACCCGCATGATTGATCGCCGCGAGCATGCACAGGTCGGAACGGTCGAAAGTCAGGAACCGCGAGCTCAACGGGGCCTCGCTGCCTACCGCCCTGAGCCACAGTTGCCACTCGGCGTCGAAAGACGAGTTGTGCCAGGCGGCGCAGTCATGGATCAGGGTGCAGCGCTGCAGTTCGTCCATCCGCCCATCAAGGCCATGGCGGCGGGCATATTCGGGGCTGCAGACCGGCGCGATGCGCTCGGCCATGATTCGGCTGCTCACAAGCCCTGGGTAATCACCGTCGGAATAACACAGCACAAGGTCGACGCTGCGGGTGCGATAGTCGACCCGCTCGTTACCCACGCGGATATCCAGCTGCACATCAGGGTATTGCTCTACGAAGCCCGCGAGCCTTGGGATCAGCCAGCACTGCACGATGGAAGGACGCACATACAGGCTCAATTGCCCACGCACCTGTTCATCGGCGCGTGACTGCATGGCCTGGTCGAGCGCATCCATGGTGTTCTGCATGATCTGGTAGAACCGCTCGCCGTCGGCCGTCAGGCTTACCTGGCGGGGCAACCGATGAAACAGCTTCAGCTTCAGGCCTTCCTCCAGTCGGGCAATCCGATGGCTTACAGCGCTTGCGGTCAGGAACAATTCATCGGCAGCCTTGGAAAAGCTCAGGTGCCGTGCGGCAATCAGAAAGGTATGCAGATTGGACAGGTGTGCACCCTGTACCCGTGGTAAACCAGGATCTTTTCGAATCAGGTAATTCATTAACCGCTCACGACTCATTGACTGTTGCGCGAACTGCGCTGGTTATAACTCACCGATGTTCTTATCAGTGCCGCACCTGTGGTTACTGCCTCCTCGGACCGCACTGCGTCACCTGGAACGGGATTGCACACGCGCAACGGTAAACACTCACGCGATACATCGGCAAATGATCCGTGGTCAGGTGACTGTTAACGCAGTTTCAATTGTCCTGCCAACGCCCGCACGCCCAAGCGTTATAAATCGACCTGCATAACCTGATGACTGCGAAGAATGTGCAAATTGAGTTTCCCAGGCGGGGTCGTCTTCAATAGATTTCTCACCGTCTCTATTTGACGTGGCACATACACTTGACCGTTGACCTGCTTGATCACATCTCCATTGAGCAAACTCGACTCCCTCAACTGGTCAACCGTGTTGTAATCGAGCGTGATTTGCCCATCTCGCACTTTTATCCGTATGTCACGATAGGCCAGCGGCAAGGGATCTACTGGCTTGAGTCCGCTGTAGCAAAACATCATCTTCGATGGAATGAAGGCATAGCGACTGAAGCGACTCAACACATCCATGCCCGCGCCATATCGATCAGGCACTTCGTGCACTTCCATCATGCCCAGTGGCTGATTGTTAAGGGTGACGGCATTGACCACATAACGCGACAACTCTGAGATTCCGTTGGCGTTGGCGACAACGTCCATACCCGGATTCACCTGCAGAGCCCCCTTCTCCGTGCTCAGGTGATCGACAAGCTCTTTGGCGATATAGCTCCTCGACGCACCGGTATCAATGGGCATGAGCACCTGCTGCTCACCCATTGCCAACAAGAGCTCCGGCTGTGAACCGTATTTATCGGAGTAACCAATGCACTCATCGAACGCACTCACTTCAAGCGGACGCTGAGTAATCTGGATGACCTTTTTTTCGTTGGACACATCCCAACTGAACTGCCTGAACGTGTCCACACCCAGTATCCCGCTGACCTGCACGCCAATCGCCTCACTCAGCGGAGATAGATCCGTAGACACCCAGACATCCTGGCCTACAAGCGAGAATGACCCCAGTTTCAAAGCGACGGGCTTGATAAGGTCGAACCGGGAAGGATCCACCGCACCACGCGTACCCTGAAGTTTGGTGAGATCCTGGTACACGGTCTTGTCGACGAGGGTGCGGGTGTCCAAGGGCACTGTGACCTGACGAGCCAACTGCCTGTCAAGGAGCACCACCGGGACACCACTGTCGAGGAGAAAGTTGTAATACTTACCGGCAACGTGCACGCTCACCAGCGGCACAGTGTCGAATGGCTGCTCGTAACTTTGACTTTGAGATGGCGCACCCTCCTCAAGGTGCGAGCTGTGCAACCACTCCGTGCAGAGCAGCATGAAGATCAGTGCACTTATGCAAAGAAAGAGTTTGTTATCCCAGATCACGTTGCGGTGCCTCGACGAATGGCGGGTTCAGTTTGAATGCTTGCGGCGTTTCTTGACGTTCTCTGCATCCCGTACCGCACGGTCAAACCGTTCACCGGCATGTTCACGTTCGCTGCGCATATCATCACGTTCGGCTTGATAACAGACGTCCCGGCTTACACCGTACGCCTGACACTCATCCAATCGTTGATCCATCGTTTTACAACCGCTGCACAATATGACGAATGCAATCGCCATCCCCTTGGAAACTGTGATCTTCATCAATGACCTCTTTTCGTACACTCAGTTAATCAAATTGCGCACGCACGCACCCGCCCGGCCAATAATGGCCAGCGTCAAATCAGCGATGGGTTGGAACGGTGTATTGTTTTTAAAAGTGTCAGCGGGCGATCTTTTCCGCCAGTACCTTGCGAAGATGCATCACGTCGTTGCCGGCCTGATCGAAACGCTCTACTTGCACATGAGACTGAAGATCTTTAAGGCAAAGAATCATCCTGGGGTAACCGAGTACTGCACAGGCACCGAGCAATCGATGAGCGCGATAAAGCGCTGCTTCCTTGTCGTACCCCTCGATCGCCACCTCCAGTGCGTCTACATCGATCTGCAGCGAATCGGCTGCTGCCTGCAGAGTACCGACCGACAGAGCGTCCTCGAACGCTTCGGCGATGTGCATGTCAGCCCATAGCGCAAGCGTGTCCCTGAGCTTGCCCAGCCTTATCGGCTTGCCCAGCACACCATTCATCCCCGCGTCGAAACAGGCGATCGTATGTGCCGCGTCGTTCTGCGCCGACACTGCGACGATAGGTGTTGGCGTCGCGCCGCTCACCACCTCTGCCTGTCGCCAGCGACGAGCTACCTCGTAGCCGGTGATATCCGGCAGTTGGCAATCGAGCAGCACGATGTCGAAGCGGTTCTGCTCAAGTGCCAGCAACGCATCGCCCCCGGTTTGTGCAAGCATCGAGTGACAACCCAGAACCTCCAGCTGTGCTTGCAACACGATCTGGTTGGCGGGCGTGTCCTCCACCAGCAGAACTTGCAAAGCCTGCTCGACTTGACGCACTTCGAATGCGCCTGCTTCGGGAACTGTTTGTGCAGCATGATGCGTTGCGGGCTCATGAAGCTCACAGGGGATCACCACCGTGGCCACTGTGCCCTTGCCAGGCTCGCTCGACAGCCCGATCGACCCGCCCATCAGCTCGCACAGTTGGCGGCAGATCAACAGACCCAGTCCGGTACCCCCAGAGCGGTGGCTGGCGGAACCCGAGGCTTGTGTGTAGGGTTCGAACAGTTTTTCCAGACTATGGGAATCGATGCCGATACCCGTATCGATGACCTGGATCCGCAACTCGCCCATCCCCGGTGATGAAGCCTCGGTATTCAGCCCGACCGTCACCTTCACGCCACCGGCCACCGTGAATTTGATCGCATTACTGATCAGGTTCTGCAGAATCTGCTCCATGCGTACCTTGTCCAGCATCAGCCACTGCTGGATGTCAGATGCCTGTACCAACTCCAGCGTCAGCCCTTGCTCACGCGCCTTTACAGCGAGCAAGTCGACCACCGAACCTATCAGGCGCATGACGTCCACCGGCGCAGGGTCAAGCTGCAGGCGCCCAGCTTCCAGCTTTGAAACGTCAAGCACATCATTGAGCAGATACAGCAAGTTTTCCGACCCGCTTCTGGCCAGGTCCAGCAGACGGCGCGATTCGGCTGAAAGCTCTTCGCCGCGCCCCAGCAACTCGATGGACGCAATGATGGCGTTCATCGGTGTACGTATTTCATGCGTCAGTACTGCAATGAACATCTTTTTCTCACTTTCACTGCGGATCGCCTCGCGCCGTTCCTTACGGGCATGCCAGGCGAAGAAGAGGATCAGCAGAAGGCTGACGACAAGCATTCCCAGGATTGGCCCGTAATAGCTGAACATCACCCTGAGCGTCGGCGCACCATAGGTAGCGTAATCGAAGCTGCGCTCCTCCATTTCATAGGCGCGCTCGGCACTGACCGAAGCGAGCGCCTTGTCGATGATCCCGTGCAGAATCACCAGGTCGCGACGGACACCCATCGTCAGCTCTATCGGAAGGCTGGCGATACCGCCTGATACCTGCAGCAACCCACCGTACTTCCTGCGCAGGTAAGGCAGCATCGTCTGCCCCACGCCCATGGCCGCATCGGCCCGCCCCTCTATCACTGCGATCAGGGCGTCTTCGGGGGTGCGGGTCGCCAGTATGGTTATTCCCGGATATAGCGCGCGGACCCTGGCCTCGTATTCACCACCGCCCTTGACCGCGACCACTCGCCCTTCGAGTTGCTTGACATCGAAGACCATCGAATTGTCTTCGAGCGCGACAATGAAGGTATTGCCGATGTAGTACGTACGAGTTTCGCTGACCAGTGCGGCAAAAGCCGGCTGGGCAAAATCACGCACTAGCGACGACACCAAATCCACTTCACGCCGTTCGAGCAGGCCGGCCACGGTGGACCAGTCACCACTTGGTACCGGGACGAAGTGCAGCCCCGTGTTCTGTTCGATGAAGGCGAGCAACTCTCCCGCCAACCCCTTGATTTCCCCATCTTCCATGTACTCGATCGGCATCCAGTGGCGGTCGGCTGCAACCCTGACTACTGGGTTGGCCTGAATCCAGGCCCGCTCCTCCTCACTCAGCCTGAATTTCTGCGCGGCCACTGGCGGTGCCAAGCTCGCCAGAATCACCAAGCTGAGCAGCGCCAGACACCTCAAAAGGCACCCGACTGATGCTTGAGGTTGAACAGCTCGGCATCCGAGGTCACCCCCAGCTTGCGGAAGGCCGACCATTTCTGGGTGCTGATGGTCTTTTCACTGCGTTGGAACTTGCGGGCGATCTCACTGACCGTAAGGCCTGCAAGAAAACACCGAATGACCTCGCTTTCCTTGGCTGACAGCCGCACCCCCTCGACTCGCACCGCATTGCATTCCACCGCGGGCGTCGGTGCTCGCTGCAGGGCCGAATTGACGCTGACCTCCACCAAGCGGTAGGCCATATCCGGGTCGATGTAGGTTTTGCCTCTGGCGACGGTGCGGATGCCGCTGATCATATGCGCCATGTCCTGGGTTTTGCCGACGAACCCGCAGGCGCCCACACGCATGGCCAGGCTTACGATCGCAGGCTCATAGTGCGAAGAAAAGATCAGTACCGCACTGGCGGGAAACCTGGCCATGAGGGCGCGGATCAGTGAAACGCCATCGAGCTCGTTCGGACTGAGGGTGTAATCGACCAGCAATACATCGGCAGGCGCAGTGCGCAAGCCGGCAATCATCTCCAGGCTGGAGGCGTAGCTGCCCACGACTTGGATATCCGGCTCCTCGCCGATGCGCGCGACCACCCCACAGCGCACCACGGCGTGATCATCGAGCACGGCAACACGTATGACGGTGGAATCAGCGCTCATGTCAGCTCCATCTATGATTGGCACCTGTTTGCATCCCGATGCTTGGGCACCACACCTGAGCGAGCGCCAGGCAAGCGCTCAGCCATTGCCAGGCAATCCTGACTGAAATACTGGCCATACGCCAATACTGCGCAGTTCTTCACTTGAAGTCCCACTGCATCTGCTGCGTGATCGCGACGCCTCTGGACGTTCGAACACAGGCTTCAAGATAGTCGGTAAAACGCGGCGGCGGTGAGATGCCTTCATCCAGCAAACGGCTGTTGTCGAACACGTAGTTGAGATTGGCGAAACCACTGTACAGGCGCAAAGCGCGCATGATCAGACGGGGGTTGCCTGGCCCGATGCGAGACTCGAAGTCGGCCGCCAGCGCCGGCAGATCCTCGACACCCACTTTCTGGTAGCGCTCGCTCACCGGCTGCGTCGTGCAGGCAGCAGCATAGGCCTGGTCGATGTCGGAAAACGTGCAGGCAGCGTCCCGGCCTGCGGAGATATGATAGAGGTCATGCCGCAGATGGCGCTTGAGTGCAAGATTGATCAGCGCATCGGCGCAGTAGTCGACCGGGATCACATCGATCTTCTCTTCCAGATCACAGGTGAAGCTTTCCAGGGCCAGCCCCATGCGGAACATCCAGAAGATGCTGCCCGACGGCTGGCATCCCAGGGTGCGGTGCCCGACCACGATCGAAGGCCTGGCCACGACCAGGGGTAGATCAGGCAACTCCTGGCGCATGCGTCGCTCGATTTCGGCCTTCGAAGCGGTATAGGGCACCAGTTGTGCCTCGGCCTGCGGAAAACGCCAGGATTCGCTGACCAGCGAATCGCGATCAGGGCCGCAGCTCATCGCCGTGCCGACATGCACGAAGCGCTTCAGGCGCGGCATGCGACTCATCGCCTTGGCAAAGGCAAAGGTGCCTTCCACGTTCACCGGCCAGATGTTCGGATTTTTCGAAAAAGATGCCACGGCCGCGCAGTTGAGGACCCGATCGATCGTCATCAACCTTGCTGACTCAGGCTCGAGCCAGGAGGTATCCAGCAGGTCTCCACAAATGACCTGATTGGCGTTGAGCGACATCCGCCCGACTTCACCTACACCGTGCAAGCTCAGATTGGTACGCACACGCTCCAATCCCTGCTCTGGGCTACTTGCCCGAACCAGGAAGCACAATTGGCTGACGTAGCCGTATGCGATCAGCTGAGCGGCCACCGAACCACCGAGAAAACCGGTTGCACCTGTGATCAACAGGCGTTCACTGATGGCAGCCCGCGTTTTCGCTATAGCATCGATCTGCATGTTCATACACTCCTAACCATCCGGCGAGGCAGGCGATTACACCCGCCCACCTCGCGATTCAACGTTGATCGAAACGAATTACCACTGATAACCGACGCCCACTGCCGCACCAGCGTCGTTACGGGTGTTGGTGGACCCGCTGAAGTTCGTCGACCAACGACCGCTGGGCGAGACGTACGAGACACCCACCGCCAGGGCCGACTCGCCCCGGTAGTTGCCCACCGCCACGGAGGTCATGCTGCCGCCGGCGACCATCGACCGTGGCAGGTTGGCCATCGCCATGGCGCCGGCGATACCCGCACTGAGCGTGCTGTCCTGCTGCTTGAGGTCGCGGTGCAGTTGCGCGTAACGCTGGTCGGTGTAGGCATTCGCCTGCTCGGTGGCAGCGGCTGTGGCGCGAGTCAACTGGGCGATGTTGGCGGCATCCGTGCCGCGGCTGCCCGCAGCGACATGGGTAATCTGCCGCTCGGCACCGGCTTGCCCCACAGAGACCGTGTTGCTGCGGTCGGCAACCGAGTTGGCGCCCAGGGCAACGCTGTTGCTGGCAATGGCCTTGGCATCACTCCCCACCGCAGTGGTGCCACTGCCTTCGGCACGTGCTCGGGCGCCCATCGCCACGCTGTTGTCACCCGCAGCCTGAGCAGCACCGCCACCGGCCACGGCGTCTTTCCCCGAAGCCTGGGGCTGACGCAGGTTGCTGCGGGCGCTGGTCTGGAAAGCGCCGCCCGCGCCTTTCTGCAAGTTGGCCACCTCAGCACTGACTTTGCTCACCGATTGCGCGGTCTGGGTCGCAACGCCCTGCACCGCCTCGATGGATTGGCGCACTGTGACGACGTTGGCATCGGTGTAGGCCTTGGCCGCAGCGATGTCATTGCCGGTACGTGTGGCCAGCTCGCCAAGCTGGGTGCCAAGCTGACCGATACGCTCGTTCGAGGACGACAACTGGCTACCATTGACCGCATCGGTGCTGCTGGCGGTCAGTGCGCCGGCCTGGACGTTGGACAGGCGCGCGGCCTGACCACCAGGATTGAGGGTCAGCTGCGCCCTGTTACTGGCGTCGTCATATTTGACAGCTGCTTGCGCGGTCTGGGTCGCAACGTCCTGGACCGCCTCGATGGACTGACGCACCGTGACGACATTGGCATCGGTGTAAGCCTTGGCTGCAGCGATGTCATTGCCGGTACGTGTGGCCAGTTCGCCAACCTGGGTGCCGAGCTGACCGATACGCTCGTTCGAGGACGACAACTGGCTGCCATTGACCGCATCGGTGCTGCTGGCGGTCAGTGCGCCGGCCTGGACGTTGGACAGGCGCGCCGCCTGACCACCCGGATTGAGGGTTAGTTGAGCCTTGTTACTGGCGTCGTCGTATTTGACGGCAGCGTTGGCAGTGTTCTTGACGCTTTCGCCGACGGCAACCAGTGCATCGGCTACGTTATTGCGGGTCGAGACTGAAGCTTGGGCATTACCGTTTGCATCGACATCCACGGTAGTAAAGACCGGAGCACTGCGAGCGTCCTGCGTCTTGACCGAAGGAATCTTTGCACCACCACCCAGCGAGTCGGCAATTAACTTGTTATTAGCATTGGTCTTTTCATGGAGCTCCTCAAAACCGTCAGCTAACCTCTCAAAACCGGCAGTGAACCCCTTGATTCCCTTCTCAACACGGTCAGCCAAGCTCTCAACTCCGAAATAGTCGGCCACCTTATTCGCGTCTTGTACGCGACGTTCGAACAGATCGCGCGTCGTAACGAACGTGCCATCGCCTTTACCTAATGAGCCGACCATAGCTGTAAAAGCACCAGGCTCACTGCCAGGCAGCGGAAGGACCTTGCGAATATCTGCGTTAATCTTTTCCCATTTTTCGGTCAGTGCCTTGATATTGGCATCAAGACGTGCATCATCCGCAGCGGTTGGCGCCGGCCCCTTCACATCGGTAACTTGCACAGCCCATGCTACTGGCGAGCCTCCCATTCCCAACACACACGAGACCAGCACACCACCCATCCACCGCTGCCTGCCCGGTGCAAACTTGATATTCATTTTCGACTTCATGACCAACCGCCAACCCCTTCAATCCAATAATTAATCGAGGCCATCACCTCGACCTGCTTGTGATAGGGAGTCGCTCTTCGCGCATAGGCATCCAATCCAGTGACGAAAAATCGCCTGGAAGTTCAAAATGCAATATCAGCGCCCGGATGAACTACCTGCACTTCAGCGACCGAAAAAACGAATGCATCGAGATACCTTCAAGTCGCGCGAGCAACTCGAACAGTGACTGTGTACAGGTGGGCGAAATTAAAGGCTTTCATAAAGAAAATGCCCATCCCTGGGCATTAATGCACCCAGCACCCGCATCCATCAGGCGCTTTCTTCAAAGAGCGAGCCCTTCCGAGCTGACGCAAGTCCTTGGCATTTCAATAAGCTTCGTCACACGCTCAGTGCACACTTAAAGAGCCCAGAAGCACCCACCCCCTGAACACGAGCGCTATCTTCCAGTAAATACCCGGGCGAAAATATCGGAGGATTCCTAAAAACTAAGAAAAAGCCTATTTAACTATCAGACAAACCCTCATGCGCATGAGCAGCGGCACAATGCCGACACGCCGCCGAGCACTCAACCACGCGCTGTGCCACCATATGCCCCCTGCCCCTCACCACAGGCTCACCCATGCTCTACGTTGTCATGCTCGGAGGAAGACATCCTCGGGCCAGCATCGAAGTCCACGACGTGGTCTTCGCCCACGCCGACACGCTCGACCAGACCTACCCGCAGCTGCGCAGCGCCTGGTTCGGTAGCCCTAAAGGCTTGCACATCGATTCCTGGCTGGAAGTCCATGGTGTGGATGGCTATCGCGTCGAGCTCGGCCACGCCGCACCACCGCCCGGCGCCATGCGCTTGTTCTTGCTGAACCTGGGAGGCTACGCACCTGGCGTGTTTGGCGAGGATCACCGCTACTTGCTGGTCACGGCTACCGACAAGGCCGCCGCCAAGCAGATTGGCAAGCGACGCATGGCAGCCGGTTGGCTGAAGCCGCATACCGACACAGTGGTGGATGTCGACGACTGCCTGCCGGTGGACCTGGTCGACGGTCGCTACGTGCACCTGGTCGAGGGCGAACATCGAGGCACGCTGCAGCGCAGCGACTACATCGTCATCTGAGCGACGGTGGTCGACCGAAGCGCTGACCGCTAACGTTGCTGGCGGCGCCTGCCCAATTCGATCCAGACCGGCGCATGATCGCTGGCCTTGGCCTCGTTGCGTACCCAGGCATCCACACCCGCCCGTTTCAGATAGGGGGCGAGGTCGGGATTGAGCAGCAAGTGGTCGATCCGCAGCCCGGCATTGCGTGCCCAGTGATTGCGAAAATAATCCCAGAACGTGTAGATGCGCTGCTCTGGGTACAGGTGGCGAACAGCATCGACCCAGCCTTGCGCCAGCAACTGCTCGAAACACGCCCTTGACTCAGGTTGCAGCAGCGCGTCCTTCAGCCACGAACGTGGGTTGTAGATATCCAGATCAGTCGGCACGACATTGAAATCGCCCGCCAGCACCGTGGGATGGCTGCTGCCATGCAGTGCCTGGGCATGCTTGATCAGGCACTCGAACCAGCGCAATTTGTACTCGAACTTCGGGCCGGGTTGCGGGTTGCCATTGGGCAGATACAGGCAGCCCACCAGCACGCCCTGCACCGCAGCTTCGAGATAGCGGCTCTGCTGATCGTCCTCCATGCCGGGCAGCCCACGACGGACCTCCAGTGGTTCGCTATCGCGCGCCAGGATTGCAACACCGTTCCAGGAGGGTTGCCCTTGGTAAAGGCAGCCATAACCCGCCGCTTCAAGCGCCTCGCGAGGAAACTGTTGGTCGGCCGCCTTCAATTCCTGCAGGCAGACGATGTCCGGTTGCTCCCGCGCCAGCCAGGCCAACAACGCGGGCAGGCGGCTGCGGATGCCATTGATATTGAAGGTGGCAATCTTCAGTGCTTTCATGCGTCAGGGTCGTTCACGTGGGCCTGGACGGCGTCTTCCAGTGCCCGGACGTGGGCCTGATCGGCCAACGCCTTCAGCGCCAGCCAGTCATCCCAGTCGATGGCACCATCGTCACGCAGCGCCTCGGCGGTGCGAACCAGTTCATGGTGGTAGGCATCCGGCGACTCGCGACGGTAACTGACGTCGTCGTACTGTGCGTACCAGGCTTCTAGTTCAGGAATGCTGCGTTCGATGCTCATGATGACGGCCTCGTTGTACCCCTGTTTGTGAGAGCCCACCCTGCGCGCAATGTTCCAATCAGCAGTTGATCAGAACCGCTGATGCTGACCGGATACGGCATGCTCCGGCTTGCCCCGATCGAACAAAGGCCGCTATTTAGCGAGTCAGTATTTAGTACCACCGGACTTACTCACCTGAACTTTGCTGACCGTCATGGCTTCCCCTGCATACCTACCACGCAGACATGCACTTGCAGGAGCAGACACTCATGAGAGCACTGACCTACCACGGAGCACACGACGTCAGGGTCGATAACGTCCCTGATCCCATCATCCAGGAACAAGACGACATCATCCTCAAGGTGACCGCCACCGCCATCTGCGGCTCCGATCTGCACCTCTATCGAGGCAAAATCCCGCAAACCGAAGCGGGCGATATTTTCGGGCACGAGTTCATGGGTATCGTCGAGGACACTGGCAGTGCCGTTACCAATCTGAAGATCGGCGATCGCGTCGTGATCCCCTTCGTCATCGCCTGCGGCAGTTGCTTCTTCTGTCAGCACGATCTGTTCGCGGCTTGCGAGACTACCAACACCGGGCGCGGCGCGATCATCAACAAAAAAGGCATTCCCCCAGGAGCTGCCCTGTTCGGATACAGCCATCTGTATGGCGGTATCCCTGGCGGCCAAGCCGACTATGTCAGGGTGCCCAAAGGTAATGTCGGCCCGTTCAAAGTGCCCACGGACCTTGCCGATGACAAGGTGCTGTTTCTTTCCGACATTCTGCCGACCGCCTGGCAGGCGGTGATCAATGCCGACATCGGCCAGGGTTCGTCAGTGGCTATCTACGGGGCCGGGCCAGTGGGCTTGTTGAGTGCTGCCTGCGCGCGGATGCTCGGCGCGCAGACCATCTTCATGGTCGACGACAACGATTACCGCCTGGCGTATGCCCAGGAGGCCTACGGAGTCATACCCATCAACTTCGAGCAGGACGACGACCCTGCAGACAGCATCATCCGTCAGACACCGGGCATGCGCGGCGTGGATGCCGTGATCGACGCGGTCGGCTTCGAGGCCAAGGGAAGCACTGCAGAAACGGTGATGACAGCGCTGAAAATCGAAGGCAGCAGTGGCAAGGCGCTACGCCAGAGCATTGCTGCGGTTCGCCGTGGCGGGGTTGTCAGCGTCCCCGGTGTGTACGCCGGCTTCATCCACGCCTTCATGTTCGGCGATGCCTTCGACAAGGGCCTCACCTTCAAGATGGGTCAGACCCATGTCCAGAAATACCTGCCAGAACTGCTGCAGCACATCGAAGCCGGACGCCTGCAACCGGAACTGATCGTCACCCACCGCCTGGCGCTCGAGGAGGCGGCGATGGGATACAAGATCTTCGATCAGAAGCAGGACAACTGCCGCAAGGTCATCCTCGTGCCAGGCGCTGCGGCGGGCACCCTGGGCCCTGACTACGTGTAGAGGAGGCAAGGTCATGAACGGTTTAGCCAGTTACTTCTGGATTGCCGTGGCGGCAATTCTGCTACTCATCGACCTGTGGGCAATCGTCAGCGTGTTCAGGAGCGACAAGACGGATGCCGTCAAAGCGGCTTGGGCCCTGCTGATCCTGGCGCTACCGCTCGTGGGTCTGGGTATCTGGGGCGTTGCTGGCCCACGCGGCATCAAACGAGGCACCGGGCCCACTTCTGACGAGCACAGCAAAGGCTGACGTTACTGAGGTTGGCGCTACGGCACACCTCGCCCGCTGAGCCCGCGTCGAGCCCTGCATGCTCGAACCGAACGTCCAGGATCGACGCGCTCAGGCCAGTTGGATGTAGACCGAGTAGCTACCCAGCAGCACCCAGAAGACCAGAAAGATCCACGGCGTGCGTAACGAAAACAGCAGTGATTTTCGATGCCCTGCACGAGAGGTCTCTGCCTCGGAGAACAGCGGCGACTCGTCGTAGGCCAACCCCCTCAACGGCTCGCTGCGCAGCAGGTGGCTTTGCTTGAGCTGCCAGTGATCGATGATGTTGTACGCAGCCCGGATGCCAGGCCAGGCGTTGAGCGAGCTCAATACCCCGAGCAAGGCAAGGAACGCCGGCACGATCAGGGTGAACATTTCGCCCCACCCTTGATTGAGGTTGCCCATGGAAGAAACGAACGCGATGACCAGGAAAGATTGCGCCGCCAGGTAGGCATCCGTGCGATTGGCCAGGATGCTGGTTTCGTACTGGATCTCGCGGCGGTAGAAGTCCAGGCGCTCCTTGGGAGAGCCAAACATCCTCGCATTGTGCTCGTTGATCTCGTGTTCAGGGGTGGTTGGGGTAATGATTCGAGGCATTCGCTGCTCCGGAAAGTGGGGTCCGAGCTACGAGATGAGCCAGGAGCTGAATCCGGTAGAACAGGCGATGGGACCGAGAATTCCATTGAATTGACGTCTCACCTGCGATTTCCCTGCTCCGCCCCAGAGGCTCGCCAGCGTGGCGAGCCTCAACCCTGTCGGGTGGCAGTTTCAGCGTTTGTGCTGACCATGATCACGGGCCGTTTTTTGCGCCGTCGAGTCATGTGATGTACCGGTAGATCCGTCCGGACGATGGGCGTCGTTGTCTCGCTCCTCTTCCCCCTGGGTCCCGGTCTGCGTCCCCGGCTTTTGAGTCTGGATCTCTTTCTTCATGCTGCTCTCCTCGGCTTGGCCTTTGAACAAGGGAAGCCAATCCGTGGGGCAAAGTTCCATGTTTGGAGCCCAGACCCGCTAAAGGTCAAGCGCGCCACGGTGCAACGCACTCAGCCTGCGCGCAGCGTCAACGCCTCCCTCGTCCAGCAGGCATAACGGGATTCCGCTCAACGCATGCAGCGAATCAGCCAACCCCTGGCCAACCAAGGCCAGCGGGCAGGCAATGTCCATCTGCAAGGTACGCAAGCGCCTGGCCAAGGCGGGGCTCACCGGCGCCTGGACTTTTATCACCAGCGCCGCAGGCTGCATGGCGGTGCAGAGCAACGGCAACTCTTCCAGCGACTGTCCGCAGCCCAGTACGTCGATGCGCTGTTGCTCGCTGCTCAACATCAGCCCAGCGCACAGCACCTCGAATTCAGCCAGCCCCTCGGTGCTTGCCAGCAGCACCCGCGGCGCGGGGATCTGATTCAAGTGCAGGCGCGCCAGCAAGCGGGCACGCAGGAACGTATCGAGAAACAGCCATTGGCTACGCCGGCCTGGAGCAGCCCCTGAAGCCAACTCATACCAAACCGGCATCAGCACTTCGCGCAGCACGGAGGTCTTGGGGAACAGGGTGAACAACTGGCCATGAATCCCCTCCAACGCCTGTGCATCGAATGCCTCGGATGCACGCACCACAGCGTCTCGCCATTCGTCGAAGGCCGAGGGCTGCTGCACTGGTGCCTCAGGCCGGCCGGCGAGCCTGTCGCCGACCTTGCTGATAGACAGGCCGTTGGCAGTCCAGCGCAGGATGTCGCGTATGCGTTGCACATCCCGGGCGGTGTACAAGCGATGGCCGCCCTCGGTGCGCTGCGGGCGTATCAACCCATGCCGCCGCTCCCAGGCGCGCAACGTGACCGGGTTGATGCCGGTCAAGCTGACCACATCGCGCATGGGTAGCAAATCGGGTGGGGTGGTGTCAGTCATAATCAGAGAATATCCGGGAGATCGAGCATTCTAAACTCATATGGACTTTCTGCGGCGAGCCTTCATGGTCCATCATGCAGACAACGGCGCCGAGGTCTTCCACATAGAAGCAATCTGCGCATCTTGCTTATAAAACGCCTGTAGGTGGGCCCTATGATCACCGCGAAACTCCTTCAACTGATGGTCGAGCATTCGAACGATGGCATCGTCGTTGCCGAGCAAGAGGGCAACGACAGCATCCTCATCTACGTCAACCCCGCTTTCGAGCGCCTGACCGGCTATTACGCCGACGACATCCTCTATCAGGATTGCCGTTTTCTGCAGGGCGAGAATCATGACCAGGAAGGCCTCGCAAGCATCCGCGATGCGATCCGTGAAGGCCGCCCCTGCCGCGAGGTGCTACGCAACTATCGCAAGGATGGAAGCCTGTTCTGGAACGAATTATCCATCTCGCCCGTGTACAACGAGGCAGACCAGCTGACCTACTACATCGGCATCCAGCGCGATGTGACAGCGCAGGTTTGCGCCGAAGAAAAGGTGCGCGAGCTCGAGGCCGAAGTGGCCCGCTTGCGCCGCCAACTCGGCCAAGACGAGCGCTAAAAAAAGCTATACACAACCCTCAATCTGTATAGATTAATCTCGGCGCTTCAGCTATACCTGTACAACAAATATATTTTGTACAGGATTTCCTGGAGCCCACATGTCAGCATACCTACAGCAATTCGCCGAGCGCTTCGCCAGCCTCGATGGGGCTAACCTCGGCACGCTGGAAAACCTGTACAGCGAAGACATCACTTTTCGCGACCCTCTGCACCACATACAGGGCCTGCCGGCGCTGCGAGCCTATTTCGAGCAGCTGTACGCCAACGCCACCGATATCCGCTATGCCTTTCTCAGCGCCGACGAGGTGAGTCCCGGACAGGGTTACCTGCGCTGGACCCTGCAGTTCCGCCACCCACGCCTGGCCCGCGGGCAGCAGATCTCGTTGCAAGGTTGCAGTTGCCTGCACTGGCGCGACCGTGTGCATTTTCACCAGGACTATTTCGACGCCGGCGCCCTCATTTATGAACACCTTCCCATCATGGGCGGCGCCATTCGCTGGCTCAAAGGCAGGCTGGCATGAGCCGCTGCTGGTTGACCGGCGCCAGCAGCGGTATCGGTGCCGAGCTCGCTCGCATCCTGCTGGAGCAAGGCCATCAAGTGGCCCTGGGCGCACGCCAGGCCGATCGCCTTGCGCCCCTGGCCGAACAGTTTCCTGGGCAGGTACTGCTGGCCATCGGCGATCTTGGCAACCCTGAGGATATCGCCGCGATCGCCGCGCGGATCGAGCAGGCCTGGGGCGGGCTGGACATGGCCATTTTCAATGCCGGCACCTGCGAATACCTGGAGCCGGGGCAGTTCGATCCGGCGCTGGTCGAGCGCGTGATGCGCACCAACCTGCTCAGTGTCGCCTATTGCCTGGCATCGGCACTGCCCCTGCTTCGCAAGGGCCAGCGCCCTCACCTGGTGGTGATGGGCAGTTCGGTGACCTGGCTGGCTTTGCCCCGCGCCGGTGCCTACGGCGCCTCCAAGGCCGCGGTGCGCTATTTGATGGAGTCACAGCGGATCGACCTGGCTCGCGAAGGTATCGCAGTCACCTTGGTCAGCCCTGGCTTTGTCGACACACCTTTGACACGCCGCAACGATTTCCCCATGCCGCAGCTGTGGAGTGCGCAGCGCGCCGCCCGACACATCGCCAGGCGCTTGCCCCACCGCCCCGTGGAAATCAACTTCCCCGGTCTTTTCACCTGTGTATTGCGCCTGCTCGGTGCGCTACCGGCGCGCCTGCGTCTGGCCCTGGGGCAACGCCTCGCCCGTCATGAACAGGAAGGTTGATTCATGCGTATAGCAATCATCGGCAGCGGCATCGCCGGGCTGACCTGCGCCCATCTGCTGTCACGCAACCACCAGGTCACGGTTTTCGAAGCCGAGCGCTGGATCGGTGGCCACACCCACACCCTCGATGTGGTCTGGAAGGGCCAGCGCCATGCAATAGACACCGGCTTCATCGTGTTCAACGACTGGACCTACCCCAACTTCATTCGGCTGCTCGACCAGCTCAAGGTCACCTCACAGCCCACCGAAATGAGTTTTTCCGTGCATGACCCGGCCACAGGCCTTGAGTACAACGGCCACGACCTGAACACACTGTTCGCACAACGCCGCAACCTGATCTCCCCAGGCTTCTGGGGAATGCTGCGGGATATTCTGCGCTTCAACCGCCAGGCACTGACCGACCTGGACAGCCAGCGCATCGATGCCAACACCACGCTGGGTAGCTACCTTCAGGCACAGGGTTATGGGCAGCGCTTCATCGACCACTATATCGTGCCGATGGGATCGGCCATCTGGTCGATGTCCCGCGCCGACATGCTCCACTTCCCCCTCGCGTTCTTCGTCCGCTTCTGTCGCAACCACGGCTTGCTGTCGGTCAACCACCGTCCACAGTGGCGGGTCATCAGCGGTGGTTCGAGCAGCTACATCGCGCCACTGTGCCGCCCCTTCGCTGACCATATCCGCCTTGACTGCAAGGTTCACCGGGTCAGCCGCGACGAAGGTGGGGTAACGGTGGTGAGCGCGGCCGGCACCGAACGCTTCGACAATGTAGTGTTCGCCTGCCATAGCGACCAGGCCCTGGCAATGCTGGAAAGCCCCAGCGCACAGGAGCGTGCCGTGCTCGGGGCCATCGGCTATGCCAGTAACGACGTCGTACTGCACACCGACACCCGCCTGCTGCCGCGCCGCAAGCGCGCCTGGGCGAGCTGGAACTACCGCCTGGGAGGCCCACAGGAGGCTCCCGCCGCGCTGACCTACAACATGAATATCCTGCAAGGTATTCAGGCACCGACCACCTTCTGCGTGAGCCTCAACCAGACCGCATTGATAGACCCTGCGCAGGTGATTGCCCGCTTTCAGTACGCCCATCCTCAATACAGCCTCGCGGCATCCGCGGCGCAGGCTCGGCAGTCAGAGCTGCAAGGTCAGCAGCACAGCTACTTCTGTGGTGCCTACTGGGGAAATGGCTTTCACGAGGACGGTGTGGTCAGTGCGCTGAAGGTGGCCGCGCATTTCGGGGTGCAACTGTGAACAGCAGCCTTTGCCTGGGCTGGATCAGCCACCATCGGTTGACGCCGCGCGCCCACGCGTTCCGCTATCGAACAGGCATGTTCTACCTGGATCTGGACGAGCAAACCTGGTTGATGAGCCTGTCACGCTGGCTAGGGCGCTGGCGCCTGGCACCGCTCAGCTTTCGCCAGACCGACTACCTGCCAGCACTGACCCAGCAGGGACACACGTTGGCACAGGCCGCGCGCTTGATCGTCCACCAAGCCACGGGGCATATGCCCGAAGGCCCGGTCCACCTGCTCACGCAATTGCGCTGCTGGGGGCTGTCGTTCAACCCGGTGAGTTTCTATTTCTGCCATGACCGCGACGCGAACCTGGTGGCGATCCTGCTGGAAGTACGAAACACCCCCTGGCGTGAACGCTTCCACTACGTGCTGCCGGTGCACGACAACCTGGGCACACCCTTCACGGTATCCAAGGCCTTCCATGTGTCGCCGTTCATGCCACTGGACATGGACTATCGCTTTCGCTTCTCCCTGAATGCGCAACATATACGTATCCACATGGAGAACCACCAACACGAGCGCACGGTGTTCAAGGCAGACCTCGCCTTGCAGCGCCAGCCTTTGGACCGCACCAGTCTGCATCGATACATCCTGGCCTTCCCGTGGATGAGCCTGCGCACCCTCTCGGCTATCTACTGGCAAGCACTGCGCCTGCTGTTCAAACGCACCCCCATCCATGACCACACTGCCCGCCAGAATCACTTGGCGCTCGGCCACTCCTGCGAGGACACGAATGATGTCGAATCACACCCTGAGCGTTAGCAAGTTCGCCGGCCTTGCGCCGTTGCTCGGCGGTCTGGCACGAAGCGCCGTACTCGCCCGGATGGGCAAGCTGCGCCACGGTCACTTGCGCCTGCTGTGCCACGGCCAGCAGTGGAGTTTTGGCGATACCGAGAGCCCGTTGCAGGCCGAGGTGGAGGTGCTCGATGACGCCACCTGGAGCCTGATCGCCGGCAATGGCTCGATCGGTGCCGGCGAAGCCTACATTCACGGCTATTGGCGCAGCCCGGACCTTGCACGGGTGACGCGCCTGTTCGTCGCCAACCTTGAAGTGCTCGACGCGCTCGAGGGCGGCCTGGCGCGCCTCGGCCGCCCTGCCCTGCGGCTGTTGCACCAGCTCAACCGCAATAGCAAGCGCGGTTCCCGGCGTAACATTCTGGCGCACTACGACCTCGGCAACGCCCTGTTCGAGCGACTACTGGACCCCACCATGATGTATTCGGCAGCCCAGTTCGAGCATCCCGGGCAGACACTGGAACACGCTCAGGTGCACAAACTGGAGCGTATCTGCCAGAAGCTTGAGCTATGCCCTGACGATCACCTGCTGGAAATTGGCTGCGGTTGGGGCTCCCTGGCGATTCACGCCGCCACCCGATACGGCTGCAGAGTCACCACCACCACGCTCTCCGAAGCGCAGTACAGCCATACCCTGGACCGCGTTCGGGCGCTGGGCCTGGAGCAGCGCATAACGGTACTTCGCGAGGACTACCGCGACCTGGAAGGCCGTTTCGACAAATTGGTTTCGATCGAGATGATCGAGGCGGTAGGCCATCGTTATCTGCCGGTGTATTTCCGCCAGTGCGCCGCGCTGCTCAAGCCCGATGGCCTGATGCTGCTGCAAGCCATCACCATTCGCGACCAACGTTACGACCAGGCACGGCGCTCGGTGGACTTCATCCAGCGCTACATTTTCCCCGGAGGCGCCCTGCCTTCGCTGAGCGTGATGCTCGATACCGCCAGCCGGCACACCGCGCTGAACCTTGTACATATGGAAGATTTCGGCCAGGACTACGCCCTCACCCTGCAGCATTGGCGGGAAAACCTGCGTCAGGCACGCACGGCGCTGGCCGACCTGGGCTACGACGACACGTTCCAGCGCCTGTGGGAATTCTACTTGTGCTACTGCCAAGGCGGCTTCGAGGAGCGCGCCATCGGCGTTGCCCACCTGCTGTTGGCCGCGCCCCAGGCACGTCGTGCGCCCTTGCCAGGCCATGCCTGATGCACGGCGGCAGGCTGGTCGCCAATGCCCTTTGGTTGCAGGTTGGCTGGTGGGCCTGCGTACTGGGTGCCGAACGGCCCTGGCTCTTGCTGCTGGTGATCCTCGGCCTGGGCGTGCATCTGCGCCTGAGCAGGGACGTCAGCGCCGAGTTCAAGGCGCTGTGGCGCGTTACCTTGGCCGGCTGCTTGCTCGATACGGTGCTGGGAGCGCTGGGGGTATTCGCGTTCGATGCCTGGCCGCTGCCACTGTGGCTGGCGCTGCTGTGGCTGGTGCTGGCCAGCGGCATGCGCCACAGCCTGGCATGGATCGCCAGGGACTGGCGGCTCGGTGCACTGCTAGGCGCAATCGGCGGCCCATTGGCTTACCTGGCGGGCGCCAGGCTGGCCGGGGTGGGATTGCCGTTGGGCACGCTGGAAACCGGCCTGCTACTGGCGCCCATCTGGGCCTTCACCTTGCCCCTGCTCTTGCGCCTGGCGGCGTGGCGCTGACCTGCGGCATCGCTCGGAGCAATAGCGCACCGCTTCCCAGCAGCGCGCCCAGCGCTTGCGCCAGTTGAACGGCCGGCCGCACACCACACAGACTTTGCTGGGCAACAGGCTCTTCTTCATATTGCCTGCCCGGCATCCAGTCGCGCCAACAACGACTGGCCGCGTTGCCATACGGCATCGCGACGGCTGGCCGACATGCCATCGAGCCCACGATAGGCCAGAGCCAGCCGCGGGTTAGCTGACAGCAAGGTGCGATGGCGCATCAGAAAATGCCAGTACAGAGCATTGAACGGGCAAGCATCCTCCTCGGTTACCTGACCAACCCTGTAACTGCAGGACGCGCAATGGTCGGACATGCGCTGGATGTACCGACCACTCGCACAATAGGGCTTGGAGCCCAGGTAGCCACCGTCGGCATGCATCACCATGCCAAGCGTGTTGGGCAGCTCGACCCAATCGAAGGCGTCCATGTAGACCGCCAGGTACCACTCACAAATCGCCGTTGGCACGATACCGGCCAGCAAGGCGAAGTTGCCGGTGATCATCAGCCGTTGGATATGGTGTGCGTAGCCCAGCCGCAAGGTCTGCCCGATGGCTTGCGCCATGCAGCGCATACGGGTTTGCCCGGTCCAGTAGAATTCCGGCAACGCGCGCTCGTTGTCCAGGTGATTGAGCCCGGCATATTCCGGCATGCGCAGCCAGTAGATCCCGCGCACGTACTCGCGCCAGCCTATCAACTGGCGGATGAACCCCTCGGCTGCATTGAGCGGCACTCGCCGCTCGCGCCACGCCCTGTCGACGTCTTCACACAGGCAACGCACATCCAGTAGCCCGATGTTGAGCGCCGCACTGATGCGTGCATGAAACAGGTAAGGCTCGCCCTCGGCCATCGCATCCTGATAGTCCCCGAAAGCCGCCAGGCCAAACTCCAGAAAGTGTTGCCAGAGCTGCTGGGCCTGGGCATGGGTTACTGGATAGTCGAAGCCTTCGGTGGCCCCGTAGTGATCGCTGAAGCGCTGACCTACCAGCGCCTGTACCGCTGCTGTGATCTCGTCCTGCGCAAAATGCGCAGCGAATGGACCACGTAGCTGACGCGGCAACGGCTTGCGATTGTCGACATCGAAATTCCAGGCCCCACCTGCGGGGCTGCCATCGAGCTCTATCAGCAGGCCGGTGCGCTTGCGCATGCCACGGTAGAAGTGCTCCATGCGCAGTTGGCGCCGCTCACCGGCCCAGCGCGCAAAGGCTTCGCGCGAGCACAGAAAACGCCGGTCACGGTGCCACACCAGCGGCAACCCGGCATCACGCAATGCCTGCTCCAGACGCCACTCGCCGCACTCGGTCAGGTGGATCTGCGTAGCGCCCAAGGCCTGTTGCCAGCGACACAACTCACCAACGATGCTGCCGCTGTTGCCTGCCGCATCGAGCTCGACATAGTGCACTTGCCAACCCCGCTCGCGCAGGCACCCAGCGAAGTGCCGCATGGCACTGAAGATCAGAACGATCTTCAGTGGATGGTGCGGCACGTACCGGGCCTCACCCTCCACCTCAGCCATCAAGATAGCGTCACGGGCAGGATCGAGAGCGCTCAGGCTCGCCAGGTCGAACGACAGCTGGTCACCCAGCACCAGGCCCAGGCGCATCGTTTCGCCTACCACTGGGTGGCCAGCGTTATCGGGACGCGCAGTGGTTCGATGGGGCCGTCACGTTGCCCGCACATCTCATCATGTACCACGTGCTGCACCAGCGTGCAGGGCACGGCTGGCAGGCCCGTCAGCAACTGGCGTAGCTCGGTGGTGGAGCGCACGCGCAAGGGCTGCCCATGGGCATCGTTCAGAGTCACGGGGCCAGCGTCGGTCAAGGCACGCAGAAGGTAGAAGCCGCCCTCCAGCGACAGCAGTTCCAGCGCCTTCGCTTCGCCGGTCGAGACCCATTGAAACAGCGTGACCAGGTTCACGGCGTACCCTCCGGGAGGCGGCGGAAGAACAGGGTGATCTGGCCGATTTCCACGCCCAGCTTGCTCATACTCGAGCGATTGATCAGGGTGTCGTCATCCATCAGGTACATCCAGTCGTCCAGGTCCACTTGCCAGTTACGCCCGTCGACAGGCAGGTCAAGCTGATAACGCCAGCGCAACGCGTTACCCGCCACTTCCCCCCTCGCCTCGCCAATGACGTCCCCCGCCGTTCCGCGCCAGCGGCCAGGACCATCGGGCACCAACCGCCAGGTGCGTTCCTGACGGGTGCCATCGCTATAGAGAAAATGTTCTTCGAGGATCAGATGCTCACCTTCACGACGGCTATCGATGCGCACATGAAAGCGCTTGACCACCTCACCGGAGCGCTTCTGGAACATCCCCCAGGCCTGTACCGGCCGCGAGAAGAACGCCACCAGGTCGAGCTTCGGCTGCTCCTGGGCATAGCGTTCGACCCCGACATTGCCACAGCTGCCCAGAAGCAGACACAACGCCAGCAACAGTGCTTTGTACATGTTCAGCGTCCTCGTTCACTGCCAGTCAGCCCGAGCAGGCGCTGACGCAGTTGTGGGTCCCTGGCACGTGGATCGAGCCAGATGGCAAAGAATGTCCGGGCAAAGGCCGGGTCGTTGATTTCGCGGCTCAATTCACCCTCGACGTAAAAGCGGCACCCCTGCCCCGGCAGGTACAAGCCTGTAATTCGTATCCCGGGGCGCACGTCCACGAATGCCGCTTCGAGCGCCTGGGTCCAAGCCGAGCGTTGCTGTGGCGCAATGCCGCCAGCGTTGAGACGATGCATTTCCTCGAGGCTGGCCTGTACCAGCGTGTCCTTGGACAACGACCGGTGATAGAGAAGCTCGAGGGCGAACGGCTGATTCCAGTCCAGCGCCGGCCCCAGCGTCCATAACTGGGCGGTGTAAAGACGCAGGCCGAACCAAGTGAACTCACCCGCACCCAACCGCTGCGCTCCGGGCAACTGCGAGCGCCAGTCCGCCGTCGCCGAAAACGCAACGATCAGCAGGCAAAGGCACGTCCAACGAGCACTGTGAACCATATTGACCTCGAGCGCGGCCCAATACTGTACAAAGATAGCACGATGTACAGATATTCTACCTTCATGTACAGATTTTTCCATTCGCCTCCAAGCCACGGGCCCAGTCGGTGGTCGCAGCTGAAATCAAAAAGAGCTGCCCGTTGAGCCATCCGGTCAAAACGTCCGCACTTATTTGCCTGCGCGGTAGTCATAGGTCTGAATACCACCTCGCCTACCGGAGCTCCCATGCCCACGACCCGCGCCTGCCAACAGCTCGCTCTGGAGCAGAATCGCCGGCTGTTCGCCAGCGCCTATGAACTCGACCACGCAGCCTTTGCCCTGCTCGAAGGCGTCGGGCTCGACGCCTTTGACTTCGACCATTACCAAAGGCTGCGGCGCAAGGCAGCCGAGCGTTATCAGGAGGCCATCGAGCATCTGGCCCTCCTCGAGGGCAACCGCTCATCGCCAAAGTGAGCGCCAACCTATAATCTGCGCCCAGTGCCCGGGGATTCGCACCAGGCCATTTCCCAGTCCGTACAAGGCTGATGCCATGAAGTCGTCCAGCAAAACGTCCCTCGCCTCGCCGCACAACTCGGCGCTCAGCCCCAGCCACCTGGATTTCCCCGTGGTCGGCATCGGCGCCTCAGCCGGCGGCTTGGAGGCGATCCGTCGTTTCTTCCAGCACGCCCCGGACGACTCCGGCATGGCCTTCGTCGTCGTTCTTCACCTCTCCCCGGACCACCAGAGCCAGGCCGACCGGATCATCCAGGCTGTCACCCGCATGCCGGTACGCCAGGTCAGCGAGCCGGTGCCGATCGAACGCAACCATGTCTACGTGATCTCGCCGGCCAATCGCCTGTCCACCAACGACGGCTACCTGCGGGTAACCCCGGCCAAGCGCAGCCGCGGCGATCATGTGGCCATCGACCTGTTCTTTCGCGATCTGGCCGACGTGCACAAGGACCATGCGTTCTGCGTCGTGCTCTCGGGAACCGGTAGCGACGGCGCCGTAGGCCTGACACGCATCAAGGAGCAAGGTGGCGTGACCCTGGTGCAGGCACCCGATGATGCCGAGCACCCCGACATGCCCCGTGCGGCGCTGGCCACCGGCATGGTCGACCTGCTGCTGCCGGTGGCTGAAATGCCTGGGCGCCTGGTCGAGTTGTGGCGCACGGCGCGCCAGGTGAAACTGCCGGAAATCGAAGACGACAGCCTGCCGCCGCCACTGGGAGAGCGTGAAGGCGACCCGGTGGCAAGTGACCCGTTGCTGGATGAGATCCTGCTGACGCTGCAAGGCGATACCGGACACGATTTCAGCCATTACAAGCGCGCCACCGTACTGCGCCGTCTGGAACGCCGCCTGCATGTCACCGGCCAGACAGAGCTGGCCGGCTACCTCGACTTCCTGCAACGCCATCCGGAGGAGTCGCGGGCACTGCTGGCCGACATGCTGATCGGAGTGACCAATTTCTTCCGCGACCGCGAAGCGTTCGAAGCGTTGCAGCGCCATGTCATGCCCGGCCTGGTCAACAAGGATGCCAGCGAAGAGTCCGCGCACGAGGTACGCCTCTGGTCAGCGGGCTGCTCCACCGGCGAGGAGGCCTACAGCCTGGCGATGTTGGTGACCGAACAGTTGGCGGTGGAACAGCGCAGTGCCCAGGTGCAGGTATTCGCCACCGACCTCGACGAACGCGCCATCGCTATCGGTCGCGCCGGCCGGTATCCGGATGCCATCGCCACCGACGTGTCACCGGCGCGCCTGCGCCAGTTCTTCATCAAGGAAGAACAGCACTTGCGGGTACGCAAGGAAATCAGGGAAAAGGTCCTGTTCGCCCGTCACAACCTGCTATCCGACCCGCCGTTCTCCCAACTTGACCTGATCGTCTGCCGCAACCTGCTGATCTACCTGGACCGCGAGGTGCAGCGCGATATCCTGCGCCTGTTCCATTTCGCCCTGCGTCCAGGCGGCCATCTGTTCCTCGGTAGCTCCGAATCGACTGACCTTGCGGCCGAGCTGTTCGTCGCCGTGGACAAACGCAACCGTATCTTCCGCGCCCGAGAAGTGCCGACCACCAGCCATCCGCCGCGCCTGCAGGCCCCGGAGCCTGCGCTCGCGCCACCGGCCCGCGCGCGTAGCACTCGCCGATTGTCCTACGCCGAGATCCACCACCGCGCACTCGCCCGCTGCACGCCGCCCAGCCTGGTGGTCGATAGCGAGGGCAATATCCTGCACATGAGTGAAGGTGTCGGACGCTTTCTGCGCCATGCGGGTGGCGAGCTCAGCCACAACCTGCTCAGCCTGATCATCGCGCCTTTGCGGCCGGCCCTGCGCAGTACCATGCTGCAAGCGCAAGGCAGCGGCCAGGCGGTGACCTCGCGCAGTGTCGCGGTCAACCTCGACGAACAGCCCACTACCGTGCAAATCCTGATCCAGCCGCACCAGGATGACCCCAGTGGTACCGATTGCCTGCTGGTGGTGTTCCAGACAATCGAAGTCGATAGCAGCGCCAGCACCAACGCGGCCGCCGAGCAGACCGAAGGCATGGTGCTGAGCAACCTGGAGCGCGAACTGCACCGCACGCGGCTGCAACTGCAGGAAACCATCGAGCAATCGGAGTTTTCCAGCCAGGAGTTGACCGCCTCCAACGAGGAAATGCAGGCGATCAACGAGGAACTGCGCTCGGCCAGCGAGGAACTGGAAACCAGCAAGGAGGAGCTGCAGTCGATCAACGAAGAGCTGCTGACGGTCAACTACGAGCTCAAGACCAAGGTCGAGGAGACCGACAAGGTCAACGACTACCTGAGCAACCTGATCGCCTCGACCGACATCGCCACGGTCTTCGTCGACCGTAACCTGTGCATCCGCTGGTTCACCCCACGGGCCACCGACATTTTCAGCATGCTGCCGGTGGACACCGGGCGCTCGCTACTCGATATCACCCATCGTCTCGACTACCCCGGCCTGGCCGACGACGCCCGTGCAGTGGTCGAGCGCGAGACCACCATCGAACGCGAGGTCGTCGGCCACAACCAGCACTGGTACCTGGCCCGCTTGCTGCCCTACCGGGCCAGCGAGCGCAACGTCGATGGCACCGTGCTGACCTTCATCGACATCAGCCAGAGCCGCGCCGCGGAAGAACGCTTGCGCCAGGGCGAGGAACGCATGCGCCTGGTGGCCGAAAGCACCCATGACTTCGCCATCATCCTGCTTGACGAGCAAGGTCTGATCACCGACTGGAACACAGGCGCCGCGCTGATTTTCGGTTATGGCAAGGACGAGGTCCTCGGCCAGCACTATCAGCTGATCTTCACAGAACAGGATCAGGCCAGCGGTGTGCCGGAACACGAGCTGCGCAGCGCCCGCCTTCATGGGCGTGGTCAGGACGAGCGCTGGCACGTGCGCAAGGATGGCAGTCGCTTCTACTGCAGCGGCGAGGTCTCCCGCCTCAAGGGCAGCAGCCTGCGCGGCTACGTGAAGATCGCCCGCGACCTCACCGGCCACAAGCGCCTGCACGACGAGCAGAGCAAGCAACTGGCCGAGTCGCAGAGCAGCAGCCACATGAAGGACGAGTTCTTCGCCGTCATGTCCCACGAGCTCAAGCATCCGCTGAACCTGATCCAACTCAACGCCGAGATCCTGCGCCGCTCGCCGGCGGTGAAGTCTGCCAGCGCCGCCAGCAAGGCTGTCGGGATCATCTGTGACGCAGTATCCAGTCAGGCGCGGATCATCGACGACCTGCTCGACGTCGCCCGCATCCGCACCGGCAAGCTCAAGCTCAAGACCCAGTTGATCGACCTGTGCGCAGTGCTACAGGGCATCCATGCGGTGGTGCTCAACGAGCAGCATCCTTGCACCGTGCGCCTGGCGTTACCGGCCGATGGCGCGCCGGTCTACGTCGAAGCCGATGGCACGCGGCTCGAACAGATCATCTGGAATCTGCTGAACAACGCCTTGAAATTCAGCCCAGCAGGCAGCGAGATTCGCGTGGCGCTCGCCAGGCGAGATACTCAAGCCCACCTGGAGGTGATCGACCAGGGCGTGGGCCTGACCGCGGATAGCCTCGAGAGCGTTTTCGACCTGTTCACCCAGGCTGCCCCGCAGTCGTCCGGCAACCACCGCGACGGGCTGGGCATCGGCCTGTCGCTGGTGCGCCAGTTGGTCGAGGCCCATGGCGGGACGGTGGCGGCTTATTCTCCGGGGCTTGGTTGCGGCAGCACCTTCACGGTCTCCCTGCCATTGACCGCACCCGAGCACCAGGCCACGCCAGATGCGCCCGAGCAGGCCAGCGACGGCCGGCTGGACGGTATCAAGGTGCTGCTGGTAGACGACTCGAAGGAAATCCTCGAGGTCATGCAGCAGTTGCTGGAGATGGAAGGTGCGAACGTCGAGGCCTACAGCGACCCGCAAGCAGCGCTCGAGGCCGCCGCCGAGGGACGCTACGAGATCATCCTGTCCGATATCGGCATGCCGATAATGGACGGCCATGCCCTGATCAAGGCGCTACGGGGCCTGGAACACCTGCGCTACACACCGGCCATTGCCCTGACCGGCTACGGCGCCAGCGCCGACCAGTACCGCTCACGCCAGTCAGGCTTCGATCGCCATCTGAACAAGCCGGTGGGCTATGACGAACTGGTCGAGGCCATAGAGACACTGTGCGGATCGGTGCCGTATTGACCTGGCTCTGCGCCGTCAAAGCGCGGGCCATGGGCACCTGGCTGGATTCGCCGCCCAGTGTGGCGATGTTCATTCGCCTCTACTGCAGTGCCGTGGAACAGCGCTTTTAGAGGAGATCACGGAGTCGATCGGGTCAGTTGGGTGAATCATTCGACTGGCCCTGTCTTCTTCCAGGCTCAGTCAGACGTGTCCTTTTCCTGAGCATCACGGCTCGCTTTTGCCGAGTCGTGCTCACCCATTCGCTGGTAATGCTTGCGCAGCGCATGCAGTTCCGCCGGCCCCATGTCCTCAAGGTCCAGCAGCGCCTTGTGCGCCCGCTTGGTGGTGCGCAGCAGCTCGTCGATCTTGATGTGCAACTCGTCGTTGTCGCGGTTCTGGGTGTTCTGGATCAGGAACACCATCAGGAAGGTGATGATCGTGGTCGAGGTGTTGATCACCAGTTGCCAGGTATCGTTGAAGTCAAACAACGGCCCGCTCACCCCCCAAACAATGATGAGCACTAGTGCGATGGCGAAGGTCATCGGACGTCCACTGCGGTTGGCCAACCATTGGGCAAATCGATCGAATTTCATGGTTTACCTCGATGTGTGCTCCTGCATGCGGTGGAGCCCCGCAGCACGGGCAAAGTTCCGGCTTTCTTGCCCCACCGGCGAGCGTGCTCGCAACGCAGGCCATGCGCGGTACTGCTGTTGTTCGCCCGCTAAATGTTTGTCCCGCGGTCCTTCAGGCAACTGGTCTGGAAATCCGAGAATCCTTGCAGTGCGATGACTCGCGCCCAGGTCACAACTGAACACAGGCCTTCCTGTGTTCGACCAGAGGTAGACCCTCATGGCTGACAAAAGCGACTGACCTACTTGCCCAGGAGACCGACCATGAGCGACCCCAATCATCCAGATCCTTATGTCGATGAAGTCCCGCACGATCCCGGCGAGAAGATACCTGCGCCCGATCCGCAACAAGAGGCACCCGACTGGCCGGAAGGCCAGGTACCTCCAGAAGAGCAATCCGACGGCTGAAGGCCCGGCGCTTTCCAGGTAACGCCACTCGTCAATCCTGCTGAACCCTCTCGATCCGCCACGGGTCGCTACTGATGAGTACATCAATCCAGGGGGCTGTGGTGAGCGAGATCCGCATTGGCATTTCCGGTTGGCGCTATGGCCCATGGCGCAAGGACTTCTACCCCAAGGGGCTGCGTCAGGACGACGAACTGGCGTTCGCCTCGCGGGCAGTCAACAGTATCGAGATCAATGGCTCGTTCTACGCGCTGCAGACCCCTGAACGCTACGAGCGCTGGCGTGACGAGACGCCCGACGATTTTGTGTTTTCGGTCAAGGCGCCGCGCTATATCACCCATGTGCGCAGGCTTCGCGAGATCGACGAAGCGCTGGCCAACTTCTTCGCCTCGGGCCCCTTGCTGCTGGGTGACAAGCTTGGACCTTTTCTCTGGCAGTTTCCCCCAAACCTGAAATTCGACGTGCAGCGGTTCAGCGATTTTCTCGCCAAGCTCCCACATGACCGCTCGGCCGCCCGCCGCATTGCCCGCGACGCCGCCGAGCGCCTGCAAGGCAGCGGTGGGACTGCCATCAAGGGCAACGCACGCCTGCGCCACGCCGTGGAAATCCGTCACCCCAGCTTCCTTTGCGACACCTTCATCGACCTGTTGCGCAAACACAAGGTCGCCTTGGTGGTCGCCGACAGCGCGGGCAAATGGCCTTATGTCGAGGAGGTCACGGCCGACTTCATGTACCTGCGCCTGCATGGCGATGTCGAGCTCTACAGCAGCGGCTATACCGCCAGCGCGCTGCGCCGCTGGCGCATGCGTATCCAGGCCTGGGCGGCAGGCGGTCAGCCGGAGGATGCCCAGCGCGTCGTGCGTCGCGCGCCGGCAAAACGTGCCTCCCGTGACGTGTACTGCTACTTCGACAATGACCAGAAAGTGCATGCCCCTTACGATGCCCGCCGCCTGCTGGGCAAGCTCGGCCTTGACGGCGAGCTGGTGACCGAGCCCGGCGTCGAACCGCAGGAGTCGCTATGAACGGAACCTTGCCTGCCCCCCGCTGCATCATCGACAAGGTGACCGCCGTGCACCGCCTGACGGTGCTGACCCTCAACGTGCACAAGGGTTTTACCCTGTTCAACCGCCGTTTCATCCTGCCGGAGTTGCGCGAGGCGGTACGCGCTACCGGCGCCGATCTGGTGTTCCTGCAGGAGGTGCACGGCAGCCATCAGCAGCATGCCGAGCGCCACCCGACCTGGCCGACGGCACCTCAGTACGAATTCCTCGCCGACAGCATGTGGCCGCAGTTCGCCTACGGACGCAACGCGGTCTATCCCCATGGCGACCATGGCAATGCCCTCCTGTCCAAATTTCCGATCCGAGTCCACGACAACCTTGACGTCACGATCCACGGCAACGAAGAGCGCGGCCTGCTGCATTGCCAGCTCGAAGTGCCGGGCCACGAGCAGGTGCACGCGATCTGCGTGCACCTCGGGCTGCGCGAGGAGCACCGGCAACGGCAGGTCGATCTGCTGCTGGCGTTGCTTGACAGCCTGCCCTCGGACGAGCCGGTTATCGTCGCAGGTGACTTCAACGACTGGCGCCTGAAAGCGGATGTGCGGCTCTCGGGGCATCTGGTCGAAGCCTTCGGCAAGCCGGCGCGCAGCTTTCCCGCGCGCCTGCCGCTGCTGCGCCTGGACCGCATCTACCTGCGCAACGCACAAGCCAGCGACGCCCGGGTACTGTCCAGATACCCGTGGTCACACCTCTCCGACCATGCCCCGCTGGTCGCGCAGGTGACGCTATGAAGCTGCCCTGGAGCGAAGGCAATCACGTCCAGTTGCTGGTCAACGGCGAGCAGTACTATCCGCGCGTGCTCGAGGCCATGGCTCAGGCTCGCGAGGAAATACTCCTGGAGACCTTCATCATCTACGACGACAAGGTCGGCCAGGCCTTGCGCCAGGCCTTGATCGACGCCGCTCGGCGCGGGGTAAGGGTCGAAGTCGCCGTGGACGGTTACGGCACCGCCGACCTGCCCGACGCATTCATCGCCTCGATGACCGAGGCCGGGGTCCGTTTCCATTCGTTCGATCCGCAACCACGACTGGCCGGCATGCGCACCAACCTGTTCCGTCGCCTGCACCGCAAGATCCTGGTGATCGACGGACAACGCGCGTTCATCGGCGGTATCAACTACAGCGCCGACCACCTCGGAGACTTCGGCCCACAGGCCAAGCAGGACTACGCCGTGGAGGTCGTCGGCCCGGTAGTGGGCCAGGTGCACGCGTCCTCCTGCCGAATGCTCGCCCCCGTGCTGGATGCCGCCAGCCGAGTCCAGCCGAACAACATCGCCGCAGGCCCGGCCACCGCCGTGCTGGTGGAACGCGACAACCGGCGCCACCGCACCGATATCGAGGCCTGTTATCTGCAAGCCCTGCGCGAAGCCAGGCAACGTATCGTCGTGGCCAACGCGTACTTCTTCCCCGGCTACCGCCTGCTGCGCGAACTGCGCAACGCCGCCCGGCGCGGGGTCGAGGTGACCCTGATCCTTCAGGGGCAACCGGACATGCGCTGGGTCCGCGCACTCTCCCGGCTGCTCTACAACTACCTGTTGCGCGACGAGGTGCGCATCTACGAATACTGCCAGCGCCCGCTGCACGGCAAGGTAGCGTTGGTGGACGACGAGTGGACCACGGTGGGCTCGAGCAACCTCGACCCACTAAGCCTGTCGTTCAACCTCGAAGCCAACCTGCTGATCCGCGACCGGGCGTTCAACGATGTGCTCTACCAACACTTGAGCGAACTGACACGCGAGCACTGCAAAGCCGTGACGCTCGAGCGCATGGTGCGCGGTTACTGGTGGCGTGCCCCCTTGATCTTCCTGGGCTTCCATATCACCCGCTATTTCCCGCGTATCGCCGGCTGGTTCCCGGCACACCGGCAACGCCTGCAGTCGCTGCAAAGCGAAAGCGAGGCTCCGGCCGACTACCAAGAGGGCAAGACCTGATGGCCACGCCACGCTGGAAGACCTGGGGCAAACGCCTGCTGACCGTGCTGTTCCTGGTATTGATCCCGGTGCTGCTGTTCACCCTGGCGCGCAACCTGGACTGGAACGAAGTCAGCCAGTCGCTGCGGGCCTACCGGCCCTCGACGTTGATCCTGGGGTTGCTGCTGGCCCTGTGCAGCTACCTGGTGTTCGCCAGCTACGACCTGCTCGCCCGCGCCTATACCGGCCACCGCCTGCCGGCCCGCCAAGTGCTGCCGGTGGCATTCGTCTGCTATGCGTTCAACCTCAACTTCACCACCTGGGTCGGTGGCGTGGCCCTGCGCTATCGGCTGTACGGCAGGCTGGGCCTGGATACCCCGACCATCACCCGCATCCTCACCCTGGGCCTGTTGACCAACTGGATGGGCTACCTGCTGTTGGCCGGCACCGTATTCGCCTTGGGCCTGGTCAAGCTGCCGGAGAACTGGACGGTAGGGGCCGGCGGCCTGCGTCTGATCGGCGTCTTGATGGTCGTGGTCGCGTTGGCCTACCTGTTCGCCTGCGCCTTCGCCAAGCGGCGCACGTGGGAGCTGCGCGGGCATGAAGTCACCCTGCCGAGCCTGCGCCTGGCGTTGTGCCAGGTGGCCCTGGGTGCAAGCAACTGGGCGTTGATGGCGGCGTTGATCCATCTGCTGCTGCCACCGGAGCTGTTCTATCCCTCGGTGCTGGGTGTGTTGCTGATCAGTTGCGTGGCGGGCGTGGTCGCCCATATTCCGGCCGGGCTTGGCGTACTGGAGGCCGTCTTCCTCGCCCTGCTCCATGGCCAGCTCGGACAGGGCACGCTGGTGGCCGCGTTGCTGGGTTATCGAACGTTGTACTACCTGATCCCGCTGCTGTTGGCGGTGGTCACCTATCTGATCCTCGAGAAACGCGCCAAGGCCTTGCGCCGACAGGTCGAGCCAGCCCTCGACAAGCGCTGATGGGCCGTGGGGCCCGGGAGGTACATCATGCGGATCGTTCCATGTATTGCACTGCTGGCCACCCTGGCCAGCGGCCAGGCAATGGCCGAAGGCTGCGACGTGGTCACGCGCTCATCCAGCGAGGCGGTCAAACCGGTGCAGCAGCACACCTGCTACAGCTACGCCAACATGCCGGCCGAAGCGATTGCCTGGTCGTGCAGCAATGAAAGCAAGGAGATGCTCAACAGCCAGAAACGCCGAGTCGAGCGTTGCGCCGACGGCAGCATCGGCAGCTGCATCGCACCGCTGACCCAGGAAACCCTGGCCAACCCCGATGCCGCGGGGCGCAACGAGCCTTCCACCCGCCCCGCCGTGCCCAAGGAGGCGCGGATCATCACCTACTACTACGACACCCCCAGCCTGGGCCAGGCGCGTAGCGATTGCGAGCGCAGCAACGGTGTCTGGCAGACCCACTGACGTAGAGGAGAACGACCATGCCACGTGGAGAAAAAGACAAGTACACCGATAAACAGAAGCGCAAGGCCGAGCATATCGAACAGAGCTACGAGGCCAAGGGCGTGTCCAAGGACGAAGCCGAAGCCCGCGCCTGGGCCACGGTCAACAAGCAGTCCGGTGGCGGTGAGCGCAAAGGCGGTTCCGGGCAACAGAAAAGCCCGGCGGCCAAGGCCAAAGCGCGGGAGTCCTCGGCCCGGCGCGCAGTCGCGACAAAGCATGGCGTGCCCCGCTCCAGACAGCAGCTGGAGGACATGACCAAGGCCGAGTTGATGGACCGTGCGCGCAAGCGGCATATCGCCGGGCGCTCGACCATGCGCAAGGGAGAGTTGATAGAGGCCTTACGCAAAGTGGCTTGAGCCGCGCCGGCGTCCTTACAGGGCAATTTCAGTGCCGTTGCCGTTGCCGATCAAGAATCGAGCCTCATACCTACTAGCGACAGCTGCGCCAGCCCAGGCACCACCCGTACCTCCGCGACTTCAGGAGGCCGAGCGCAGGACTTGCGCAGGGAGGTGACGGGCATGGATGCCCGTCAAGCGCTGGGGCCCAGGATGGGCCCTGCAGCGCGGTCCTCCCGGGAGCAAGGCCGGAGTGAGGGAACCCGGAGCGAAGCGTAGGGCCGGATGAACGGAGCACAGCGTTTTTTGGTTACTTTTTGTCGCGTCTGACAAAAAGTGACTCGCCGTAAGGGCGAAAAGGTGACTCTGCGTCACCCTCGCGAACGGATATGCTCACAACTGTAAAAACCCACCCCTCTAGCATTCAACTTTCAAAGTGTGTGTTTTGAAAGTTATAAACATATTCATTTACGAGGGAGACGCACAGTCACCTTTTCGCCTTTACGGCGACCTTCTTTTGCACGCGGGCAAAAGAAGGCAAAAACCGCTGGCTCCATTCATCCGGCCCCTACGCTTCGCTCCGGGGTTCCCTCGCTCCGTTCTTGCTCCCGGGAGGACCGCGCTGAACGCCCCTCCTGGGGCGCAGCGCTTGACGGGCATCCATGCCCGTCACCTCCCTCCGCAAGTCCTGCGTTCGGCCTCCTGAAGTCGCGATTGGCGGCGCCTGATCAATCGCGCACTTAGAAGCCTTACGCAAAATGGCTTGAGCCGCGCCTGCGTCCTTACAAGGCAATCTCAATGCCGTTGCCGTTGCCGTTGCCGTTGCCGTTGCCGTTGCCGATCAAGAATCCAGCCTCATACCTCACAAGCGACAGCTACGCCAGCCCAGGCACCACCCGTACCTCCGCGACTTCAGGAGGCCGAACGCAGGACTTGCGAAGGGAGGTGACGGGCATGGATGCCCGTCAAGCGCTGGGGCCCAGGATGGGCCCTGCAGCGCGGTCCTCCCGGGAGCAAGGCCGGAGTGAGGGAACCCGGAGCGAAGCGCAGGGCCGGATGAATGGAGCGCAGCGTTTTTTGGTTACTTTTTGTCGCGTCTGACAAAAAGTGACTCGCCGTAAGGGCGAAAAGGTGACTAAGCGTCACCCTGGCAAATGAATACACTCACAGGTGTAAAAACCAACCCCTCTAGCATTTGACTTTCAGAGCGTGTGTTTTGAAAGTTATAAGCACATGCATTTACGAGGTTGACGCTTAATCACCTTTTCGCCCTTACGGCGACCTTCTTTTGCACGCGGGCAAAAGAAGGCAAAAACCGCTGGCTCCATTCATCCGGCCCCTACGCTTCGCTCCGGGGTTCCCTCGCTCCGTTCTTGCTCCCGGGAGGACCGCGCTGAACGCCCCCTCCTGGGGCGCAGCGCTTGACGGGCATCCATGCCCGTCACCTCCCTCCGCAAGAACTCCACTCGGCCTCCTGAAGTCGCGATTGGCGGCGCCTGATCCATCGCGCACTTAGAAGCAAGATCAAGAGCATCCAGTCTCATACCCCACGAGCGACAGCTACGCCAGCCCAGGCACCGCCCGTACCTCCGCGACTTCAGGAGGCCGAACGCAGGGCTTGCGGAGGGAGGTGACGGGCATGGATGCCCGTCAAGCGCTGGGGCCCAGGATGGGCCCTGCAGCGCGGTCCTCCCGGGAGCAAGGCCGGAGTGAGGGAACCCGGAGCGAAGCGCAGGGCCGGATGAATGGAGCGCAGCGTTTTTTGGTTACTTTTTGTCGCGTCTGACAAAAAGTGACTCGCCGTAAGGGCGAAAAGGTGACTAAGTGTCACCCTCGCAAACGGATATGCTCACAACTACAAAAGCCCACCCCTCTAGCATTCCACTTTCAGAGTGTGTGTTTTGAAAGTTGTAAGCACCTTCATTTACGAGGGAGACGCATAGTCACCCTCGCAAACGAATAAGCTCACATCTGTAAAAACCACCCCGCTCGCAAAGCAATCCTACGGCGAAATAGGATCACTCGCCGGGAACGTTTCATCCAGCGCATTATCGACCGAGCTGTCCTTCGGCTGAGTCAGCTCACCACAATTACAGTCGGCCATACGACAAGGCTCCCCATTGCGATGCCCCGTAGCACAGGCCTCGCAGCAATAAGCCTTGCCATCCTGGACCACGGTATTGGCATCCACGGTGCAAGAACAGTGGTTGCAGGAACATCGTTGCTCGTTCATCAGGGTTCTCTCCTGTCATCTTCAGAGCTCACCTCGTCGGTCCACGGCTCACCGTCCAACGGCGCCGAGCGAGCCAGCTCCGCCTCGTCCAGCCCGATGCCGCCTCCGATCTCATGAGCGTCCACATGGCGCAGGGTCTGGTCAGCAGGTCTGCTACCACTACCAGGCTCATCAGGGTCGCGAGCACCGGTTTCATCGAACAACGTGTCCGGGCTCAGGTCGTCCAGGGTGACGTTGTCCTCGTGCAGGCTGTCGCTCAAGGCCTCGCCACCGGTCATGCCGCTTTCGGCAACACGTCGGGGTGGATAGTCCTCGGCGATCTCGCGCGCCGGACGCTCGTCACCGACACGCCCCTGGCGTTCATCACGACGCTCACTGAAATCCAACTCGTGGACGCTTCCCATGCGGTCCTCGGTGTCGTCGATCTCGACCTGCGGTCTTGGGTCATCAGGTAGGGTCATGAGCGTTCTCCGTTTGTGGGCTTCACTCGGTCGACTCCGCGCACACACAAATGATTCAGAGTTTCTTGCCTTGCCCTACCCCGCGCTTTTTTTGAACTCCGCGCCGCCTCGCCGCCTCCCAATCTTGAGACCCGCGAACCCTCCCGGAGCCCGCCATGGCCAAGCCCCTGCAGGAGTACCATCGCAAACGCGACTTCAACGCCACATCCGAACCGGTGGGCACACACGCCAGAACACGGTCGGGCCACGCGCTGCAGTACTGCATTCAGAAACACGACGCCAGCCACTTGCACTACGACTTCCGCCTGGAACTCGACGGCACCTTGAAAAGCTGGGCGATCCCCAAGGGACCCTCCCTTGACCCGAAGGTCCGGCGCCTGGCGGTGCATGTCGAGGACCACCCGCTGGACTATGCCAACTTCGAAGGGCACATCCCGGAGGGTCACTACGGCGCTGGCGATGTGATCGTCTGGGACCGGGGCATCTGGGAGCCCGAAGGCGATCCGCATCAAGCCTATGCCAAAGGCAAGCTGCGCTTTCGCCTGCAGGGCGAGAAGCTGTCGGGGGTCTGGAACCTGTTCCGCACCCAGCTGGCCGGCAAGAAGGAACAATGGATGCTGGTCAAGTCAAATGACGGGCAAGCGCGCAGCGAGGTCGACTACAGCATCGTCGAAGCCCTGCCCGACAGCGTCCTCAGCGAGCGCAGCCTGCCGCCAAGGCGTCCGGCCAAGACAACCTCCGCTACCCCGCGCAAGCACAAGGCCCGCGCCAAAGCCCTGCCCGACAAGCTCCAGCCGCAACTGGCCACCTTGGTCGACTCCCCGCCCAGCGGCGACTGGCGCTATGAAGTCAAGTTCGATGGCTACCGCATCATGGCGCGCATCGACGGTGACGACGTACGCCTGTTCACCCGCAATGGCCACGACTGGAGTGCGAAGATGCCCCGTCAGGTCGAGGCGCTCAAGGCGCTTGGGCTCGACGCCGCGTGGCTGGATGGCGAAATGGTGGTGGTCGATGACAACGGCGTCGCCGATTTCCAGGCGTTGCAGAATGCCTTCGACACCGAGCACGACGAACGCATCACCTATTACCTGTTCGACCTGCCCTGGCTGGGGCGCGAAGACCTGCGCGAACTACCGCTGAAGGCGCGTCGCGACACCTTGGCCCGGCTGCTGGAAGACAACGCATCGCCAGTGCTCAGGTACTCCGCAGACTTCGAGGAGCCGGTCGACTCGCTGCTCGACAGTGCCTGCCGGCTGGAGCTGGAGGGCCTGATCGGCAAGCGCGCCGACAGCCCCTACGTGGGGCGACGCAGCAGCGACTGGATCAAGCTCAAGTGCAAGCAGCGCCAGGAATTCGTGATCGTCGGCTATACCGATCCCAAAGGCAGCCGCCAGGGTTTCGGCGCTCTGCTGCTAGCCCTGCATGACCACGATAGCGGTCAGCTGCGCTACGTCGGCAAAGTCGGCACCGGCTTCAGCGCCGCCACCCTGGACAGCATCCTCGCCCGCCTGAAGCCGCTGCGGGTCGCCAAAGCGCCGTTACCCAGCCCCCCCACCGGCGCCGAAGCCCGCGGGGTGCACTGGCTCAAGCCGCACCTGCTGGCAGAAGTGGCCTATGCCCAGATGACCCGCGAAGGCATCGTGCGCCACGCGGTGTTCCACGGCCTGCGCGACGACAAGCCCGCCACCGCCATCGATCTGGAGAAAGCGATGCCCGCCAAGCGCGCAGCACAGCCACAACCCGAGGGCCTGGACACCCTGCGCCTGACCCACCCGGACCGCGTGGTCGACGCAACCATCGGTGCAACCAAGCGCCAGGTCGCCGAGTACTACGCGCAGGTCGTCGACTGGCTGCTGCCACAGCTCAAGGATCGGCCCGTCGCCCTGGTCCGGGCACCGGATGGCCTGGCTGGCGAGCTGTTCTTCCAGAAGAATGCCGGCCAGCTGCATATTCCCAAGGTGCTCAGCTACAGCAAGGCCCAGGCCGGCCAAGCGGCCATGGTGC
The DNA here is from genome assembly GCF_034961125.1 of Pseudomonas machongensis. Taxonomy (NCBI): domain Bacteria; kingdom Pseudomonadati; phylum Pseudomonadota; class Gammaproteobacteria; order Pseudomonadales; family Pseudomonadaceae; genus Pseudomonas; species Pseudomonas machongensis. Next base: position 321,092 of record NZ_JAYFUI010000187.1, on the reverse strand, counting down.
TCAATCGCGCCGACAGCCTGCTCGGCGCGGTACAGATGAACACCCTCGAACTGCACACCTGGAACGCCACCAACAAGGACTTCGACAAGCCCGACCGCTTCGTGCTCGACCTGGACCCTGATCCCGCGCTGCCCTGGAAAGCCATGCTCGAAGCCACCCAACTGACCCTGACCCTGCTGGATGAACTGGGCCTGAGGGTCTTTCTCAAGACCAGCGGCGGCAAGGGGATGCACCTGGTCGTGCCGCTGACCCGGCGTGCTGGCTGGGACGAGGTGAAGGACTTCAGCCATGCCTTGGTCGAGCACATGGCCAGGCTGTTCCCTGATCGTCTCAGCGCGGTTTCCGGCCCGAAGAACCGCGTCGGGCGGATCTTCATCGACTACCTGCGCAACGGCAAGGGCGCGACCACCGTGGCGGCCTATTCGCTGCGCGCTCGTGAAGGCCTGCCGGTCTCGGTGCCAATCTGGCGAGAAGAGCTGAGCCAGCTCAAAGGCGCCGATCAATGGAACATCGGCAACCTGCACGAGCGCCTTGCGCAGGTCGAGGACCCTTGGTCCGAGATGGCCAGCACCCGCCAATCGATCACCGCGCGCATGCGCAAGCAACTGGGGATCGACTGATGGAGCGAATGCTGGATCTGCTGCAATGGCCCGCCATGCTGCTGACCATCGCGGCGGCATGGTGCATCGGCTCGCGCCGCCCGCGACGCAGACGCATTGGCTTCTGCTGCTTCATCGCCAGCAATGTGCTGTGGGTGGTCTGGGGCTGGCAGGTACAAGCCTGGGCACTGATCGTCCTGCAGTTCTGCCTGTGCGCCATGAACCTGCGTGGCTGGAAGAAGAACACCCAAGGAGCGCCAAGCCCATGAGCATCGCCCATGACTTCGACCTGGAGCGCCTCGATCACCTGTTACGCCCTTTCAGCGCGCGGGCGCAGGCCATCGACCTCGATACCCAGTTGCCAAAGCTGCTGCACCTGCTGCAGGCCGATCATCTCGACCGACTGCCACGGCCTGGCCAGGGGCGCACCCTGGAGCGCTGGAGGACCCTGGCGCGGGTCGCCGGTTGCGACCTGACCCTGGCCAAGCTCTACGAGGGCCACACGGACGCTTTGGCAATCCTCAGCGAATGCGCCGCCGAGCACCACGCCGGCAACGGGATCTGGGGCGTGTGGGCCGCCGAGCCACCGGATGCCCGCACCCGCATCGTTGCCCGCGACGGCGATCAAGTCCGGCTGCAAGGCTGCAAAGCCTGGTGTTCGGGTGCGTTGCAGATTGATCGCGCGCTGGTGACCGCCTGGGAAGGCGAGCAACCGCAGTTGGTGGCCATCGAGCTGTCCCATCCCAGCCAACGCATTCAGGCCGAGCACTGGCAGGCCGTGGGCATGGCCACCACCGCCAGTGTCACCCTCGCATTCGATGATTCGCCGGGCCTGGCCATCGGCGCGCCCGGCCAATACCTGTCCCGCCCAGGATTCTGGCAAGGCGGCGCTGGCATCGCCGCCTGCTGGTATGGCGCGGCCGAAGCCCTCGCGGCCTACCTGCGCGAACAGTGCGCCAAACCCCGGCCCGACCCGCACGCCGACGCCCACCTGGGCGCGGTGGATGCCGCCTTGCTCGGGGCCCGCGCCGCCCTGCGCGAATGCGCCGCCTGGATCGACCGGCACCCTCAGGACGATGCCAGTTTCCAGGTGCGCCGCACCCGCGCTCATGTCGAGCACGCGGTCGAGCAGGTCATTCGGCATGTCGGCCGAGCGCTGGGCGCCACGCCGTTCTGCCGCAGCAGCCATTTCGCCCGGCTCAGCGCCGACCTGCCGGTGTACCTGCGTCAAAGTCACGCGGAGCGCGACCTCGCCGAATTGGGCCAGCAACTGACCGGCATGCCGGCAGGGGCATGGCAACTTTGACCAGCATCTGCCTCAGCCGACCACCGGCTGCAACCTTTGGAACCGGTCTTGCCCTCAACGGAGTCACCATGAGCCTCGATGCGCAGTATTTCGCCGACCTGTATGCCAGCAACGATGATCCATGGGCCTTTCGTACCCGCTGGTACGAACGGCGCAAACGTGACCTCACCATGGCCAGCCTGCCCCGCCAGTGCTACGAACGCGTGTTCGAGCCTGCGTGTGCCAACGGCGAGCTCAGTGTGCTGCTGGCCGAGCGCTGCGCCGACCTGCTATGCCAGGACATCGACGCCACCGCCGTGGCCCTGGCCCGCCAGCGACTGGCGGGCGTAAGCCACGCCCGTGTCGAGCAAGGGCACCTGCCGGGCGACTGGCCCGGCGGACAGTTCGACTTGATCGTTCTCAGCGAAATTGGCTACTACCTCGATCCCACCGACTGGCTGCAGGTGATCGAACAATCGGTGGCCAGCCTGACCTATGACGGCGGCCTGCTGGTGTGCCACTGGCGCCATCCCATCGCCGGTTGCCCCCAGGATGGCCGTGAGGTCCACGCCCTGCTTGCCCGGCATCTGCCGCTGTACCCGCTGTTACGCCACGAGGAGGCGGATTTCCTGCTCGAATACTGGTCGTGCCAACCCAGCGTCGTGGACCTGGACGAGACCTGCCTATGATCGCCGTCATCATTCCCGCCCACAACGAAGCCCGCCGCCTCGGGCACTGCCTGCGCGCCGTCAAGCGGGCGGTGGCACGGGCCGGGGCGGCGGGCCTGGTGGTCGAGGTGCTGGTGGTGCTCGATCGCTGCATCGACGCCAGCGCACGCATCGCCCGCCGCCATGGCGTGCACACTCTGGAGCTGCAGGCCGGCAACGTCGGCATTGCCCGGCGCGTGGGCGCCGAGTGGATGATCGAGCGCGGTGCGCAGTGGCTGGCCTTTACCGACGCCGACAGTCGCGTGCCCGAGCACTGGCTGGTGTCGCAGTTGCAATGGCACGCCGACGCAGTCTGCGGCACCGTGCACATCGAGCGCTGGCAGCCTTGGCAGAACGCCGCGCTGCGCCAGCTATACCGCAGCCGCTACCAGGCTCGGGACGGGCACCGGCACATCCATGGCGCCAACCTGGGCGTGTGTGCCAAGGCCTATGAGCGCGCCGGCGGATTCCAACCATTGCCAGCCGATGAAGATGTGCAACTGGTGCTGGCCTTGGAAGCCAGTGGCGCGCAGATCGTCTGGACCGCAGCACACAGCGTGGCCACCAGCAGTCGGCGGGACAGCCGCGCCCGCCAAGGCTTCGGCGATTACCTGAGCGCTCTGGAGGGACTGGTGCGGTAGGGTGCGCTCCCGCCCTAGGACGCCTTGCGCGGTCGCTTGCTCGCCGGCTTCTTCGCCTTGGTCTTGCCGCCAAGGCTGCGCTTGAGCAGCTCGGTGAGGTCGATGATGTCGGCGCCCTTCTCCGCCGTTGTCCCCTCACCTTTGTCCACCGTCGCGATCTTGCCTTTGCTGGCCTTCTCTTCAACCAGGTCGAGGATGGTCTGGCGGAACGCGTCGTGGTACTCGTCTGGCTTCCATGGCCCACTCATGTCCTCCACCAGTTTCTTGGCCATGTCCAGTTCGCGCTTGTCGATCTTGGTGTCGGTCACGCTCTTGTCCAGCTCCAGCGACTCCAGGCCACGGACTTCCTCGGGCCAGCGCAGGGTAATCAGCACCAGCGCATCCTCCAGCGGGCGCAACAGCGCCAGGTGCTGGCGGGTGTGCAGCACCACGGTGGCCAAGGCCACCTTGCCGGTGCTGTGCAAGGTCTCGCGCAACAAGGCATAGACCTTGCCGCCACGACGGTCGGGGCTCAGGTAGTAAGGCGTGTCGAACTGTTGCAGCGGGATCTCACCGGCGTCGACGAAGGAAAAAATATCGATGGTCTGGGTCGCCTCGGGCCGCGCCTTGCGAATCTCCTCTTCGCTGATCACCACATAGCGGCCCTTCTCGTACTCCACACCTTTGACGATGTGTTCCTTGTCGATCTCCTTGCCAGTCACCTTGTTCACCCGCTTGTAGCCCACCGGCTCCATGCTGCGCTTGTCGAGCCAGTCGAAATCCACGCGCTCGGTGCGCACGGCGGTATTGAGAGAGACAGGGATATGCACGAGGCCGAAGCTGATCGCGCCTTTCCAGATTGCCCGGGCCATGGTCGGTTCCTACGCATCGAATGGTTGGCCGGGCTGGCTGTAGCGCAGCGCGCCGCAGCGTTCGCAGCACTGGCAGTCAAGCCCGGCGATTTCACGGATCAACAGGCTGCGCCACTGGCAGCCACGCAGCAGGCAGACGAGTTTCATCAGCCACCTCCCTGGCCCGCATGAAGGGCCTCTTACAATGACTGACTGCGCGGCGCAGCCAAGGTTTACTCGACGTTGCCCTATGGCAGTGGATCGCCGCCGGTGACGCCGAACACCTCACCGGTGATATAGCTCGACTCCTGGCTGGCAAGCAGTACGTACAACGGGGCGCACTCGGCGGGCTGGCCCGGGCGTTTCATCGGGGTATGCCCACCGAAGTCGGGGATCTTTTCCGGTGGTTGGCCGCCACTGGGCTGCAGCACGGTCCAGATCGGGCCTGGGGCCACCGCGTTGACGCGGATGCCGCGCTCGATCACCTGCTTGGCCAGCGCCTTGGTGAAGGCCACGATGGCCGCCTTGGTGGTGGCGTAGTCCAGCAGCGTCGCCGAGGGCTGGTAGGACTGGATCGAGGCGGTGTTGATGATGGTCGCTCCGGCCGGCATCAGCGGCACTGCTGCCTGGCACAGCCAGAACAAGGCGTAGACGTTGGTCTTGAGGGTGTGATCGAACTGCTCATGGGTGATCTGGCCAATGTCCTTGCGCGCCTCCTGCTTGCCGGCCACGTTGACCAGGATATCCAGGCCGCCGAGCTGTTCGTGGGCCTGGTCCACCAACTGGCGACAGAAGCGCGGGTCCTTGAGATCACCGGGAAGCGCCACGGCTTTGCGGCCTTCGCGCTCGATCAGCTGGACCACTTCACGGGCATCTCGCTCCTCCGTGGGCAGGTAGTTGAGCGCAATGTCGGCACCCTCGCGGGCGAAGGCGATGGCCACGGCGCGTCCGATACCCGAGTCGGCGCCAGTGATCAGGGCGCGACGTCCGGCCAGGCGCCCGAAACCCTTGTAAGTGGTTTCACCGTGGTCGGGCTTGGGCTGCATGTGCGCATCCAGGCCCGGAGCGGCTTGGCCCTGGGCCGGAAAAGGCGGATGGGGGTATTGGGTCAAGGGGTTTTGCAGGGTGAACTGATCCTGGGGCTTGCTGGGCATGGGTTAGACTCCTTCTGGTTTGGCTGGGTGTTGCCTGATCGCGAATCACACTGCGTTCGAGGCAAACGATCTGCGGATGGTTTATTCAACCCATCCCGGGCACCGACAACTGGTGCTCCATCACCTGTTTCACCACGTTGCGCATCGCCTGTCGGTCATTCAGGCCCTGCTCGCGGGCCAGCGCATAGGTGTCACGCTGGTGGTCGGCACTGGTGCCGTCGCGCAGGATGCGCCGGGCGTGCATGAAGGCGCGGTCAGCGTCGGCGGTGTCGGGCGGACATTGCATCTGCAGTTGCGTCAGCCAGCCTTCGGCGTTCACCGCCTGCTGGTCGTGCACGCCGATGAAAGTGCCCCGGCGGCCTTCACGCAGGGCGCGCCAATAGTTTTCGTGGGTGATCCAGCGCATTTCACGACTGGCGATAGCGTCGTTGCGCTGCACTGCATGCTCGACGAGATGGCGAAACAGCGCGGCGATGGCCAAGGCATCGTCCAGCCGGGGGCAGCCATCGCAGATGCGCAGCTCGACTGTCGGAAACCGCCGCGAGGGCCTGATCGCCCACCAGAAGTCACCATCCTCGGCCAGGCTGCCAGTGCGTTGCAGCAGCGCCCGGTAACGCTCGTAGGCGCGCCAGTCCGGTAGCGGTTCGGGCAGCCCCATGTGCGGCCACTCCCCGCACACCACGCGTCGGTAGCTCATGTAGCCGGTGTCCTGTCCGCCCCAGTACGCAGAGGAGGTGCTGAGTGTCAGCAGCAGGGGTAACCAGTACAGCACCCGGTTGATCACCTGCATGCGATCGACGCCCTGCGGCACGCCGACATGCACGTGCAGGCCGTTCAACAGGCTGCGTCGGGCCACCAGCCGGTAATCGTCGAACAGCTGGCGGTAGTGGGGGGTTTCCCGCGGGAGCTGGCGCAGCCATTGGGCACTGGGGTGGCTCCCCGCGCCGTAGAAGCCGACGCCCTCGCCCGCCAATGCCTGACTCAGGCGCTGGCGCTGCTCGGTGAAAAAATCACGGGCCTGGTGCAGCGTATCGAACACCGGCGAGGCGATCTCCACCTGGCTGCGAAACATCTCCTCGGCGAACCATGGCCCCAGCGCATCGCGGCAACAGCGGGCCACGGCCGTGGGCGGCGCGGCCATGACCCGCCCCGTGGCCAGATCCACCAACAGGTATTCCTCCTCGATGCCGAACGTGCAAGGCCGCGCCATGGGCATCAGCCTCGGCGGGTGACGGTCAGGGCCACGGCAGCGATGCGTTCGACCTGCTCGTATCCTGGCTCGAGCAACTGCTCGCCGAATACGTCGGGGTCCAGTTCCCGGTAGGACCAGCCGAACGCAGGCCCGGCCAGGCGCAGGCGAACGGCTTCGAGCAGCGCGTCGCGCCCCTCGACGATGGCGACACCGGTGTACAGCAGCAACGTGCCGCCGACCGACAGCCGCTCACGGGCCTGCTCGACAATCCGTAGCGACAGTTCGGCGCCCAGCGCGCCACCCCCGTGGCGGTAGGCGCGCTCGCCGACGTCGAGCATGTAGGGTGGATTGGCGACGATCAGATCGAACGTCCCGGCGATGCCGCCGAGCAAATCGCTGAGCTCTACCGAGACATTGGCCACCCCGGCCAGCGCGGCATTGACAGCGGTATGACGCAAGGCCACAGGGTTGATGTCCACCGCAGTGACCTGCGCATGCTGCGCGGCTCGGGCGATCAGCAACGCGCCGACGCCACTGCCGCAACCGATGTCGACGGCATGCTGCACACGCTGGGGGCTGTGCTGCAGATGATCCTGGATCACCTGGGCGAACCGGTAGCTGTCCGGGCCGAAGAACACCGCGTCGCGGCTGTCGGTCGGCCAGGCGGAGTGCACCAGCAGCAGGTCGTCCAGGGTCGACCAGCGCACCCTGCTGCGCCACAGCGCACCCTGTGGCTCCAGCACGCCAGCGATACGCAGTTGTTCCAGTTCGTCGGCGCTGAGCAGAGACGCCTCGAACGGTCGACTCCAGCCAAACACATCGCGCAGGGTTCGGGCCTGGTGCGCTTCGCTGCGAGCATTGACCCTGGCCTGGGTCGCCGGGGTCACGCAGGTGAAACGATAGCCGTCGGCGCGCAGCCGACGTCCCAGCTGGAGCAATGCCTCGTCGGCACGCCTCTCGTCTTGGTCGAGCAGCATCAGTTCGGCCCTCCGCTCATCAACCCGGTAGCCTGGATGAATGCGCGGGTGGCGCGCAGGCCCTGGGGCGTGGAATGTCGATTGCCGGCCATCGCTTCGATCAGCACAGCCATGTCCGCCGCCTGCGCTTCGCCGGGCGCCTCTTCCTCCAGTTGCAACGCCTGCTCCCACTGCCCCGGCGGCACCCGACGCATCGCAGCACCCTGCCAGGTGCCGGCGATCCAGTCGTGCCAGAGCTGCTTTTCATAGGCATCGAACACACCGAACATGGCTGCCACCGGACCGTCGATCAGCGCCCAGAAGCGGCTTTCCCTGGGATCGCTGTCGCGCTTGATCCAACCCTGGGCTTGCAGTGCATCCAGAAAACCGGGCATCGCACCGGGTTCGGCGAGCCACTGGTTGATGGTGCGCCCTTGCAGGCGGCATCTGTCCGAATGCATGCACTGCCCGTACACACGCTTGCGTTCCAACGCGCCGAGCAACTCGGCCTGCAGGTCGAACGAAGCGATCAGCGACGGTGTGTCGATACCCAGGTCATTGAGCCGATAGCCATGCCGGACACGCTCGTAGAACGCCGGCCCCTGGTCCTGACCGAGTTCGGTGAAGCACTCCAGGGCGCGCCGCGCATGACCGCTCGCAGCATTGTCGATGGTCACATGCAACTGGAAGTAATGAGCGTCGATGCCCAGCTCGGCCAACTCATGGGTGGTGATCAGCAGGTGCAGCGGGGGCTGCTCGTACCCCAGGTTGTAACCGATCACTTCCGGCAGGAAGCGCTCGCAGTGCTGCCCCAGGGCCAGTTGCAGCGTGCCCTGCAGGTAACGTTCAGCGGCTAGCGGTGCGCTCTGCAGGCAGCCAAGACGGCTGAGCAGGCGCTGGTAGATCAGCACGTGGTTGCGGCGCAGGTCGCCATCACCCAGCTCTTCGAGGAAGGTGCGAATCAATCCATGAAACCGTGGGTCGCGCCAGTGCCACAGGGTGCCGTGCAGCCATGCGCCATCGACCGCCTTGGTCGGGGCGACCTGCTGCAGAAACCACAAGGCCTGCGCCCGGTTGTGAAAGTACCGGCGTGGGGCCCCTTGACGCCGTTGTTCAAGATAGGCCGCGTGTTCACTGGCGACCCGCTGCGCATGGGCAGCGGCCCAGTCCGGCAGGTGCCGAGGATCATCCGGCAAGTCGTCCGCCAAGGTGCGGACATGGCTCAGTTGCTCGCTAAGCCAGGCCTCGGTCGTCGGGTCACTGCCCTCGAGCAGTGCCCGATAGCGATGTTCAAGCCCATCGGTCGCCTTGCTGGTTGCCGCCCTACCCTTTGTCAGCTCCACCATGCCCGCTACCTCGCTCATTGATTTTGCGGTTTGGTCTCGGGGGACGGATTGGTCGTGGGTGTATCGGGCTGCTGCATCTGCAGCGAAGGTTTGCTTGGATCGGCGTCCTTGGCCGGGTGGTCGTTATCACGGTCGAAACAGCCACCGAGCAAGGTAAAGCAGGCAGTTAGCAGCGCTGTGGCCAGTAGATTGGTTTTCATGGGGGTTCTCGCTTTTTTATGAGGGCCTACATAAGCGAGTTCGATACACCCAGAAGGATTCGTTTTAATTGCGGCGCAACGGATGAGCGGTGCTACGGATGCCAGCCACCCTTTCGCCGCGCGGGCTCAAAACGCGCCCTGTGCGGCGAGATTGCAATACTGCCCCTTGAAATACAGCAAAGGCGTTGCTGCGGCTGCCGCCTGCAGGCTCACCGCTTTCACTTCACCGATCACGATCAGGTGATCGCCCGCAGGATGCTCGGCGTGAATTTCGCAGTCCAGCCAGTGCAGGCTGTCGCGGATGATCGGGTTCCCCAAGGGTGAAACCTGCCATTGCACGCCGTGCCACTTGTCCGTGCCCCGTCGAGCGAACTGGTTGGAGAGGTCGTGCTGCCCACACGCCAGGATATTCACCGCAAAGCGGCCAGCCTGGCGGATCTTGGGGTAGCTGGCCGAATTGGACATGACGCTGAATGACACCAGCGGCGGGCTCATCGACACGCTATAGAACGATTGGCAAGTGAATCCAACCGGCTCGTCATCGAGCCGAGAGGTGATCACCGTGATGCCGGAGGCGTAGTGCCCGAGCGCTTGGCGAAAGCGCGATGGCTCGACAGCCGTACAGGGAAGTGACATGCGTAGATCCTGGATAAGGGGCCGTTCGCAACGGTCAGGGAAGGCCTGAAAGCGCCCGCCTTCGGCCTCCCGAATTCATCATGCGTTCAACAGTTCTCGTCGAACGATGTCTGCACCCGCCGTCAGTGCCCTCAACTTCCCACTGGCAACCTGACGTGGCAAAGGCGCCATGCCGCAGTTGGTGCAGGGGTAGAGTTTGTCGGCGTCAACGAACTGCAGGGCTTTGCGCAGGGTCTCGGCGACTTCATCAGGCGTTTCGATGGTCGAGGTGGCCACATCGATGGCCCCGACCATTACTTTCTTGCCGCGAATCAGCTCGATCAGGTCCATGGGCACACGCGAGTTGTGGCATTCCAGCGAAACGATATCGATGCTGGATTTCTGCAACTTGGGGAAGGCTTCCTCGTATTGCCGCCACTCCGAACCCAAGGTCTTTTTCCAATCGGTATTGGCCTTGATGCCGTAGCCGTAGCAAATGTGCACCGCGGTTTCACATTTCAGTCCTTCGATGGCCCTCTCCAGGGTGGCCACGCCCCAGTCGTTCACCTCATCGAAGAACACATTGAATGCCGGTTCGTCGAACTGAATGATATCGACGCCCGCAGCTTCCAGCTCCCGGGCTTCCTGGTTGAGAATCTTGGCGAATTCCCATGCCAGTTTTTCACGGCTTTTGTAGTGGCTGTCATACAACGTGTCGATCATCGTCATGGGCCCCGGCAGCGCCCACTTGATCGGCTGCTGGGTTTGTTGGCGCAGGAACTTGGCGTCCTCGACGAACACAGGCTTCTGCCGAGCCACGGCGCCCACGACCGTCGGCACGCTGGCGTCGTAGCGATCACGGATCCTGACCGTTTCCCGCTTCTCGAAATCCACACCGCTCAGGTGCTCGATAAAGGTCGTGACAAAGTGCTGACGGGTTTGCTCGCCATCGCTGACGATATCGATACCGGCCTGCCGCTGCTCTTGCAGCGACAAACGCAAGGCATCTTGCTTGCCCTCGATCAACTCCGCGTCCTGCAACTTCCAGGGGGACCAAAGGGTTTCAGGCTGGGCCAGCCACGAAGGCTTGGGCAAGCTGCCTGCGGTTGAAGTGGGTAACAGCTTTTTCATGACAGATAAACCTTATGCATTTTGTTCAATCAGAGCGCGCACTGGGACGACCACTGTTCAAGCACCGCCTGGTACGGCTTGATGAAGTGTTCCTCGGCGAACTTGCCCTGCTCGATCGCCAGCCGACTGCGTTCTTCACGGTCGTAGACGATGCGCGTCAGTGAGTAATCCTGATGTTCGAGGCTTGGCCGGTAGGCTTTGCCAGCCGACGAGTTCGCGTTGTAGATCTCTGGCCGATAGATCTTCTGGAAGGTGTCCATCGTGCTGATGGTGCTGATCAGCTCGAGAGGGCTGTAGTCCTCCAGCAGATCGCCGGCAAAGTAGAAAGCCAAGGGCGCGACGCTGTCAGGCGGCATGAAGTAGCGGACCGTCAGGCCCATTTTCTTGAAGTATTCATCGGTCAAGGAATAGGCGTCCTGCTGGTACTCGACGCCCAATACCGGATGCTGGTTGTCCGTGCGGCGATAGGTCCTGCTGCTCGACACGCTCAGGCAGATCACCGGTGCCTTGGCGAAATGCGTTTTATAAGCACTGGAGTTCACGAACGCCTTGAACAACTTGCCGTGCAAATCGCCGAAGTGCTCGGGAATACTGAAGTCGGGCTGGCCTTTGTTATGCCCCAGCAACAGCACGCTGAAATCATAATCGCGCACGTAGGACGAGAAGTTGTTGCCAACAATGCCCTCGATACGCGCCTTGGTTTTCTGGTCGACGATCGTCGTCTTCAGCAACTCGATCAGCGGAAGGCTGTGATCGGCCTGTGGGGCCTCCATGGTCATCTCGACTGAAATGATTTCAAGTTCAAGCCTGTAGCGGTCGCCCTCGGGATTGTCCCAGTGCGCCAAGGCATTGAACCGGTTGTCGATCATGCTCAAGGTGTTGCGCAGGTTTTCCCGGCGATTGCGCCCACGGGCCAGGTTGGCAAAGTTCGTCGTGGTACGCGTGTTTTCCGCGGGGCAATAGTCTTCATCGAAACGCGTGCGTTTGATGGCAAAGGTAAATTCGTTGTTCATCGGTCTCTGACGTCCTGTTGGGCGGTGATGGCCTGCATCACCTCACCGGAGCAGCGAACGGCTGCCTACCCTGGGGGAAAATTCGATGGGGGGATTGTCAGGATTACCGAGCCTTGAGACAAACTCATTATTTTCGCGATGATCTGTAATTTTCCTCATGATCGTTCTGCGCGCCCGGTCAATGCGGTGTTACCGGCATGACCCTGCAGGTTATGCTGCGTACCCCCGCCCTTGCCACGAGACTGTCATGTCGTCCGCTGCCGTACCGGCGCAAACCCTGCGCGCCGACCGAGAGTCGCGCAACGCCGCCCAGGTACTCGGCCTGTGCCTGCCCAGTGACGTACTGCTCTATCTGCTACTGCCCATGTACGCTTCGGACTTCGGCGTGACCCTGGTCGAGGCGGGTGTATTGCTGGCGGCCAATCGCCTGGTACGGATCATCGGCTATGGCTGGGTGGTGCGGTTCTATGCACGCCATGGCGATCGTGCGGCGTGCAGCCTGGCGGCCTTTGCCGCAGCGGTGTGTGCACTGGGTAACGCCACCCTTGGCGGATTCGCCGCACTGCTGGTGCTGCGCCTGGTCTGGGGGCTGTGCTTCGCGACCTTCAACCTCAGTACCCAGACGCTCGCCACTGCCGAAGCACAAGGTGCAGCCCGCCGCGCCGGGCGTTCGCGGGCGACCCTGGCCATCGGCCCCATGCTGGCCTTGCCGCTGGGGGCGCTGATGGCCCAGGCCTACGGCCCGCGCGCAGTGTTCTACGTGCTGTGCATCAGCGCCCTTTGCGGGCTGTGGCGTGCCCGCGCCTTGCCTTGCGGCGGCCATGACATGGCCGTGCGCAGCGGTCGGCGTCTGCGCCTGCCGGACAGCATCGCCACCTGGTCCTTCATCGAGGGGGTGACGCTGGACGGCCTGTTCATATTCGGCCTCTCGCTGTATGCGCAAGTCCATATGGGCGAATCGGGGGTACTGGTGGCCGGTGTATTGATGGCGGTGCGCTATCTGAGCGAGATGCTCTTCAGCCCCTTCGGCGGACGCCTGGCAGACCGCTTCGGCGCACTGCGCATGTTGGTGGTGCTGTCGCTGGCCACTTCACTGGCGCTGCTGGTATTCGCCAGCCATTGGCTGTTCATCGGCGCCTTCTTCGTGTTGGTGCTGCGCGCCTTGCAGTTGCCGCTGTTGATGACCCTCGTCTCGCTGCGCAATCCACACGCGCGCATTCAGGCGCTGGCCAGCAATGCCGTGTGGCGCGACATCGGCGCCGGGCTCGGGCCGATGCTGGCCGGTGTGCTGCTACCGCAGGTGCCAGCGATCTGGGCTTACGCCGGGGCGGCGCTGGCGGTCGCCGTGGCGGCACTGAACTGTGCCAGGCCGCCACGGCATTGAACGCTGCGCCCGAGATCAGCGCAGCTGGATCCAGGTGGTCTTCAACTGGGTGTACTTGTCGAACGCGTGCAGTGACAGGTCACGCCCAAAGCCCGACTGCTTGTAGCCGCCGAACGGGGCGACCACATCGAGCGCATCGACGGTGTTGACCGAAACGCTGCCGGCCCTGAGCTGCCTGGCAACCCGATGCACGCGGTTCAGGTCGTCGCTCCACACCGACGCGGCCAACCCATAGAGGCTGTCGTTAGCCAGGCGGATAGCCTCCTCTTCAGTGTCGAAGGCCGTCACTGCGAGCACCGGGCCGAAGACCTCGTCACGCGAAAGCGACGACTGCGGGTCGACATGGGTGAAAATCGTCGGCTCGATGAAGTTGCCGGAGCCGTTGAAGCTGAGTTGACGCCCACCGGCCACCAGAGACGCCCCCTCCTCGTGTGCACGGCCGATTGCGGCCATGATCTGCGAAGTCTGCTGCGCATCGACGATAGCGCCGGCGCGGCTGGCCGGATCGAGCGGATCACCGGGTTGCCACTCGCGCGCCTTGGCGATCAGACGCGCGATGAACGCGTCATGGATCGAGCGCTGCACGTAAAGTCGCGAGTTGGCCGAGCAGACCTCACCCTGGTTGAAGAAGATGCCGAATGCGGCTTTCTCTGCGGCCAGGTCCAGGTCCTTGCAGTCATCGAACACCAGGTTCGGGCTTTTTCCACCGCACTCCAACCACACCTGTTTCAGGTTCGACTGCGCCGAGTACTGCATGAAGTACTTGCCCACCTGGGTGGAGCCGGTGAATACCAGGCAATCGACGTCGGGGTGCAGGCCCAGTGCCTTGCCGGCGATCTCGCCCAGCCCCGGCACGACGTTCAACACCCCTTCGGGAATGCCCGCCTCCAGTGCAAGCTCGGCCAGGCGCAGCGCCGAAAGCGGCGACTGTTCGGCGGGCTTGAGCACGACGCTGTTGCCCGCTGCCAAGGCCGGGGCCAGTTTCCAGGCCGCCATGTCCAGCGGGAAGTTCCATGGCACCACGGCTGCGACCACACCGATCGGTTCACGGGTGATGGTGACCACGGCATCGGCCGCAGTGGGCGCAACCTGGTCGTAGAGTTTGTCGAGCGACTCGCCATACCAGGCGAAGACATGGGCGGCGCCCGGCACATCGATGTTGTAGGCGTCGAGCACCGGCTTGCCCATGTTCAGCGACTCGAGCAGCGCCAGTTCCTCGCGGTGAACCAGCATCAACTCGGCCAGGCGCAGCATCACACGCTTGCGCTGGGTCGGCGCCATCCGGGCCCACGGGCCTTGCTCGAACGCCTGCCGAGCACTGGCCACGGCACGGTCTACGTCCTCATCGGAACAGGCGGCGACCCGCGCCAGCAGCTGGTTGTTGGCAGGGTTGATCGCATCGAACGTTGCGCCACCTGTGGCGGCCACGAAGCGGCCGCCGATCATGGCTTGATCGCGAAAAGTCAGGTTGGCGGCTTGATGCCGCCAGTAGGTTGAATCGTGCACGTTGTGCTCCAGGAACCGTGGGTAGGAAAGGTAGCGCAGCCGCTTCAGAGCTTGCCCAGGGCCTGCGCGGTGCGGTCGACCGCTTTGCGGGTCTTCTCCACCAGCTCGTCCAGCTCGCTGTGGTTGGCCACCAGCGCAGGCGCCATGATCATCCGCCCCAAGGTCGAACGAATGATCACCCCCTCTTCGAAGCCAAAGGTCCGGCACTGCCAGGCCAGCTCGTTCTCGTTGGCGTAGCGCTTGCGGCTGGTCTTGTCCTCGGCGAACTGCAGTGCCGCCACCAGCCCGGCGCCCTGTACCTGGCCAATCAGGGGATGGTTGGCGAACACCTCACGCAAGATGCGCTGCAGGTAGGGCCCGGTGTCGTCTTTCACCTGGCGGACGATGCCTTCGTCACGCAGGGCCTTGAGGTTGGCAATCGCCACCGCAGCGGCCACCGGGTGCCCGGAATAGGTCAGGCCGTGAGCGAATACCCCGCCGCGCTCGACCAGTGCTTCGGCGATGCGCTTGCTCAGCACCAGCCCGCCCATCGGCACATAGCCCGAGGTGAGGCCCTTGGCGATCGACAGGGTGTCGGGCTCGAAACCGAAGTACTCATGGGCGAACCATTCGCCGGTACGACCGAACCCGCCAATCACCTCGTCGGCGCACAGCAGCACATCGTACTGACGGCAGATGCGCTGGATTTCCGGCCAGTAGCTTTCTGGCGGGAAGATCATGCCGCCGGCGCCCTGGAACGGCTCGGCGATGAAGCCGGCGACATTCTCGGCCCCAAGCTCAAGGATTTTTTCTTCCAGCTGCAAGGCGCAGCGGCGACCGAACTCGGCCGGACTCAGCTCGCCACCGGCCGCATACCAGTACGGCTCATCGATGTGCGCCACATCCGGAATCAGCCCGCCCATCTCGTGCATGAACTTCATTCCGCCCAGCGCCGTGGCCGCCAGGGTCGAGCCGTGGTAGCCGTTCCAGCGACCGATCATGATCTTCTTGTTCGGCTGGCCAAGCACCTGCCAGTAGCGGCGCACGGTACGGATCAGCACCTCGTTGGCCTCGGAGCCGGAGTTGGTGTAGATCGCGTGGCTGTAGTGCCCCGGCAGCAAGCTGAACAGCAGCTCGGACAACTCGATCACCGCCGGGTGAGTGGTGTGGAAGAACATGTTGTAGTACGCGAGCTGGTCCATCTGCGCCGCCGCGGCGGCGGTCAGGTCCTTGCGCCCGTAGCCGAGCTGGGTGCACCACAGGCCCGACATACCGTCCAGGTAACGCTTGCCATCGCTGTCCCACAGATGCAGCCGCTCACCGCCGACGATTACCCGTGGGCCTTCGGCGTTGAGCGCCTTCTGGTCGAGGAAGGCATGGATATGGTGTGCAGCATCGGCGGCCTGGTAGTCACGGGTCTGGCGTTGGGGTACGAAAGGCGCGTTCATGGGCGGTTTTCCTTGTTGGTATGGAGACGCCACTGAAGCTTGCAGCAGCCAGCAGCGGTGTGAAATCACCCGTTGGGGTGAGGTCTCCAGCCCAGTCAGCGGCTCACCCCAACGGGTGATTTCGAAGACGAATCGGCTATGGGAGCATGCGCCAAGGCCCCCAGATGCGGCCTTACCTTTCGTGCCAGGTCAATAAAGAGAACAACGCCATGAACGCACGCTTCATCACCTCACGTCGCACTCGCTCCCGCCCTCGAGATAGCCACAGCGCCTGAACGAAGGGCCCTCGCCCCGCCTTCAGCCCAATCGCCCTCTCCCTCGACAGTATCGAGCCCGCTCGCATACTGCGGCGTCCTGCACCCGGAGTCAGCCATGCATACAACAACCACAACCGCTGCGCATTCCACGGCACATACGAGCGCTGCCAGTACCCGCTTTCGCAAATCCATGGGCATGACCGCCCTGGTGCTCTTCGGCCTCGCCTACATGGTGCCGCTGGCAGTGTTCTCCGCCTACGGGCTGGTCGCCCAGATCACCAAGGGCCACCTGCCAACCGCCTACCTGCTGACCCTGGGCGCCATGCTCTTCACCGCCTACAGCTACGGCCGCATGGTCCAGGCGCATCCCTACTCGGGCTCGGTCTATACCTACACGCGCAAAGCCTTCGGCGCCCACGCAGGGTTCATGGCGGGGTGGACGCTGCTGCTCGACTACATTTTCCTGCCACTGCTCAGCTACCTGCTGATCGGCATCTACATGTCGGAATACTTCCCGACGGTCCACGCCTGGGTGTGGGTACTGGGCGCCATCGGCGCGGTGACCTTCCTCAACCTGATCGGCATCGAGTCGGTGACGCGGGTCAACGGCATCCTGGTGGTCGCACAATTGGTGTTCATCGTGGTGTTCGTGGCGTTGTCGATCAACAGCCTGACCACACAAGCGCAGCCGATATCGCTGACCGCGCCCTTCTACCATGAAGGCTTCAGCGCCTCGGCGATCATGGCCGGCGCTGCCGTGCTGTGCCTGTCGTTCGTGGGCTTCGACGCGGTCTCGACCATGGCCGAGGAAACCAGCGATCCGACCCGGCGCATCCCGCGGGCGATCATGGCGGTGTCGCTGATCGGCGGCCTGCTGTTTCTGCTGGTGTCGTACTTCGCGCAACTGGTGCACCCGGACTGGAGCAGCTTCGCCAACCCGGACTCCGCCCCGGTAGAGGTGATGAACAGCGCAGGGGGGCGCCTGCTGGCCAGCGCCTTTACCGCCACCTATGTGGCAGGCTGCTTCGCCTCGGCGATGGCCTCCCAGGCCAGTGTGTCGCGGGTGCTGTTCGCCATGGGCCGTGACGGCGCCCTGCCCCGTGCCTTCGGCCAACTGGTGACGAAAAAACGCGTCCCGGCCTTCGCAATCCTGGTGGTTGGCCTGGTCTCGCTGAGTGCGCTGTTCATCAGCCTGGACACCGTCGCCAACATGATCAGCTTCGGCGCGCTGTTCGCCTTCTCGGCGGTCAACCTGGCGGTGGTCAAGCACTACCTGGCCGACCAGAAACTGCGCGGTACGGCAAACTGCATGCGTTACGGCCTGATCCCGGGGTTGGGTTTTCTCAGCACGCTGTGGCTGTGGACCAGCCTGTCGAGCATGTCCTTCACCATTGGCCTGTGCTGGATGGGGCTGGGCCTGGTGTTGCTGATCGGCCTTACTCGGGCGTTCCGGGTGAAACTGCCTGAGTTGCAGATGGCCGATTGACCAGCGTCACGCTGACCTTGAATGACAACGCCGACGATGACTCGTCGGCGTTTTCGCTTCAGCGCGGCTTGCTCATGTAGCTTTCCAGCGGATCCCGCTCCAGCACACCATGGGCATTGGCCAGGGCATCGATGAACAGGGAAAACAGCTCGGACTGCGTACCGATGTCGAGCTTGGCGTAGACATGCTTGCGGTGGGACTTGATGGTGTCTTCGGAAACCTTGAGACGCTCGGCCAACGACTTTGTCGAATGCCCGCGCAGGATGAGCTGGGCAATCCGGCACTCGCGCTCGGTCAGCAAGGACGACCCGAAATTGCTCAAGGCTGCATGCACACGCTGCTCCCAGACCTTCTCCTCGCGCCCGCCACGGCCCTGATACCCCTCGAAATGCTTGGTCAGCACCGCCAGCACCCATGGGCTGATGCACTTGAAACGCGACTTTGCCGCCTCGTCGAGCTCATCGGTGAAGGCCAACGAAACCGCCAGGCTCAGGCTCTCGTCCAGCTGCAGGAGGTAGTTGATCTCGTCCTCCAGGTGCGAGTGCCGGTAGAACGCCAGGTAGTACTCGCTGAGCTTGAAGTGATCGGGTGCAACATCGGCCAGCGCATAGCAGCCTGAGTCGGACCTTTCCATGCACTGGTCGTAGAACGGATCGAGCAGGTAGAAACCGGACAGGTATCGCCGTACGTTGCCTTCCGGCCGCCATGGGCCGGGTCCATCGCATTCCGACCAGGCCGATGGCAAGCCCTCGCGCGGATAGAGGTAGACCGTGCTGGCCTTGACCGGGCCGACCAAGGCCAGCGCGTCGAACAGCGCCGTGGCGAAACCCTGGGCGCCGATGGCGGCGGTGACTTTCGCCATCGCCTCGAACCACTGGACTGATGAGAGCTGATCGATTTGCACGTCTGTGACCCCTGGAATTCCGCTGATCGGATGGTGCCATGGGCTTGTGCGCCGGGGAATCACCCGTTGGGGTGAGCGGGTCGGGATCGCCGGCCAGACGCTGGCGCACTGTCAGGACAACAGTGCCTCGGAGGATGACTGGACTGGCACCTGGTGCCTGAGCGGCTGCTGCCAGGCCAGGGTTGCCTGGACTTCGACGGCAGCGTCCATGACCTTCTGCGCCCAGTTCTTGTCCTTGGGGCAGACCACGACAACACGAAAACCATGGTCGTCGCCTTCGATGCGCACGCCCTCGGAATCATCGACATGCAGGTCGATATCGAATGCCGGCGGGAATTTCGAGGGAGGGTTTTCAAGACCGTTGACGTTCAGCACGTGCTGGTGCCGATCGCTGTTGACCACGCCGTCGACACGGATGCCGTAGAGCAACAGCCAACGACGGATGTAGGAAGGTGTGCGGCCGGACGAGGTATAGATCCAGACGCTATAGCCCTGGCGGCGCAGATCGCGAATCAGCGCGCGGGTGCCGATGCGCAGCGGCTCGCCCAGCCAACGATGAACGAAGCCCGGCAGTTTGCTGTGCTCTTCGGGGCTGTGGTGCGGCAGGCAAGCCAGCGTGTCGTCGATGTCGAACGAGATACGCACCCGCGGGCGCCTGAAGGCCCGGGTAACGCCCTGCCAGGCCTGGCGGCTGCCGGCGCGCCATTGCTTGAGCATCGGATAGCGACCCATCAGCGAACCTCCCGGTAGGCAGGCGTTGCTGCTTCGCCCAGGAAGAATTTTTCCGGATCGGGCGACTGCGCTTCCAGGAACGCCGCATACTTTTTCTTGATCTTGGGCAATTCGTACAAGGCCTTTACACCATGCTTGGCAGAGTTGCGTATGACCGAGGACGGGTTGAAATAGCCCTCGGCGTTGTCCAGCGTCAGCACGAACGGCGGTAGCCCTGCGCGCATCAGCAGATAACTGACGATGAGCGACCCCGTGCGGTTGTTGCCTTCAATGAACAGCTGCGGCTTGCTCAGGATGCGAACATACACGCCTGCTGCGCGTTTCCACACCGAATCGCTGCCATACGAGCAATACCAGTTGTACAGATCCTTGATGCCGCCTTCGACGTTGTTGAAGAAGTGCACTTCGGTGGCGATCAGGTGCTGGGCGAACTCCACTCGACGTTCAGGATCGCTACCACACAGCACCGTGGCGTTGATCTCCAGCATCAGGTTCAACTGCTGCAGGTCGAACAGGTCGATACCCCGCGCGACATAGTCGTCAATCAGGGCATAGCCTTCAAGCACATTTTGCAGCACCTCATCGGTGAACGGGTCACGCGGTTCGGTAAAGTGCTTGCTGAGCTCGGTGAAACGCCGCTGCACATCCCGCAGTGCACGTTCTACCGCTGACAGGTCAAGACGACGCGTCGCACGCATAAGTAATCTCTGGAAACACTAAAAAAGTAAAAGCGGTCGGACTGTCGCAGCGGCCATCCTGGCCTGCGACATCCAACCGCTTCGGTCGAGTGAACGATCAGCTGAACTTGCCGCTGATGTAGTCACTGGTCAGTTGTTCGCGCGGGTTCTGGAAGATCTGGGTGGTTGGACCCATCTCGACCAGGTAGCCGGTGCGCGAGCCTTGCGAGATGTCCACCGAGAAGAACGCGGTGGTGTCGGCAACACGGATCGCCTGCTGCATGTTGTGGGTCACCAGGGCGATGGTGTAGTCCTTCTTGAGCTCCACCATCAGCTCTTCGACGCGCCGGGTCGCGATCGGGTCGAGTGCCGAACAGGGTTCGTCGAGCAGCAGCACTTCCGGCTCTGTGGCAATGGCACGGGCGATGCACAGGCGCTGCTGCTGCCCGCCGGACAGCGACAGGCCGCTGACCTTGAGCTTGTCCTTCACCTCATCCCACAGCGCTGCACCTTGCAGGGCATGCTTGACGCGGTCGCCCAGGTCGCCCTTGTAGCGGTTCAGGCGCAGGCCGAACGCGACGTTGTCGAAGATGCTCATCGAGAACGGGTTCGGTTGCTGGAACACCATGCCGATGTAGCGGCGCACGACCACAGGGTCCACACCCTTGCCATAGACATCCTGGCCGAGGAAGTGCACGTGGCCTTCGAAACGGAACCCCTTCACCAGGTCGTTCATGCGGTTGAGGCTACGCAGCACGGTACTCTTGCCGCAGCCGGACGGGCCGATGAAACCGGTGATCTTGTTCTTTTCGATCGGTACATGGCTGTCGCGGACCGCCATGAAGTTGCCGTAGAAAATCTTATCCAGTTTGCAGTCCATGACCACTGGTGCCTGGTTGACCAACGGAGCGGCTCTTTGCGCAGTCGATACGTTCAAGTTGGATGCTCCCGTTCTCAATACTTAGGCTTGCCGAAAACACGGCTGAGAATATTCACGACCAGCACGATCATCACCAGTACCAGCGAGGCCGCCCAGGCGAGCTCCAGCTGGTTGTCGAAAGGCATGCCGGAGAAGTTGTAGATCAGTACCGCCAGCGAGGCCGTGGGGTTCATCACCGCCAGGCTGCCATCGTGGTAGATCCAGTAGTTGCTGAACAATGCGGTGAACAGCAGCGGCGCGGTTTCGCCTGCGGCGCGGGCCACGGCCAGCATGACGCCCGTAAGGATGGCCGGCATGCCGGTCGGCAGGATGATCTTCCAGATCACCTGGGCGCGGGTACAGCCCATGCCGTAGGCGGCGTCCTTCATGATCTTGGGCACCATCTTCATCGCCTCTTCGGCGGTCAGCACGACGATCGGCAGCATCAGTACCGCCAGCGCCACACCACCGGCCGGTGCGGAATACGTGCCGGTGGTCATGACCACCAGGGCATAGGCGAACACGCCAGCCAGGATCGACGGCAGGCCGGTCAGCATCTTGGCGGCGAAGCGCGATGCGTTGGCAAGCTTGCTGTCCGGACCGAGCTCAGCGAGGAAGATCGCCGCCAGGATGCCGACCGGCACCGCGATGGCAGCGGCGATACCGACCATGACGAAGGTACCGGCCATGGCGTTGCCGAAACCACCGCCCATCTCGAAGCCGGTGGGCGGCAGCTCGGTGAACACCTCCAGGCTCAGGCGTGCACCGCCGCGGGTGATCAGCATGTAGAGCACGGAAATCAGCGGCACGCTGGCCAGCAGGGCCACGCACCAGACCATCGTGGTCAGGGTCAGGCTGCGCAGGGCGCGGCCTTCGAACCGGCGCTGCAGGCTGGGCAATGCAGTTGCAGGGGTCGTGAGGTCGGTCATTATTTATTACCCCGCTGGGCGTAGAGCATGATCAGCGATCCGATGACGTTCACCAGCAGGGTGATGAACATCAGTACCAGCGCCGCGTACATCAGCACCTCGACCTCGTTCGGCCCGGCTTCAGGGAAGTTCAGGGCCAGCAAGGCCGCCAGCGTGTTGGCCGGGGCGAACAGGGAAAGCGTGATGGTGTTGGCGTTGCCCACCAGCATGGCCAGCGCCATGGTCTCGCCAAGGGCACGGCCCAGGCCGAGCACCAGGGAGCCGAAGATGCCAGTGGCGGCAGACGGCACCATCACCTTGAGGATGGCTTCCCAGTGGGTGGTGCCCATGCCGTAGGCTGCCTGCTTGGTCTTCATCGGCACGCTGGTCAGCGCATCCTGGGACACGGCAGCCACGGTGGGCAGAATCATGATGGCGAGCACCAGTGCCGCTGGCAGCAGCCCGGGCCCACTCAAGGAGGAACCGAAGAACGGAATCCAGCCCAGTTCGCTGTTCAACCATGCGGTCAGCGGACGGATCGCCGGGATCACCACATAGATGCCCCACAGGCCGTAGACGACGCTGGGGATGGCGGCGAGCAGCTCGACGATGGTGCGGAACACCGCAGCGAGTTTTGCGGGCAGGAAATCCTGGGTGAGGAAAATCGCCATGCTGACACCGAAGAAACCGGCGATCAGCAATGCAATCAGGGCGCTGTAGAGCGTGCCCCAGATCGCCGGCAGAATGCCGTATTTGCCTTGGTTAACGTCCCACACGCTGCCGAAGAGCACATCGAATCCGTGCTTCTCCATACCCGGCAGCGCCTTGCGCCCTACTTCGTAGACCAGCGCAAAGACCAGTGCCAGCACCAGCACCACGCCGATACGTGCAAGTGCACGGAACGTACGGTCGACCAGGAAGTCCTTGGTTGACGGCGGCTGGCATGCAGAGTCGGGGTTATCCGGAATGGCAAAAGGTGTGTTCATGGATTATTTCCGGGACAGGGGCAGAGGCGCCCGGCATGCCTGCAAGGCAGGCCGGGCGCAACCTGGCAGTCTTACTGGATGTTCTGGGCCGCTTTGCGCACCTGGTCGACAACCGACTGCGGCAGCGGGATGTAGCCCATCGAGTCGGCGATCTTCTGACCTTCGGTCAGGCTGTACTCGATCATGTCGCGCATGGCCTTGGCCTTGGCCGGGTTGCCGTTGTCCTTGCGGAAGATCATCCAGGTGTACGAGGTGATCGGGTAGGACTTGGCACCGTCCGGATCAGGCAGCCAGGCCACCAGGTTTTCCGGCATCTTCACCGCAGCCAGTGCTTCGGCACCGCTTTCGGCGTTCGGTACGACATACTGGCCGGCCTTGTTCTGCAGGGCAGCGAAGTCGACCTTGGCCAGCTTGGCGAAGCCGTATTCGATGTAGCCGATGGCGCCCGGGGTCTGGCGTACGGTGGCGGTCACGCCATCGTTCTTCGGCGACTTGATGAACTTGTCGGTCGCCGGCCAGTTCACGGTGTTGCCCTCGCCCAGCGCTTCCTTGAAGCCAGGGTTGATAGCCGACAGGTGCTTGGTGAAGACGGCGGTGGTACCGCTGGAGTCTGCACGCACGACCACGGTGATCGGGGTGGCAGGCAGCTTCAGCTCAGGGTTGGCAGCGGCGATCTTCGGATCGTTCCACTGGGTGATCTTGCCCAGGAAGATGTCGGAGTAGACGTCGCGCGGCAGCTTCAGGCCCTTGGGGTTGCCCGGCAGGTTGTAGGCCAGGACGATTTCACCAGCGGTCATCGGCAGCAGTTGCACACCTTCGGCAACCTTGGCGATTTCTTCGTCTTTCATGGCCGAGTCGCTGGCGGCGAAGTCGACGGTCTTGTTCAGGAAGTCCTGGACACCGGCACCACTCCCCTTGGACTGGTAATCGACGGTGACACCTTCGGTCTTCTTGCTGAAATCCTTGAACCAGGTCAGGTAGATCGGTGCAGGGAAGCTCGCACCGGAACCGGTCAGGCGGACGTTTTCTGCGGCGAAGGCCGAAGTGGCGCTAAGCGAAACGGCAACGGCGAGTGCAGCAGACTTCATCAGGCGTATCATGGAAAAGCGCTCCGTGTGATGGCCGGAACACTTTGCAGCAGCTGTATTACAACTTTGTGACTGTTGGGTGGCAAAGCGCCTGTTCAGCCCTCATGATTCGGGCCAACAAGGCAATTTGATGCCATTTCGTAGTAACTAAATGTGACTAGTCTCCATCGGCAGTCACCAGCAACTGAAAATCAAATGACCTTCACCGAACGCCCGATGAACTTCACAGGGCCAGTCGGCCGGCCCGTGGGTGAGCCGCCAGCCTTCTCCAGCGTCAGTTCGAACAGCTGATTGGGTTCAAGAGGCGGCAGGTCGCGCAGCGGAACGCGATACTGCTCGCCAGGCTTGACCAAGCCCAGGGAGACTGGCGCCTGCCATTGTTCACCCTTGGTCCAGAACTGCAGGGTCATCCCTTCGGGCACCTGATCCCGGCCCAGCGGGATCAACGCGATAGTCTGCGCATCGCTGGCCTGCACGACCCAGCCGGGCACCTGATCGGTCGGCGCTACAAGCACCACCAGGTAGTGGGTCGTCGCAGGCCGAGTGGTCAGCAGGGCCAGGCTCAGCAACACCGTGGCCGCCAGACCGGCGACGCTCACGCCTTGCCATAGGCCCAGACGACTCCACCATCGGTTTGTCGGACGCACCTGCCGGGCCTGCTCCGAAATACTGCGGTCGATCCGTCGCCACAGACGCGTGCTTGGCTTTTGCGGCTCTGCCAGCGTGGTCAACTCGAGCAGGCGCGCTTCCCAACGGTCGACAGCCGCCCGCAAGTCCGGCTCGCGGTCCAGTCGCGCAAGCACCGCAGCGCGCTGTTCGGCAGACAGCGTCCCCAACACATACTCCCCCGCCAGCACGTCGAGCAGTTGCGTAGGGTCATCGGTTGAACCCGGCGTCATGTCATGCACTCCCGCAGCGCCTCGAGGCTTCGCTTGATCCACGCCTTGACCGTACCCAGCGGCGCCCCCATCAGGCTGGCGATTTCCGCGTGGCTGCAGCCGTCTACATAGGCATGCAGGACACACCGCTGCGGTGCAGGCTGCAGTTGCTCAAGGCAGCGATAGATCTTCGCGGAGCCTGACCAGATGGCGCCCTCGTCGAATTCCCCAACCAAGGTCGCGATGTCCGCGTCGTCCAACGCCGTCTCCTGTCGGCTGTCGCGCACGGCATTCAAGGCCAGGTGGCGGTTGATGCTGTAGATCCAGCCCCGGGCCGAACCTCGCGTCGCATCGAAGCTGGTCGCCCGCGTCCAGATGCGAATGAACGCGTCGTGGACGATATCCTCGGCCATGGCGTCATCACGCACGATGCGCCGCACCACCCCGAGCAAACGCGAACCTTCATGGTCGTAGAGCGCCTGCAAGGCGCTGCGGTCACCCCGCGCGCAAGCGGCAAGGCAACCCTGGAAATCGAAAGGCGTAACGGATGAATTCACTCTCGGCACGGTCCTGTGTCGGCGCTGACACCCGGCCTTGCGGCCGGGGCTCGTAGAGCAGCGTAGATGATCCATTGCCAAGCGTGGGTTCAACCACGCGTCATTTGGCAGACCAGAAGATGTAGTCGGCCTGATACTTGACGATCTGCTGCGCCCCTTTGTTCTGCGCTGTACAGGCCATTGCCGGCGCCACACCGCCCTGGGTGGCTAGGCGCTGGATGTAGCTGACCCCGTGCATTGCCCCTTTACCCTCGGCCGGATTCGCCTTGACCAGTTGGTAAGGCAGATCGCCTTTGCCCGCAGGGGCCACGGCAAGCTGGGTGCCGGTGACTTTCGAGCCGTCCTTGGCCTGCCAGGTGGCGGGCGGGCCAAAGTAGTCGCCGACAGCCTTGCCACTGCGGTCGCTGAGGGTCGCCTTGGGACCGACGAAGAACCACTCGGTCTCGCCCGGCGCATTGCTCTTGTCACGGCACTCGTAGGTGATTTCACCGACGCCGACGGTTTCAAGCATGACCGTGTGGCCTGCG
This sequence comes from Pseudomonas machongensis, assembly GCF_034961125.1. Lineage (NCBI taxonomy): Bacteria > Pseudomonadati > Pseudomonadota > Gammaproteobacteria > Pseudomonadales > Pseudomonadaceae > Pseudomonas > Pseudomonas machongensis. The sequence continues at coordinate 295,187 of NZ_JAYFUI010000187.1, read as the reverse complement.
GGCACCTTGACGGCATCGGGCACCGCAGCATGGGCAGCCTGTTGCGCGAGCGTGAAGCTCGATACGAGCAGGATCGTGGCAAACGGGATTTTCATGGGATGGACTCCTGGTGGGCACTCGGTTGGACAGTCGATGACTGTTGTCTTCCTGTACCCGCCAGCAGCCGTTGTGGATGCAAGACCAGGCAATCCTGGCGACGAACGGTCGCAGGACGCCTATTCGGTAGGCTCCACCACGCCCTGATCCTCGCCCAGAAACCCACCGCTCTGATGCTGCCACAACCGCGCATAGGTGCCGTTCCTGGCCAGCAGTTCAGCGTGGGTGCCCTGCTCGATGATGCGCCCTTCATCCATCACGATGAGCCTGTCCATGGCCGCAATGGTGGACAGCCGGTGAGCGATGGCGATCACCGTCTTGCCCTGCATCATGTCATCGAGGCTTTCCTGGATGGCGACCTCGACCTCCGAGTCCAACGCACTGGTGGCCTCGTCGAGCAGCAGGATCGGGGCATTCTTGAGCATCACCCGCGCAATCGCGATGCGCTGGCGCTGGCCACCGGACAGCTTGATGCCACGCTCGCCGACCAAGGTGTCGTAGCCGGTGTTACCTTGGCGGTCGCTCAACTGGCTGATGAAGCCATCGGCCTGGGCACTGGCGGCAGCACGACGGATCTGCGCCTCGCTCGCCTCGGGGCGCCCGTAGGCGATGTTGTCGCGAATCGAGCGGTGCAACAGCGAGGTGTCCTGGGTGACCATGCCGATGGCGCTGCGCAGGCTGTCCTGGGTGACCTGGGCGATGTTCTGCCCGTCGATGCGGATCTCGCCACTGTCCACGTCATAGAAACGCAGCAGCAAGTTGATCAGCGTCGACTTGCCCGCACCGGAGCGGCCGACCAGGCCGATCTTCTCGCCGGGGCGAATCTCAAGGCTCAGGCCATCGAGCACCTGGCGCTCGCCGTTATAGTTGAAACGCACATTATCGAAGCTCACCGCCCCGCCGTGGGTCACCAGCTCTCCCGCGTTCGGCACATCCTGGACCTTGGGGCCGGTGGTCAGGGTCACCATCCCGTCCTGCACGGTGCCGATATTCTCGAACAGCGAGGTCATCTGCCACATGATCCAGTGCGACATACCATTGACGCGCAGTGCCATGGCAGTGATCGCCGCCACTGCGCCGGCGCCCACTTCGCCCTGGTGCCACAGCCACAAGGCGTAACCGCCCGCGCCCATGATCAGGCCGACCACCAGCGCCTGGTTGGCGATCTCGAACAGGCTGACCAGGCGCATCTGGCGAAAGCCGGTCTGCTTGAAATCTTCCATCGCCGCACGGGCGAAGTGTGCCTCGCGCCGGGAGTGGGAAAACAGTTTCACCGTGGTGATGTTGGTGTAGGCATCCGAAACCCGCCCTGTCATCGACGAGCGGGCATGAGCCTGTTCCTGGCCAACCTTTCCCAGGCGCGGGACGAAATACACCATGGTCAGGCCGAACAGCACCACCCACGCAATGAACGGCAGCATGAGCTTGAGCGCAAAGCCGCCAGCCAGGGCAATGATCGCCACGAAGTACACGCCGATACCCGGCAGGATCTCGATCAGGGTGAACAGCACCTCACGCACCGCCAGCGCCGTCTGCATCACCTTGGTGGTGACCCGCCCAGAGAACTCGTCGGAGAAGAACGACAAGCTCTGGCGCAGCATCAGGCGATGGAAATCCCAACGCAGCCGCAGCGGCAGGTTGATCGCCAGCACCTGATGCTGCACCAGCGTGCGCCCCGCCACCAGGGCGATACTGACCAGCAGCACGGCCCCCGCGCCCCACAGCACCCTCGCTTCCTCGGCGGTCACCGCATCGCCCACTTTCCAGGTCGAAAGCAGGTCCACCACCTGGCCGAGGAAGGCGAACAGCCAGGCCTCGTAGATCGACACTGCAGCGCTGAGCAGCGCCAGCGCCACGATATAGCCCCGGGCGCCGCGCGTGCAGGCCCACATGAACCGGGCCAGGCCCATGGGCGGTGGTGGGGCTTCGTCGGGTGGGAAGGGGTCTAGCCAACGCTCGAATATGCGCAGCATGGAAGTCTCCGAATAAGCCAAACAAGAGATTGTGCCAGTTCATGACGACAGGTGGCGGAAATTGACATCGACAGCGGTGCGCAGCCGGCGACCGGGCGCCAGCGGTCAGATGAAGGAATTTTCATCTTCCACGCCAGCGCGCTGCTACCGGGGTGGGCGGCGCGTCACGGTATTCGCTGGCCGTGGCCGACCTTGAGCCGACCGCCGAGCTTGCGTAGCATCCCCGGCCCTTGGGGCCGCAGACGGCCCACTGCGGGCCAGCCCTCGCCTTCACTCGCCATCACTTCACCGAGCCCCCATGCCACAGCCGATTCCCCTCAAGGACCACGAAAAGGAAAAGCACCTGGTCAACCGCCGGCTGCTGGTCTGCGCCGCGCTGACCCTGGGCCTGGTTGCCGTGCTGATCGGCAGGCTGTACGTCTTGCAGGTGCTGCAGCACGACCAGCAATCGGCGGTATCGGAGAACAACCGCGTGCACGTGCTGCCCATCGCCCCCGAGCGCGGGTTGATCTACGACCGCAACGGCGTGGTGCTGGCCGACAACAAGCCCAGCTTCAACCTCACCATGACCCGCGAGCGCACCAACGGCCAGACCCCCGCCGTGCTCGATGCCCTGGCCAAGGTCCTGAACCTCTCCGACGACGACCGCGCCCAGTTCGACAAAGACCTGCGCCGCGGCCGCAAGCCGTTCGAACCCGTCACCCTGATGTTCGGCCTGAGCGAAGAGCAGATCGCGCTGATCGCGGTCAACCAGTTCCGCCTGCCCGGCCTGGATGTCGAGCCGCAGTTCATTCGCGAATACCCGCTGGCCGAACACTTCGCCCATTCGGTCGGCTACGTCGGGCGGATCAACGAAAAGGAAGCCAAGACCCTCGACAGCACCGAGTACCGCGGCACCCAGTCGATCGGCAAGACCGGCGTCGAGCGCTTCTACGAAAACGAGCTGCACGGCCATGTGGGGTACGAGGAAGTCGAGACCAATGCCCAAGGGCGGGTCATGCGCGTGCTGCGCCATCACGATCCGGTGCCGGGCAAGGATATCGTCCTGAGCCTGGACGCCAAACTACAGCAGGCCGCCGAAAAGGCCCTGGGCGATCGCCGCGGCGCGGTGGTGGCGCTGGACCCAGCCACCGGCGACGTGCTGGCGATGGTCAGCAACCCCAGCTTCGACCCCAACCTGTTCGTCAAGGGCATCAGCTTCAAGCAATACGCAGCACTGCGCGACTCGATCGACCGTCCGCTGTTCAACCGCGTGCTGCGCGGGTTGTATGCGCCAGGCTCGACGGTCAAGCCGGAAGTGGCCATCGCCGGCCTGGACAGCGGCGTGATCAACCCGGGTAGCCGCGTGTTCGACCCCGGTTACTACGAGCTGCCCAACTACGACCACAAGTACCGCAACTGGAACCGCAGCGGCGATGGCTGGGTGGACATGTACACCGCCATCATGCGTTCCAACGACACCTATTTTTACGACCTGGCGCACAAGCTGGGCATCGACCGCCTGCACGACTACATGGCCGAGTTCGGCCTGGGCCAGAAGGTCTCGCTGGACATGTTCGAGGAAGCGCCCGGCCTGATGCCGTCTGCACAATGGAAGCGCGCCACCCGCCGCCAGGCCTGGTTCCCCGGCGAAACCCTGATCCTCGGCATCGGCCAGGGCTACATGCAGGTCACCCCGCTGCAACTGGCGCAGGCCACCAGCCTGCTGGCCAGCAAGGGGGTGTGGCACCGTCCGCACCTGGCCATGACCGTGGGTGGCGAGCACCCGGTCGACCCGAACCCGATGCCGGACATCGTGCTGCATGACAAACGCGCCTGGGACCAGGTCAGCCAGGGCATGCAGATGGTCATGCACGACCCGCGCGGCATCGCCCGTGCGGCTGCCGCCGGCGCGCAGTACCGGATAGCCGGCAAGAGCGGCACCGCGCAGGTCGTGGCGATCCGCCAGGGCGAGCGCTACAACCGCGACAAGACCCTGGAGCGGCATCGCGACAACGCCCTGTTCGTTGGCTTCGCCCCCGCCGAGCATCCCTCGATCGTGGTGGCGGTGATGATCGAGAACGGCGAGGCGGGTGGCCGGGTGGCCGGGCCCGTGGTGCGCGAGATCATGGATGCCTGGTTGCTGGATGACCAGGGGCACCTGAAGGAGCAGTACGCCGGGAGCGCGGGCAAGGGCGCGGTACCGCACGGCTGACGCCAGGTTGCCCGCCTCCTGTGGACGCGGGCAGCGCGATTTCAGCCATCATCGCAACGGATACAGCGCCTCGTCGAACTGCGCCAGACGCGGGAACACCAGTGGCTGGTCATCCGAAAGCTGTTCCAGACGCTGACGATACTGCACCAGGAACTCACCCCGCGCCTCGTCGCTGATATAGGGCACGTGCCAGGCCACGAACGGCGCCAGCACCTCGAAACCGACATAGGCCAAGGTGCCGCGCAGGATCGGCCGCAGCATGTCCTCCAGCGGTCCGTGGATCGCCCCCTCGCCGAACATGTGCTCACGCCCGCCCAGGGTCACGGTCACCAGCGCCTTCTTGCCCGCCAGGCCGCCCTGGTCGTAGAAGCGCTTGCCGCCATAGCACACCCCCGACACCAGCACCCGGTCGATCCAGCCCTTGAGCATGGCCGGGGCGGAGAACCAGAAGATCGGGAAGTTCAGCACCAGCAGATCGGCCCACAGCAGCTTGTCCAGCTCCTGCTGGATATCCGCGGCGATGGAGCCGCTCTTGACGCCCAGGCGTTGTTCCAGCGCATAGACCAGATACTCCGGGTTTTCACGGGTGCTGAAATCCTCGGCGCTGGCCACCGGGTTCCAGCCCATGGCGTACAGGTCGCTGACCTGCACCTGGTGTCCCTGGGCCTTGAAAGTCTCCACCGCCTGGTCGCGCAGGGCGGCGGTGAAGGAATGCGGTTCAGGGTGGGCGTGGACGATCAGTACGTTCATGGAAGCTGTCCTTCGGCAATTGGCTGGGTAGTGGCAGCGGCGCGACCGGCCAACAGGCGGTCGAGCCAGTCCGGATCCATCTGCGGTTCGGAAGAGAACAGCAGCCCGGTGTAATCCTGATAGGGCGGGGTGAAGATCGACTCGCGCCGCCCCTGGTCCACCACCCTGCCCCGCTGCATCACCATCACCTCGTCGGCGATGGCGCGCACGGTGGCCACATCGTGGGTAATGAACAGATAGGCCACGCCGAGCTGGCGCTGAATACGGTCGAGCAGCTTGAGCACGCCTTCGGCCACCAGTTGATCGAGGGCCGAGGTCACCTCGTCGCAGATGATCAGTTGCGGCTCGGCGGCCAGGGCGCGGGCGATGCACACTCGCTGTTTCTGCCCGCCGGACAGTTCGCGGGGCTGGCGCTCCATGAACCTGGCAGGGTCCAGCTCGATCATCTCCAGCAGCTCGGCGACCCGCTCGCGCAGCGCCCTGCCCTTGAGCCCCAGGTAGAACGCCACCGGCCGGCCGATGATGTCGACGATGCGCTGGCGTGGATTGAGCGCGGTGTCGGGGATCTGGTAGATCATCTGGATGCGTCGCAACTGTTCCTTGCTGCGCCGCCGGTAGTCGGCCGGCAAGGCTTCACCGTCGTACAGCACCTGGCCGCTGCTCGGTTGCAGGAGCCCGGTAATCAGCCGCGCGGTGGTGCTCTTGCCGCTGCCGGACTCGCCAATCACCGCCAGCGTCTGGCCGCGCTGCAGCTTGAGCGACACATCGTGCAGCACCGGCTGGGCGCCGTAGCTGGCCGAGGCATTGCGCACCTCGAGCAGTGGCCGGGCCTGCGCCTGGCTGGGCTTGGGTTCGGTATGGAAGCTGCGCACCGCCCACAGCGAACGGGTGTAGTCCTGGCTCGGGGCGCCGAGCATGGTGCGGGTGGCAGCCTCCTCGACCAGGCTGCCGTGGCGCAGCACCATGATGCGGTCGGCGATCTGCGCCACCAGGGCCAGGTCGTGGCTGATGTACAACGCTGCGCTGCCGAAGCGCTTGACCGCATCGCGAATGGCGGCGATCACCTCGATCTGGGTGGTCACGTCGAGCGCAGTGGTCGGCTCGTCGAACACGATCAAGTCCGGGTGGCAGGCCATCGCCATGGCGGTCATCACCCGCTGCAGTTGGCCGCCAGACACCTGGTGTGGGTAGCGCCGACCGATGTTCTCCGGGTCCGGCAGGCGCAGCACGCGGTACAGTTCGACCGCCTCGGCCTCGGCGGTGGCACGGTCGATTCCGCCGTTGATCACGGCGGTTTCCACATGCTGGTCGATCAACCGATGCGCCGGGTTGAACGACGCCGCAGCGCTCTGCGCCACGTAGGCCACCCGTAGGCCGCGCAGCTTGCGCAGTACTTCGGGGGCCGCGCCGACCAGTTCCTGGCCGTCGAAGCACACCGAGCCACGAGCGATGCGGCAGCCGTCGCGCACGTACCCCATCGCAGCGAGGCCAAGGGTCGACTTGCCCGCCCCCGACTCACCGATCAAGCCCAGTACCTCGCCGCGCTGCAGGGTCAGGTCGATGCCCTTGACCAGCGGGTGCCAGGCGTCGTCGGAGTGACCTTCGATATGCAGGTCGCGGATTTGCAGTAGCGGTTTCATGCTCAGCACTCCTTCAGGCCGCTGGACTTGTGCAGCACCCAGTCGACGACGAAATTCACGCTCACGGTGATCAACGCCACCGCCAGCGCCGGCAGCAGCGGGCTGACATCGCCGAAGGTGATCAGCACGGCGTTGTCGCGGACCATGCTGCCCCAGTCGGCGGTGGGCGGCTGGATGCCCAGGCCGAGGAACGACAGTGCACTGATGAACAGGAAGACAAAGCAGAAGCGCAGGCCGAACTCGGCAATCAACGGCGCTGCGGCATTGGGCAGCACCTCGCGGGTGACCAGCCACCACAGCCCTTCCCCGCGCAGCCGCGCCGCCTCGACGAAGTCCTGCACCACCACGCTCATCGCCACCGCCCGCGACAGGCGGAACACCCGGGTGGCATCGAGCAGCGCGATCACCAGCACCAGCGAGGTGGTGGTGGTGCCGACCACGCTGAGGATCAGCAAGGCGAAGATCAGTTGCGGGATGGCCATGAGGATGTCCACCACCCGCGACATGCCCTGGTCGATCCAGCCACCGCGAATCGCCGCCACCAGCCCGCAGAAGCCGCCCAGGGCGAAGGCCAGCACGGTAGTCAGGAAGGCGATGCCGAGAGTATTGCGTGCGCCATAGACCAGGCGGCTGAACATGTCGCGGCCCAGGTTGTCGGTGCCGAGCAGGAACTGCCCGCCCCAGGGTGCAAAGCCCTCGCCGACCACTTCGGTTTCGCCGAACGGCGCCACCAGCGGCGCGAACAGCGCCACCAGCACATACAGCAGGATCACCAGCAGGCCGAACTTGGCGCTCAGCGGCGCACGGCGCAATTGCGTGTACAGGCTCATGGGCTACCCCTTCGGATGCATCAGGCGCGGGTTGCTGGCGATCGACAGCACATCGGCACTGGTGTTGAGCAGGATGTAGGTGGCGGCGAAGATCAGGCTGCAGGCCTGCACCACCGGGATGTCGCGCTTGGCCACCGAGTCGACCAGCAACTGGCCCAGGCCCGGATAGACGAACACCACCTCGACCACCACCACGCCAACCACCAGGTACGCCAGGTTCAGCGCTACCACGTTGACGATCGGCGCCAGGGCGTTGGGCAAGGCATGACGGAAGATGATCCGCGCCTGACCGATACCCTTGAGCCGGGCCATCTCGATGTAGGGGCTGGCGAGCAGGTTGATCAGCGAGGCGCGGGTCATGCGCATCATCTGCGCCACCACCACCAGGCTCAGGGTCAGCACCGGCAACAGCGAGCGCTCCAGCACCTCGCCCAGGGAGGCATCCGGGGAGAGGTTGGAGATGCTTGGCAGCCAGGCCAGCTTCACCGCGAACACCAGGATCAGGATGTAGGCGACGAAGAATTCCGGGAACGACACCGCACTCAGGGCGCTGGTGTTGAGCAGCCGGTCGAACCAGCTGTTGCGGTACAGCGCCGCCAGCATGCCCAGCAGCAGCGCCAGTGGCACCGACACCAGGGCCGCCAGCAGCGCCAGGCTGAAGGTGTTGCCCAGGCGAGCGCCGATCAGCTCGGCGATCGGCCGCTGGTTGGCCAGCGACACGCCGAGATCGCCTTGCAGCAGTTGCCAGCCCCAGTGGAAGAAGCGCGTCAGCGCGGGTTGGTCCAGGCCCAGTTGGCTGCGCAGTGCAGCCACGGTTTCCGGGGTGGCGGCCTGGCCGAGCATGGCCTGGGCCACGTCGCCCGGGAGCATGCCCACCGCCAGGAAGATGATCACCGACACCGCCAGCAGCGACAGCAGGCCCAGGGCCAGGCGCTGGGCGAGCAGTTTGCAGAGACTATTCACCGTACGGTCCTCGCGACGAAAGGGGGATTCAGGCCTGCCACCAGCGCTCGATCAGGCGCAGGCCGTCCAGCTCACCGTAAGGTGCGGTGACGCCGCCATGCATCACCCGCCGGGAGCGGGCCGCGACGGAGCTTGCGAACAACGGCACGATGGCGCCGCCGTCATCGCGACACAGCGCCTGCATTTCGTTGTACATCTCCTGGCGCAGCGGAGCGTTCATCTCGCCACGGGCGGCGTTGAGCAACTGGTTGAAGCGCGGGTTGTCCCAGTGCGTCTCGTTCCACGCCGCGCCCTTGGCGTAGCCGATGCTGAACATGCGGTCGGCGGTCAGGCTCGAGTACCAGAACGAGGTGGTGAACGGCTGCTTCATCCACACGTTGGTGAAGAAGCCGTCGGCCGGCTCGCGCACCACGTCGATGTCGATACCGGCCTTGCGCGCCTGCTCCTTGAACAGCACCGAGGCATCGACCGCGCCGGTGTAGGCGGCGTCGGAGGCCTGCAGGCGCACCTTGAGGCTGTCCATGCCGGCCTGCTTGAGGTAGAAGCGCGCCTTGTCGGCGTCGTACACCCGCTGCTCCAGGGCCGTGTTGATGAAGCGGCTGCCAGGCTGGATCGGGTGGTCGTTGCCGATCTGGCCATAACCGTAGAGCACCGAGGTGAGCAAGGCCTGGCGGTCGATGGCGTGCTTGAGCGCCAGGCGCACGTTGTTGTCCTGAAACTGCGCGGTGTCGCAGAGCATGGGGAAGGTGTAGTGCTGGGCGCCTTTGGTTTCCTCGATCACCAGTTGCGGGTTGCGCTTGAGCAGCGCCACGGTCTTGAGGTCGACCTTGTTGATCACATCTACCTGGCCTGTGACCAGGGCATTGACCCGCGCCGCGCCGTCGGCGATCGACAGCAACTCGGCCGTGGCGAAATGCGCCCTGCCCGGCTTCCAGTAATCGGGGCTGCGCACCAGGTCCATGCGCACACCCGGTTCGAAGTGCTTGAGACGATAGCCGCCGGTGCCGATGCCGGCCTGCCAGTCGGCGGCGCCGTCCTTGGCGGGCATGATCACCAGGTGGTAGTCGGCGACCACATAGGGGAAGTCGGCGTTGCCCGAGTGCAGCTCGAACACCACGGTGGCGGCGTCCTGCGCACGCACCACGGCAACATCGCCGAGGACGGTCTTGGCCGCCGAGGTGGATTTCTCGCCCAGGTGATGCTGGATCGAGGCGACCACATCGCCGGCATCGAGGCTCTTGCCGTCGTGGAAGGTCACGCCCTGGCGCAGGAAGAAGGTCCAGACCTTGGCATCGGGGCTGGACTCCCAGCGCTCGGCCAGTTCAGGAATGGCGGTGCCGTCGACGCTGATTTCGCTGAGGGTGTTGTAGACCGCCGAGAAGCCGACGAAGGTGAAGGTGTCGGCCCAGGTGCCGGGGTCACGCGAGTCAGTGGTGCTACCCCCGGCCAGCCCCATGCGCAGGGTGCCGCCAGCCTTGGGGGTGGCCTCCTCGGCCCAGCCCGGCATGGGCAGGCCGAGGGAGAAGGCACCGGCAAAGGTCGCCGCTGCCGCGCTGTACTTGAGGAACTCCCGACGTGGCAGGCCGCCGTCGGGCATCGCTTGAGTGATCTTGTTGTTCTTATCGCTCATGGCATTGCCCCTGTTGAACCGCTGAAAGAAGGATCGCAGGCATCGATGACCGAATATTTGTAATTGTCATCGTGACAAATACATTAGACTCATTGGCATGCCCCTGCCAAGATGGATTTTCACAGGGACACCGACTTTGCGATTCACCAGGGATTTTTACCGATGAGCCAATCGACCCGCCTGATCACCGCCTCGTACATCCTCTCGTTCGTGGCCGCCAACGCGCCGCAGAAACTGCGCACCGAGACCATCGCCAAGTGGGTCAAGGTGCACCCCACACGGGTGCGCAGCCTGGCTTCGCAGATGGTCAAGGCCAACATTCTCAAGTCCTGGCGCGGCGCCCAGGGCGGCCTCACCCTCGCCCGCCCGGCCAGCGAGATCACCCTGCGCGAGGTGTACGACGCAGTGCAGGAGAGCTCGCTGATCGCCGAGAAGATCGACAACCCGTTCTCGGGGATGGAGGATCACTGCAAGGTGTTCGAGGTGTTCACCCGGCTGTTCGCGATGCTGGAGGCGAACATGCGCCTGGATCTGGGGGCGATCACAGCGGATCAGTTGTTCGTTGCGTTCGATCGGCCGGTTGAGGGGGCTGTGGAAGGTTGATTGGCAGGACCGGCCTTTTCGCGGGCAAGCCCGCGAAAAAGGCGATCCGCCTCAACCTGTAACTACCCTGCCCTCCAGCACCTGCGAAGCACACTGGGCAATCCGCCGGCAAGCCTCGGTCAGGGCCTCGGCACCCAGCACCAGCCCCAGGCGAATATGCCCCGCCGCACTCGGCCCGAACGCCTCCCCCGCCAGTACCGATACGCCATGTTCCTCCAACAGCAGGCTGGAAAACGCCTGGGCGCTGAGGCCGGTCTGGCGGATATCGACCATCACGAACATCCCGCCATCAGGCTTGAGTGCCTTCACCCCCGGGCAATCGGCCAAGCGTTCGCAGACCAGGTCGCGCCGCTGTCGATAGGCCTCGCGCATCGCTTCGAGCTCCGGCAGGCGCTGCTCCAGCGCCACCACGGCGGCATCCTGGATGAAGTCCGGCGAGCCATACAGCATGCACAGCGCCAGGTTCTCCAGATGGCTGGCCAGCGCTGGCGAGCCGACCACCCAGCCAACCCGCCAGCCGGTCATGGCGTGGGACTTGGACAGGCTATTCAGGGTCGCGGTCCGGTCGGCCATGCCTGGCAGGCTGCCAGGGCTGATGTGCTCGCCTTCGTACAACAGCTCGCTGTACACCTCGTCGCTGATCAGCCACAGGTCATGGGCCACGCACAGTTCGGCCAGCGCCTTCCAGGTGCTGCGCGGCAGGCTGGCACCGGAGGGGTTGTGCGGGCTGTTCAGCGCCAGCGCGCGGGTACGCGGGGTGATGCGCGCGGCAACATCCTCGGCCTGCACGCGAAAGCCATGCTCGGGCTTGACCGGCACCGGCACCACCGTGGCGCCACAGGCGCCGAACACGGCCTCGTAGGTGACGTACATCGGTTCTGCGACAATCACCTCGTCACCCGGGTCGAGCACGCACTGGGCCACGCAGAACAACGCGCACTGGGCACCGGCCAGCACCGTCACCTGGTCGGCATCGACGGCTTGGCCGCTGCGCTGCTGGTGGCGCCGGGCGATGGCCTGGCGCAGGGCGAGCTTGCCGCGTACATCGGAGTAATGGGTGTGGCCGTCCTGCAGGCTGTCGATGGCGGCCTGGACGATCGGCGCCGGGGTATCGAAGTCCGGGTCGCCCACCGACAGCAGCAGGATGTCGCGGCCCTGAGCCTGCAGCTCAAGGGCACGGTAGTGAATCTCCCAGGCCGCAGCGCCGTCACCGGCGATGCGCTGGGTCAGCTTGGAAAAACGCATGAAAAGCCTCCATCAATGGGCGCAGGCATGCCTGAGTTCGATCAGGGTGACGCCGTTGCGCGCGAATCCGTTCCTGAGTTCCTGCTCCAGTTCATCGAGGCTGCCCGGCTGCGCCACGGCGCAACCGAAGGCGCGGCCCAGGCCGATGAAGTCGGGGTTGCGCGGCAGCACGCCGATGGGCTCAATATCCAGGCCCAGCATATCGTCGCGGATCTGCCCGAGCGCATCGTTGTTCCACAGCAATACCACCAGCGGCCGGTCCAGCTCCTCGACCGCCGTGGCCAGTTCCTGCGCGGTGTACAGGAAGCCGCCGTCACCCACCAGCACCAGGCCCGGACGCTCGCCACCGGCGAACATGCCGCCGATGCCCGCCGGTAGACCATAACCCAGGGTTCCGTACCCCGTGGGATGCAGCCAACTGCGCGGCGCCTTGCTGGGGAAGGCGTAGTTGCCGGTATAGGCCAACTGCGTCATGTCGGTACTGATGAAGGCATTGTCCGGCAATGCCCGGCCCACACGGTCGAGAATGCCTTGGTGCAGCCGCTGCAACGGACCATGCCCTGCCCTCACCGCCTCGCGCAGGCCGGCAACCGCCTGGATGACCGCCGTGGCGTCGCGGCGAACCTGTGGAAGATGCTCCAGCACCCCGGCCAGGGTGAGCCGCGCATCACCCTGCAATGCCAGCGCGCAAGGGTAGAAATCGTTGAACTTGCGCGGGTCGATATCGATACGGATCAGCTCGCCGTTGATCGGCAGGCGCTCGCGCCAGAAATCGGTGTCGGCCATCTCGGTCCCCACCGCCAGCACCACATCGGCCTCGGCGATCATCTGCCAGCCAGGCTCCACACACAGGCTAGCGCCGGCACTGAGCGGCGCCTCAGGCGGCAGCAGCCCCTTGCCTGCCACACTGGTGAACACCGGTGCCGCCAGGTGCTCGCTCAGCGCGGCCAGTTCAGCACCCGCCTGCAATGCCCCACCGCCAGCGATGATCATCGGGCGCGTGGCAGCGGCCAGCCTGGCCGCCACCTGATCCAGCACCGTGCGATCCGGCACGCTGCGACCAGGGCGGCGTACCACCTCGGCGCTCCAGTCACGCGCCACCGCTGCCGACAGCACATCCAGCGGCACCGAAATATGCACCGGCCGCGGTCGCTCGCTGTCGAACACCGCCCAGGCGCGGGCGATCAGCTCAGGCAGGTCTTCCGGGCTCAGGGCCAGCGCCGAGAAGGCGGTGATCGGCGCGGTCATCGCGCGTTGGTCCTGGGTCTCGTGCAGGCAACCCCAGCCCTTGCCCAGGCTGGCGCTGTGGTTGACGCTGGAAATCACCAGCAACGGAATCGAGTCGGCATGGGCCTGGCCGATGGCGGTGGCGGCATTGGTCACACCGGGGCCGGTGATGACGAAGCACACACCCGGCTTGCCACTGATGCGCGCATAGCCGTCGGCCATGAAGCCAGCGCCCTGTTCATGGCGGGTCAGCACATGGCGGATGCCACTGCCAGGCAGGCCGCGATACAGCTCCAGCGTGTGCACGCCGGGGATGCCGAACACGGTGTCGACGCCATAGTTGGCCAGCAATCGGACCAGGGCCTGGCCGCCGGTCAAGGGTTTGTCATGCATGTTCATCTCCTCAGGCCTGGCCCAGGCGGATCAGCGCATCGACCGCCGTGGTGGCGTTGGCGCCGACCATCAATGGGTTGACGTCCAGTTCCAGCAACTGGCTGGCGTTTTCGTAGGCGTAGTCGGCCACCGCGCGTATCGCGGCCACCAAGGCATCCAGATCGGCCGCCGGGCGCCCGCGGAAGCCCTGCAGCAATCCGGCGCTGCGCAGCCCGAGCAAGGCGGCGCGGATGGCGCCATCGGTGGTGGGCAGCAGCAGGCTGGTGCTGTCCTTGAGCAGCTCGACCAGCACCCCGCCCGCACCGATGACCAGTGCCAGGGCAAAGCCGTTCTCGCGCTTGATGCCGACGATCAGCTCGGCCAACGCGGGCTCGGCCATCGGTTCGAGCAGTACTCGATCGAACGGCACCTGCGGCGCATGGGCGTGGATACGTTCGCGCATCTGGTGCAGCGCTGCCTCGAGCGCCCGGCCATCACGCAGGTTCAGCGCCACCGCGCCGGCTTCGGTCTTGTGCGGCAACTGTGCGCTGACGGCCTTGAGCACCAACGGAAAGCCGACAGTGGCCGAATCGGCCAGCGCCGAACCAGGGGTGCTCAGCCGACCGTCCGGGACCGGCAAACCAAAGGGCCGCAGGGCCTGCTTGGACTGCCACTCGTCCAGCAAGCGCGCCTTGCCAGTCAGCGCCTGCGGACACAACGGCACCAGTGCGGACTCGCCCAATGCCAGCAGGCGCTGTCGATTGGCCTGGTACGCCACGATCCGGCTCCAGGCCGCCAGGCCATCTTCCACGCCCTGCAACGCCGCGATGCCGTGGGCATGCAGATGCTCACGGGCGCTGGCCGGCAGCAGCTCGGGGAAGGCCGAGGTGACGAAGCCGATCTTGCCGTGACGCGCCAGGGCCTGGCAGTACAGCGCCAGCAGCAGGTCGCACTCCTTGCGCTCGCCGGTGAACTCGGCCGGATAGTCGAGCACCAGCATCGCCGCATCGGCGTCGCTGCGCAGGGCGCTGTCGAGCATGCGCTGCAGCGCCTCGCCATCGCCCCAGATGGCCGTGGTGAAGTCCAACGGGTTGACCAGATTGGCGTAGCTGGGCAGCACCTGGGCCAGTTCATCGACCTGGCCCAGCTCGAGCTTGGGCAGGCTCAGTTGGTTGCGCTCGGCATAGTCGGCGATCAGCCCGGCATCACCGCCCGAGCAGGCCAGGGCAATCAGCCGCCCGCCTTGGGGCAACTGCCCGCAGGCGGCGGCCTTGAGCGTCTCGACGAAGCTTACCGGGCCGCTTACGCGGATCACGCCCAGGCGTTTGAACAAGGCGTCGTACAGCGCATCGGAGCCGGACAACGAGCTGGTGTGGCTGAGCGCAAGTTCGGCACCGATCTGCGACACGCCCGTCTTCAGCGCGATGATCGGCGTGCCGCGCTCCAGCGCCTTGTGTGCGGCGCGAGCGAAGCCGGGTACGTTCTTCAATCCTTCCAGGTGCAGGCCGATGGCGGTGACGCGTGGATCGTCCAGCAGCACGTCCATCAGCTCGGCCACGCCCAGTTGCGCCTGGTTGCCGACCGACGCCATGTAGGCCACAGGCAGCGAGCGGTCGCTCATCGACAGGTTGTAGGCGAAGTTGCCGCTCTGGGTGAGGATCGCCACGCCCTTCTCGACCGTCTTGCCACCATGGGCGACCGGCCACAGCGCGGCGCTGTGCAGGTAGTCGAGCAGGCCATAGCAGTTGGGCCCGAGCAGGGCCATGTTGCCGGCCGCCTGCAGCAGGCGCTGCTGCAAGGCCTCGCCCTCGGCGCCACTTTCGGCAAAGCCCGAGGCGTAGCAGATCGCCCCACCGGCACCGAGCGCGGCGAGTTGTTCGACGCAGCTCAGGGTCAGCTCGCGGTTGGTGGCGATGAACACGGCATCCGGGCCGCACGGCAGCTCGGCGACGCTGGCCACGCACGGGATGCCATCGATGCTGGGGTGCTGCGGGTTGACCAGCCACATCGGGCCCTGGAACCCGCCTTCGGCGCAGCGCTTGAGGGCGCGGGCCATGCTGCGGCCACCGACGAAGGCCAGGTGCTGCGGCGCCAGCAGACGCTTGAGGTTGTCACGAATCGACTGCGACATGAGTATTCTCCAGCCCGATCAGCGCAGCAGAGGGCGCAGCAGTTCGCGGGAAATGATATGCCGCTGGATCTCTGACGTGCCCTCCCAGATCCGCTCGATCCGCGCGTTGCGCCAGATGCGCTCCACCGGTCCCTCGTCCATCAGGCCCATGCCGCCAAAGATCTGTACCGCTTCATCGGCGACCTTGCCCAGCACTTCGCTGGCGAACAGCTTGGCCATGCCGGCCTCGCCATCGGTCATGCTGCCCTGGTCCATTTTCCAGGCGGTGTGCAGGGTCAGCAGCTCGGCCGCGCGGATCTGGGTGGCCATGTCGGCAAGCTTGAACGACACGCCCTGGTAACTGCCGATCGGTTGGCCGAACTGCTTGCGATCCGCCGACCACTGCAGCGACAGGTCCAGTGCACGCTGGGCCTGGCCGACGCAGTTGGCAGCGACCATCACCCGCCCGGCGGTGAGCCAGGCGTTGGCCACTTCCCAGCCCTTGCCGACCTCGCCCAGCACCTTGCTGGCGGGCACCTTGCAGTCGTCGAAGAACAGCTCATAGGTGTGGTAGCCGCGATTGCTCACGCACTTTGGTCCACGGCGGATGGTCATGCCGGGGGTGCCGCGATCGACCAGGAAAGCGGTCACGGCATTGCGCTTGCGGCCGTTGTGTTCGTAGGTGTCGGTAACGGCGAAGACGATGGCGAAGTCGGCGTGCCCGGCATGGCTGATGAAATGCTTGCTGCCATTGATCACGAAGTCGTCGCCCTGACGCACGGCGCGGGTCTTGATGGCGTTGGCATCGGAGCCGGCGCCAGGCTCGGTGAGGGCGAAGCAATCGATCTTCTCGCCCTGCACGCTGGGCAGCAGGTAATCGTTGATCTGCTCGTCCTTGCAGGCCATGAGAATTTTCGAAGGGCGTGCGACGAACACGTGCACGGCCCAGGACACCTTCGACAACTCACGTTCGATCAGCGCCTGGGACAGGTAATCAAGCCCGCCACCGCCGACTTCCTCGGGCATGTTGAAGGCATAGAAGCCTGCGGCGATGGCCTTGCCGCGAATCTGCGCGGCAAGCTCGGGCGACACCGCGTCGGCGCGGTCGACCTCTTCCTCGTGGGGCAGCAGCTCCTTGGCAACGAAACTGCGTACCGCTTCCACCAACATTTCTTGTTCTTGGGTCAGTTGGAAATTCATCTGGCATGGTCCTGGAGAAGGTACTGAGGGAGGTGCTGGAAGGTCATTTGCCGACGAAGCGCGCGGGCCTGCGCTCGACGGAGGCGCGCAGTGCCTCGGCACCGTCCTCGCTGCGCCCGCACAGCAGCCCGGCGGCCAGTTCTGCAGACAATTGCTCGGCCAGGGTGCGCTGGGCACCGTCGCGGATCAGGCGCTTGGTCTGGGCGAAGGCGAAAGTTGGGCCCTGGGCCAGGCGCGAGGAGAGTTCTGCGGTCACGGTCAGCAGTTGATCGTCGGCACAGACTTCGCCCACCAGGCCTGCGGCGAGCGCCCGTTCGGCGCCCCACAGCTCGTCGAGGAACAGCAGGCGCTTGGCCTGCTCGCTGCCGATCAACCGCGGCAGGTGCCAACTGGCGCCCGCGTCAGGGCTGTAGGCCATGCTGGTGTAGCCGGCCTTGAAGCGCGCCGAAGCGGCGGCGATGCGCAGGTCGCAGCACAGGGTCAGGTCCATGCCGGCGCCGACGGCGGTGCCGTTGATCGCGGCGAGGGTGGGTTTGTCGAGGGTGTGCAGGCGCTGCATCAAGGCATGGGCGGTTTCGGTCCAGCCGTAGCTTTCCAGGGCGCCGCGGGCTTCGGCCTCGGCCCATTCGGCCAGGTCGGCCCCGGCGCAGAAGCTGCGCCCACTGCCGGTCAGCACCACCACGCGCACGGCGGGGTCGGCATTGAAGTCTTCGAGCAGGCTGTGCAGGTGTTTGAGGGTGGGGATGTCCAGGGCATTGCGCTGGTCGGGGCGGTTGAGCGTGATCCAGGCGACACCGGCTTCGAGGGTGGTCAACAGGCTGGTCATGGGAAGCCTCGAGTTGTTGTGGTTGGGGTGGGCTTGGAGAAGATACTAAACGAGTGTTCAACAAGGCGGCAATTGGCGCATATGGGGCTGTTACAACTTCGAACAATCGGGGTTTGGGGGTGTTGCGGAGGGCCTCATCGCGGGACAAGCCCGCTCCTACAGAGATCGCATCTGTAGGAGCGGGCCGCGCGATAGGGCCAGTGGTTTCAGCGAAGATTCAAACCCCAGGCGCCGTCGGCACGAGGGTCTGCGAACGCTTGCGGTTCATCACGAAGTACGCCAGGTAGCACAGGGCAATGAAGCCAAAGCCCCAGTACAGCGACGGCCTCTGCGTTTCATCCAGCGCCAGGAACACGAACAGCGAGCTGCACAGGGTGATGCACAGCAGCGGGATCAGCGGGTACAACGGCGCGCGGTACTTGATGTCCTCGAGCTTGCCACCCTCGCGCAGGAAGGCACGGCGGAAGCGGTACTGCGCCAGGGCGATGACGATCCAGGTCACGGTCCCGGACATTCCGCTCACCGCCATCAGCACCATGAACAAGGTGTCGGCGGCAATGAAACTGGTCATCAGCGACACCAGGGCAAAGCACAGGGTGATGCTCAGCGCCCGCAGCGGCACGCCGCGCGAGCTCAGGGGCGACAGGGTTTTCGGGGCCATGCCGCTCTTGGACATGGCCCAGAGGATGCGCGTGGAGGCGTACAACCCCGAGTTGCCCACCGAGAGAATGGCGGTGAGAATCACGAAGTTCATCAGGTCGGCCGCGTACGGGATACCGACCATGTCGAACACCTGCACGAACGGGCTCTCCATCAGCCCCGCCTGCTGCCACGGCACGATGGCCGACAGCACCGCGATGGCCAGCACGTAGAAGATCAGTACGCGGAACACCACATTGCGCACCGCCCGCGGGATGCTCTTTTCCGGCTGGTCGGTCTCGCCCGCAGCCACCCCCATGATTTCGCAGCCCTGGAAGGCATAGACCACAGTCATCATCACTGCGAACACCGCAGGCAGCCCGTTGGGGAACAGCGAGTCGCCAACCAGATTGTCGAGCATCGGTGCCGGTGCGCCGCTGGTCAGCGGGATGGCGCCGAAGATGACCAGGATACCGACGATGATGAAGCCCAGGATCGCCGCGACCTTGATCCCCGAGAACCAGTACTCGGCCTCGCCGAAAGCCCGGGTGGCCAAGGCGTTGAGGCCGAACAGCACGGCAACGAACAGCGCCGACCAGTACCAGATCGGCACCTCGGGGAACCAGCGGGTCATCAGCATGCCGGCGGCGGTGAACTCCAGGCCCACGGTGGTGGCCCAGCTCATCCAGTACACCCAGCCAATCATGAAGCCCGTGGCCGGGCCGATGTATTTTGTCGCGTGGGCCTGGAACGAGCCCGAGACCGGCATCTGCACCGACAGCTCACCCAGGCAGACCATCACCAGGTACATCAGGAAGCCTGCCACCAGGTAGGCCAGGATCGCCCCCATCGGGCCACCCTGGTTGATGGTCACCCCCGAGCCCATGAACAGGCCGGTGCCGATCACACCGCCCAGCGACAGCATGAAGATGTGCCGGCTCTTGAGCGCGCGAGTGAGGTGGATGCCTTTGCGTTCGGAGGGCTCAGACATGACGCACCTCCAGCATGGCGTTGGGCTGAGCTTTGGGACCTTTCATTATTCTTATCTCCAATAAGCCTGACGGACCGCGAACCACGCGGTTGTCAGGGATTATTGGAAAGCGATGTAAGCGGACGTTGAAGCTTGGGATCGAAGATGTAAAAAGTCGTAAGAATTATGTACGAGCGCTCTGGATCAACTGTTCCAGCAGGATGAGCGCGGCATCCAGGGCGGTTCGCGTACTGTCTGCCAGCGCTTGCAGCGCCTGGCTGTCCAGAGCCACTGCTGCTTGCTCGACCTGCCTCAACGCCGTCGCCAACCCGCTCAGCCCCAACGAATCGCTGCTGCCCGCCAGGCGATGGGCCAAGTCTGCGGCCTGGGTGCAGTCCCCCAGGTGCAGGGCGTCGAGCAAAGCCCCGCGCTGCGCCTCGAGGCTCTGGCGCAGGGTCGCCAGCAGCCCCTGCACCTTCTGCTCGCCGAGCAACTGGCGATGGGTTTGCAGCAGGGCCAGATCCAGGGCGGCGTGTGCACCGGGCTCGAGCACCAGCGGCTCGGCCTGGGCCAGCGCACGGCGCAGTCGATCCAGGCGCAACGGTTTGGCCAGCACCCCCTGCATCCCGGCTTCCAGGTAGCCGCGTACCACGGCCGGTTGCACGCCCGCCGTCAGGGCCAGGATTCGCGTCTGCCGATTCGGCCCGGCGCCCGCGCGCAGTTGCCGGCACAACTCGACACCGCTCATGCCTGGCAGGTGGACATCCAGCAGCAGCAGGTCGAAGCGTCGTTGTGCGCAGACCGCCAGCGCCTGCGCCGCATCCTCGGCGAAGCTGACACGGTGCCCGTCACGCTCGAGCAAGCCGCCCGCCACCTCGCGGTTGAGCGCCACATCCTCGACCACCAGGATCTCGAGGGCAGGCGAAAGCCCCTGGCTGGCGGACTCGGCGGCAACGTCGTGGCCCGCGGGCAGCTCCACCTCGAACCAGAAGCAACTGCCCTGCCCTTCGCGGCTGTCCACGCCGATCCGACCGCCCAGGCGTTCGATCAGGTGCTTGCAGATTGCAAGCCCCAAGCCCGTGCCGCCGTAACGCCGAGCCACGGTTTCACTGGCCTGGGTGAAACGCTCGAAGATCCGCGCCTGCATTGCCGGGGCGATGCCGATGCCGTCATCGCTGACCTGCACCCGCAACCACTGCCCCTGCAGCACGCGCACCTCGAGGCTGACCCGGCCGCCTTCGGTGAACTTGATCGCATTGGCCAGCAGGTTGCTCAGCACTTGGCGCAGGTACTGCTCGGCGCCGAACTGATGGGGCGCCAGCCGGGCATCGATATGGCAGTCCAGCTCGGTGCCATTGGCGGTGGCGCGCGGCTCGAGCAGGGTCAGCACCTCGTTGCACAGCTGGCGCAGGGCAAAGTCCACAGGCTCCGGGTGGCTTTCACCTTCTTCCAGACGGGCGAAGAACAGCACCTCGTTGAGGATGCTCGACAGCCCTTCGCCGGCCTTGTACAGCGCCTCCAGACGCTTGCGGCCCAACGTGTCGAAGCTGCTGGTGCGCAGCAGTTCGGCCATGCCGAGAATGCCGTTGAGCGGAGTGCGCAACTCGTGGCTCATGGTCGCCAGGAAGCGCGACTTGGCCAGGTTCGCCGCCTCGGCTTCGTCCTTGGCTCGGGCCAGGCTTTCGGTGCGCCGCTCGACCATGGCCTGCAGTTCGTCACGCTTGTCCTGCAGGGCCAGGCGATCCTGCTCGCGGCGCTCGATATCGCTGAGGATCGCCTGGCGCATGTCGTCCAGGGCGTGGGCCACGGTGTCGATCTCATCGGCGCGTGGCGAACGCCGCTTGTCCAGGCGTAGCGGCTCCTGCCACTGGCCCGCCGCCACGCGCCGGGCAAACTCGGCCATCACCTGCAAGTGGCGGGTGACCAGGCGGTAGAACAGCCCGGACAGCGCCACCGCCAGCCCGCAGAGAAACACGCTCATCCATAGCAGGCTGGTCAGCCCGGTGGCGAACAGGCGCTGATGCACCGCGCCCAAGTCGATGCTTACCTCGAGTTCCCCCAAGTGCCTCGGCGGCCCGGAAGGCGGCTGGAAGTCCAGGGCGAACCGCTCGACGCGCAGTGGCCCGGCAGGTTCGGCCTGGCCTTGCAGCAACTGAAAGTCGCTGCTGTCCAGCCGCACCCGAGCCACATCGGAGAAGTCCACCAGCCCGCGCAACTGAACGTTGAGCTGCTCCTGGTCCAGGTCCCACAGGCTGCGCTCCAGGCTCGCCAGGTAACCGGCGCGGATCAGTTCCATGCGCGCGTCGATATCGCGCATTTCGCGGCGGTACTCGAAATACAGCTGCACCGCGCTGGCCAGCACGGTGAAGCACAGGCTGAACAGCAGGATGAACAGCAGCAGGCGGCGCAGCAGGCCGTCGGCGCGCAGACGAATCATCGCGCACCTGCCGGTTGCCCGATCATGTCGCGGTAGGTCACTTCGCTCTGATGCAGCCAGTTGTCGATTTCGCCGCGCTCGCTCATCTGCTGCAACTGCGCGTCGATCTCATCCGTGCGCTGGCTCAAGGGGCTATGGCGTGAAACGGCGACTCGCAGATAGTCGACACTCAGCGCCGCGGGCAGCGCCTGGATATCGCCTGCGCCAGGCAGGTGCTCGACGAACAACTCGCCAGTGCGCCGCTCCTGGATCACGAAGTCGATGCGCCCGCGAATCAACTTGCCGAAATTCTGCTGGCTGGACGACACCCATTCGATGTTCTGGTGGCGGGCAACGAAACGGTCGAAGGCCGGGCCGTAGCTTTCGCCGAACAGCAGCCCGCCGCGATAGCTGGCAAGATCGTCGAGCAGTTCGAAACGTACCGGTCGCTTGCGGTTGACGAATACCGCGACCTCCTCGCGCAGTACCGGCACTCGGGAGAAGCGCATGCCTTGATCACGTTGGTCGCTGCTGTAGGCCAGCACCACATCCACCCGCCCTTCGGCTGCATCCAGCAGGCAGCGCTTCCAGTTGCCCAGCACCACGATCTCGACCTCCAGCCCGAGCCGAGCGAACAACTCGCGCACCACGGTCGGCGCCAGGCCACGCACCTGCTTGCCATCGCTCCACGACACCGGCGGGTACACCGGGTAGTCGCAGTAACGCACCGGCGCTGCCGCCAGCGCCTGCACGCTCAGCAGCAACAGCCAGGCGAGGCCCAGGCCGCGCATGGCCTCAGGCCGCCACGCTGGCGGTGAACAGGTAGCCGGTGCCGTGGATGGTGATGATCAGTTGCGGCTCGGCCGGGTCGTCGTGCAACTTGCGCCGCAGACGGCCAACCAGCACGTCGATGGAACGGTCGTTGGGCACCCACTCGCGGTTGCGGATCTGGTCCATCAACTGGTCGCGGCTGAGGGTGTGGCCACTGTTGCGCAGGAACACGCTGAGCAGCTGGAACTCGCCATGGGTCAGCAGGGTTTCACCGCCCTGCGGGTCGATCAACCGGCGTCGGTCGCTATCCAGCGCCCAGTCGGCGAACTGCTTGAGGCAAGGGCTGGCGATGGCGCCAGGGCGGGTTGTCTGGGCGTGGCGCACGCGGCGGATCAGGTTCTTGGCCCGCGACACCAGCTCACGCGGGTTGAGCGGCTTGATCACATAGTCGTCGGCGCCGCATTCAAGACCGACAATGCGGTCGATATCATCGTTGCGGCCAGTGATCAGGATGATGCCGACCTCCGAGCGCACCCGCAGCTCGCGGGTCAGGGTCAGGCCGTCCTTGCCCGGCAGGCGGATGTCGAGCATGACCAGGTCCACCGACTGGCTGGCCAGGTAGCGCTCGGCCTCTTCGGCGGTGTCGGCGCAGCGTACGTCGTAGCCTTCCCGCGCGAGATAGGCCTGCAACAGGTCACGAATGAGCGGATCGTCGTCGACGACCAGTACCCGAGGTGTCATTGCGTGTGGTCTCTTCTTTGATGTTGTTCTGAAACCCGCGCCAGCAGCCTACCCGGTACTGAACGACCGATCAACAGCCTCCCGGCAGGCTGAAGCGCCGACGCCCGCCGGCCTGCAGGCCATCGACCCAGGCCTCGCAGATCTGCACGCCCTGTTCCGGGGTGAAGGTATTGGGATTGAGCCCCGATTCGAGCCACAGCCCATCGAGCAAGGCGCTCAGGCTGATCGCGGCGAGGTCCGCGTCGAAGGCCTGCCAGCCCTCCTCGCCGGCCAGCGCCGCCAGCAGTGCGGCCAGTTCGTTGCGGTATTCGGAGTAGGAGTGGTCGTGCGCCTGATTGATCGCCTCGGCGGTTTTCACCGCGCCCCAGAAGGCCAGCCAGGCGTCGAGCAACTGCGGGTCGAGCAACTCGGCGCAGAACGATCCGCGAAAGAACGCCGACAGGCGCTCGCGGGCATTGGGTGCGGCCTGCGCCATGGCCTCGCGCAGCAGGCCCATGACCCGCCCGGTCACAGCGCGGTAGGCCTCGGCGACCAGTTCGTCCTTGCCCGAATAATGGTGACTGATCAGCCCTACCGACACCCCTGCCTCGGCGGAGATCTTGCGGATCGACGCGCCCTGGAAGCCATCGCGCTTGAGACAGGCCAGGGTCGCCTGGACCAGGATGGCCTTGCGTTCTTCGGGCGCCATGCGGTTGTAGCGGGCTTCCTGGGTCATGCAGATTCTCGTCGCGGCGGGTTGGACTGAACGACTGTACAACAAGGCGCAGCGCGTGATAAACCCTGTGCTCCGGCCAATAACAAGAATCCCAGCCATGCCCGACCTGATCACCTGCAGCCTCGACCAGGGTTTACTGACCCTGACCTTCAACCGTCCCGACAAGCTCAACGCGCTCAACAGCGCGATGTACAGCGCGCTGGACCGCCATCTGCGGGCGGCCAGCGAAGACCCGGCCGTCGAGGTGATACTGCTGACCGGCGGCACGGCGTGCTTCAGCGCCGGCAATGACCTGCGCGACTTTCTCGACACCCCCCCACGTGATCTGGACAGCCCGGTGTTTCGCATGATGCGCACCGTGCTGACACTGGACAAGCCGCTGCTCGCCGCCGTCAACGGCCCCGCCATCGGCATCGGCTGCACCCTGTTGGTGCACTGCGACCAGGTGCTGGTCAGTCGCTCGGCGAAACTGCGCATGCCATTCGCGCCCTTGGGCGTGTGCCCGGAATTCGGCTCGAGCCTGCTGCTGCCACGCCTGCTCGGACATCAGCGGGCGGCGCGACTGCTGCTGGCCAACGAGTTGCTCAGCGGCGAACAGGCACTGGCCTGGGGCCTGGCCAATGAGTTGCATGACGACGGCGAACAGTGCCTGGCGGCCGCGGTAGCGCTTGCCCGACGCTTGCAGGCCATGCCGCAGCAGGCCCTGCGCATCAGCAAACGCCTGCTCAAGGATGGGCAGCGACGGGAGCTGGAAGAGACCGTTCGGCGCGAGGGCGAACTGTTTATTCAGTGCCTGGCCAGCGATGAGGCCCGGGCGGCGTTGCAGGCGTTGGTGTAGGAGCGGGCTTGCCCGCGAAAAGGACACCGCGCTGCCCGGCACGGGCTCCGCCCGTGTTCGCGGGACAAGTCGCAGCGGCGAACCGCCGCTCCCACAGGGATTGGGCTGGCTTCTAGATTTTGAGCAAGACAGTTGCTCCCACAGGGACTTGCGCTGGCCTTTAGATTTTGAACAAGACGCTTGCTCCTGCACACAGAGGAGCAGCCTGCGGCGGATAGAAGCATTTCGCCACTAGTCATTCCTTTGTCATCTTGCTGTCTTATTTTTGCTGCACCACAGGGCTCGGGAACAACACAACGTGAACCGCCGCTCCCCCTCGCCTGCAGGCTTGTTGCCCCTGCTGCTGCTGATGCTGTGCACCGTCACCCTGGCCTTTCTCTGGGGGCTGCATTTCACGCAAAAGGCCGCCGCCCGTCATGATGCCCTGGCGGCCAAGGCCGCCGAGCACCTGAACCTGGCCAGCATCGTCGGCGAAAGCCTGCGCCAACTGGTCGATCGGGCCCAGGCCGTAGGGCGTGTCACTCAGGATGACCTGCTCAGCATGCGCCAGGGCAACCTCAGCCTGGCGCGGCTGTTGGCCGAAGACCCCGTGTTCAAGCGCATGAGCCTGTACGACCAGCAGGGTAGGCTGGTCTCTGCCAGCCCTATCGACGAAGTCCAGCAACTGCCGCAAGACTGGCTCAAGCAGCTCAAGCAACATGTCGCGCGCCATGGTTTCAAGCCCTTCATGCCCCAGATCGCCCCCGACAACGCCCCCAACGCCTTGCCAAAATGGCGCCTGCCCTTCCTGCTGCCGCTGACCGACCCGAGCGGCCGCGAGATCGACAACATCCTCGTGGTACAGCTGGACATCGGCTACCTGGCGGTACTCTTCCAGCACATCGACCTGGGTCACAGCGGCCTGATGCGCCTGCTCCAGGCGGACGGCCAGGAGCGCGTACGCATCGACAGCAGCGGCGTGGTGGTGGCCGCCGAGTCGCTGGAGCCGGAACTGCCCAGCGGCAACAGCGACGCGGGGCAGTTCACCCAGTACACCTACGCCAGCACCTACCAGAGCCTGTACCGCCGGGTCGCCGACCGCGGCTTCAGCGTGGTGGTCAGCCAGCGTCATGACGAGATTCTCGCGCCCACCACCCTCGCCTACGACCGCCAGTTCTGGCTGAACCTGTGCATGACCTTGCTGATCCTCGGCGGCCTGTTCTGGAGCCTGCGCCTGCTGCGCAAGCGTCAGGAAGCCTTCAGCGAGCTGGAGCAGACGCAACAGGTCAACCAGCAGTTGATCGGGCGCCTGGAGGATGAACATCGACGCAGCAGCCACGCCGCCGCCACCGACCACCTCAGCGGCCTGCACAACCGCCGCCAGTTCGTCGAAGTCGCCGCCCAGGCCCTCGCGCGCCAGCGCGCCCGGCGTCGCCTGACGGCGATCCTGTTCATCGACATGGACCGTTTCAAGTCGATCAACGATTCACTCGGTCACAAGATCGGCGACCTGTTGCTGCAAGCCGTCGCCGGGCGCATCCAGCGCATGCTCGAACCCGAAGACGAAGCCTCGCGCTTCGGCGGCGATGAATTCGTGGTGTTGCTGGCCGGCAACCGCAGCGAGGAACAGATCGACGCCTGGGTCCGCGCGCTGGTGGTCAAGCTGTCCGCGACCTACGCCCTGGACGGCAAGGAAGTCAACACCAGCCCCAGTGTCGGGGTGAGCATCGCCCCGCGCGATGACCAGGAAATCGACAGCCTGATCCGCTGTGCGGACGCGGCGATGTACTCGGCCAAGCAGGCTGGGCGTGCGCAGTACCGCTTCTTCGACCCTTCGCTGAACCTGCCCGACATCCAGGCCTTCACCCTCGAACAGGCCTTCGGCAGCGCCCTGGCCGAGCACCAGTTCGTGCTTCACTTCCAGCCGCAGATTCGTCTCGACACTCTGCAGGTACTGGGCTACGAGGCACTGGTGCGCTGGGAGCATCCGGAGTTCGGCTTGCTCTACCCGGACCGTTTCATCGGCATGGCCGAGCGCAGCGGCTTCATCGTCGAGCTGGGCTGGGAGGTGCTGCGCCTGGCCTGCGAGGCGTTGGCGAGCTGGCAGGCCCAGGGCCGTGATACGCGCCTGGCGGTGAATGTCTCGGCGCTGCAACTGCGCCAGGCCGACTTCAGCGAGCGCTTGCTTGAAACCCTGGCGCAGCATGCCATCGAAACTCGGCAACTGGAGCTGGAGATCACCGAAACCACCGTGCTCGACCCCGAAGGCACGGCCCTCGAGCACCTGCACCGGCTGCGCGCCGCCGGTATCGGCATCAGCCTCGACGACTTCGGTCGTGGCTATGCGGGCTTCGCCCACCTGCAGGCGCTGCCGCTGTCGAAGCTGAAGATCGACCGCGCCCTGATCGCGCCGCTGTGCAACAGCCATGATGACAGCCCCATCGTCTCCTCGACCATCATCCTGGCCAAGCGCCTGGGCCTGGAGGTGGTGGCCGAGGGCGTGGAGACCCGCGAGCAGTTGGTGTGCCTGAAGCTTGCCGGTTGCGACATTGCCCAGGGCTATCACTTCAGCCGTCCGCTGTCGCCGGCACAACTGCGCGACTACCCGCCCTTCAATGCCCTCGAGGAGAAATCATGCGTGCATTGAAGGCACTTACGCTGCTGGCCCTGATGCTGCCAGCGCTCGGCGCGCTGGCCGACTGTGCGCCCCGCAGCCTGCGCCTGGCGGTGATCCCGCTCAAGGGCGCCGAGGCGATGCTGCGCGAAAACCAGCCACTGTTGCAGCGCCTGAGCGAGGCCACGGGCGTGCCGGTGGAGCTGGTGGTCGCGCCCTCCTACGAGGGCGTGGTGGATGCCATCGTCTCCGGCGGCGCCGACATCGCCCGGCTGGGGCCGGCCTCCTATGTACTGGCGCACCGTCGCGACCCGCAGGTCGAGGCCTTCGCCACCTTCACCCTGAGCGCCGGGCCCTATACCCCGGCCGGCAACCACTACCAGGCATTACTGCTCACCCGCAGCCCGGGGCCTGCGGACCTGACGGCACTGCGCGGCAAGCGCGTGGCACTGAGCGACCCGGCCAGCACCTCCGGCAGCCTGGTACCGAGCGTCGAGTTCGCAGCGCAGGTGACCACGCCCTTGCAGCGCTACTTCGGTGCGCTGGTGTACGCCGGCACCCATGACAAGGCGCTGCAGGCCCTGCTGGAAGGGCGCGTCGATGCCGCCTTCGTCGCCAGCGAGCGCGCCGACGCCTACCTTGCCAGCCACGCCATCGACCCCGCCAGGCTCCAGGTGCTGTGGCGTTCAGCGCCGATCTACTACGACCCCTACGTGTTCCGCGCCAACCTGTGCCCGGCGCTCAAGGCCCGCATTCGCCAGGCCATGCTCGACGACCCCGAAGCCCTCGCCGCCTTCGCCCACTCCCAGGACGCCAGCGGCCTGGTTGCGGTCAGCCATGCCGAGTATGCCGCGCTTGAGCGGATGATGGACGCCGCGCTGGAGCCACGCTGAAAGATTCAACTTTCGCCAGTGTCCGGCGTCCAAGCAATGACACCACAGTCATTGCGGAGGTTCTTCATGGCGATTCGCGCCACCTTGCTGGTTTCCTGCCTGGCCCTGGCGCTGGGCGGTTGCGTCGGCTCCTCGGCGGACAAGCCGCCACCCAAGACCATGCCGGTCAATCTCGAGCAGTACCAGGGCAAATGGTACGAACTGGCACGCCTGCCGATGTTCTTCCAACGTGACTGCGTGCAGTCCGAGGCCAATTACCAGCTACGCGAAGATGGCCAGGTCGATGTCACCAACCGCTGCCGAGACGAAGACGGCGAGTGGCAGGAGGCGACCGGCATTGCTCAACTGCAGCAACCCGGCCAGACCGACAAGCTGTGGGTGAGGTTCGACAACTGGTTCAGCAAACTGGCGCCGGACACCGCCAAGGGCGAATACTGGGTGCTGTACCACGATCCGGACTACCGCGTGGCCGTGGTTGGCCATCCGAACCGCGAGTACCTGTGGCTGCTGTCGCGCACGCCTACGGTGAGCGAACGCACGCGCAACCAGTTGCTCGAAGTGGCCCGCCAGCGCGGCTACGATACTCGCGAGCTGATCTGGCGCCAGCCCGACTGATATCTGCGGCTCAGCGCAGGTCCTGGGTCACCTGCCCGACCGCCTGC
Organism: Pseudomonas machongensis; assembly: GCF_034961125.1. NCBI lineage: Bacteria > Pseudomonadati > Pseudomonadota > Gammaproteobacteria > Pseudomonadales > Pseudomonadaceae > Pseudomonas > Pseudomonas machongensis. The sequence continues at coordinate 266,290 of NZ_JAYFUI010000187.1, read as the reverse complement.
ACCACGCGGCGTGCGCCTTCCTGAATATCGGTGATGGCGCTGCCCGCCTGGCCTGCCAGGGTCAGCCCGACCCCCGCCTGCTCGCGGCTGTGTTCGATCTCCACCACCGCTTGATCGGCCAATTGCTGGTTACGCGCCACCACCGCGACGATCTCTTCGGTCGCCGCGCTGGTGCGCGCTGCAAGCTGGCGCACCTCATCGGCGACCACGGCAAACCCGCGCCCCTGCTCGCCCGCACGGGCCGCTTCGATGGCAGCGTTGAGCGCCAGCAAGTTGGTCTGCGAGGCGATGCTGCCGATGGTCTGCACGATCGAGCTGATGACCAGCGACTGCTTGCCCAGGGCCTCGATGGTGGTCGATGTGCTGTGCATCTGATCGGCCACCGCCTGCATCGTCTGCACCGCTTCCTGCACCACGCTCGCCCCCTCGCGGGCACTGATGTCGGTGTTGCGCGACACCTCCAGCGCCATTTGCGCAGCGCGGCGGATATCGTCCTCCTTGCGCACCTGGTCGGTGATCACCGAGGCGAACTTGATCACCCGGCTGATCTTGCCCTCGGCGTCGTAGACCGGGTTGTAGCTGGCCTCCAGCCAGACTTCCTGCCCCCGGCTGTCCAATCGGCGGAAGCGCCCGGCGACATAGCGCCCGCTGTTGAGGGTCTTCCAGAACTCCTGGTAGGCGGGACCTGCAGCCTCTTCCTTCGGGCAAAACAGGCGATGGTGCTGGCCGACCAGTTGCGTGAGCGAATAGCCCATGGCGCCGAGGAACTGTTCGTTGGCCGTGAGGATATTGCCTACCAGGTCGAACTGGATCACCGCAGTGGAGCGCAAGAGCGCCTCGACGAATGCACCGTTCTCACGGCTCTTGTCGATCTGTGCCGTGACCTCGCTGCCGTAGCCCTGTACGTAATCCAGACGGCCATCGTCGCCGCGCACCGGTAGCCAGGTCAGGTGCAGCCAGATCAACCGGCCTTCGCGGGTGAGGAAGCGGTAATCGTCACGAATCGGCTCGAAGCGTGACAGCGCCTCGTTGAAGCGCCGATAGCACGGCAGAGCGGTCACGTAACCCGGCACCACATCAGCCAGGGCCTGGCCGATCAAGGCGCCATGCGGATGCCCCAGCGCAGCCGAACAGGCTTCGTTACAGGCGCTAATCCGGCGCTCGGCGTCCAGGCGCAGGGCCAGGTTGCCTCGTTCCATTGGGTCGAGCAGCGCGCGCAGGCGTTTGACCTCGGCTTCGCTTGCCGCGAGCCGAGCTTTGATTTTGCGATCGAACATGGGACACCTTGCAAACAGTTGTGTGGTAGAGCACGCACGCATCCTGCAAGCCAGCTTCCCTGGTGGCCGTCAGGCCCCGACTTCCGGGGGCCCGTCACTTTCAAAGGAGAATGTGATGCAGCATCTCAGGAAAGACCGAGCGCCGCTATCAAAGTGCTATTAGCCGTTACAAAATAACGTTTTGATCCGATGAACGGTCGTGCGCTATTGGGGGGATGGGGAGCTAGAGGAGGTTGGCTGGAAGGGGGGTTGGGGCTGGAAGGTGCTCGCCGGGAGATTTTTAATGGCCATGAGATCGAGCGCCGCCCGCGCGGCGCTTCGCGGGCAAGTCGGAGCGCCGAACCGCCGCCCCTACAGTTTGTTTCGGGCCAATGAATCCTGTGGCATCTTCGCGCGACCCCTTTGGCGCACGACGCGGTACCGAGTCGTACACACCAGGCGGTCGCGCGCCTGTGGCGCAGGCATAACTGGCCGGAAACAAATGTGGGGGCGGCGGTTCGGCGCTCCGACTTGCCCGCGAAGCGCCGCGCGGGCGGCGCTCGATCTCATGAGCACTAAAAATCTCTCGGCGAGCACCTGCCAGCCCCCACACAAAACCCTTGAAAAAGATGTCTCCTACACCCCCCGCGCCAACTGCCACAACCGTGCGATATCCCCCGCCCGCCCCTCAAGCAGCGCCCCAGCCTCGGCACAAGCGCGCTCAAGCGTCATCGGCCCGCTGGTCACGGCGAACGCGGCATCGATGCCATGGGCATACAACGCCTCGTAGCCCTCCCCCAAGGTCCCGGCAATCACCACCACCGGCACACCGTGACGCTTGGCCACGCGGGCCACGCCCATCGGGGTCTTGCCGCGCAGGGTCTGGGCATCGAAACGGCCTTCGCCGGTGATCACCAGGTCCGCGCCCTGCACCAGCCCGTCCAACCCGGCGAGCTCCGCCACCACTTCGACCCCAGGACGAAAACGCGCGCCCATGAAGGCCTTGGCCGCAAAGCCCATGCCGCCCGCCGCACCGCAACCGGGCGATTCACGCAGGTCTTCACCCAGCAACTGCGCGCAATGATCAGCGAAATGCCCCAGTGCCTGGTCCAGCTGCAATACCTGCTCGGGCGTTGCGCCCTTCTGCGGGCCGAAGATCGCCGAGGCACCATTGACCCCGCACAAGGGGTTGTCGACATCCGCCGCCACCTCGAACTGCACCTCGGCCAGGCGCGGATCGAGGTCGCTGGCGTCGATGCGTGCCAGTTGCGCCAGGGCCAGGCCGCCCTCGGCCAGTGCCTGGCCTTCGCGGTCCAGCAAGCGCAGGCCCAAGGCCCGCAGCATGCCGCTGCCAGCGTCGTTGGTGGCGCTGCCGCCGATGGCCAGCACGATGCGCTGCGCACCTGCCGCCAGGGCTGCGGCAATCAGATCGCCGGTGCCCCAGGTACTGCTGCGACAGGCATCGCGCTGTGCGCTGGGCAGCAACTGGATGCCACTGGCCTGGGCCATCTCGATCACCGCGGTGCGGCTTTGCGCCAACCAGCCCCAGCTCGCCTCCACTGGCGCCCCCAGCGGCCCGCGCACCACCTGGCGGCGCTGCTCGCCCTCGGTGGCCGCGACGATCGCCTCCATGGTGCCCTCACCGCCATCGGCCATCGGGCACTCGATTCGCTCCGCCTCGGGCCAGACCTTGGCCAGCCCGGCGCTGATCGCCCGGGCGACACCGGCGGCATCGAGGCTGTCCTTGAACGAATCGGGGGCGATGACGACTTTCATGGGGAATCTCCTGGTCCTGTTAGCCCGCATGCTGACAGCTGCGTGCCAGAGCGGCCTCGGTCGGATGCACAAAACACCCGGCTGGTTGTTTGGGCAAATGCCACTGCCCGGATCCGGGATTCACTCGGCGGGTAGCAGTTGCAAGCCCAGGTACAGGCTCAGCATCCCTTCCAGACGCAGCGGATCCACCTCGCCCAGTTCAGCGATTCGCTCCAGTCGATAACGCAGGCTGTTGCGATGGATCCCCAAGGCATCGGCGCATGCCTGGCTCTGTCCGTCATGGGCGCACCAGGCACGCAAGGTGGCGAGCAATTGGCCGCTGGCATCCTTGGCGCGGATGCGTTGCAGCGGTTCGAGCAACTCGTCCAGGGCATCATCGTTGCGGTGGCGCCAGAGCAACGCCGGCAAGCGATAGCGCGACAAACTCAGCACGCGCTCGCCGGGCACTACCTCGCGGCCATACGCCAACAGGTCGCGGACCCGACGGTAACCTCGTCGCAGTTGTTCCAGGCTCTGCGCCACACTGCCCAGGGCCAGGCGCTGGACCTGCCAGCCATGGCGCTGCAAGCGTTCGATCAGACGCACCTCGTCCAGCGCCACGCTTGCCGGACGACACCAGAGCAACGATTGACGCGCCGGGCTTACGCACCAGCTGTCGGGGTAGCGGCTGGTCAGCCAGGCCGACAGCGCTTCGCCCGGTGGCCCAGCCTCCAGTTCGAACAGGCAAGGCACCCTAGGCAGTTGCGGCTTGAGCCCCAGTTGCCGGGCTTCGTCCACCAGCCGGGGGGACTCGCCACTGCCACCGAGCAGCAGCGCCAGCAGATCGTCGCAGCGCTGCCGGCGCCACTGTTGCTCGATCTGCAGGTGACGCTGGGCCAGGAGCATCTCGGCGGTCATGCGCACCAGCTCGCCGTAGGTGCGCAGTTGCTGCGGATCGCCGGTCAGGCCGAGCACGCCGATCAATCGGTCGTCGAGCATCAACGGCAGGTTCACCCCTGGCTGCACGCCCTTGAGACATTTGGCCGCCTCGCTGTCGAGTTCGACGATGCGCCCATTGGCCAGGACCAGTTGCGCGCCCTCATGGCGGGTATTGATGCGCTCTGGCTCGCCGCTGCCCAGGATCAGGCCCTGGCTGTCCATGACGTTGACGTTGCACGGCAGGATCGCCATCGCCCGGTCGACGATATCCTGGGCCAGGTCGTGGTCAAGCTCGAACATGTGGGTTCCTTGCAGTGACAGACTTTGTTCCGCAGCACAGCCGTGCGTGCCCTACGCTGTGCAAAAGCACAAAGACAGCGGCGCCCTGCTCGCCGAGACTCGTTTAAGGCGAGCGCCGGGACAGGCGCCGCGTGACAACCATAACAACAGAGAATTTCATCATGGCACACAGCCCTGCCCCTGACCAAGGCCAAGACCCCAGCCGCAATGCGCTGTACCGGCGCATCACCCTGCGGTTGATCCCGTTCATTTTCATCTGCTACCTGTTCAACTACCTGGACCGCGTCAACGTCGGCTTCGCCAAGTTGCAGATGCTCGACGCGCTGAAGTTCAGCGAGACCATCTACGGCCTGGGCGCCGGGATCTTCTTCATCGGCTACGTGCTCTGCGGCCTGCCCAGCAACCTGGCGCTCAACCGCTTCGGCCCACGGCGCTGGATCGCGGTGATGATGATCGCCTGGGGCACGCTCTCGACCTGCCTGCTGTTCGTCACCACGCCGATGGAGTTCTACGTGCTGCGCCTGTTCACCGGCGCCGCCGAAGCCGGCTTCTTCCCCGGCGTGGTCCTGTATCTCTCGCGCTGGTTCCCGGCTGACCGCCGCGGCCGCATCATGGCCCTGTTCATGTCGGCGATACCGGTCTCGGGCCTGCTCGGCGGGCCGTTCTCCGGCTGGATTCTCGACCACTTCGCCGCCGGCCAGCACGGTCTGGCGGGCTGGCAGTGGATGTTCCTGATCCAGGGCTTGCCGACCGTGGTGCTGGGCATCCTCGCGGTGTTCCTGCTCAGCGATGGCTACCAGAAGGCGGCCTGGTTGTCGGACAGCGAGCGCCAACTGATCGCCAGGGACCTCGCCGCCGATGCCGCGAGCAAGCCGAGCACCACCGGCGACAGCGTGTGGGCCGTGCTGACCAACCCGCTGATCTGGACCTTCGGCTTCGTCTATTTCTGCATCCAGAGCGGCGTCTATGCGATCAACTTCTGGCTGCCATCGATCATCAAGAACCTGGGCTTCGACAGCCCGCTGCTGATCGGCTGGCTGAGTGCGATCCCCTACCTGCTGGCCGGTGTGTTCATGATCATCGTCGGTCGCTCGGCGGACCTGCGCAACGAACGCCGCTGGCACTTGGTAGTGCCGATGCTGATGGGCGCTATCGGCCTGCTGATCGCGGTCAACTTCGCCAGCAACCCAACCGTGGCCATCCTCGGCCTGTCCATCGCCACCATGGGTGCCCTGACCGGCCTGCCGATGTTCTGGCCGATGCCGACCGCGCTGCTCAGCGCCAGTGCGGCCGTCGCGGGCCTGGCGATCATCAACTCGGTGGGCCAGATGGCCGGCTTCCTGAGCCCGTACCTGGTTGGTTTCATCAAGGACCAGACCGGCTCGACCGACGCTGCGCTGTACTCGCTGGCCGGAGTGATCGTGCTGGGCAGCCTGGTGGCCCTGCGCGTGTCGCGCGCCGGGGCACTGAACGCCGCACGAGCCAACTGACGCCTGGAGGCGCGGGCTTGCCCCGCGCCTGCCGCAACGGCATCTGCGCTCAGGGCGCCGCAGTCACCGCAACACCCTTGGCCTGTTCAGGGGTCACCACCTGGCTGAGGTCGATGTGACGAAAGTCCGGCTTGGCGCCCAGCCGTGCGTTGAAGCGCACGTTGAAGGTGAACGGGTCATCGGTCGGCACATCCAGCGCCTGGCCGTAGATACGGGTGACGGCTGCGGCGTCATAGCCCAGCAGCTTGAGCAGCGTCGGATAGATGTTGTAGTGGCTAGAGGCGTTGCGGTTCTGTGCCAGGTGCGCCTGCCAGTCCAGGGCCTTGACGCCCGTGCCCTGGATCACCACCAGCGGTACCAGCCCCTCCTCCATCACCGGGTCGCTGTCGCAGTGGGTGTTCAGGCCCGGATTGCCGCGCTCATGCAGGTCCTGGCCATGGTCGGAGGTGTAGATCAGCACCGCCTGGCTCAGGTCGGCCTCGGCGAACAGGCGGCGAAAGAACTCGCCCACGTTCCATCCCAGCGTATTGCGGTACGCGTTGCGATACAGCACCCAGTCTTCGGGGCGGCCATCGAAGCCGTCGCGGGTGGCGGTGTCGGCCACATCGGCGAAATGCCCACGCGGCAATGCCGGCTGGTAGGTCAGGAAGGCGTCGGGGTACTTGTCGTGCACCGGGAAATGCGCGCCAACCTTGTTGATCACGATCAGTTGCGCCTGGCCATCCTTGAGCAGGCTGACCAGTTGCTCCAGCGCCGCCATGTCGCGCTGCACCACGGGGGTGTCGTCGAACTGGACGAAGCGGTCGATGTCGCGCTTCTCGGTTTTGTCCATCAGGTTCTGCAGATTGCCGCCGGTGCGCTGGGCATCGATGTACACCGTGCCCAGCCCTGCTCGCTTGGCGTATTGCCAGATCGACGGCTGGGTCGAATTGATGCGCAGGTAATCGCTGCGGGTGCCGCCGTAACGCAAGGTGACGTTGGTGTCGGCGCTGCAGTTGGCCACCGAGGCCGCGTAGCCGTAGTTGACGATACTCACCCCTGGGTGCGGCTGCAGCAGGTGAGTCGCCACGCCGGCAGGGGTGTTGAGGTCCAGGTAGTTGCCCGAAATGCTCTCGTCGATGATCAGCACGATATCGCGCGCCATCGGCTTGCCGGACTGCGCCAGGCTCACCGGCTCGCGTGGGCCGACACGGTCATGCAGCGCCTCGTAGCCGAACAGGCTCACATAAGCCAAGGGTGTGTACATCACCGGCAGGCCGCGGGCCCCCTCGCCAGCGCGGATGAACAGCACACCGACCAGCAACGCCAGCGCCAGAAATGGCGCGACCACGGGCACCAGGCGCGGCAGGCGCAGCACAGCGCCCGGGCGCAACCCCACACCCAACAGCACCAGCAGCGCGTTGAACGCCGCCAAGGTGATCGCATAGTGGTACTGCTGTAGCGCTTCCTGGATGAAGCCACCGGCATACACCATGGACACGAACGCACTGTAGGTGAGGTAGGAATCGGTGATTCGCATATAAGCATCGAAGAACAGCGCACTCACCGCAAAAGCCAACGCCAGCACCCAGCGCAGCCAACCTGGGCGAATCCACGCCGCCAGCAGCAGCCCCACCACCAGCACCCCCGCCACGCCCAGGTAAAGCAGCAAAGGCAGGCCAAGACCCAGCGCTTCTATCCGCTCCCGGTAATAGCCATGAAAGCTCGCCAGGTAGAGGAACAACAGGGCCAGCTTGATCCATCCGCGCATGATTCAACCACTCCGGTCATGGGTTTTCATTCAAACCGTAGCAGTCTTGAAACAAATCACAAGCCGGAAAAGTCAATTTTCCGACGGTATCTCAACGCCATATTCTGGCGCAAAAAACGTATCGCGGTTGAGACGCTCTATCGTCATGACCCCGTATTATTCGTGGCCTGCAACCGTTCATCGGTTCATCGAACGGCCAAATGCCAGTAGCTTTCAACGCTAAACCCCGGATTGGAAAAGGGTTGGTGGCCAATGGCCGTTTTGTTTAGCGTCTGTAAATGCGACGAAACATGCCATTGGTTTGACGCATTTCCCGCGAGCTGAGCTATACAGAAATCACACCACTGTTTCATACCCCTTACTCATCCATACGAGGCACGCCGACATGGACGTGAGCGTTTTTGGCACTGGCTACGTAGGACTGGTACAAGCGGCGGCACTTGCCGACGTCGGCCACCGGGTCCTGTGCGTGGACGTGGATGCCCACAAGATCAACCAACTGCGCCAGGGCGTCCCGCCGATCAGCGAGCCGGGCCTGTCGGGCCTGCTGGAAGACAACATCAAGGAAGGTCGCCTGCTGTTCAGCACCCAGGCCAGCGACGCGGTCAGCCATGCCGAACTGATCTTCATCGCCGTCGGCACCCCACCTGACGAGGACGGCTCGGCCGACCTGAGCCATGTGCTCAACGTCACCCGACAGATTGCCGAGCTGATGGAGGCCGACCGCACCCTGATCGTCAAATCCACAGTACCGGTTGGTACCGCCGACCAGGTCGTGACCCTGGCCCGCGACGAACTGCAGCGCCTGGGCAAGGGCCATTTGCAGGTGCGCGTAGTGTCCAACCCAGAATTTCTCAAGGAAGGCAGCGCCCTGGCCGACTGCATGCGCCCCGACCGGATCATCGTCGGCACCCATGACGAGGTCGCCCATGACCAGCTTGCCGAGCTTTACGCGCCCTTCTGCCGCAACCACGAAAAGCTGATGTTCATGGACAACCGCAGCGCCGAGCTGACCAAGTACGCCGCCAACGCCATGCTCGCCACGCGCATCAGTTTCATGAACGAACTGGCCAACCTCAGCGAACACCTGGGGGCCGACATCGAAGCGGTGCGCCGCGGCATCGGGTCGGACCCACGCATCGGCTACCACTTCATCTACCCCGGCTGCGGTTTCGGTGGTTCGTGCTTTCCCAAGGACATCAAGGCGCTGCTGCACACCGCCGAGCACAGCGGCATGCCCCTGCGCCTGTTGCAGAGCGTCAACGAAGTCAACGACCAGCAGCGGCGCATCCTGTTCGCCAAGCTCAAGCAGCGCCTGGGCGGGCTGCGCGGCAAGTCCATCGCCCTGTGGGGCCTGGCCTTCAAGCCCAATACCGACGACATGCGCGAAGCACCGAGCCGCTACCTGATGGAAGCGCTGTGGGACGAAGGCGCCACGGTGCGGGCCTATGATCCCGAAGCGATGGACGAATGCCGGCGCCTGTATGGCTACCGCGACGACCTGCAACTGTGCGCCACCCGCGACGACACCCTGCAGGACGCCGACGCCCTGGTGATCTGCACCGAATGGAAGAACTTTCGCGTGGTGGATTTCTCGCTGCTGGCCAGCAAGCTGCGCGCACGGGTGATCATCGACGGCCGCAACCTGTACAACCCCGAGCAGGTCGCCGCCCACGGCCTGCACTACAGCGGCATCGGCCTGCGCCAGGTCGCGCCCGACCAGAGCGCCCCACAGGTCGGCGCGCCATGAAAGTGCTGGTCACCGGCGCGGCCGGTTTCATCGGTGCCCACACCTGCCTGCGCCTGCTGCGCGACGGTCATGAGGTGCTGGGCCTGGACAACTTCAACGACTACTACGATCCGTCGCTCAAGCACGCTCGCGTGCACTGGGTGCGTCAGAACGTCGGTGACTTCCCCCTGCACTGCCTGGACCTTGCCGACCGCGACGCCATGGCCCGGCTGTTCGCCCAGGAGCGCCCCGAGGTGGTGGTGCACCTGGCTGCGCAAGCCGGTGTGCGCTACTCGCTGCAGAATCCCCAGGCTTACCTGGACAGCAACCTGGCGGGCTTCCTGAACATTCTCGAAGGCTGCCGGCGCCACCCGGTGCAGCACCTGCTGTACGCCTCGTCCAGCTCGGTGTATGGCGCTAACCAGCGCACGCCATACCGGGTGCAGGATGCAGTCGATCATCCACTGTCGCTGTACGCCGCCACCAAGAAAGCCAACGAGGCCATGGCGCACAGCTACAGCCATCTGTTCGGCATCCCTTGCAGCGGCCTGCGCTTCTTTACCGTCTATGGGCCCTGGGGCCGCCCGGACATGTCGCCGATGCAGTTCGCCCGTGCCATCAGCGAAGGCCGGCCGATCCAGCTGTTCAACCATGGTCGGCACCAGCGCGACTTCACCTACATCGACGACATCGTCGAAAGCCTGGCGCGGCTGCTGCCCTACCCGCCCCGCGCCGATGCGCAGTGGGATGCCTTCAGCCCCGACGCGGCCAGCAGCGCAGCGCCCTGGCGCCTGTTCAACATCGGCGGCCAACGCCCGGTGGAACTGCTCGACTACCTGGCCCTGCTGGAAAAACACCTGGGGCGCGATGCGGTGATCGAGTTGCTGCCGCTGCAACCGGGCGATGTGCTGGCCACCTGTGCCGATGCCAGCGCCTTGGCCCGGGTCACCGGCTTTACCCCAACGATTTCCCTTGATGAAGGGCTCGGGCGATTCGTCGCCTGGTTCAAGCACTACTACTCGCACGGCGCCACAGATGGCGAACCTGCAGGCGAGCAGCCGAAACAACGGAGGGTGATATGACAGGACAACCGAAAAGCGCCCAGCTGCAGGCGCTGTACCAGGATAAACGCATGGATCCGGCGCACCGCCAGCGCATCGATGCCGCCATCCACATGCAAGGCCGTGGCTGGATGACCGGGCGGGTCGGCGGGCGCCCTTGGACGCTGTCGCGGACCAACCGCGTGCTGTCATGCCTGGCGGCGCTGAACCTGCTGCTGTTGCTGTCGCCGGTATTCCTGGCACTGGCGGTGATGATCAAGAAGTCCAGCCCGGGCCCGGTGTTCTTCGTGCAGAAACGCACCGGCTACCGCGGCCGCCTGTTCGGCATGTTCAAGTTCCGCACCATGGTCGCCAACGCCGAGGCGCTGAAAGACTCGGTACGCCACCTGAACAAGCACGGCGCCGACTCCATCGATTTCAAGATCGACAAGGACCCGCGCATCACCTCGGTGGGCAGTTGGCTGCGGCGCAGCAGCCTGGACGAGCTGCCCAACCTGATCAACGTGGTCACCGGCGACATGCGCCTGGTCGGCCCGCGCCCTACCTCGTTCAACGCCTACCGCTACAAGGATAACCACCTGGCACGGTTGTCGATCTACCCCGGCATGACCGGCCTCTGGCAGATCTCCGGACGCAGCAACATCGATTTCGACCAACGCGTAGAGCTTGACCTCAGCTACATCAACGAACAGAGCCTGCTGCTGGATCTGAAAATCCTGCTCAAGACCCCGTTCAAGGTTTTCACTGGCCACGGAGCAAGTTGAGATGGACGGTTCCACTTCTAGAAGCCTGAGTATCGCCAACCCGAGCGAGACCAACCTGACCGCCACTGTCCTCGACCTCGACCAGCGCACCCTGCTGCTGACCGCGGCCAACACCGGCACCGGCACCAGCACCAGTGCCCTGGCCTTCGCCAGCCAGCTGGCGCTGATGAGCGCGGGTGCGGTGCTGCTGATCGACGGCAGTTCCAGCAGCAATGGCCTGAGCCAGCAACTGGGGCTGAACAAGCTGCGCGGCTACACCGACCTGTTGTTCGACGAGGACACTCCACCCTTGGCGCAGGACTGCGTGGTGCACCTGTCCGACCAACCATTCGACGTGCTCCCGGCGGGCACCTGGAAGCGCGGCCGCGACCGCCTCGACCCGGAGCGCCTGCGTATCCTGTTGCGCCAGTTCGCCGCCTACTACCGCTTCGTGGTGATCGACGGCGAAGCCATCTATGCCAGCGCCGACAGCCTGGTGATCGGCACCCTGGTCGATGGCGTGATCCTGGTGGTGTGCGCCGAGGAAACCCGCTGGGAAGTGGCCCAGGCCGCCGCCCAACGGCTGACGCAAGCTGGCGCGCGGCTGATCGGCAGCGTGTTCAACAAGCGCAAGTACTACATGCCCAAGTGGCTGTACGACAACCTGTGAGAGGACGCACGCCATGATCGCCATGAGATACCCCTCGATTGCCCTGTGCGTGCTCGCCCTGGCCGGTTGCGCCAGCCAGGAAAGCCGCGAAATGCCGGTACAGATCCTCACCGCACCAGCGGCCGAGAGCCAGGCCACCGAAGTCGCCCGCCGCGAACAGGTGCTGCGGCCACAGGACGTGCTGGAAGTGATCTTCCACGTCAGCAACCGCTCTGCCGGGGTGTACCGCATCCAGTCCGGTGACACCCTGGACCTCAACTTCATGGCCGCCAGCGGCCTGAACGGCCAGCAGCTGGTGCAGCCCGACGGCAGCATCACCCTGCCATCCACCAACGCGTCGGTGCGCGTCGAGGGCCTGACCCCGAGCGAAGCGGAGAGCGCCATTCGCCAGGCCTACAACGACAAGCGCGTGTTCAAGCCCAACCGCGACCAGGTAACGGTGCGCGTGCTCAGCCCCATGACCGACGAGGTCAACCTGAAGAACGCCCTGAGCCACCCCGGCACCGGCATGAGCCGCGACATCACGGTGGGCAACGACGGCCGCGCGACCTTCCCGGAAATCGGCTCGGTGCCGCTGCAGGGCATGACCGTCAACCAGTTGCGTGACTACCTCAACGAGCGTTACGCCAGCCTGCCGGGGCGCATGAGCGTGGATGTGCTGCTCAAGTCCACTGCCGCCAACGAGATCTACGTGCTCGGCGAAGTCGGCCAGCCGGGCGCCTTCCAGATCCGTCGTCCGGTGTCGGTGCTCGAGGCCCTGACCCTGGCCCGCGGCCCGACCCTGAAGGCCAAGCTCGGCTCGGTGGTGATCATGCGCCGCGAAGGCAACACCGTGCATGCGGTCAACTACGACGTCGACCAGGCCCTCTCCGGCGGTAGCCAGAAGCTCGCCTATCTGCAGCCCGAAGACATGCTCTATGTACCCAAGACCAAGCTTGCCAGCGCTGCCGAGCTGTCCCGGCAACTGGCTGACGTGGTGCTGTTCCAGGGCTTTGGCTTCAGCTTCAGCTACCGCGTCGACAACAAAGAAAGCAACGACTGACCAGGGGACGGACCATGACCACGCAACCGAAAGAAAACTATGTGCATGAGTTCTTCCGCATCTTCTTCGCCAACCGCCAATTGGTGAAACGGGTGTTCCTGATCTTCGCGGTGATCGCGGTGATTCTGCCGCTGGTGCTCAAGCAGAGCTTCGACATCACCGCCGAAGTCATCGTGCAATCGAAGAAGCTCTCGCAAAGTGATACCAGCTCCTCGCTGGCGCAGCAGGCGGACCAGTTCATCCCGCCGTCGCTGGCCGACATGGAGACCGAGAGCAACATCCTGCGCTCGCCCACGCTGATCCGCCAGACCATCAGCCAACTGCGCCAGGAAGGCCAGTACCAGGCCGAACCCGGCTTGCTGCGACGCACCGTGATCGACCCGCTGCGCCATGGCATCGTCGATCCGCTGCATCGCCTGCTGGGCAAGTCGGTGGCCGACGAGCGTGATACCCAGCTCGACGAGCTCACCGATCAGGCGGTCAAGGACCTCAAGATCGAGACCCTGCCCGGCTCCAACGTCATCTCGGTCACCTACAGCGCCGATGACGCCCGCCTCGGCACCCTGTTCGTCGCCCGCCTGCTGGACAACTTCCTGAAGAACCGCCAGGACCTGCAGTCCAACGAGCTGCCCGAGACCTTCTACGAGCAGAAGAAACTGCACTACCAGGCGCGCCTGGGCGACCTCGAGGGCCAACGCCTGGCCCTGCTGACGGCGATCGGCTCGTCCGATCCGAAAGAAGAGATCACCTTCCGCCTCAATGCGATCAACACCGAGGAACAGGCACTCAACCTGCAGCGCGACCGCAAGCTGGAGAACCAGCAGTGGCTCGACTACCTGCAGAGCAGCCTGGCCGCGGCGAGCAAGGCGAAGATGGCCGACTATGCGTTCCCCTACACCTTCACCACCACGGTCGACAACGTCGCCTTCGAAGACCGCGAGATCAAGCAACTGGGCGAGCAGCTGACCACCCTGTTGGCCCGCTACAACGGCGATGCCACGGTGTTCCAGCCCGGGGCCGAGCAGATGGTCCTGGCACGCCAGCAGATTGCCCAGCTGCGCGGCCAGTTCCTCAAGATCGTCGAGAACCGTATCCGCGAACGCCAGCAGGACCTGGCCGTGACCCAGCAGGTGATCGACCAGAAGACCCAACGCATCGGTGAATACAAGAACCGCATCACCGAGCTGCGCGAGACCCAGAGCAAGACCCGCCAGCTCGACACCGAGATCGATGCCCTGCACAAGGCCTTCTCCACCTATGCCCAGCGCTATGAGGAAAGCCGCGGCCAGGGCCTGCTCGATGGCAGCCAGTCCAACGCGCGGATCCTCAGCGCACCCTATGAGCCGGCCACCGCGTCGTTCCCCAAACCTGGCCTGATCATCCCGTTCGGCCTGGTCACCGGTCTGCTGCTGGCCATCGCGCTGGTCTACGTCAAGGAGTTCTTCGACCACCGCTTCAAGCACCCTGCACAAATCAGCCACGAGCTGGGCCTGCCGGTGCTGCTGGTGATCAACGACCAGACCCCGGCGCTGTCCAACCCGCACAAGTCGTGGTCGCTGCCTCGCCTGATGCACTGGGTGCGCAATTGAACGCTGCCGTGCCCGCTACCGGCCAGTTGATCCTGCACCTGCTCAGCAGCGGCGGATTCTACGGCGCCGAGCGCATGCTCCTGGACCACTGCCAGGCAACCCCTGGCAGGCACCGGGTGCTGTTCCTCGACGCGCCGCAGGATCTGGTGATGCGCTTTCGCGAAGCCGGCATCGACTGCCAGAGCTGCCATGGCCTGGGCGCACTGCTCAGGCAAGTGGCGGCCGTGCGTGGCGAGCGGCCGTTGATCAACACCCACAACTTCAAGGGTATGGTCTTCGGCTGGCTGGCCGCGACACTGTGGCGCCTGCCACTGGTGACCACCCAGCACGGCTTCACGCCGCGCAGCACCAAGCAGCGCTTCTACACCTGGCTGAGCCTGCAACTGTGCCGCACACCCACAGTGGCGACCGTGGTGTGCGTGGCCGAGAGCATTGCCCGCATCCACCGCCAGGCGGGTGTTCCAGCCAGTAAGTTGCAGGTAATCCCCAACGGCCTGCCGGACCCTGTGGCATCTGTGCAATCTGCCCCTGTGGGAGCGGGCTCGTCCCGCGATGGCAACACCGCGGTACAGAGCCAGGGATCGCGCCAAGCCCCTTGGCTGGCAGGCTATGTCGGGCGGCTGTCCAGCGAAAAAGGCCCTGACCTGTTCCTCGATACCCTGATCCCGCTGTGCCAGCGCCACCCGCACCTGCACGCGGTGATGCTCGGCGACGGCCCCGAACGCGCCACGCTGCAGGGGCGCATCGATGCCGCTGGGTTGTCCGAACGCATCACGCTGCCGGGTTTCCAGCGCGATATGCAAGCCTGGATGACCCGACTGGATGCCCTGGTGATCAGCTCGCGCACCGAAGGCACGCCAATGATCCTGCTCGAAGCCATGCAGGACGGCGTACCGGTGGTGGCCTTCGGTGTCGGCGGCATTCCCGATGTGATCGAACACGGCCGCAGCGGATTGCTTGCCGCACCGCTGGCGGTCGATGAACTCGCTGCCCACCTGCAGGCGCTGCTGGACGATCCGCAACAGGCTGAAGAACTGGTGGCCCGCGCCCGCCAGACCCAGCGCGAACGCTACCACCTGCCGACCCTGGCACAACGCTGGGCCCTGGTGTACCAGGGCACGGCCATGGAGGTTGTCGCATGATCATCCCCCTGTCGCTGGTGGGCCTGGTGGCCCTGCTGTCGCTGGGGCTGCTGGCCAGCCCCTACCCTTACCTGGCCCCTGGCGCCGTGGTCGGCCTGGCCGGTGCCTTGGTGCTGTACCGCAAGCCAGCCTGGGGCCTGCTGGCGATCGCCGCGCTGGTGCCGCTTGAGGGGCTGCTCAAGGACACCATGGTCTCCGGCGCCAAGCTGATCGGCCTGGGCCTGGTGCTGATCCTCACCCTGCAACTAGCCGTGCGTCAGTTGCCGGCCGAGCGCCTGCGCAGCAACCAGTGGCGGTTGCTGATCCCGTTCATGGCCCTGTACCTGCTGAGCCTGTGGACCAGCGACAGCGTCGAGCTGTCGGTGCTGCACCTGCGTGAACTGCTGGTGGGGCTGGTGGTGTTCGTCATCACCCTGCTGGTGGGGCGCGACCTCAATCTGCGGATGCTGGCGCGGCTGATCACCGTCAGTGTCTGCGTGACCTGCCTGTTCGCCATCTTCTCCACCAAGTACCAGGAACAGGGCCGCGCCTCGGCCATGCTCGACCCCAACGCTTTCGCCCTGCTGATCACCATCGCCATGCCGCTGGGGTTGTGGCTGGCGATCAAGACCCGGCAGATTCCACTCAAGCTGTTCTGGGCCGGCTGCTGCCTGTTGCTGCTGGTGGGCATGACCAAGACCGAGTCGCGCTCAGGCCTGGTGGTGCTGCTGATCAGCCTGGGCATCGTGCTGTACAACTACCGCGAGCAACTGACACGGATCCGTCCGCGTCACCTGGGCTTCGCCATGCTCGGCCTGGCCATTGTCCTGCCGCTGGGCGCGGCCCTGATGCCGGCCGGCTACGCCGATCGCATCCAGTCGCTGATGCTGCTCAAGTCCGGGGTCAATGCGCACCAGGACGAATCCCTGGGCCGACGCGCCTCGTACCTGGTGGTGGGCAAGGAGATGATCAGCCACAGCCCGATGCTCGGCACCGGCCCCGGCACGTTCCCGCTGCACTATGCCGACACCGGTTTCTCCAAGGCCTTCGCCCCGGTCAACAGCAAGACCACCGACCTCTATCGTCGCGCCCACAACACCTACCTCGAGCTGTTCAGCGAAACCGGCCTGCCGGCGGGGCTGGCCTTCGTCGGCATGATCGCCCTGGCCCTGCGCAACTTCTGGCAGGCCCGCGCGGCCTGGCGTGCCACCGGCGAGCACGACAACGCCGACCTGATGACCCACCTGACCATGAGCATGCTGGCCATCGGGCTGTTCCTGATGTTCCTCAGTGCCCCCAGCCACAAGTACCTGTGGCTGATGCTGGCGCTGTCCAGCGTGCTGCTGCGCCAGGCCACCGCGTCGCGAGACGTGGAGGCGCAGCGATGAACCAGGTGAGCATCGTCATCCCGATGTTCAACGAAGCCCGCCATATCGGCCGCACCCTCGATGCCGCACGCAAGGCTGCGCACTGTGCCGGGCTCGGTTGCGAGCTGATCGTGGTCGACAACGGGTCCAGCGACAACGGCCCTGCCATTGCCCGCCAGCACGGTGCCCAGGTGCTGAGCCTGCCTGGCGTGGCCATCGGCGCCCTGCGCAACCAGGGCGCGCAGGTCAGCCACGGTGAATGGCTGGCGTTTCTGGATGCCGACATCGAGGTGCCGGACAACTGGCTCGACCTGCTGCTAGGCCTGCAGCGCCGCGGTGAAGGCGACGTGTTCGCCCTCGACTGCGACACCCCGCGCCAGGCGCCGTGGTTCGCCCACGCCTGGCAACGCCGCACCCTGCGCGCCGGGCAGACGGTGCAGGACTGCACCTGGCTGCCCACGCCCAACCTGCTGATGCGCCGCACCTGGTTCGACCAGGTCGGCGGCTTCGACGAGCGCCTGCGCACCGGCGAAGACAAGGACTTCACCCTGCGCCTGCACGAAGCCGGCGCGCGCCTGCGCGTGCTGCGCCAGCCGGTGGTGCTGCACTGGGGCTTCGAGGGCAGCTGGGGCGAATGGCTGGGCAAGGAGATGTGGCGTCAGGGTAGCCACTTGCAACTGCTGCGCAGCCATGGCGTGAGCCTGCGCCTGCTGCGTTTCCCGCTGCTGTCGGTGGGTGCCTGGGTACTCGACGCCATGGCGCTGTCGGCCCTGCTCGACGGCTTCCCCCATGTGGCCCTGGCGCTGCTGCTGATCAACGCCCTGCCTGCCCTGGTGCTGAGCCTGCGCCAGAGCCTCAAGCACCACGACACGTTGCTGACCCTGCAGCTCTGGGGCCTGCATTGGCTGCGCCTGCACCTGGCCGGCGCCGCGTTCATCCTCAGCCTGTTCAACCGCACTGCAAGGAGGCCCGCCCGTGGCTGAGATCATCTTCTGGTTGTGCCTGCTGTTGCCGCTGTACGCCTGGGTCGGCTATCCCGTGCTGCTGACCCTGGCGGCGCCGTTCTTCCCTGTGCGCACACCCGGTCCGCTAGCGCCGCAGCGGGTCAGCGTGGTGATCGCCGCGCACAACGAGGAGCGGCATATCGAAGCCAAGCTCGCCAGCGTGCTCGCCCAGGACTACCAGGCCGCCGAACTGCAGGTGGTGGTGGCCAGCGACGGCTCCAGCGACCGCACCGTGGAACTGGCCCGCGCGGTGAACGACCCGCGGGTACAGGTGCTCGATCTGCCGCGCCTGGGCAAGACCGGCGCGCTGAACACTGCGGTGAGCGTCTGCCGCGGCGATATCCTGGTGTTCACCGACGCTGACAACCAGTGGTCCGGCAACACCCTCGGCCTGCTGCTGGCGCCCTTCGCCGACGCAGATGTCGGCGGGACTGCCGGGCACATGATCATCCCCGACCCAGGCAAGGGCCTGAGCCTGGGCGACAGCCTGTATCGCCATTACGAAGCCTGGGTGCGCAAGGTCGAAAACCGCACCGGCTGCATGGTCTCGGCCGACGGCGCCCTGCTCGCCCTGCGCCGCCCGCTGTACCAGGCGATTCCCAAACAGGTCAACGACGACTTCTACATCAGCACCTGCGCCCCGGCCGCCGGCCAGCGCATCGTCTACGTGCCCGAGGCGGTCGTCCTCGACCAGGGCGTGGACGAGGCCGACAAGCAGTTTCGCCGTCGCCAACGCGTCACCGTCGGCGGCCTGCAGAGCCTGGCCGCGCGCAGCGAACTGCTCAATCCGGCACGCCACGGCCTGTACGCCATTGCCCTGATCAGCCACAAGCTGATCCGCCGCCTGGCGCCGGTGCTGTTGCTGCCGCTGCTGTTGGCCAACCTGTGGCTGGTGGGTGAATCGCACTTCTACCACCTGACCCTGGCCGCGCAACTGCTCGGCTATGCGGCCGCGATCGCCGGCCTGCTCGATGCTGGCCACCGCCTGCCCAGGCCATTCCGCCTGGCCGCCTTCGTGCTGGTGACGCTGGCGGGCATGAGTGTCGGCCTGTGGCAATTCCTGCGCGGGCACAGCTACAGCCAATGGAATCCCGACCAGAATCGATGAGCGATGGACATGCCGATCAAGACGACGATCAAACAGGCCAGTGGCTGGCTGTATTTCAAGTCGCCCAAGGGCCGCGCCGAATTGCGCGGCGCCGGGGTGATCCTCATGCTGCACCGGGTACTGGCCGATGACGCCAGCGCCGCCTTGCCGCACCGCAACGAGCTGTGCGTCGGGCCGCGCGCCTTCGAAGGGCTGCTGCGCTGGCTACCGCGGCACTTCGACTGCGTCAGCCTCATGGACCTGCTCAAGGACCATGAGACACCCCGCAGCAACCAGCGCCCCAAGGTTGCCCTGACCTTCGACGACGGCTGGCGCGACAACGCCAGCAACGCCTTCCCGCTGCTGCGCAAGCACCAGGTGCCGGCGAGCATCTTCCTGTCCACCGACTATATCGGCAGCCGCCAGCGCTTCTGGTGGGAAAGCGTCGGCGAAACCCTGTGGGGCAGCCACGGCGAACCTGCGCGGCACAACCTTATCGAGTACCTGCGCAAGCTCGGCCGACCGCTGCCGGCCGCCTACTTCATGAACGACCGCTCGCAAGCGCGCAGCCAGGTGCTGGCGCACTACCTGCAAAGCCTCAAGAGCCTCAGCCCGCAGGCCCTGCAGCAACTGACCGATGCCTGCCCGGCCGAATCGCTGCCCCAGGCCATGGACTGGCAGCAAGTACGCGAGCTCGAGGATTCGGGCCTGGTGCGCTTCGGCCCGCACGGCGCCAGCCACGCCTTGTTGCCCTATCTCGACGACCGGCGCCTGGACGAGGAACTGCAACGCAGCCACGCCGCCCTGAAGCACGGCTGCCAGCACCCCCTGCCGGTGTACTGCTACCCCAATGGCGATCATGACGATCGCGTGCGCGCACGCGTGGCGGCGCACCGCTACCCCTTCGCCCTGAGCACGCGCGCCGGCATCTGCCAGGGGCATGACGATCCGCTGGCCCTGCCACGCATCGGCGTCAGCCAGCGCAATGCCAGCCGCCCATCGCTGCTGGCCTGGCGCATCAGCCGCGGGGGCCGCTCATGAGCCGCAACCATTACCTGCGCTATCTGGCCCTGAGCATGGGCACCAAGCTGGCGATGATCGCCCTGCGCCTGCTGCGCAACGTGCTGCTGGCGCGCATCCTCGGCCCCAGCGAACGGGGCTTGTTCGCCCTGCTCAGCACCCTGCCCGACCTGATCAGCGCCGCCACCAGCGGCGGGCTGAACAGCGCGGTTGGCTACCAGGCGGCCAAGCAGCGCGACATGGGCCTGCTGCTGACCCAGGTGCTGGTCTACGGTTGCCTGCTGGCGGGGCTGTTGACGCTGGTCTGCGTGCTGCTGGTGCGCGAGTTCGGTGCCGACCTGGACATCACCCTGCAGCTAGGCCTGCTGGCCTGGCTGTTACTGCTGGCGGTGCCGATGACCGTGCTCAAGAGCGGCCTGCTGACGCTGCACAACGCCAGCGGTGGCGTCGGCGCGTTCAACGTGCTGCGCCTGACCGAATCGGCGGCACCGCTGCTGCTGTTTCTTGCGCTGTTCTGGATGTGGCGTGAAGAGGCGCTGGAGGCAGCGCTGATCAGCTGGCTGGTGGGCATCGCCCTGGTACTGGTGCTGGGCCTGTGGTGGCTGCGCCGCCAGCACCCGCTGGCCCTGCGCTGGGACCGCGGCGGCCAGCGCGAGCTGCTCAGCTACAGCGCCAAGAGCCACCCCGACCTGCTGTTCCAGCAAGTCATCCTGCGCTCGGACTACCTGTTCATAGGCGCCATGCTCGGCAGTACGGCGCTGGGGCACTACGCCATGGCCAGTGCCGCCGCCGAACTGCTGCTGATCGTCCCGGAAGCGGTGACCACACCGCTGATGACGCGCCTGCTGCAGCAGGACGCCGGCATGGAAAAACTCACCCCCCTGGCACTGCGCCTGACCGCCACGGTGATGCTCGGCGCCTGCCTGTGCATGGCGGTGATCGGCGACTGGCTGATCGTCACCCTGTTCGGCATGGCCTACCAACCGGCCTACCCGGCCCTGCTGGCCTTGCTCCCAGGACTGCTGGGGCTGTGCTACGCCAGCATCCTGCGCCTGGACCTGCTGGGCAAGAACCGCCCCGGCACGGTATCGCTGATGATGGGCGCAGGCGCTGCGTTGAACCTGGTGCTCAACGTGCTGCTGATTCCGACCTGGGGCATCGTCGGCGCCGCCGCGGCGTCATCGATCGCCTACCTGGCGGTGACCGTGGCCATGCTGGTGCTGTACTGCCGCCTGAGCGGCGTGCCGGTGTTGCACACCCTGATCATCCTGCCCAGCGACTTCGCGCCGCTGCGCCAGATGTTGCAGCGCAGGCCAGCATGAAACGCTGCCTGCTGCTCTGTGCCCTGTGGGTGCCGCTGGCACCTGCGGCACCCCTGCAATGGGGCGATATCCGCGATGGCAGCCTGTACCTGCAACCAGGACGCAACGATGAACTGCGCCTGCGCTGGCACCCGGCCTGGCAGGCCGACGCCAATGCCGAGCGCATCTTCCTGCTCGACGGCCGTGGCCAGCTGCGCGGCGAGCGGGCGATCAAGGCCGAGGAATTGCGCGGCGAGCAGCGCTGGCCGCTGAGCGCCGACGCCGGTCCCTATCGCCTGGAGGTCCCTGGCTACAGCTTCCGTGGCTACCGGATCGAGCACAGCGACACCACGCGCGCCCTGTTCGCCCCCGCCAAGGTGCACTTCAGCGCCGAAGTCGGACCACGGGTCGAGCTGTATTTCCGGGTCAAGGCCGGTGAGCAGGCGACGCTGGCCGGCAAGTTCCACGGCGGCGTGCGCGGGCTTTCGGCGCAACGCCTGAGCGACGGCCAGCAGGTGGAGCTGGCGCTCAAGCCCTACCCTGCCTATTGGCGCTTCGACCAGCAGGCGCTGCCGAAAAGCACCCGTGACGAAACCTGGCGCCTGCGCCTGCAAGGGCGTGGCAAGGCGGCATTCTGGCTCGACGGCAGCGCCAACCTGTTCGCCCAGCGCGCCGATCATCTGGGCGACGTCGCCAACCTTGCCGGGCAGGTGCGGCTCAAGCTCCAGGCCAAGGTGCTCGGCCCCACGCCGCTGCTGGGGGTCAACCTGCCCTACGTACTACCGCCACCGTCGAGCTTCGCGGCCCTGGACGCCCTGCGTCCGCAGGCGGCCGGCTACTACAGCTTCATGGACGTGCTCGCCCGCCAACCCGGCTATGAAGACGCCTGGCGACGCCTGTACCAGCAGCGCTTCGGCATCACCCAGGACATCACCCTGCTCGCCGGCACCGGTAGGCGCGCCGACCTGGCCGCCGATCGCACCAGCCACGACGGCCTCGATGCCTGGCTGGCCGGCACCGCGCGCCTGGGCGGCAAGGGCCTGCACTACCTGGCCTTCGCCGACGAGCCGAACCTCAATTACCGCGACTATGAAAGCTACCGCGACTTCTTCACCGGCATGGCCCAGCGCGTAAGCGCCTGGCCGGGCGCTCGGGAGGCAGGCGTGCGGATCGCCATGCCCGCCTCGTCACGCCTGCTCGGCGGCCCCTTCACCCAGGGCAGCAAGGACCTGCGCGGCATCGACTGGGCCCGGCGCCTGCTCCGGGAGCACGGCGCGCAGATCGATGCCCTGGCCTGGCACGAATGGATGGTCCGCGACCTGCTCGCCACTCGCAGCTACCGCGACAGCGTGCGCCAGGCCGCGGCCTTGGTCGGCCTCGACAACCAGGGCCGCCCGCGCAAGGCGCTGCTGCTCGACCAGACCAACCTGTCCAGCGGCTCCAGCCTCAGCCCCTATGACCAGAACACCCACTACGCTGGCCTGTGGTGGGCGTCGGTGGTGATCAACGCCTCCGCCGACGGCCTGTTGGACATGCTCAACTGGTTCCATGTCGCCGACGAGCCCGAATGGCCGAAGGGCATGATCCGCGTGCTGGGCGATGAGCGTTTCGAGCTCAAGCCGGTGGGCCTTGCCCAGCAGTTCATCCAGCGCCACTGGCTGCGCCAGGTGCTGGCCCTGGACAACGACGCCTTCGAGGTCGACGTCCTGGCCATGGCCGACGGCCGTCAGCGCAGCCTGCTGGGGGTCAACAAGGCCGAGCGCGTGCAGCAGGTCGAGCTGGCACTCGGCGACTGCCCGGCCGCCCGGCTCGAGCTGTTCGGCCCCGATAATCAGCCGCGCCCTGCCCGCGTCAGCTGCCAGCAGGGACAGATCCGTTTTCAACTGCCAGGGCAGACCTTGTTTGCCCTGACCTGGAGTGCGTCATGAAACGCACCTCGATCTGCCATGAACAGGAGGCAACATGCGTGCATTGAGCAAGATCCAGGATCGCATCAAGCGCAAGGGACTGCGCAACACCTTGAGCAGCGCCTGGCGACACTACGTCTTCTATCATTGGGAGCTGGTGTGGATGGAACGCGACCTGGAAACCCCGGTGCCCCCGCACCGTCTCAAACCCTATGCGCGACTGCGCCTCGAGAACATCACCGTGAACAACGTCAAGGCCTTCACCCGGCATTTCGGCGACCGGGTCGAGACCATGCGCGAGCTGGCCGCCGAGGGCTACACAGGCTTGATGTTCGTAGATGACGAAGGCGACACCGTGGCCTTCATCTGGGGCAGCGCGCGCAACTACCATGACCGCCACTACTACGGGTGCTGGTTCCCGGTCGGTCCGGGCGAGTTCTTCGAATTCGGCGGCGAGTTGATCCGCAAGTACTGGGGCAGCGAGCTGTCGGTGGACTTGCAAGTGGCGTTGTGGAAGGCCATGGCCGCGCAGGGTTGCACCAAGGTGGTGGACGTCTGCGAACAACACAACATCCCGGCGCTCAAGCTGCACCTGCGCATGGGCTACCAGGAGCAAGGGCGCATCATGAATGTCTACTGCCTGTTCGGGCGCTGGAAGTTCTTCCGCGAGAGCCGCTACAGCGAGTCGCGCCTGGAAACCTTGCGTAAACCGGCGTCCGAAAGCGCCACGGCCACGGCGTCCTGACCCATGGCCCTGCAACTGAGCTGGTGCGCCTCGCTGCGCACCCCCAGCTTCCCCGCCGCCGGCTATGAGGCGCTGCGCCAGCGCGTGGCCGGCAGCACCCCGTTCAATCACCTGGGCTGGCTGCGCGCCGCCGAGGCCGCACTACAGCCGGGCCAGCAACTGCAGATCCTGCTCGGCCACCTCGATGGCCGCCTGTGCCTGTGCCTGCCGCTGGTGCGCGAGCGCCAGGCGGTCGGGCCACTGAATGTCCCGGTGGTGCGTCACCTGGGCCACCCGCTGAGCGACCGCATCGCGTTGTTGCTCGACCTGCCAGCGCACCACGCCACACAAGTGCTCCAAGCCATCCGCAAGCACCTGCCCCATGCGCTGCTGCAATTGAGTGAAGTGGTGCAAGGTGGCGATGAGGACTGGCTGCGCCAATGGGCTGCGGCCTGTTCGACCTTCGAGCGCCGCCTGACCTGCCGTGTACCGGTGCACCGCATCAGTGAAGCCGACCGCCAGGAGGTCAGTGGCGACCCACGCTACAAGCTGCGCCGTGCACGCAAGCGCATTGCAGCCTGCGGCGCGCAGGTGCGCCGGGTGGTCGCCGACCGCCACAACATCACCGCCCTGCTCGATGCGATCAGCGCCGTGGAAGCGGCGAGCTGGAAAGGCGACGACGACGTCGGCATCTTCTCGGGCAGCCAGCGCCGCGAGTGGATGTACCACGCCTTCACAGAGCTGGCTGGCGAAGGGTTGGTGTGCCTAGTGTTGCTGGAGCTGGACGGGCGCTGCATCAGCTACCGCCTGGGCCTGCTCGAACACGGTCGCATCTACGACTACAACCTGGCGTTCGTGCCCGAACAGCGCGAGCTGGGCAGTGGTCGGGTGCTGCTCGAAGAGTGGATCCACTGGGGCCTCGACGAGGGCTGGAGCTGGGTCGACGCCTCGCGGGTAAGCCTTGAAAACTCCAGCCACCAATTGCATGAACGCCAGACCGGCCAGGTCGAGCAATGGCGCCTGAGCGGCTACAGCTGGCGCCCCGACGGCATCGCCCTGGGCCTGGCCCTGCGTTGCTGGCGCTGGCTCAAGCCGCGCCTGCGCAAGGCCGACAGTGCAGCCACCGTCACCCCGAACCCCACACAGGAGCGAACGGATGCCATCCCAGGTCATAGTCAACGCTGACGATTTCGGCCTCAGTGCCCCCATCAACGCGGTGATCCTGCACGCGTTCCAGGCCGGGCTGATCAGCTCGGCGACACTGATGGCCAACATGCCGGCGTTCCAGGCCGCGTGCGTACTGGCCCAGCAGCCGGCGTTGAAGGGCCGCATCGGCCTGCATTTCAACCTGACCTACGGCCGCCCCCTGAGCCAGGCGATCCTCGCCGAACCGCGCTTCTGCACCGCCCAGGGCGAGTTCGACCTCGGGCTGCGCCAGCGCACCCTGCGCCTGTCACGCAGTGAGCGCGAGGCGGTACGCGAGGAGCTCGAGACCCAATGGCAACGCTGTGTGGCCCATGGCGTCATGCCCAGCCACCTGGACTCGCACCAGCACGTGCACAACATCTGGCCGGTCGGTGAGGTGGTCGCACGGTTTGCCCGTGAGCAGGGCGTGCCGGTGCGCCTGGCACGCAACCTGGGGCGCAACATCGGCCCGGCGAAGCGGCTGTTCAAGACGCTGCTGAACTGGCGCCTGCGCCAGTTGAGCGGGGCCACTGCCGACTACGTGTGCACCCCCGCAGACCTGAAGGCGGGCCTGGCGCCACGCGAGGGGGTGCTGGAAGTGGTCGCGCACCCCAGCGCGCTGGGCGGGCATGATTTTGGCGATGCCTACCTGGAGCGTGGGGAATCGTTGAAGTCGTTGATCGATGCGCGCTTGGAGGACGTACCGCGAGTGGGTTACGCCGCCGCGCTTTAGGTACCGACATTTCGAGGGGCGAGCAGTCGCGCTGGAACCCACCGCCCCTGGCCGGGCTGTCGCGCCAACGGATCGAGCGTCTCTTGCTCGTCGAAACCTTTGGCTAATGGCGCGTCGCTCATTCTGGCCACCCCAAGAGGTTCTGGTCTTGCGCCACAAAGGTGAACACCTGGCCATTGCCATTGGCCAGGTTCACACGCACTGTGATAGGCGCGCTGGTCTCGTTGGGCCGCCAGCAGTTCACCCGGCCGGTTGCCGCCGTCATCGCCTTGCACGCTGTAGTCCTTGCCCTGAGCCATGGCCTCGAAGCGGTTACTGAAGATGTAGCCACTGGGCTCGCTGGCACTCATTCCCCCACGTCATGGCGCAACCAACTGAAGCGCTCGGCGCCCAGGCAACGGGGGCCAGCAGGCAAGCCAACAGCGCACAACAAAGAGACAGCCACGGCACTCTCATGGGGAAACCTCTGCACTATGCAGGTTGTGATCAATTGAGGACCTGGTCTTCCAGCCGATAAGTCACCAATTGCCCCTCTACCGCTGCCGGGCTGAATTGCAGCACGGGAAGATAGCGACGGGTTTCCTCGATGTACTGGCGCTGAAACTTTTGAGCGCCCTCTATTCCGGGCCGCGGCCCTGGCGAATAAACGGCGTCGCTATAGATGAAGGCTTCCAGGGGCAACTGCGCCGGCACGTCCTGCGGCCAAGCCGCCAGCATGGATTCGTTCCAGCCAATCGCGTCATTTACGCCCTGGCTGCGAATATCGATAGCCAACTGAAATGACTCCGGGTCGGTGGCGAACGAGCAGGTGTGATGGGGTGAGTTTCGATACCGGGCTAGCCAAAGGGCCACGGTGTTGAGTCCCAGCGAGGCGCAGGTCGAACGGAAGGTGCAAGGGCTGGTCTGCCCGGCTGTACTGGCGTCGAAGGGGTAGATGCACATCAAGGGTAGCGGCTGGGTC
This sequence comes from Pseudomonas machongensis, assembly GCF_034961125.1. Lineage (NCBI taxonomy): Bacteria > Pseudomonadati > Pseudomonadota > Gammaproteobacteria > Pseudomonadales > Pseudomonadaceae > Pseudomonas > Pseudomonas machongensis. The sequence goes on along the minus strand of NZ_JAYFUI010000187.1, from coordinate 239,556 downwards.
ACCGGGTAGTCCGAGGGAAAGAGGATAAAGCCCTGGTTCTTGTAGGTTTTGCTCACGTTGCCATCTTGGGAGAACCAGGTAAACGAAACGCCCTGGTTAGGGTTGTCGGTCGGCACCGGGTTCCAGGCCTTGTACTGGTCATTGTCGACCGTGCGCACCCACACGCCCTGGCAATAGAAACGGGCACGGCCACCCGGGCATTGCAGGTCAGTCTTGGCGAAGCGCTGGTTGATCGCCGAGGCCACTTGATAGCCGTTGTACAGTTGTTCGCGCTGGTCGAAGCCAAAGCCATCGCCCTCCATGCGCAGCAGTGGCAGCCAGCCACCGGTGGCCTTGAACCATTCGAGCTGCGCGCGTTGCCCCCTGAGCAGGCCGCCCACCTGTGCCGGGTCGAAATACAACGCCTCCACCGCCAGTTGCCCGGGTACCGAGGCGTCCCAGTTGCGCACCTGCACGTCATCCGCCGCCGGTCGAGCACTGACCTCGTAGGGCTTGCCCTGGGCCAAGGCGTCGAAGCGGTTCATCAGCACGTAGCCGGTGCGCTGCGGCAATGGCCCTGTGTTGCCGTCGCGGCGCAGGTACACGAACAACTCGCTGCCGCGCTCGGTGCTGTCGGTATCGTGCTCCCAGAACTTCACCGGGTGCAGCTCGGCCATGGGCCTGACCAACACACCACTGCAGGCGTAATCCGGCTGGTTGCCGGCACACCGCTTGGGCGTCGCGGCCATTCGCTGGTTGAGGGCGGTTGCGGTTTCCGGGCCGTTCAAGGCCCAGGCGCTGGCAGATAACAGACAGCACAGCAGCGTGCCGCGCAGGAGCAGCCACAGGTATCGCATAATCGAACTCCTTACAGAAGTGGGCGGCGGAGGTTCGCCGCCCCTTAGCGATGAGGCACTCCGCAGGTCAACCGATACCGGCGACCTGACGCAGGATGTTGACGTCAGTGCTCTCTGAGGTCAGGACCTGGGTGTAGGGGTCATAGGTCCAGGCCGTGCCGCCACCGAGCGAGGCCCCCCAGATGGGGTAGTTCGGCAGGCCCAGGCCCGCCATCTGTGCGCCGTATAAACCCTGGAGCGTGATGAAGTCCGCCTGGGTCGGTAACTGCATGCCCACGCTCTTGCACAAGGTGTCCGCGCTTTGCCAGGTAGAGCCTTGACGCGCGAGAAACTCTAGGCCGCGAATCCCCTTGACCGTCAGCACATAGCTCTGCGGCCCGCCAGGCGATTGCGCGGTGATGGTGGCCTGGCCGTTGCGCAACGCGGTGACCTGGCCTTGGTCGTCCACCGTGGCCACGCTCTCGTCGTCGCAGGCGTAGCTGGTCGCGCCCGGAGCGGCCCGGGTGAAACGCAAGAACGCCGGCAACTCGCCAGGCAGCTTGAGCTCACCGTCGAGGTACACCGGCGTAAAGCGCTGCGCCGTCAGGTCGAACTCATAGGCTCCAGCGAACCCCTGGTCGATCTGAAACGCCAGCTCGGAGCTATCCCCTACCGTACTGATCCGGTAGAACACCTTCACCTGGGCCCCTAGGTTGTCGGTGAAATGCTGCTTGGGAATACGCAGCGTGATGGGACGCCCCGAAGAGCCGATGGGCAGATCCTGGGTGAAAAGCTCAGTTCCTTCGGCAAGGGCCAGCACCAACGTGAGGGTCCTACCGGCATGTTCCGCCCCCACTGTCATGACCACCGGGGCACCGTTGCTCGGTACCTGGGCCGGGTCGAGCTTGCCATCGGCCACGTTCACCATGGAGGGTGCGGCGAGGTCGTTCTGCGCTGCTCGTACTGTTTTCATATCGTGCATCGTGTGCTCTCCGACACCCTGGCGCCGTCGGGCGCCAAGGTGCTCATCCAATTATGCAAGGGATCAGCTGAAGTCACGCAGCTCGTTGTCCGCAGCCTCGATCGCGCCCAGGGTCGGATCAGGGCGGCCCGTCAGTAGCCGCCCACCAATGACCGGCTGCGCGGCCGAGCTATCGCCCCCACCTGGGCCATTGCCCCAGGTGACCACGCGCCCGTCGCGGGTCAGTGCGGTAAAGCCGTGGCTGTTGGCATACACCGCCCTCACCTTGGTCAACTGCGCCGCCACGGCACTGGTATCGCCACCAGAGGCCGCCTGGCCCCAGGCCACCACGGTGCCGTTGCGGCGCAAGGCGGCGAAGCTCCAGGCACTGCCCGTCACTTGGACGATGTCCGACAGTTGCGCGATGTCCGCAGGCACCGTACCTCCATTGGTTGCGTTGCCCCACGCCACCACATGGCCATTGCGACGTCGTGCGCAGAATGCGTGCCAGGTGCTGGTGACCTCGACGATATCGCTGAGCGCGGCAATTTCCGCAGGGACCGTTCCGCCATGGCTGACCTCCCCCCAGGCGAGTACTTGCCCCGCCGTGGTCAGGACGCTGAAAGCTAGAGCCGTGGCACCTTCCAGGGTTTCGATGTCGGTACGTGCCGCGATAGACGCCGGTACCGTTCCGCCATGGGCGGCGTGCCCCCAAGCCACTACGCGCTTGTTGGCCCGCCTGGCGGCGAAGGCTACGAAGTTGCCCTTGACGATCTGGATGTCGCTCAGCGCCGCGATATCCGGAGGCAGGACGCCCCCATTCGAGGCAGAACCCCAAGCGACCAGTCGCCCATTCGCGCGTTGCGCAGCGAAGGCCGTGCCAGAACCGAACACCGCCGTGATGTCGGTTAGCGCGAGGATCTCCGGCGGCACCGTTGCGCCATTGACGGCAACGCCCCACGCAGTCAGTCGGCCGTTGTCGCTTCCCGGCGTTACCTGGAGGCGGCCAACGAACGCCGTGTTGTTGCTGCGCACATCAAGGAATTGCTGCCCCATGTCTTCAGGTCGCATTGTCCCGCCTTCGGCAGCATTGCCCCAGCAGGCCACGGAGCCGTTCTGCAGACGTGCCGCGAAAGCGCTGCGGGTGCCACTGACCTCGACCACATCGTCATAGGTGATCATGGTCGGCGGCACGTTGGCGCCATAGGCCGCAGCCCCCCAACCATAAAGGCTGAACAGACCAGGGGTGGGGTTGTCGAGCATCACTGCATAGGCTGCCATACCCTGAACCTGCGAATCGGTGCCGTTGCCAACGACATTGGCCGGGTTCAGCCAAACCGCATCGGTGGTGCTGCGTACACGCAGAGGCCTTTGAGGTTGACGGTCGAGCCAGGTGTAGCCTGCCGTCCAGGCTACGTCGCCGGCGTACTGCCATTCCACGAGAATGGGCTGGTCGGTAGTCGAGTTGAAGGCACTGATAATCCGTGACGAGCCCGACGCACGGTAGGTACTGGCGCCATAACGGGCACCGAAGATACGGATGAGGCCGACACCGATCACCCGGCTCACGGAGTAGGTATTGGACGGTGAGTTCTCCGGCGGGCCGCCTGCGGCGCGATCAATGCTGTATTCAAGGGTGATAGTCGCGCCACTGCTGGCGTTGATCACCGCATAGGGCACCCCTACACGCAATGCCTGATTGTTACCACCGGTCGGCACAGATACCGGAATCGTCGTACTGCCGCCTGGCGCCGGGCTGATGATCTTGACCGTCACCACATCACGCTCACGTAATTTCGCCAACGCCTCGACGACCACCGTCGCGCCACCGACCACGTCGTCCGGGTTGATATTACCCTCCCTGGCTTCGAAAACGGTCGGCAGTGGCAAGGCGGCGCTTTGCACACGGATCGGCAGAACCGACGACTTGTCCTCTGCGCCAGTCACCCGATAGATCGTGTAGCGGACATTGACGTTGCCATCGACATTGGCGATTACGAAGGCATAGTCGATGGTCAGGTCCAGGAAACCACCATCCGTCAGCGCGAAATCGGACACTGAAGTCACCCCGCCCGGCTTGTCGCCGTCCCAGAAGACCTCTACCTCGTCGCCAGCCTTGAGATCGGCCGTAGCCAGCACCCGCACCGTCGCACCGTCGGTGACATCGATAGGGTTGAGGATGCCGTCCAGGGCCTCCAGAACCTCCGGCGCGGGCAAATCGACGTTCCCGCCGGCACCTATCTGCAACTCCAAGTACCCGGAATAGCGGTCCGGTTGCCCAAGCTCGGTGATCCGATAGCCTACCCGCACAGCGCCGCCATCATTCTCTCGCAGTTGGGTTGGGCTGATCTCGAAGCTGGTCTCGTGCCCCGGATTAACCGGCACATCGTCGTAGTACGACGGCCCCACGGTGGATATCCACTCCAGGAACATGTCCTGGTTCTGCGTCATGTGCGTGTAGGGCAGTACGATGACCTCGATACCCCGTGGATAAGCGTCTGGGTCCAATTTGCCATCGGGAACAAGTGGGCGCGTCGAGGGTGCGGGCAATGCCTCACGTGCTTCACCCACCCGCAGCACTTCATGCTCGGAATCCAGCGGATCACCCAGGTCACGCCGCACGAGTTGGTAGCTCAGGTCGAGAGTGCCGCCGTCAAGCGGGGCCAGGTTGTCAGCGCCTTGAACATAAAACAGCAAGGCCTTGCCCGCCTGGGAGGTAGTGACAGTCTTGGTTTGCGTATGCAGCAGCGGCGTACCGCTGGCACGTGCACCCAGCCAGGTCAATGTCACTATGTCCCCCCGCATGAGGTTCGCCTGCGCAGGCACCTGGACGGTGACCTCGGCCAGTTTGGGGTCCACATTACCCTCAGTAGCCTCGAGCAGGTCAGGTTTGGGCAGCACGGGGACAACACCGGCGAAACTGACGAACGAACGGTTGGAGGGGGTATCGTCAGCGCCACGTGTCCTGACTAACGATGCAACGCCGCGCCCGCCGCCCAAGGCGAACAGTTTGTCGTTGGGAATGCTGAACCGCAGCGTGCGCCCAACCCGGCTTACAACCTGAGCCGGTGGGGTGAATTCTGTGGTTTCGCCGTGCGCGGAGCTACCTAGCCAGGTGACGGTGATCACGTCGCCCCTTGCGAAGTCCGCGCTCGGCGTGTCCACTTCGATTTCCAGCTCAGCATCACCCAGCGCATCCAAGTCGATGACGTCCTCAGGATCGGCGTCAGGATCAGGATTGACGATGTACAGTGCCGGCAGTTGCCCGACACCGACCTTCGTCTTCAGCGTGCTGCGCTCAGACCAGTCGCTGGACTGGTTGTGCACCTCGTCGGTCACCCGGTAGGAGAGCACCAGGGCATCACTGTCGCCTGCGGCCCGAATGGTCGCTTCCGACACAGTAATCAACACAGGTGCCCCCACCTCTGCAGGCTGCACATCGTGGAGCACGGACTCCCCGCCCCAACTCAGGCGGATCTGGTCATACTCGCGCATGTTAGGGTACGCCTCGATCTCCACCTCGACGCCGGCTTTCGCTTGCTCCTCACCGATGACGCCAGAGGGCGGGATTTTGGCTTTCGGCGGTGACAGATACGAATGACCTAGTTTGCCCGGCTCGGGGTCGGTACCGCCGGGGAAAATGAGGCGGGTCAGCACGCTCAGCGGCTTGGACTCGTCTTCGTTACCGCCCCCGGCACGGGTGACCTTGCACCACAGGTCGAAAACCCCCGCCTTCATCTTGCCCGAGGGTACGTACATCGGGAAAACCTGGTCAATCTGCTCTGGGATTTGAAGTCTGTCGGACGCTACAGGGACAGTGTCATCTCCCCAGAACACCTCGATCCAGTCACCAACGCGCATGTTCGAGTAGCGCTGGATGATGATCAACAACCCCCTGGCATTCGTGTGCGCCATCTTGTAGTTGACGCCGACCTGGACACCTGGGGTTTTCACCGAGGTGATCTGCCCTGGGATGTAGATCCGCTCCAGCTCCGCCAGGCGGGCACCGCTCACGGAGGACATACCCCTCTCCTGCGACGCCAGTTGCTGGTTGAAGGCCTTGATCATCTCATCGAGGGTTACCGCGGCGGCGCCCTCGTCGTCTGGCTCATTGAACTGCTCGTCAGTCGGCATAGCTTTCTCCTAATCCCTTGGACCCGGCATGTTTGGTGAGCTAATTAATAGGGCAGTGGCCAACACCGGACAACTGACAGAAATGCCAGGTGACAGCCCCTATCAAATCTACCCAGAATGGCGGCTCCCGCCTTGCGCCAAGATTGTGGCTTTACCCTAACCGAGCCACCGCATGCCCCTGAATCACCTCTGGTTTCCTGGCGATCTTCAAGCTCCATAATCAAGCCCCATCTATTTACCGCCTACGCCATCCATCGATGGCGTCAGCTGTCGCGTTCCACAACAGGAGCGACAGCCATGCCTTCAACTCTCCCCTCCACCCACCAGCACCTCATCACCCAGCGCTTGCCTTCATGGGCGTCAAGACTCAGTGAAGAACAATGGCAAACCTTGCGCGCCAGCACCCTGCCTCTGCAGGGCCTGCCAGGGCAGCACGCCGACGGCTTCGAAAACGCCTTGCCCGAACTGCGCGAGGCCGTGCTGGCCAGCCAGGCGCAGTTGGCCACGGCGCAGCAGCGCCTGGCCCGGACGCTCAAGGGCCTCCAGCAGATCGACGAATTCGCCGAGCCACTGCTCGCCGCGCAATTGAAAGCCGAGCACGGGTTCCAGGCCCCGCTGCGCACAGCGGAGCTGATCCATGTGCATGACCGTTACACCCATGAGGTCTACGTGAGCACCTACGAGCGTCGCACGTTGCTCGAAGCTGCCCTGCACAACTTCGCCGATGACGTCAGTTTCAACATCAAGAGCGCACTGGCCCTGAAGGGTGATACCGAGATCACCGACATCACGGTGACGGGCACCACCACCCTCGGTGACAGCGAAACCCGAGTGCCCTACCCCCTGGCCTCCAAAGCCTTCAGTATCAAGGCGTTGCCGCTTTCACCCGCGGCGTTCGCCAGCACCTGCCGCAATCTCGACCTGGGCCAGCGCTACCAGGAACACCTGCAAGCCAGGTTCAGCCCGCCCAATGTCCGCCCTGCCGCGATCAGGCTCTACCAGAGCAACCTGCAACTGGCGGCAGACCTGGCGCGGCTGCAGCATCGGATCGGCGGCAACGCACGAGATTGCATCCAGCAGTTGCTCGATGACGGATCGGCCCTGCCTTGCCAACAGTTGCAAGTGTTCGGCGTGACGCTGCACGAGGCCCTGCTGATCGATGCCGGTGACGTCGGACTACTGCTGTATCTCCCGGGTCAGGAGGCCGCCGTCCAAGCCTTCAGCAGTGACCAGGCACTGGCCGCGCAATTGCAGACCGACCTTTGCGACCCCGTCTTTCGCAAACGCTGCCTGGCGCTCATCGCCAGCGAGGAACGCCTGCAGTTCCTCGATCGTGCCCGGCAGAACCTCAGCAGCGATGCGCACGCGGGCTATGATCAGGCCTGGGCACTGCCTGATGGCGCCGATCTGCACCTGGAGCGGCACGATATCGAAGGACCGCTGTTCGACTTCCTGTACACCGACCATCTCGCCTGGCTCAAGGCCGAGGCAATGCTGTTCGCCGTGCCCACGGCCCAAGCCGACGAGCAGGCGCGCAAGAAGCGCCTGCAGATGTGGGAGAGCCTGGGCTTGAATGCCCTGATGACCATCGGCATGTTCATCCCCGCAGTGGGTGTACTGATGGTCGCGGTAACGGCCTGCCAACTACTGCATGAAGTCTACGAAGGCTACGAGGCCTGGGATGTCGGTGATCGCGACGAGGCATTCCAGCACCTGAAAGTGGTAGGCCTCAACCTGGCAATGATCGCCGGGCTGTATGTCGGCGGGCAGGTGGTACGCACGCTTACCCGCACACCGTTGCTCGAGAGCCTCGATCCGATCACCCGCGCCGATGGCAGCCAACGCCTCTGGCGCGGCGACCTGACGCCCTACCGTGTCCAGGCCTCCGAGACCACGCCGGAGTCCTTGCACATGGACGGCCACCGATATCTGCGGCGCTTCGACGCACAGTTGCAGCGCTGGCGGCTCGTTCATCCTGATGATCCTGAGGCCTACCAGCCGCTGCTGGAGCACAATGACGAAGGCGCCTGGCGCGCCGAGCACGAACAACCACGCGACTGGCCACTGGCGACACTGGTGAGGCGCCTGGACAGCCGTCTCGAAGCCTTCACCCCGGCGCAACTGGAGCAGGCAGCACGCATCAGCGGCATGGACGAAGCACAGCTGCGCCAGGTACACCTGACCCACGCCAAGACCCCACCGCTGCTGGCCGACACCTTGGCACGCCTGCGCGTGCAACGGCAGGTGGGGCAACACTATCCGACAGCGAGCGCCGTCGAACGTGACAGGCTGTTCGCCGAAAGCTACGAGGCCAGTGTGCCGGCCCATGTCGACGAAGCGCGGATGCTGCAGGACTACCCCAGACTCGGTGCGCCATTGTGCAGGCGCCTGCTCGGCTCGATGACCACGACCGAACAAGCGGCCTGGAGCACAGGTCAGGTCCTCCCCGCACGCCTGGCCAGACTTGCGCAGGGCCTCGAGGCGCAGCTGCCGGTTGTCCGCGGCCTCGAAGGCCTGTACCTGCCCGAGCTGGCCAGCGCGCACAGCGAACGCCTTGCGCTCAAAGCCATGACCGCGCTCAAAGGCTGGCCACAGGATGTGCGCATCGAGCTGCGCGCAGACAGTCCCCATGGGCCTACCTTAGCCGCAGCTGGCCGCCGCTACGCTACGCGCTTGCGGGTCATCATCAAGTCTGCTCAGGGGTACGAGCCCTATCTGGGCGAGCGCCCCGCCCCCACACCCGCCACTGCCGATCTGTGCCAGGCTGCGGTGAAAATACTGTCAGCCAATGAGCGTGCGGCGCTGGCGCTTGAGGCCAGCACCGGTGACAGCCTGCGAGCGCGCCTGACAGCCCTGGTCGACGCCGACCGCCAGGCCTGGGCCCGGCAACTGCGCCCATTCGGCGACTTCGCCTGGTTAAGGCAACAGGGGCTTCGTGGAGGAACGCCGATGGATCCGAACCCTGCACCCGGGATCGAGCCTGAGCCGGCAGTCGTCCCTGCGCCACCTCCTGAACCGATCGACCGGGCGCTTTACCGCCAGGTGCAGCAGATCTACCCCGCCATGAACGACGAAGGCGTCGAAGCCTTCTTTGCCGCGAGTCGCGAGCAAGGAGTGAGCCCGGATCAGGCCGTGGCGTCTCTGAACGCGCAGTACCAAGTAGTGACGGCCAACTTCGCTGCCTGGGCCGAGGGCTCACCTGCCCGAACCCAGGCCATGACGCGACTGCTGAACAGCTGGCGCGGCATGAGTCGACAAGCGCTGGGCGAACAGTGGCTGTTTTCACTGGAGCTGGCCGACCTCGATCTCACCGACGCCGACCTCGCCAGCCTGGAACTCCCCCACCACTTCCCGCATGTCCAGCTTCTTGACCTGGCCCGCAACCCGCAAATCAGCACCCTTCCCGCTTCGTTGCTCGAACGCCTGCCCAATCTGCACACGCTGAGCCTGGAAGCGTGCTCGCTGCAACACTTTCCGCAACTGCGCAACCCGCAAACGCTACGCCTGCTGGATCTGGAGGAAAACAACCTGATCTGGAACGAACAGGCACAACAAAGGCTGAACCAGATGGTCAACCTCAGGACCCTGGACCTCACCAACAATCCGCTGCAGGCAAGCCCTGCTCTGGAAGCCCTGCCCAACCTGGAATCGCTGCTGCTCGGCAATTGCGAACTGAGCGAAATGCCCGCTGGCCTGGCGAACATGCGCAACCCGCACATCGTCAATCTGGGCGAAAACCGTTTCACCGAACTGCCACAGCCGCAACCTCTGCCGCGTCCGCTCGCTATGGTCATGCGGCTGGAAAGCCAACACATGGACGACGGCATGATTGCGCAGCTCAATGCCTACTATGTGCGTTTCGGCGTAGACCTGATGGTCGCCGAGCATGAATACGAAGCCTTGCTGTCCACGGCCAGCGACGAAGACTTCAGCGTCTGGAATCGCCTGCCCCTCCAGTACCGCAGGGACCTGAGGACGCTGATCGAGGATGATCAGTTCAATGCGGCCCCCGAGGCGAACCTCACGGAAATCTGGCGACGCCTTCACCTGATGGATCAAGACGCGGTATTGGGCGAGCAAGCGATTGCCGCGGGGGCCGAGCAGTTGCTGGAACTGCCGTTCCCACCGGCGCCCGAAGCCGAGCTCGCCGAGTCGCCTGAGCCGCCGTCACCAGAAGAGTAGACACCGTGGCCACCCGTCGGCGCCTGTCGGGTGCCGACGGCTTGGCGATGGCGAATCATCGCACTTCAACCAGACTGGAATATTTCCGACAGCAGGTGCATGCTCGGCTGAAGCGTTTCACCTGATCAGCTAAAAGTGAGGTGCAGTACCCATGGACCGTCTGCTCGATTCGCTGTTTCCCAACCCAGAAGACATCCCCGAGGCCTGGCGCCTGGGCGAGCCGCTGGAGCAACGCGACTATCTGGTGGCAGGGCAGCTCAGGCGCTGGGACGGGCCGCTGGCCACGGTGCGTAGCCCGGTGTGGCTCAAGGAAGGCGATCAGGAGCGTCAGGTCATCCTCGGCAGCGCGCCGCTGCTCGACGCCGACACCGCCCTCACCGCCCTCGATGCCGCGGTGCAAGCCTACGACAAGGGCCGCGGCGTGTGGCCGAACATGCGTGTGGCCGAACGTATCCAGCATGTCGAAGCCTTCCTGGCGCGCATGCGCGAACAACGCAGCGCCGTGGTCAAGCTGCTGATGTGGGAGATCGGCAAGAACCTCAAAGACTCGGAAAAGGAGTTCGACCGCACCTGCGACTACATCGTCGATACCATCAACGCCCTCAAGGACCTGGATCGACGTTCCAGCCGCTTCGAGCTGGAACAGGGCACACTCGGCCAGATCCGCCGCGCACCACTGGGCGTGGCGCTGTGCATGGGGCCGTACAACTATCCGCTCAACGAGACCTTCACCACGTTGATCCCGGCGCTGATCATGGGCAACACCGTGGTATTCAAGCCAGCGAAGTTCGGTGTGCTGCTGATCCGCCCACTGCTCGAAGCCTTCCGCGACAGCTTCCCGCCAGGGGTGATCAACGTCATCTATGGTCGCGGCCGCGAGACGGTCAGCGCGCTGATGGCCAGCGGCAAGGTCGATGTGTTCGCCTTCATCGGCACGCACAAGGCCGCCAGCGACCTGAAAAAGCTCCATCCGCGCCCCCATCGACTGCGGGCGGCGCTGGGCCTGGATGCCAAGAATCCGGGGATCGTGCTGCCCGAGGTGGACCTGGACAACGCAGTCGATGAAGCCTTGACCGGCGCCCTGTCGTTCAACGGCCAGCGCTGCACGGCACTGAAGATCCTGTTCGTGCACGAGGATGTGGTCGAGCCGTTCCTCGAGAAATTCCAGCGCAAGCTGGCGGCACTCAAGCCAGGCATGCCCTGGGAGCCCGGCGTTGCACTGACGCCGCTGCCGGAGCCGGGCAAGGTCGACTACCTCGATGGCCTGGTCGCCGACGCGCAGGCGCACGGCGCGAAGATCCTCAACCCGGGGGGCGGCCAGAGCCGGGGGTCGTTCTTCTACCCCGCCCTGCTGTACCCGGTGGCGCCGTCGATGCGCGTCTATCACGAAGAGCAGTTCGGCCCGCTGGTGCCGGTGGTGCCCTACCGCGACCTGCAGACGGTGATCGACTATGTGCTCGACTCCGACTACGGCCAGCAACTGAGCCTGTTCGGCAACGACCCGCAGACCGTCGGTGCGCTGGTCGATACCTTCGCCAACCAGGTCGGGCGCATCAACCTCAACGCCCAGTGCCAGCGCGGCCCGGACACCTATCCGTTCAACGGCCGCAAGAACAGCGCCGAAGGGACCTTGTCGGTGCATGACGCGCTGCGGGTATTCTCGATCCGTACCCTGGTGGCCACCAAGTTCCAAGAGTCCAACAAGACGCTGATCAGCGAGATCATTCGCAATCGCCAGTCCAGCTTCCTGACCACCGACTACATCTTCTAGCCAGCGGCCGCTTAATCGGAAAACGGCATTTGCGCATTCGTCGAAACTGTACAAATATACAGTTTCGACGAATGACCACCTTCCACAGGAGGTATGCGCAATGCCAGCCAAACCCATACCCGAAGGCCAGCACAGCATCACGCCCTACCTGGGTATCAAGGATGCCGCCAAGGCCATCGCCTTCTACAAGCAAGCCTTCGGCGCCGTCGAGATGTTTCGCCTCGATGGCCCCGACGGTCGCGTCGGTCATGCCGAGCTGAAAATCGGCGACTCCTCGCTGATGCTCGCCGATCCCTGCGACATGGAAGGTGGCCTCACCGCCAGCCAGTCGCTGCCCGGTGCAGCCATCGGCTTGCACCTGTACGTCGAGGACTGCAACGCGGTCTATGCCCAGGCCGTCGCTGCCGGCGCCACGCCACTGCGAGAGGTACAGGACCAGTTCTACGGCGATCGCAGCGGTACCTTGAAAGACCCGTTCGGCAACCTCTGGTTCGTGTCCACCCACAAGGAAGACTTGAGCCCCGAAGAGATCCGCGCCCGCGCGGCCAAGCTGTTCGGCGGCAACTGAACGGGCGACGAGTCGCAAGCCGCACGCTTGAAGTTGAAAGCGCCGCGGCTTTGCTTGAAGCTTGAGGCTTGTAGCTCGGAGCTGCTATTGAATGCGAATCATCGAAAAGAACGGCGCGCAGGTGCGCACCCTCACCCCGGCCGAAGAAGAACTGCTGGTCGGGTTTGCCAGTGCCACGCTGGTTGGCCCGCGCCTGCTGCAAGCCAACCAGTGGCTGATGAAGGTGCGCAGCGCCAACCAATGGCTGGCCTGCGATTGCCGCAAGGATGCCCTGCCGGTGCTCAATGTCAGCCTCAACGGCAACACCGGCACCTTGTTCCTGCGCAATAACCCCGACACCCCGGAGCATGCTCCCGGCTGCCCTTTCACCAAGGACGAGCGCGAAGCCATGGAGCGCAGCGAGGACGTACCGCCGCCCGCCGCCTGGCTGCCACCCGACACGCCGCTGCGTCTGCTCGGCGATTTTCGCCGTGACAACGCGGGTAACGGAACCGGCGGGGAAACCGGTGAGCGCCGCGAGCAACAGCGCCTGTTGTCGCTGCTGCTGACCTGGATCGAAGCCAGCGGCCTGAACGTCTACGCCACGCACCTGAAAAAGGACCTGACCGCCCAGTTCGCCGAACTGCGCGGCGTCGCTGGTCGCTATCCGCTGCTCGAGCGAGTCCCGGCGAGCAACTACCTGGAAACACGCCTGGACATGAAGCACATGATGATGCTCAAGGCGCGCCTGCGTGAATCCAGCGTATTCGGCAACCACCGCCGCCACGGTCTGCTGCTGGACTGCGTCGAGCAGATCAAGGGTCGCAAGGTGCTTAACGCCCGCAGCGAGGACGGTTTCGATTTCCAGGGCCATCACTTGCTCTGGGGCGGTAGCAAGACCGGCGGCCCGCTGCTGGCCTTGGCGCTGTACTCGCCCGCCACTGCCGGCAGCCACTACTACGAACTGATCCATGTCGCCAGCGTACCGGTGCTCTCACGTGCGCACTTGTTCCCGGTATACCGTGACGAGGAGCGCGAACCGCTGAAAGCCCTGGTCTCGCTGATCGACTGGATGGCGGGCAAGGGGGTCAAAGTGCTGATGCGCCGCCCGGTGATCGGCGGCGAGGTGATGGACGAGCTGGTACTGACTTCCGACCAGGACCGCGTGCTGTCGGTGTCGCTGCTGGAAAAGCCGCTCGGCCCGGAGCCCGACACGGAAAACTTCAAGCGCTACGCAGACTTCAAGAGCCCGGAAACCTTCCGCAAGTACGTGGCGGGGTTCTTCATGCGTGAGCGCTGAAGCACGGCCTTGTGCTGCTTGCCAAGGCCGTCTGTTCCTTGAATCAACTAGAACGCCGCCTCGAAAATCGCTTCGATCTCCCCCTGGCTGGCAGTGCGCGGATTGGTCAGCCCACAGGCATCCTTCAACGCATTGGCCGCCAACACCGGCACATCTTCGCGCTTGGCCCCCAGCTCTGCCAGGCCGGAAGGGATCCCTACCGCCACGGCCAGATGCTCGATCGCCGAAATCGCCGCCCCCGCGCCCTGCTCTGCCGTCAGCCCACACACCTTCACGCCCATGGCCTTGGCCACATCGCGCAGACGCGCGGCGCTGACCTGGGCATTGAAGCGTTGCACATGCGGCAGCAACACCGCGTTGCAGACCCCATGCGGCAGGTCGTAGTAGCCACCGAGCTGATGCGCCATGGCATGTACATAACCCAGCGAAGCATTGTTGAAGGCCATGCCGGCGAGGAACTGGGCGTACGCCATGTTCTCCCGGGCTTGCAAGTCCTGGCCGTCGGCAACCGCCTGGCGCAGGTTGTCGTTGATCAAGGTGATGGCCTTGAGTGCACAGGCGTCGGTGATCGGGTTGGCGGCCGTGGAGACATACGCCTCGATGGCGTGGGTCAGCGCATCCATGCCGGTGGCGGCGGTCAGGCCCTTGGGCATGCCGACCATCAGTGCCGGGTCGTTGACCGACAGGATCGGCGTGACATTGCGGTCGACGATGGCCATTTTCACGTGGCGCGATTCGTCGGTGATGATGCAGAAACGGGTCATCTCGCTGGCCGTACCGGCCGTGGTGTTGATGGCGATCAGTGGCAATTGCGGCTTGGCCGAACGGTCCACGCCTTCGTAGTCGCGAATATGCCCGCCGTTGGTTGCGCACAGGGCGATGCCCTTGGCGCAGTCATGGGGCGAGCCGCCACCGAGCGAGATCACACAATCGCAGCGTTCGCGCTGCAACAGTGCCAGGCCCGCCTCGACGTTGGCGATGCTCGGGTTGGGCTTGGCGCCGTCGTAGATCGCCGAGTCGATGTCGCGCTCGGCCAGTAGCCCAGCGATGCGCTTGGCGACCCCAGCCTTGGACAGGCCTTCGTCAGTCACGATCAACGCCTTGCGCAAGCCGTAGCCGGCAATCGCCGCCATGGCTTCGTCCAGGCAATCGAGGCCCATGATGTTGACGGGTGGAATGAAGAAGGTGCTGCTCATGGCCGAGATCCTCTCAGGTTGTTGTCTGTCTACCCTCGAGGATCTGCCCTAACTGCTGGACGAATGTTGATCCAGGGCAAGCCGCCGTGACTGAACGGTCGACATCGCAGGCAATCCGCGATGAGCGGCACTCGTTTACCCCAGAAACAACCGATACGCCGGATTGTCCGTCTCATCCCAATAGCGATAACCCATGGCCTGCAGCGCCTGGGGCATGAGGGCCTGCTCGTCGGCTGGCACCTCCAGCGCAGCGAATACCCGTGCCTCGGCAGCGCCATGGTTACGGTAGTGGAACAGACTGATGTTCCAGTTCTGGCCCAGGCGCTCGAGAAAGCCCAGCAACGCACCTGGGCGTTCGGGGAACTCGAAGCGCAGCACCCGCTCGTCGGCGCTCGGCGCAGCATGGCCGCCGACAGTGTGGCGCACATGCAGCTTGGCCAGTTCGTTGTCGGTCAGGTCGAGTACCTCATAGCCCTGCGCCCGCAAGCTGTCCAGCAGGCCCTCGCGCGGGTCGTGCTGCGGATGGGTTTGCACGCCGACGAACAGCCGGGCTTCCTTGCCAGGGTGGTAGCGGTAGTTGAACTCGGTCACCTGGCGCTTGCCCAGGGCCTGGCAGAACGCGCGAAAGCTCCCCGGCCGCTCAGGGATGGTGACCGCGATCACCGCCTCACGCTGCTCACCGAGTTCGGCACGCTCGGCCACATGGCGCAGGCGGTCGAAATTGATGTTGGCCCCGGAGTCGATGGCGACCAGGGTCTGCCCACGGACGGCGTCTCGCGCCACGTACTTCTTGATCCCGGCCACGGCCAGCGCGCCGGATGGTTCGGTGATCGAGCGAGTATCGTCGTAGATGTCCTTGATCGCCGCGCACAGCTCATCGCTGCTGACGGTGATCACTTCGTCGACGAAATGCCGGCACAACTCGAAGCAATGGGCACCGACCTGGGCCACCGCCACGCCGTCGGCAAAGGTCCCGACCTGCGCCAGTACCACTCGCTCGCCAGCGGCCAGCGCGGCCTGCAGGCAGTTGGAGTCCTCGGGCTCGACACCGATCACCTTGACCTGCGGACGCAAGTACTTCACGTAGGCGGCGATCCCCGCGATCAAACCTCCGCCACCGACCGGGACGAAGATCGCATCCAGGGCGCCCGGGTGCTGGCGCAGGATCTCCATGGCCACGGTGCCCTGCCCGGCGATCACGTCGGGATCGTCGAACGGCGGCACGAACGTCGCTCCCTGGCGGTCGGCCAGTTGCAGCGCATGGGCCAAGGCATGGGGGAAGCTTTCGCCATGCAGCACCACGTTGCCGCCGCGCGAGCGCACACCGGCGATCTTCAGTTCAGGGGTGGTGGTGGGCATGACGATGGTCGCCGTCATGCCCAGGTGCGCTGCGGCCAGCGCCACGCCCTGGGCATGGTTGCCGGCGGAAGCGGTGATCACGCCACGCTCGCGCTGGACCTGGGACAGGCGCGACAGCCGGGTATAGGCACCGCGAATCTTGAACGAGAAGGTCGGTTGCAGGTCTTCGCGCTTGAGCAGCACCTGGTTGCCGAGGCTGGTCGACAGCGCCGGGGCCGCCTGCAGCGGGGTCTCGATGGCCAGGTCGTACACGGGCGCTGCAAGAATGCGCCGCACCTGCTCCGACAGCAGTTGCTGGGGCGTGACGGGGGAACGGGGGCTGACGCTCAGATTGCTCATCGATGACTCCTGGGGTTTGCAGATGCCCAGGAGTCGAGAAGAAAAAACCCGCCTCCAGGGCGGGTTTCGGTGCCAGTGCGCGCTAGCCCGCCAATCCGATAATGGCGGTAATAATAATCAGGCCGAAGGTGCGCACAGGCGAGTAGGTATTCATGGAGTAGGAACTTATCCCGCCAAACCGTAGGAAGTCAACATTCAGCAACGCGCCTGTTGCTGTGCCGACAGCGGCACGTCGAAGACCTTGTCAAAGCCCCACTGGAAGACGAAGGCATAGACGAAGAAGAACACGAACAGGGCCAGATTGGTGAGCAACGCGCTCCACAGGCTGATATCCAGCCAGAACGCCACCAGCGGCAGCAGGATCAGCACCAGCCCACCCTCGAAGCCCAGCGCATGCAGCAAGCGGCGGAACCAGGTACGGGTACGCTGCGCCTGGCGTGCTTCCCAGCGCTCGAAGGCCCAGTTGTAGCCCATGTTCCAGCTCATGGCGATACCCGACATCAGGATCGAGAGTATCGTCGAATGGGCCATGCCGGCGTCGAACATCAGCGACAGCGCAGGCGCCACGCACGCCACGGCGATCACTTCGTAGAGAATGGCCTGGACAACCTTGCGGGCCTTGCCTTGCATGGAGCACTCCTTGGCGGAAACGGAAGGAGACGGTACGCCGGTTCAGGCACCGGTTCAAGCACAGGAATCGTGTGGGAAAATCGTTAGGCTGCTTTCTTTTATCCCTCCAGCCAGCCATGATTGCTGCACCGCCCGCCCGCGAACACCGCCATGACCGCCCCAGCCCCAACGCCTGTCAGCACCACCGCCCTGACCCTGCAGATCCTTTCGATCGTCTTCTACACCTTCGTCGCCTTCCTGTGCATCGGCCTGCCCATCGCGGTGCTGCCCGGCCATGTACACGACCAGTTGGGCATGGGTGCGGTGATCGCCGGCCTGACCATCGGCTTGCAATACCTCGCCACCTTGCTCAGCAGGCCCTTCGCCGGTCGCGTGGCCGATAGCCTGGGCGGCAAGCAGGCGATTCGCTATGGGCTGTATGGCATTGCCGGTTGCGGCGTGCTGACCCTGCTGTCGGCCTGGTCCCTCGCCCTGCCCTCGCTGAGCCTGGCGTTGCTGCTGGCCGGGCGTGTGCTGCTGGGGGTCGCCCAAGGCCTGATCGGCGTCGCCACGCTGAGCTGGGGCATCGGCCAGGTCGGTGCCGAGCACACCGCCCGGGTGATCTCCTGGAACGGCATCGCCTCCTATGGCGCCATCGCCATCGGCGCGCCCGCCGGGGTGGTGATGGTCGGCCAACTGAGCTTCGTTGCCCTCGGCCCGGCCTTGCTGGTGATGGCGCTGCTGGCCCTGTGGGTGCTGCGCGGCCGCCCGGACGTAGTAGTGGTGCGCGGTGAGCGCCTGCCCTTCTGGTCCGCCTTCGGCCGCGTTGCACCCTGCGGCATGGGGCTGACACTGGCGTCGATCGGCTACGGCACCCTGACCACCTTCGTCACCCTCTACTACCTGGAGCAAGGCTGGGTTGGCGCGGCCTGGTGCCTGAGCGCCTTCGGCCTGTGCTTCATCGTCTCGCGGCTGTTGTTCGTCAACGCGGTCAACCGCTTCGGCGGCTACAACGTGGCGACCGCGTGCATGGCCACCGAAGTGCTGGGGCTGACCCTGCTGTGGCTGGCGCCTGCACCGGGATGGGCTTTGGTTGGGGCGGGGCTCACCGGCTTTGGCTTGTCGCTGGTGTATCCGGCGCTGGGCGTGGAGGCGATCAGGCAGGTGCCCAGCACCAGCCGGGGCGCGGGGCTCGGGGCCTACGCGGTGTTCTTCGACCTGGCATTGGGCCTGGCCGGCCCGGTAATGGGCGCGGTAGCCGTGCACCTGGGGTACGCGTCGATCTTCTGCGTGGCAGCGCTGCTGGCACTGTCAGGGGTGGGCCTGGTCCTGCTGCTGGCCCGCCGCGCCGACCGCCGCTGAGCGCTCGGCGGGCTCCGGGGCTCCCAGCGCCTGGCTGAAAAACGCCGCAGCCTCGCTCTGCAGGCCCCGGTGCACCTGGCGACGGTCGATGCCGTCGGCATCCTTGCACAACACCGCCATGCGCTGGCGCTGTTCGTCGTCGCAGGGTGCCATGAACACGAAATGCCCAGCGCCAGACAACAGACGGTAGTCGGGCGTGACCGGCAACTTGCGCGCCAGGGCGCTGGCGTTGCGGTCGACTGCAAGCAACTGGTCCTGGTCGCCGCTGTAGATCAGTGCGGGCACATGCACGCCGGCCAGGGCATGGCGGCCAAACATCAGGCTCAACGGCGCCATCAGCATCACCGCACCGACACGCGGGTCGGACTGCGGGGTCAACTCGCTGCGGTCCGCGATCAACACGCCATGGGTCTTGCAGGCATCGGCATCCATCGGCCGTTCCAGGCAATAGTTGCGCAGTCGCTCAAGGTCTGGCTGGGCGCCCGACAGGATCAATGCGGTCTCCCCGCCTGCCGAGTAGCCGATCACGCCAACCTTGCCCTGGCTGAGGTAGGGGCTGAGCAGGTGATCCGCACGGGCAGCGGTGATCGCGGCGCTGACCTGCAAGGGGCGGCCGTAGAGGTTGCTGAGCTTGCCCAGCCGACTGTGGTCACGAAGGTTGTCGCCCGGGTGGGTGACGGCCACCACCACGAAGCCCTGGCGGGCCAGCGAGGTCGCCAGATCGTGCAACGCCACCGGGGTGCCGGTATTGCCATGGGAGACTACCAGCAGCGGGAACTGGCCCATGGCGACCGGCGCCTCTTCGGCCACCCGCAGGGTGTAGCCTTCGATGCGCGTAGGCCGCGCCGGGCTGCTGCTGGGATAGAACACCAGGGCCTGCATGGGCTGGGCATCCACCGGGTCGGCAAGCGTGAGGCGATGCAGGCCGGCCACCCAAGGTGAAGCCTCGGCACGGGCCAGCAGGCCGCCGAGCAGGATCAACGTCAACAGGGCACGGGTTTTCATCGCGAGCGTCTCTCCCCTCGAGGCGGACGAGTAGCATAAGCATAGAAGCTACGCGATGGACGACAGATGAAACATCCATGAAAAAGCCGGCTGTCGCACAAGGCGACAGCCGGCTTTTTCGGGGTTCGATCAGGCTGCGGCGAACAGCTCGTTGGCAATCTGCGCCTGGGCAGCGTCGATGGCCTTGCTGCGATGCTCGGGGCCATACGCCAGGCCGTGGGCGCGGACGATTTCCAGGTCGGTGATGCCGATGAAGCCCAGGAACACCTTGAGGAAGTCTTCATGGCCGACACCGCTTGGCTGGCCCTGGTGCAGGCCACCGGCAGTGGACACCAGCACGACTTTCTTGTCGCCGCACAGGCCTTCCGGGCCCGCTTCGGTGTAGCGGAAGGTCTGACCGGCGACGGCCACGCGATCGATCCAGGCCTTGAGCTGGGTGGGCACGGTGAAGTTGTACATCGGAGCACCGATGACCACGGCGTCGGCGGCGAGGAATTCGGCCAGGGTTTCGGCACTCAGGCGGGCTTCGTGGGCCAGGGCGGCGTCACGGGCTTCTTCGGGGGTGCCGGCGGCAACCAGGGTCGCGGCCGAGAAGTGGCTGATGGCATTGGCAGCAAGGTCGCGGTAGATGACTTCGACGCTAGGATCGGCGGCCTTCCAGGCATCGACCACTTCGCGGCTCAACTGGCGGGAGGCGGAATTGTCGCCCAGGATGCTCGAATCGATGTGCAACAGTTTCATGGGACTCTCCTGTGAATGAAGACCGCGGCGGTGGGCGATCACGATGGAGAGAATCCTACACAGGCGACGAATAGCTGATTAGTCGGCAAAAATGCGTTAGTTTGTTCCACTGATGGAACAGTGAGATATCCATATGCAAGACCTCAACGACCTCTTCTACTTCGCCCGAGTGGTCGAGGCCGGTGGCTTCGCCGCCGCCGGACGCCAGTTGGGCATCCCCAAGTCGCGCCTGTCGCGGCGTATCGCCGAACTCGAGGAGCGCCTGGGCACGCGCCTGCTGCAGCGCACGACCCGGCAACTGAAGCTGACCGCCGTCGGTGAACGTTACCTGCACCACTGCCAGGCCATGCTGCTGGAGGCCGAGATGGCCGACGAAGCCGTCGCCAGCATGACCAGCGAGCCGCGTGGACGCCTGCGGGTATCTAGCCCGGTAGCCCTGGCACATGCCTTTTTACCCGACATCATCAGCCGCTTTCTCGCCCAGTACCCGCTGGTCCAACTGGAGATGGTGCTGCTCAATCGCCGTGTCGACCTGATCGCCGAAGGTATCGATGTGGCGCTGCGGGTGCGCGACCTGGGGGACGAGGACCCGGCCCTGGCCACCCGCCGCCTGCGCCAGGCGCAGATGTACCTGGTGGCAGCACCTGGATTCGCCGACGGGCTCGAGCACCCGTCGCAATTAGCGGGGCTGCCGGTGCTGGGAGCAGCGGATGCCGATCGCCTGGTGCACTTTCGCCTCATCGGGCCGGGCGGTGAGGAGCAGGAGATCGCCCTGGAACCGCGCCTGACCATCGATGACTTCGTTGTGCGCAAGGCCTCGGCCCGCGCAGGCCTGGGCTTCACCGCCCTGCCAAGCAACTATTGCGAAGAAGAACTGGAACGCGGCGAACTGGTGCACCTGCTGCCGGAATGGTCACTGCCAGGGGGTTACCTGCAGGCAGTGTATCCGCACCGACGGGGTGTGTTGCCTGCAGTGCGGGTATGGATCGACCACCTGGCGACCTCGTTCGAGGCCTGTGGAGAGCGTTATGTCTGAACGACGCATGAGCCCCGAGCAGGTGGCAGCGTTCTGCCTGAGCCTGCCCGGCGCGCGGGAGGATTACAAATGGGGCGGACTCCGGGTGTTCTCGGTGGCCGGCAACAAGATGTTCGCCGTGCTTGACCTGCCGGGAGCAGGCTTGATGTTCAAGGTCGCCGACGAGCTGTTTCTCGGTTATTGCGACCGTCCCGGCGTACGCCCGGCGCCTTATCTGGCAAGGGCGCGCTGGATCAGCATGCTGCCTCCCTACCCCATGGGCCGAGAGGAGTTGACCGAGCTGCTGCAGCGTTCGCACCAACTGGTGGTGCGACGCTTGCCCAAGCGCTTGCAGGTGGGCTTGTTGGCGGATTGAGGATTGCGCGGCGCTCGCTCAGCCCATCAATCCCAGCCAGCGCCCACCCAGCACCAGGCGATCCAGCCAGAACACCTGGTGCAACGCGACGATTGCCCAGAACACCATCTGGTACGACAGCTTGCGGGTCTTGTGCCGGAACAGTTGCTGCGCCAGCAAGGCCCCCGGCCAACCGCCGAGCAACTCGCAGGCATGGAGGATTTTCTCTGGCGTGCGCCAGGCCTGGGTGCGGGCCTGCTGCTTGTCCTGCCAATACAGCAACAGGCAGACCAGGCTGGCCACCGGATACAGCGCCAGGGGCAGCCAGGACTGGCCGCTCCAGGCCATCTGCGCCACCCCCACGCCCGGTAGCAGGCACAAGACCAGCAGCACCAGCAACTTCAGGCGCAGGTTGCGCACGCCCTCGCCTGCCTGGCCAGCGTCGCGCCGCCCGGCACTTTGCCCACGTGCCATCAGCCGTGCGCCGTGGCCCAGTCAACCCAGCCGAACTGCCAGGTCGCCAGGATCAGCAGGCCGAAGGCAATGCGGTACCAGGCAAAGACCGCGTAGCTGTGGTTGGCGATGAACTTGAGCAACGCACGCACCGCGATCATGGCGAAGATGAACGACACCACGAAGCCGATAGCGAACACCGGCAGGTCGGCCGGCTGGAACAGGTCGCGGTACTTGTAGCCCGAATACACCGCGGCACCGACCATGGTCGGCATCGCCAGGAAGAACGAGAACTCGGTCGCGGCCTTGCGCGACAGGCCGAACAGCAGGCCGCCGATGATGGTCGAGCCCGAACGCGAGGTCCCCGGGATCATCGCCAGGCACTGCACCAGGCCAACCTTCAGGGCATGGGACCAGCGCATGTCATCGACATGGTCGACCTCGATACGGTGATCGCGGCGCTCGGCCCAGAGCATGATGAAGCCACCCACCACCAACGCCACCGCCACGGTGATCGGGTTGAACAGGTACTCGTGGATCAGGTCGGCGAACAGTACGCCAAG
The DNA here is from genome assembly GCF_034961125.1 of Pseudomonas machongensis. Taxonomy (NCBI): domain Bacteria; kingdom Pseudomonadati; phylum Pseudomonadota; class Gammaproteobacteria; order Pseudomonadales; family Pseudomonadaceae; genus Pseudomonas; species Pseudomonas machongensis. The sequence goes on along the minus strand of NZ_JAYFUI010000187.1, from coordinate 216,849 downwards.
CACTACCGCCGGCAGAAAGGCGATCAGCAGGTTGGCCGTGAAGCGCCGCGCCCTGGGCTGGCTCGACAGGCCGAATACCACTTCGAAAATCTTGCTGCGAAACTCCCACACCACCGCCAGGATCGCGCCCAGCTGAATGATGATGTTGAACGCCATCGCGCGCTCGCCGCCAAAGTCGATCAGGTCGGCCACGATGATCTGGTGGCCAGTGCTGGAAATCGGCAGGAACTCGGTCAAGCCCTCGACGATACCCAGGATGATTGCCTGGAAGGCACTCCAAAAATCCATCAACTCCCCCAATGGACACTGCTCCTGGCAGCATCCTAGTTCTTTTCGATTACAAATATTCACCGCACGCGCGGCGACGCGTGTTTTACAGCCTTCGTTAGTCACAACACCAGCGAAAAAGTGCGCCGCGGCTAAAGGTTTCATCTTGCGCGGCCGAAATCCTATCAGAGGCCCTGCACGAAGGCTTGCGCGGGATGCAACATGGATTGTCGAGCCCGGCACTTAGCCGTTGGTCGACTGGGTTGCAGGCATCCGGTCATGCTTGGATGCTGCTCATATAAAAAGAACAAGACATGGAGTGACCTTTTGATGAAGACCTTGAGATCGATGTCGATCAGCCGTCGTCTGTGGCTGATCCTGCTCGTGGCCGTCGCCATGCTGTTGGTCCTGGGGCTGCTGATGCTGCGCCAGATCCATGGCGACCTGTACCAGGCCAAGGCGCAGAAGACCCAGCACGTGGTCGAGACTGCCGTGGGCGTGCTCGCCTACTACCAGGGGCTGGAGGCTGCTGGCAGCCTCGATCGGCAAAGCGCCCAGCAGCAGGCGCTGCAGGTGGTGCGCAGCCTGCGCTACGACAAGGATGACTATTTCTGGATCAACGACCTGCAACCGAAGATGGTCATGCATCCGGTCAACGCCAAGCTCGATGGCCAGGACCTGTCGGCGATCCGCGATCCTGACGGCTTTGCCGTGTTCAACGAGATGGTGACCCTGGCCAAGGCCCAGGGCGCAGGTCCGGTCAACTACCGCTGGCCCAAGCCCGGCGCCAGCGAGCCGGTGGCCAAGACCTCCTATATAGAACTGTTCAAACCCTGGGGCTGGATCATCGGCTCGGGAGTCTACGTCGACGACGTCCAGGACGAATTCGCCCGCCAGGTCCGCGAGGCCTCGCTGGTCGGGCTGGTCATTGCCCTGGTGATGGGGCTGGTGGTGTGGCTGATCGCCCGCAGCATCGCCCGTCCGCTGCACGAGGCGGTGCAGGCCATGGGCAACATCGCCAGTGGCGAGAGCGACCTGACCCGCCGCCTGGACACCCACGGACGCGACGAAATTACCCACCTGGGCGAGTATTTCAACCGCTTCAACGGCAAGCTGCAGGGCGTGGTCGGCCAGTTGCAGGGCACAGCCCATGCCCTGGCCCAGTCTGCCGGGCACGTCGGCGATAACGCGGGCAGCGCCCAGCAGCACAGTGCCCAGCAATCGCTGCAGATGGACCAGGTGGCCACGGCGGTCAACGAGGTCACCTACGCGGTGCAGGATGTGGCGAAGAACGCCGAGCAGGCGGCCGTGGAAATGCGTGCCGCGCAGCAGCAGGTCGGTCAGGGCCAGCAGGCGATCCATGGCAGCCTGCAGCAGATCGACCGGTTGTCGGCGACCATCGATCAGGCTCAGGGGGTGATCCGCGACCTGGCCGGGCACAGCACCAAGATTGGTGGCGTACTGGAAGTGATCCGCTCGATCGCCGAGCAGACCAACCTGCTGGCCCTCAACGCCGCCATCGAGGCCGCGCGTGCTGGCGAACAGGGCCGCGGCTTTGCCGTAGTCGCCGACGAGGTACGCCTGCTGGCCCAGCGCACGGCGCAGTCCACTGCCGAGATCCAGACCATGATCGAGCATCTGCAGGGCCAGTCGGATGCCGCCGTCCGGGCCATCGACACCAGTAGCGAAGCATCGCGCCAGACCGTCGAACAGGCCCGCGAAGCCGGTACCAGCCTTGCAGCCATCGAACAGGCACTGCATACCCTGGCAGCGCTGAACACCTCGATCGCCAGCGCCACCCTGCAGCAGTCCCATGTGGTCGAGGAAATCAACCGCAACGTGCTCGACACCGCGGGCCTTTCGCAACAGACCGCCGAGGCGGCGCGCCAATCCAGCGATGCCGGTGTCGCCCTGGCCCGCCTGAGCGAGGAGCTCGAGCAGTTGCTGCGCCAATTCAGGGTCTGAATCACAGCTGGATAGCCGCAACGCAAGCGGGCCGCCTAGCAACTTTGCCAGTAGACGCCCGCTGTGCAATTCGCAGACGTTGGACCTCCACCAAAACAGTCGAGGTCAACATGTACCTGCGCACATTCACGGCAGCACTTTCCCTGGGTTTATCGACCGCACTCACGGCGGCGCCGGTGGCGGTCGATACTCCAGAAAACACGCTCAAACGCATCAACGACAACTACAACCGCCTCGACAATGCCTGCAAGGAGCCTGGCGGCGCGCCACGAGGCCATTACTATTGCAGCGGCGTAACGTTGCGCATGGTCGATGACGGGCCGTTCAATCCCTGGGACTACAGCCCATACGCGATCAGGACGGGCGCCACATCCTTCAGCTGGATTCGCCGAGATCTGAGCACCAACCGGCTGATACGTCCCGCGGGCTTCATCCTGCGTACCCCGGAAGATTCCAGAGCACTCAAAGCACCGGTGATGGAGCAAGGCTTCATGTGCATCTACAGCTTCGATGGCTTCACAGGCCCAGATCGACAGGTATGGGGCTGTGGCGCCTTGAAGCAGCCGGTTGCCGGCACACCCTGGGCCAACACCCGACCGGAGGGCTACCAGGAACGCTCGGCAACCAACCCACCCAACAAGAATGCAGACTTGGCATGGGGCTCGTGCGATCGGAGAAACATCGATACAGCCGCACAGTGGCGCACCCAGTACAGCGGGGTGCGACCGCCTTTGCTGGCCCCGACAAGTCTCAACCGTATACAGGTGCAACAATGTTCATGGAACGCCGAGCAGCCCTCAGACTGGGACGCAATGATTCAGGTTCATGAAGCGCCCGGTACCAGACACCGAGATCCTTTCGCCTACAAAGAGGCGTTGAACGAATTTCTCCTGCGCAACGATCTGACCGGAAAATCCAAGGATGATGGCAGCGCTCGCGCGCCATTCATCGATGCCTTCGTCTGGGACGTCAACAGTACCTTCGTTGCCAACACCCGCGGCGACACGCGCAAAGCCAGACCCACGATCGGCCTGAAGCCTGCGCAGGCGTTCCAGCGCAAACTCTACGAGCAAGGCTATGCGGTGCCCATCCTGCGCATGGACTTTACCAAGCCCCCCGCACAACGCTTCAGCTACGAGCCCAAAGATCAAGTTGTAGTCTTGAGCGCTTCCCCGGCAGAGGCAGAACCCGCTCAAGCGACAGACTTCATCGCCTCCGCCGACTGGGTGGATCGAGGCGCCGAAGAATTGGGAATGGGCCGAACCGAGAAATCGCTACTGCTGAAACTCAACCCCGGAGTCAAACTCAGCCCGGCAAATGCGGACGCCATCTACGCTGCGCTCGAGGCGCGCTATGGTGACAGCCCGCAGTGGATACACGATGAAATCCATGAAGGCAGCATGCGCGCGCAACTGCAGTGCCTGGCGGTACGTCATCCAGACAATAGCGAGTGGCAGTTGGAGCCTTGGCGCCCTGCCCTGTCCGCCACCGACATGCAGAAAGCCAACTGCAATCCGCTGCGCAGGCTGATCCAGTCCACTCAATGGACGGTATTGACCAAGAATGGCCAACCCCTGACCAATCCAGCGACCGGCGAGGAGCTGTTCGGTCTGCAGGTCATTCCAACCACTCTGGGCCGTAGCGTCACCGCGCAGGAGCTCTATGCAGAGTTGTTCCGCCAGGAGGGACGCGATCCGCGCTGGCAGGAAGGTGTGCCCGGCAGCATGCAATTGCAGGTGAGCTGTCTGCATGACAACTACAACAAGAAAAAGGACTGGAACCTGGAGCCCTTCCGCATGGCAACTTCCGCCGCCCAGACCAAGTCGGCCGACTGTAACCCTTGACTCTGCAACACAACGATAACCCCACGAAAAAGCCCAGCGATACCTTCATGGTTATCGCTGGGCGAGCAACGTGGTGAAGCGTGAGCGAGTTTCAATAGGGGTTGCAGTTCATCTTCAACGAGGTCTCATGGTCAACGTAGGGCCGCGCAGGCTCGAGGTTCCACTCAGGTTTGTCACGCACAGGCCTGCCGGCGCTCACCAACGTCAGATGGCAGACCATCTGCCGGCGCATGGAACCGCCGTACTGGCTGTATTCGCGCCACTGCTCGTCATCCTTGTGCAGGTTGTATAGCTCGGCCCACATACGGTCGGTCTGATCGTCCTTGATTTTCCGACCACAATCGGTAGGGACTACCTGAAGCGTCCAGGTGTCCTTGCCCAACTTGGGATCATCGCGCCTCACCCATTTGCTCGACTCGATGTACTTGCTGCAGTACTGGTTTTCAGGCGGTACAGGTGTCGGGCTGATACAGGAAAAGCGGGCTTTGCCGTTGGGTGTCCTGGGGAAGTCGATCTTGACGATATTGCGCTCCTTGCCCGTTTTGGCTTTATAGTCGGCCGCATTTTTCTGCGCATCTGCCAAGCCTCTGGGCTCGCTGTAGAAAAAGGCCAGGATCGGCAGCTCATCGGTTTTCGGGTTACCGATACGCAGCTCGGTCTGAGTCTGGAATTCGCGCGTATTGATCACCTGCCGCGCCTTGATGAATTTCTGGAATGCTGCGGTGCGGGCCTCATTGGCGTCGCTGCCGCGACCGCGCATATCGAAACCACATTGGCGCTGATCCTGTTTGCGATCACGTTGGTATTTGTTGAACAACTGCACCCAGGCCTGCGCGCTGTCGATCGGAGGCTTCATCGATTGACACACAGGTTCCTGCGTCGAGGTGCTGTTCTTGTTGTCACCGCAGCCCTGATCGTCGCGAAAATCTGTCCAGGCATCATTGGGGAACGCGCAGTAGATATGAACAGGGGTCTCAGACTTCCTGACTTCGTCGAACGGCGCGATGATATAGCCGTTATTGGTTTTGAGCCCCGGATCCTCGTAACTGATGCCGTCCGAGCGCATCCAGGAAGCAGCGAACGTACCTAGCCTCTGCGCCGTAGCGCTTGGATTCCATACGTCGTAAGCACCATCAGGGGATCGGTGCGTACCTCGAATGAGAAGGCCTGAGCAGTTCGACGCCGGGCCGGACCGACATTTGTCGACCGTGTTGTCGTACAGGGTCTGCACCGTTTTCAATGTGTCTTTGCAGCTTTCGGCGCTGGCTGCCAATGGCTGCAGCAACAGAGCCGGTACGAAGTAAGGCATCAGCTTCGCCAATCGTCCATTCATGTCTTCGTCCTAAAACAGTTGATTAACCAGCGCAGAAACCCTGGCTTTCGTATCTGTGCGCTGCCACTTCTAAACTGCCAGCTCTCGATAAAGGTCGAAACTGACAAAAATGACAGGACGCCCGCATGGCCGCGGCGTTACCTGCCTGGCATTTGCACGTTACAATCGCCGACTTCGCATACTTCAGGGATCGCCGATGTCCGGCCTCGAACTCTTCGCCGCCGCGCTCGGCGTCATCGCCGTCTGGCTCACGGTCAGGCAGAACATCTGGTGCTGGCCGATCGGCCTGGTGATGGTGCTGCTCTACAGCTGGATCTTCTACGACGTGAAGCTGTATTCGGACATGCTCCTGCAAGTGGTCTATGCCGTGCTCAACCTCTATGGCTGGTGGCAATGGACGCGGCCGGACCGCGTCGAGGACGCGCGCCGGGTATCACGCCTGGACACCGCCACGGTGCTGCGCGGACTGGGCTTGGGCCTGCTGGCGAGCGCCGCCCTGGGGGCCGCCATGGCCCACTGGACCGACGCCGCCCAACCCTGGCTGGATGCAGCGCTGACCGGGTTCAGTCTGGTCGCGCAGGTGTGGATGGCACAGAAACGCCTGCAATGCTGGGCGTTGTGGTTCGTGGTCGATGTGATCTTCGTCGGACTGTTCCTGTACAAGGGCTTGCACCTGACCGCGGCGTTGTACGCCCTGTTCACCCTGATCGCCGTGCGCGGTTGGCTGGAATGGCGGCGCGATCCGGCGCTGGCCGGCGCATGAAGGTCCTGGTCCTGTGCGGTCCTGAATCCAGTGGCAAGAGCTGGCTCAGTGGCGAGATCCAGCACCGTTTCGGTGGCATCACCGTCGGCGAATACGTACGCCATTTCATCGACACCGAGCAGCGCGATACCTGCTACGCCGATATCCCGGCCATCGCCCGCGGGCAACTGGCCTGGGAAGACCAGGCGCGGGCAGCCTCGCCTTCGCTGCTGATCCTCGATACCCACCTGCTGAGCAACATGTTGTGGAGTCGCGTGCTGTTCGGCGACTGCCCGGCGTGGCTGGAACAAGCGCTGCTGGCCAGGCACTACGACCTGCACCTGCTGCTCAGCCCCGAGGGCGTGGAATGGATCGGTGATGGCCAGCGCTGCCAACCGCGGATAGAGGAGCGCCAGGCGTTCTTCGATGACAGCCTGCACTGGCTACAACAGCATCGCCAGCCACTGCGGGTCATTGACGGGGACTGGCAGCAGCGCCGGGATGACGCGCTGGCGGCGGTGGCCGAGCTCCTGGGGTGAGCCCAGCCAGGCCCCTCAGCACGGCCGGGCTGTTAACTCACTGATACACCCACTCGCCATCAAACCCCTATTGCCGGGGCCTTCCCCACACTTTCGGGGGAACTGTCACAGCGCTGATACACCCCCTGCGCACCCCGCCAGATCGCCCGTGCTTCGGCCCTTGACGGGCGGCGACCCGGCACCTTGTATCAACGCTGATACAGCAGAAAACCGGCACTGCCACCCCCCTCGCACAACCCACTGATAAATCGGCAAAAAGCAAAACCGGCACGGCTTTCGCTCTCTGTTCTGGCAACGCTCAAGGGCCAGCGCACAGAAAGGGAGCACCGCCGTGGGGAACCAGCACAACACACTGCCTGCACTGCTCGTTCTGGCTTGCCTTGCCGCCACATCGATTGCACCGCCGGTCTTCGCTGGTGGCAACGGGGTGATCGTCCTCAACCGCGATGTCCAGCCGCGTCAGGCTGATCGCCGAACCGGCACGCCAGACCCCTACCCGACCACCGCCAACACCAACGAGTCGGCACGCATCCAGGCCCAGACCAACAACGAACTGACCGATGGCGACTTCGCCAGCGTCGCCAGCGGTTCGACCGTCAGCCGCATCTTCCAGCCCGACAACTCCGGCAATCTGCGCGGCATGGGCACCGCCCAGTCGCAATTGCCCGGCATGCCCGGCGGTTCCAGTGCCGGGGCGTCCGGCGCCAACAGCATCTCCAACACGGTCAACCAGAACGTTCAGCGCGGCATGGCGCCGCTGCAGATCCTGACCCGGGGCCAATGATCATGCAGACCCTCAACCTCTCTCTGCTGTGCCTGGCCCTGGGCTGCAGCGCCAGCGCCTTCGCCGGCTCCCCTGTGGTCGACAACGCCACCCTCGACGCCAGTGGCCGCGCCTACCAGGGCAACCTCAACATCAACCAGGCCGCGGGTGACGCCCTGCAACAGGCCAACGTGAAAGCTATCGCCATCGGCACCGAAGGCCAGGCCAGCACGCAGATCCGCCAACGCAACGACTTTCGCGCCAACAGTGCGCTCGACGCCCACGCCAGCATCAATGGCAACGCCTTCAGCAACGGCAACGGCATGCTGGGCATCAACCAATCGGCGGGCGCCGCCACGCAGCAGGCCAACGCGGTGCGCATCAGCATCAGCGCAATTGCACAGAGCATCGACGACAGCATTCTCAGCCAGCAGAACGTCTCGCTGGCCAACAGCTCCGACGCAACTGATCACACACCCGGCAGTCGCCAGGTCACGACCAGTGACCAGGCCTTCACCGGCAGCCGTGGCGTGATCCAGTTGAATCAGAGCGCCGGGGTGGGCAACCGAATGGCCAACACCCTGAGCGTCCGGGTCGCGGATTGACCCGATCAGCAACACAACACTTAACAACGAAAATATAAGCGGAGAAACACCATGAAACCAAAAATGGCACTCAAGCCTCTGGTATTCGCCCTCGCTGCGGTCATGGCAGTTGCTGCACAAGCCGGCGGCCGTGGCAACGACAACCACGGCGGCCACAACAACGGCCATAACAACAACGAAAGCCTGCTGCTGTCCCTGCTGGTGAACGCCGGTTCTGCCGCTACCGTTCTGGACACCCAGAACAACTCCGGCAACCGTGTGCTGAACCAGGGCACCCGCAACGATGCCCGCATGGACAACTCGGCCAACGGTTCTCAAGGCAACCTGGGCGCCAACGTTGCCGCAGGCAGCGGCAACCAGCAGGACAACGTTGCGGCAATCGCCACCGCCGATGAGAACTTCATCTTCGGCAGTGCCGTGGCCATGGCCCAGGCCACCCAGACCAACGCCGGCAACACCGTCAAGAACTACTCCACCTCCAACAACGCCAACCTCACCGGTTCGGCCAACGGCAGCTCCGGCAACATCGGCATCAACGTGACCGCCGGGGACTTCAACCAACAGAAAAACAACATGGCCATCGCCGTGTCGGGTGGCCGTGTCGCTGCCGCCACCGGTGCAGCCAACCAGAACGTCGGCGGCCTGAACGTCACCAACAAGGCCGACCGTACCTACAGCAAGGAAACCCTCACCTCCACCTTCGCTGCAGTGGGGCACTACCAAGGCAATGGCTACGGCTACGTCGAAGACGAGAGCAGCCGCGATCGCCATGGCAACACCCATGTCGACAAGGACCCGCTGAAGTTCCACGAAGAAGGCACCTTCGGCCTGGCCGGCGTTGCCTCCTATCAGGTCCTGACCCCCACCGGCTGGCGCAACCCTGTGACCAACAACGCCAACCTGAGCAACTCGCTCAATGGCGTGTCGGGCAACGTCGGCGCCAACGTCTCGGCCGGCAGCGGCAACCAGCAGACCAACTCGCTGTCCATCGCCGCAGGTTGCAAAGCCTGCATGTAACAGCAGCCGATCGGGGCCCTTCGGGGCCCCTTTCCCTGTCTCTACCCGGTGGAGAAGGTCATGCGCATTGTCCTGCTTGCCACACTCATGTTCCTGGCCGGTCTCGTAGAAGCGGCACAGATGCCGATTGCCGCCTTGCCAGGCGGCACCCTCGTCTACAAGCCGGTGCAGAGCCTGCGTGAGCGGCGCTTCGCCGACCTTGTGCAACAGAAGACCGATTTCAGCTGCGGCGCCGCCGCCCTGGCCACCGTCCTCAAGCAGGCCTACTGGCTCGACGTGGACGAACACCAGGTCATCGAAGGCATGCTCGCCCATTCCGACCAGGACACCGTCAAGGTGCAGGGTTTCTCCATGCTCGACATGAAGCGCTACGTCGAAAGCATCGGCATGCGCGCCCGGGGCTATCGGGTCGAACCCGACACCCTGGAAAAGGTGAGCATTCCGGTGATCGTGCTGATGGACATCCGTGGCTACAAGCACTTCGTGGTGCTGCAGCGCATCGACAAGGGCTGGGTCTATATCGGCGACCCTGTCCTGGGCCACAAACGCTACAAATTCGACGATTTCCTCAAAGGCTGGAACGGCATCATCTTCGCCGTCATCGGCCCCGGCTACGACAAGGCCAACGCCCTGCTCGACCCGCCGGCACCTCTGACCGCGAAGAACCGCGTCAACGGTTTCTATCCGGTAGAAGACGCGCAACTGATGGAGTTCGGTTTCATCCAGAGCGATTTCTTCTGAAGATTACAAGGGGCACGAAGTCCCGGGGAGCAGCGATGAAGACTACCACCTGGCTGGTCGCAGCATGCCTGGCTGCCAGCCTCCCCGCCCACGCCCAGGTGTTCAAGCCCATCGAGGTCAAGGACCAGGAGCTTGCCCAACTGCGTGGGAAGTACGTGATGCCGGGACGGATCATCAGTTTCGGTATCGTCATGAGCAGTACCTGGCAGAACGCCGCCGGTGATCGCATCGGCGCCACGACGACCCTGCAGGTACAGCAGAACGTGATCAAACCGCAGTTCTACGTGTCGATGACCGGCGAGAACGGCTCGGGCAACGCCCCTGGCCGCGGCAATGGCCTGGTCAACGGCGGCGCAGGCCTGGTCAACACCACCCAGGGCGTGACCCAGTCGGTGCGCGCGGCCGGCGACAACAACAGCGCCTATAACGATGTCGCCATCAATGTCCGCGAGGCCAGCCAGGTCGCTGATGCCGGCGTACCGCAAGGCCAGGTCCTGGCCGCAGGCACCACCCTGAGCACCAGCAACAACGCCGGCACGCTCAGCGTCTCGAACAGTGGCAGCGGGATCCAGATGGCCATCCAGGCCAACAACAATCAAGGGCAAAGCCTGCAACGCCTGGCCGATGGTGGGCTGCTCCAGGCCACCACCTTGCTGGGCGGCAGCAACGCCGTCAGCAACCTGACACAGCTCAATGTGGTGCTGCGCGACAACCTGCCTTCGGCAGGTGCGCTGAACTGCAATCTTGATCAACTCAAGGGCCTTCGTGTTTCAGGATATTGATCTACGCTTCGTCTCAATCATCGCAGTTGGAAGGGACGGCTAACTTATGCATCGATCGTTGTCATTGGGGGCAGTTGTCTGCCTGGGGACGTTGGTACCATCGTCACTGCTCTATGCAGCCAGTGACCCTCAGGTAGACGCGCTGAAAGCCGAACTGGCTGCGCTCAAGCAGCGCTACGAAGCGCAGCAACAGGCGCTGATGGTGCTCGAACAGCGCGTTCGCCAGGTCGAAGAGCAACCCGCCGCCCCACCCCCCAAGCGCCTGACCCGCTCGCCGGCCTCCGAGCCGCGCAACAACCAGGCGATCGCCGCATCCGGCGGCAACGGTTCATCCTATGGCGAGTCGCTCAAGGATGATTCGGAGCCGGCGCAGAGTGTGTCCAACCTCTACGACGAAGCCAGTGGCTTCTTCGGTGGCGGCAAGTTCAGCGTCGAGACCGGCATTACCTATGCCCGCTACGACACCCGCCAACTGATCCTCAACGGCTTCCTGGCGCTGGACTCGATCTTCCTGGGCAACATCAACCTGGACCGGATCAAGGCCGACAACTGGACGCTCGACCTCACCGCGCGCTACAACCTCGACAACCGCTGGCAGTTCGACGTGAACGTGCCGATCGTCTACCGCGAGTCGACCTACCAGTCCGGGGGTGTCGGCGGTAACGCCCAGGGTATTTCCGAACGCACCATCACCCGCGACCCAACCCTTGGCGACGTCAACTTCGGCGTGGCCTACAAGTTCCTCGACGAGTCGGAGAACACCCCGGATGCGGTGTTCAGCGTGCGGGTCAAGGCACCGACCGGCAAGGATCCGTTCGGTATCAAGCTGCTGCGCGACACCGAGAACGACAGCCTCAGCTACCCCGAAGACCTGCCCACCGGCAACGGTGTCTGGTCGATCACCCCGGGCATCTCGCTGGTCAAGACCTTCGACCCGGCAGTGCTGTTCGGCAGCCTGTCGTACACCCACACCTTCGAGGATTCGTTCAGCGACGTCAGCTCGACGATCAACCAGAAAGTACCGGGCAAGGTGAAGATCGGCGACAGCTTCCAGATCGGTGCAGGCGTGGCCTTCGCCCTCAACGAGAAGATGTCGATGTCGTTCTCGGTCTCGGACCTGATCGCCCGGCGCTCGCGGATCAAGTCCGCGGAAACCGGCGACAGCTGGGCCGACGTCAAGAGCAGCGATGCCAACGCTGCCTACTTCAACGTCGGCATGACCCTCGCGGCCACCGACAACCTGACCATCGTGCCGAACCTGTCGATCGGCTTGACCGACGATGCACCGGATTTCACCTTCAGCCTGAAATTCCCCTACTACTTCTGATCCATCCAGCCCGGGGGCGCCTCGCGCCCCTGCACTTCAATTGGTAACCAACCTTGTCGCTTCCGGCCTTCCCGTGAGGGTCCTGTTATGATGCAGCACATTTTTGTGACTGTTTCATGGCAAGGAAGGACGTTTCGTGAAGAACATGCTTGGCCATCCCCGCGCTCGGCTCGCCACCCTGGCAGTGCTGGTCGTGGTGATCCCCCTGGCCGCCCGCGCACTGCTGGGTTGGTCCGATCCGCTGGGGTACCTGTCGGACCTGGCGATCGGCATCCTGCTGGTACTGCTATTGCAGCGCAGCCCCTGGTGGCTGGCACTGCCGGTGCTGCTGGCCTGGGGTGGGCTGCTGGTGGCTTCGGCCGAGCTGGTCAGTGCGGTCGGGCGTCTGCCAAATAGCAGCGACCTGGGCTATCTGTTCGACCCACAGTTCATGGAAAACTCCACCGGCGGAGCCCTCGCTCATCCCTGGCTGCCCTGGACCCTCGGTGCCGCCCTTTCAGCCTGGCTGCTGACCCGCTGGCTGCAGCGCGGCCAATCCGCCCCGGCGTTGCCACGTGCGGCCTGGGCCGCCCCTGCAGTACTGCTTGCCGCGCACTGGGGTAGCGAGCACCTGATACCGTCCGATGCCGACCAGTGGCGTCAGTACAACCTGTCCCATCAACTGCTCTCGGCAGGCACCAGCGACCTGCAACTCAAGGCACAGGCCTGGCTGGGCCACGACCTGACGGTCACACCGCTGCCCAGCGCCGGCCTGACCCAGGCCGACCTCGACGGCCGCAGGCTGTTCGAAGCCTCCGGCAGCGCACGCAACCTGCTGGTCATCACCCTCGAAGGGATCCCCGGCGCCTATGTGCGCGCCAACCGGCAAGCCCTGCACAGCCGTTTCGATGACGACCTGATGCCCAACCTCAGCCGCTGGGCCGAACGCGGCATGAACACACCCGATTATGTCCTGCACACCCATCAGACCATTCGTGGCCTGTACGCCATGCTCTGCGGCGATTACGACAAGCTCGCCAACGGCACGCCCAAGGGTGTCGAGCTGCTGACCCAGGACCTGCGCAACCAGGCCTGCCTGCCCGCACAACTGCGCCAGGCCGGCTTCAGCACCCACTACCTGCAGGGCGCCGGCCTGCGCTTCATGGCCAAGGACCGAATCATGCCGCACATCGGCTTCGACTCGGTGCACGGCCTTGAGTGGTTCCGCAACGACAACTACCTCGAGTTCCCCTGGGGCAAGGACGACAAGGCCTTCTTCGAGGGCGCGCTGGGCTATGTCGGTGAGCTGCGCAAACAGCGCCAGCCATGGATGCTGACCCTGCTCACGGTCGGCACCCACCAGCCCTACTCCGCACCAGACGATTACCTGCAACGCTACGACAGCGCCAAACAGGCGGCGGTCGCCTACCTGGACGACGCCCTGGGCGCGTTCCTCGACACCCTGGAGCGCCAGGGCGTGCTCAAGGACACCCTGGTGGTCATCACTTCGGACGAGTCCCACGGCATCGACGGTGTGCGCCTGGCCTCGTCCTGGGGCTTCAACCTCACCCTCGCACCCGAACAGGCACAGTTGCCGAAGATCAAGCACGGCACCTACGGCCATGTCGACCTGGCCACTTCGCTGCTCGACTACTTCGCGCTGCCGATTCCCGCCGCCCTGGCCGGCCGCTCGCTGTACCGCGACTACGACAGCGGCCGGGAAATGATCTCTTTCACCAACGGCATGCTGCGTTACCACGATGGCCGCGGCACCTTCAGCGAATGCGACTTCCAGCAACGCTGCCGACGCTACGCAAGCGAGGGATTCATCGCCGACCAGGCGCAGTTCCTCGGCCGCGGCGAAGCCCCGCTGGGGCGCCAGATCACAGCGCTGGCCGGCGTGCTGGACCACTCGTTGCTGCAAACCCCGTTGAACCTGCGCTACCAATTTGGCGGGCCGTCGGCCATTCCTCTGCACAAGCGCATTCGTGATGACTGGGCCGACAATCTGATCGGCGCGCAGTACCTGGAAATGCCCCAAGGCTCGTACACCCGGGTGCGGGTCAAGGTGCGCTCGCTCGACCCTGCCCACCGGGCGCACATCCAGCTCAAGGCCAAGCAGCAAGAACAGGACGTACCGCTGGGGTTGCCCGAGGAGATCCTGGTCACGGCCGACCAGCCGATGGAGCTGGAGTTCGGCTTCGACAACCCCATCGAGCGCAAGGCGTTCTCCTTTCACCTGCTCGGCTATGGCGGGGGTGAAGTGGAAGTCAGCGATTTCAGCGTGATCACCGCCCTGCCGGGAGAAGAGGACGTGATCGAGGAAATACAGGACGACGGCCACATCGCGCAGTCGAGTTGAATCAAAAGCGGGCGTGATCCGTGCCAGGCATCGCGGTGTCTTTTTCGCGGGCAAGTCGGAGCGCCGAACCGCCGCTCCTGCAGGATTCAGCGGATCTGATGCTTGTGCAGCAAGCGGTAGAAGGTCGGTCGGGAAACCCCCAGCACCTTCGCCGCGATGCTCATGTTGTCACTGTGGCGGTTGAGCACATCGCACAGCGCCTGGCGTTCAGCCCGGTGCTTGTAGTCCTCCAGCGTCCCTAGCGGCGCCTCAGCTTCCTCCAGCACCTGCAACCCCAGATCCTGCGCCTCGATCTGCCGCCCCTCGGCCAGCACCAGTCCGCGACGTACACGGTTGGCCAGTTCGCGTACGTTGCCGGGCCACTCGTGGCGCCCCATGGCCGCCAGGGCATTGTCGCTGAACGAACGCGGCCGTCGCCCGGTTTCCAGGCTGTAGAAATGCGAGAAATGGCTGGCCAGCATCGACAGGTCACCGTGGCGGTCACGCAGAGGCGCAGTCACCACTTGCAGAACATTGAGCCGATAGTACAAGTCTTCACGAAACCTGCCACGCTCGATCGCCTGCTCCAGGTCCACGTGGGTCGCCGCCAGCACCCGCGCATCCACCGGAATCGGCTGGCTACCGCCGACGCGCTCGATGTGCTTTTCCTGCAGAAAACGTAGCAGATTGGCCTGCAACTCCAGAGGCAGATCGCCAATCTCGTCGAGGAACAGCGTACCGCCGTGCGCCGCCTCGATACGCCCGACCTTGCGTTGATGCGCGCCGGTAAAGGCGCCTTTCTCGTGGCCAAACAGCTCGGACTGGATCAGATGCTCGGGGATAGCCCCGCAATTGATGGCAATGAATGGCTTGTCATGCCGCTGCGACTGACGATGCAGCGTACGCGCCACCAACTCCTTGCCGGTGCCGCTCTCGCCACGGATCAGTACGGGCGACTCGGTCGGCGCCAGCTTGCCGAGCAGCTTGCGCAACTCGCGGATGGGTCGGCTCTCGCCGAGCAGTTCGTGCTCGGGCTCATCGACCCGCACTGCCCCCTTGCCACGCAGGCGCGCCATGCCGAACGCCCGCCCGAGGGTGACCTGCACCCGGGAAACATCGAATGGCAGGGTATGGAAGTCGAAGAACCACTCACAGACGAAATCGCCGACGTTCTGCATGCGCAACTCTTCGGCGCTGAGCACGGCGATCCATTCGGTATTGCTGCGCTTGATCAGATCCTTGACGGCATCCTGGTGACGCAGGTGCGAGGCCTGCAATCGCAACAGGCCGACGTCACAAGGATGTTCGAGCGCAGCGCCCAGGGTGCAACTGCGCACATCCCAACCGGCGCCCCGCAGGCCCGGCAGTAGACGGTGGCAATCGTCGCAGGGGTCGACAATCAGCAGACGGCGTTGGGATGCAGGTTCAAGCATGACCTATCCTTGGCGCCAATTTTCAGTTTTTTAATTAGAAACAGTAAGTTGCGGCGCCCGAATTAACAGTAGCAACGAACCTGACGGTGCCCACTACCGTTTGTCTGCCAAATGCCGTCACACAAAGCGAACCTGGAATTTTTGCCAATAACCGGCGTCACAGGCGGCACATACAACGGATAACTTTTATCGTTATAAAAAAATTTTCGACTGCCATGTGACTTCACCCACGACCCGGAGCATCAGTACCAATAACCCCGCGCTGCAATCGTTCATTTCTTTACCCGCGCGGACACACATTTGCTGTTTGGGACTACAAGAGAGACCGAACCATGAATGCCCCGCTCCGTGTCAACGAAGCACTGCTGATCGCCGACCACGCCTTCGAACCCTTCCAGTGCGTTGCCTGGGATGCACCCAACGGTACTGGTGAACTGAGCCTGGCAGTGATCGACCGGACCAGCACCCGCATCGGCAGCAAGCAGGTATCCTCGCGCATCTATTCGGACCCGGCACAATGGGCCAGCCTGATCGAGGAAGTCCGCGCCGAGCTGTTCGAAAAAGGCTACGACCTGCAACCCTGGTCCATGCCCAAGGCATAACTTGCCGTCGCACAGGTGCGCGTCTTGTCGCGCACTTGTGCAACTTTCCCCCTGCCGCTACGGCAACTTTCAGTTTGTGCGACTTATTGTCGCGCGCCCACTTTATTCAACAACGCTGAACTGCTCGACATGCTGGTAATCCGCCTGCAGTTGCGCAGCAAGTTGCCGTGCCCGCCCCAGGCGCACCGGCGCCGTTTCGATATCGACCAGCACGCAGGCACAGGGCATCGGCTGCACAGGCTTCCAGCGTTGCAGGCGACCGTCGGTCAGTACCAGGCAGCGCTGTACCTCCCCAGGGTGCGCTTTGCCGCGGCGCAGCAACCACTGGCGCGCCTCCTCCAGGGCCGCGAGCAACGGCGTGCCGCCTCCCGCCCCGAGCGCCCGCAGCCACGGCTGAAGCGCAGCCGAGGCCTTCAGGCCATGACGCTGCCACTGTGGCGTGCTGCCGCTGGCGGTCAGCAACGCCAGGCGCGCACGCTGGCGGTAGGCCTGGTCGAAGAAGGTCTCGAGCAGCCCCTTGGCTTGCGCAAGGGATTGGTGGCGGCGGGTTGACGCCGACGCATCGACGATCACCAACCACAGTTCCGGCGCTTGCCCACGGCGTTGCTGCCAGCACAGGTCCTCGACACGGCGAGGCCGCCCCTTGAGCAGGGTCGGCAGCCAGGCGACCCGACCGTCAGCGGCTGCACGGGCGCGTCCACGGCTGGCACCTGTCAGTTTTCCGGCACGGGGCCTGGCATCCGCCGCTGAACCACTTCGTGCGCGGATGCTCAGGGCTTTTTTGCCCAGTTCGGCACCTCACGCCGGGCACCTGCGCTCACCGGTTGTGCCTCCATTGCCCCCCAGTCACCTTGTCCACTCGGGTCTTGCGACTGCTGGCCGCCCTGAGGTGGCGTGTTCGAGCCAGCGGGCGGCTCTGCGCTACGGCGGCGATGGCGCAAGGCAAATTCGGCCACAGCCTCTACATCGTCCTCGCCGATGGCCGCAGCACCGCGCCACGCGGCATGGGCGCGTGCCGCCCGCAACCAGACCAGGTCGGCACGCAGGCCATCGACACCCGCAGCGAAACAACGCTCGGTGATCCAGGCCAGCGCCTGGTCGTCCAGGGCAATGGCCGGCAGGCGCTCACGCGCGTGCTGGCAGCGTTCGCGCAACTGCGCCTGGGCCGCCGCCCACTGCGCGCAGAACGCCTCGGGGTCGCTGTCGAATGCCAGGCGGCGGCGGATGATCTGTTGACGGTCGTTCGGCTCAGGCGCGCCTTCAAGGGCGATGTTCAAGCCGAAACGGTCGAGCAACTGCGGACGCAGCTCGCCCTCTTCCGGATTCATGGTGCCGATGAGCACGAAACGCGCGGCGTGACGGTGCGAGATGCCGTCGCGCTCGACGCGGTTGGTGCCGCTGGCCGCCACATCCAGCAGCAGGTCTACCAGCGGGTCGGGCAGCAGGTTGACCTCATCCACATAGAGCACCCCACCATCCGCCTGGGCCAGCACGCCCGCCGAGAAGCGTGCCTTGCCCTGCCCCAGCGCAGCATCAAGATCCAGAGTACCGACCAGCCGCTCTTCGGTCGCGCCCAGCGGCAGGGTGACGAAAGGGCCTGCGCCGAGCAGGTCGGCCAGGCCCCGGGCCAAGGTGCTCTTGGCCATGCCACGCGGACCTTCGATCAGCACACCGCCGATCTTCGGGTCGATGGCGGTCAGGCACAGCGCCAGCTTGAGGTCTTCGGCACCGACCACGGCGGCCAGGGGGAACTGCAGGGGTTCGGTCATTTCAGGCCTCTTCCTCGCCGTCGAGCAACTGCTGCTCGAGGGCCTCGCGGTAATCGCCCGGCGCCTGCCACAGACCGCGCTGCTGGGCTTCCAGCAACCGTTCGGTCAGATCGTGCAAGGCGTGCGGGTTATGCTCGCGCATGAATGCTCGGGTCGCCGGATCGAGCACGTAGGCATCGGCCAGCGACTGGTAATGGTGATCGTCGATCAGGTGAGTGGTGGCATCGAAGGCGAACAGGTTGTCGACCGTCGCCGCCAGTTCGAAGGCACCTTTATAGCCGTGACGCTTGACCCCGTCGATCCATTTCGGGTTCAGCGCACGCGCGCGGATCACCCGGTTCAGCTCCTCCTTGAGGGTGCGGATACGCGGGCGATCGACCTGGCTGTGGTCGCCGTGGTAGCTGGCGACCGTGGCGCCGGCCAAAGTTTCGGCTGCCGCGAGCATGCCGCCCTGGAACTGGTAGTAGTCGTTGGAGTCGAGCAGGTCGTGCTCGTGGTTGTCCTGGTTCTGCAAAACCGCCTGGACCTGCCCCAGGCGCTGGGCGAACTGTGCCCGTGCAGGTGTGCCCTCATCGGCAGCACCGTAGGCGTAGCCGCCATGGTTGAGGTAGACCTCAGCCAAGTCCGCGCGCCCCTGCCAGAGGCGTCCGTCGATGGCGTTCTGCACACCCGCGCCATAGGCACCCGGCTTGGCGCCGAACACCCGCCAACCCGCCTGGCGCGAGGCCTGCTCGGCATCGACGCCCTGCGCCAGCAGCGCCTCGCGCTCGGCACGCACGCGGGCAGCCAGCGGATTGAGGTCGTCTGGCTCATCCAGCGCCGCCACGGCCTGTACTGCCGCGTCGAACAGGCGGATCAGGTTGCCGAAGGCATCGCGGAAGAAACCCGACACGCGCAAGGTTACATCGACCCGCGGGCGATCGAGCAGGCTCAGGGGCAGGATTTCGAAGTCATCGACCCGCTGGCTGCCGGTGGCCCATACCGGCCTCACCCCCATCAGCGCCATGGCCTGGGCGATATCGTCACCGCCGGTGCGCATGGTCGCCGTACCCCAGACCGACAGCCCGAGCTGACGCAGGTGATCACCATGCTCCTGCAGGTGACGCTCGAGGATCAGGCTGGCCGAGGCAAAGCCCAGGCGCCAGGCGGTGGTGGTGGGCAGGTTGCGCACATCCACGGTGTAGAAGTTGCGTCCGGTAGGCAGCACGTCCAGACGCCCGCGACTGGG
Source organism: Pseudomonas machongensis (assembly GCF_034961125.1). Taxonomy (NCBI): domain Bacteria; kingdom Pseudomonadati; phylum Pseudomonadota; class Gammaproteobacteria; order Pseudomonadales; family Pseudomonadaceae; genus Pseudomonas; species Pseudomonas machongensis. The sequence goes on along the minus strand of NZ_JAYFUI010000187.1, from coordinate 197,572 downwards.
TGCGCCGCTGGGGCCTGCCGGCACAAAACGCCCGGCCAGGGCCGCGAGCAGGCCGTCGATCTCGGCGGCGCCACAAGCATCCAGGTTCGGCGCGACTTCGTCGGCGAGTGCCTGCAGCACGGCATGCACCGCCTGCCATTGCGCGGTATCGGGTGCTGCCAGGCGCCCTTCGATCAGGGCCAGGGCGAGCATCTCCAGACGTTCACGGGTATCACCCTGGGTGCGCCACAACGCAGCATCCAGCGCCTGCAGCAGCTCGGGACGCGGCCCTTGCCAAGCCTGGCCAAGGTCGCAGTCCAGCGGGTCGAACGCCAGTTCCAGAGCGCGTGCCAGTGCGCGCAGCAGGCTGGCATTGCCACCGCGGCCGTCACCCCGATCGACCCGCAGCAGCGCCAGCAGCGTATCGCTGCGCAGGCGCCCCTGCGGCGACTGACCAAAGACATGCAAGCCATCGCGAATCTGCGACTCTTTCAAGTCGCATAAATAAGTGTCCAGGCGCGGCAGCCAGACAGCCGCATCGTCCAGCTGGCCTTCGAGCTGCAGGTCACGGTCGATATGGTTGGCCTTGACCAGTTCGAGAATGTCGCGCTGCAGCTCGCGGGCGCGGCGCGGGTCGAGCAGTTGCGCCTCGTAGTATTCGTCGGCCAGCTGCTCCAGATGCCGCAGCGGCCCGTAGGTTTCGGCGCGGGTCAGCGGCGGCATCAGGTGATCGATGATCACCGCCTGGGTGCGGCGCTTGGCCTGGGCACCTTCACCGGGATCGTTGACGATGAACGGGTAGATGTTCGGCAGTGGGCCGAGCAGCGCATCCGGCCAGCACTCGGCGGACAGTCCGACACCCTTGCCGGGCAGCCACTCCAGGTTGCCGTGCTTGCCGACATGGATCAGCGCATCGGCGGCAAAGCCGTTGCGCAACCAGAAATGGAACGCCAGGTAGCCGTGCGGCGGCACCAGGTCCGGGTCGTGATACACCGCGCTCGGGTCTACCTGGTAGCCCCGGGCCGGCTGGATGCCGACGAAGGTCAGGCCGTAGCGCAGACCGGCGATCATCATCCGGCCGTTGCGGAACATCGGGTCTTGCTCGGGCGAGCCCCAGCGTTCGCGCACCGCCTGCTGGTTGGCCTCGGGCAGGCAGGCGAAGGCCGCCAGGTAGTCGTCCAGGGACAGGCTCTGGGCACAGGGACGCTGGTCGAGGTGGTCCAGGTCGTTGGTCACGCCGCCGAGCAGTTCGTGGATCAGCGCCGTGCCCGTCTGCGGCAGGCCCGCAACCGGGTAGCCCTCGGCCTGCAGGGCATGCAGGATGTTCAGCGCGGCGCCCGGCGTGTCGAGCCCCACGCCATTGCCGATACGCCCGTCGCGGGTCGGATAGTTGGCCAGCACCAGCGCCACACGCTTCTGAGCATTGGGCAGTCGCGCCAGCTCGACCCAGCGCCGCGCCAGTTCGGCGACGAAATCCATGCGTTCGGGATGGGCCTTGTAGCAGACCACATCGGACTGGCTGCGCTCGCTGCGCCAGGCCAGGTCCTTGAAGCTGACCGGCCGGGTGATGATGCGCCCGTCCAGCTCCGGCAAGGCGATGTGCATCGCCAGGTCGCGCGCGCCCAAGCCCTGCTCGCTGGCTTCCCAGCCGGGCTGGTTGTCCTGGGCGCAGATCGCCTGCAACACCGGCACGTCGCGGCGCAGCGGGCGCAGGTTGGGCCGCTCCGGGCTGGACAAGGCAAAGCCTGTGGTGTTGATCACCACCTCGGCGCCGACCTCGTCGAGCCAGGCCTCGACCTGTTCCAGACAGGCCGACTCCTTGAGGCTGGCGACTGCGATCGGCAATGGGTTCAGCCCGGCCGCCTGCAAGCGCTGGCAGAACACATCGATGAACGCGGTGTTGGCGGCCTGCAGGTGCGAGCGATAGAACAGGATCGGCGCTACCGGATGCTCCGGGTGCCACTCGGGGAACCAGTCTTCAAGCCCTGCGCTGGGCTTGCCAGGGTGGTAGACCGTAGTGCGCGGCAGCGGCTGGGGTTCGTCCCAGGCATAGTCGCGCCCCAGCCACTGGCTGGCCAGGCAATTGAACAGGTTGACCGCATTGGCCTTGCCGCCCTGGCGCAGGTAGTGCCAGAGCCGCTCGGCCTGCTCGGTCGGCACCGTGCCCAACTGCGTCAGCTCAGGGTCGGGGCGGTCATCGCCGGGCACCAGGATCAACTGCACCCCACGCGCCGCGAGTTCGACCAACTGTTCTACGCCGTAGCGCCAGTAGCCGACACCGCCGTGCAGCGACACCAGGATCACCTTGGCATGGCGCAACACCTCATCGATGTAAAGGTCGACGGAGGCGTGGTTCTGCACCTGCATGGGGTTGGCCAGGCGCAGGCTGGGGAAATCGTCCGGCAGCTGCTCGGCGGTTTCGGCGAGCAGTGCCAGGTGAGAGTCGCCGCTGCAGAGAATCACCAGCTCGGCGGGCGTCTGGCCGAGGTCGGCAATGCTGTCGTCCGGCACGAAGCCGCCGGGCTGGGTCCGCAGCAGGTGCATGGATCAGGCGCCCAGGGCCTGGCGCAGGCGCGCTTCCAACTGTGCCGCGTCGAGGTCCTGGCCGATCAGCACCAGGCGGGTGATGCGCGGTTCGTCGCTGCGCCAGGCGCGGTCGAAGTGCTTGTCGAAGCGCGTGCCCACGCCTTGGATCAACAGGCGCATCGGCTTGCCGGGGATCGCGGCAAAGCCTTTGGCGCGCAGGATGCCGAACTCGGTGACCAGTTGCGTCAGGGCATCGAGCAGCAGGCTTTCGTCCGCTTCAGGCAGGTCGATGGAGATGGAGTCGAAGGCGTCATGATCATGATCGTCGTGATCGTCGCCATCGTGGTGCGAGTCGTGGTGGGTGCGACGGCCATCGATATGCACTTCGGACTCGGCCCCCACGCCCAGCAACACATCCAGCGGCAGGCGACCGCTGCTGGCCTCGATCACCTTGACGGCCGGCGGCAGTTCTTCGGCGACTTCGGCGCGGACCTTGGCCAGGCCCTCGGCGTCGATCAGGTCAGCCTTGTTCAGCACCACCAGATCGGCACTGGCCAGCTGGTCGGCGAACAGCTCGTGCAGCGGGGATTCGTGGTCCAGGTTGGGGTCCAGCTTGCGCTGGGCGTCGACCTGGTCCGGGTAGGCGGCGAAGGTGCCGGCGGCCACGGCCGGGCTGTCGACGACGGTGATCACCGCATCGACGGTGCAGGCGTTGCGGATTTCCGGCCACTGGAAGGCTTGCACCAGCGGTTTGGGCAGGGCCAGGCCGCTGGTCTCGATGAGAATGTGGTCCAGGTCACCGCGACGGGCGACCAGCTCACGCATCACCGGGAAGAACTCTTCCTGCACGGTGCAGCACAGGCAGCCGTTGGCCAGCTCATAGACGCGGCCGTTGGCCTCTTCCTCGGTGCAGCCGATGCTGCACTGCTTGAGGATCTCGCCGTCGATACCCAACTCGCCAAACTCGTTGACGATGACCGCGATGCGTCGCCCCTGGGCGTTGTCGAGCATGTGGCGAAGCAAGGTGGTCTTGCCCGAGCCGAGGAAGCCGGTGACGATGGTGACGGGAAGTTTGGCCAGTGTTTTCATGTGGCGATGCCCTTGGCAGCAATGGTGCGGGCATGCGGGACGAAAGCCGCGGCCGACCGGCCGGACTCGCTCGCCACCGGATCACCCCGCCCGGTTGAAAGTCGAAAACGTTGCGAGGCAGGTCTCCTGGCTTGCACTGCACGACGTCCAGCCGTCAGGGCGACGCCTTCCCGCGCGTGGGCGCAGTGGCTGTGTCGAACCTGTTCAGTGCTTACAGTTGCGGGGGCAGCCGCGGCTTGTACCGCGTTCCCGTCTTAGCTCCGGCAGCGCCGGAGAACCTCGAAGCGGCAAGGCTACGCAGTGGTGCGCAGGTGGTCAACCGTCTGACGCTGATCGGAGCCTTCAGATGCCATCCCCGGCCAGCAGCTCGGTCAGCACCTGCGCCAGTGCCTTGACCATCACGTCGGCGGTTGGCCGGTGGACGATGACGATCTCGTAGCTGTCCACCTCCGGCAAACCTTGCGCCGCCCCCAGCACCCGATGCTCGGCGGTGGCCGCACGCGGCGGCAGCAGGCTCACGCCCATGCCGTCGGCCACCGCGGCCTGGATCCCGGACAGGCTGGAGCTGGTGAAGCTGATGCGCCAGCGGCGGCCCATGCCTTCGATGGCATGGATCATGTCTTCGCGGTACAGCCCGCGCGGCGGAAAGGTGACCAAGGGCACCGGGTCAAGCTCGAAGGCCGGCATGCGTACGCTGTCGATCCATTGCAGGCGCTCGGGCCAGCAGGACACGCCCTCGCGGCTGTTGCGCCGCTGCTTGAGCAGCACCAGGTCGAGTTCGCCATTGTCGTAGGCCTGGCTCAGGTCGCGGCACAGGCCGCTGGTGACTTCCAGCTTGACCTGCGGGTGCAGGCGGCTGAACGCCGACAGCGCATTGGTGGTTCGCCCGCCGACGAAGTCTTCGGGCACTCCAAGGCGTACGGTCACACCAACCATGGCCCCGGCCAGGGCTTCGAGCATCTGGTCGTTCAGCGCCAGCATGTGCCTGGCATAGCCGAGCAACGTCTGCCCGGCGTCGGTGGGCAGCACATCGCGATTGCCGCGTACCAACAGGCGATGACCGACCATCTCCTCGAGGCGTCGCACCTTCTGGCTGATGGTCGATTGGGTCGAATGCAGGCGCGCCGCAGCCGTGGTGAAGCTGCCGCAATCGGCGACCACGACGATGGCGCGCAACAGGTCGAGGTCGAACAGAGCCCTATTCGGTTTTACGCTGATGGACATGAGGGTATTGGGTTTTCAAATGATGAGCCTGACTTCTAGCATGGCCCTTCAAGACGGGCAACGTTGATGCATTCGGAAATCCACTACCGGTCATCCAGATAATTCGTTTCAGTCGCCGGCAACTTTTTCCCTAGGATGAGGTTTTGCCTCAGGAGCCCCACGCATGCGCCACACCCTCGCCGCCTGCCTGCTGGCCTTCACCTGCCTTGCCGCCCACGCCGAGACCACCTCCATGGATACCCGCCTGCTTTATGCCGCCCAGCGCGGCGATGCACCTGCCATCCGTCGCCTGCTCAAGGAACCGGTGGCGCTCGACAGCCGCGATGGCCAAGGGCGCACGCCCCTGCTGGCGGCGACCCACGGTAACCATGTCGAAGCCGCCAGGGTGTTGATCGAAGCCGGGGCGGATGTGAACGCCAAGGATGACATCCATGACAGCCCCTACCTGTATGCCGGTGCGCGCGGCTTGAACGAGATCCTGCAACTGACCCTGATCCACGGCGCCGACCTCGCCAGCACCAACCGTTACGGCGGCACCGCGCTGATTCCGGCGGCCGAGCGTGGTCATGTGGAAACGGTGCAGATGCTGATCGACGCGGGCGTGGACGTGAACCACCTCAACCGGCTGCACTGGACCGCCTTGCTGGAGGCGGTGATCCTTGGCGACGGCGGCCCGCGCCATGTGGACATCGTGCGTCGGCTGCTGGCGGCAGGCGCGGACCCTGCGATTGCCGACAAGGATGGCGTGACGGCGCTGGAGCATGCGCGCACACGCGGGTATACAGAGATGGTGGCGTTGCTGGAGCGTTGATGAACCGCTGGTCGGCGGTAGGTGAAAGACAGTTGGCTCCCACGGGTAACACCACCGTATTCAGAAGCTATGGGGCCCGCTCCCACAGGGGGATTGGGCTGGCCTTTAGATTTGAAAGAGACAGTTACTCCTACACCTCCTCGTACGGCAAGCCCACATAGTTCTCGGCAATGTTCACCAGGCCGGCCTCGGACGACAGGAAGTACTCCCGGTCCGCCTCCTGCATCTTCTGGTCCCAGGCATCCTTGTGCTCGCCAAAATCATGCAGCAACTGGGTCATGAACCAACTGAAACGCTCGCCCTTCCAGACCCGCCGCAACGCCAGCGGTGAGTAGCGCTCCAGCAAGTCGGTGCGGCCTTCGCGGTAGACCTTGACCAGGATGCGATACAGGTAGTTGACGTCCGAGGCTGCCAGATTCAGCCCCTTGGCCCCCGTCGGTGGCACGATATGCGCCGCATCCCCCACCAGGAACAGGTGCCCGTACTGCATCGGCTCGACCACCAGGCTGCGCAGCGGCGCGATGCTCTTTTCCAGCGCGGGGCCGGTGACCAGGCGCGCCGCGACATCCTCGGGCAGACGCGCCCTCAGTTCGTCCCAGAAACGCGCATCGGGCCAGTTCTCCACCCGCTCGTCCAGCGGCACCTGCAGATAGTATCGACTGCGAGTGGTGGAACGCTGGCTGCACAACACGAAACCACGATCATGATGCGCATAGATCAGCTCGTGGTTGACCGGCGGGGTATCGGCCAGCAACCCCAGCCAACCAAACGGATAGACCCGCTCGTACTGCTTGAGCACGCCCTGTGGAATGCTCTGGCGCGAAACGCCATGAAAACCGTCGCAACCCGCGATGTAATCGCACTCGACGCGGTGCAACTGGCCGTCCTTCTCGTAGGTCACGTAGGGCCGCTCGTCCTTGATCCCGTGCGGCTGCACGTTGCTCGCGCCATACACGATCGGCGCCCCGCTCTGCTCGCGGGCCTGCATGAGGTCGCGGGTGACTTCGGTCTGGCCGTACACCATCACCGTCTTGCCGCCGGTCAGGGCCTTGAGGTCCAGGCGCTGGCGGCGCCCTGCCACCAACAGTTCGACACCCTCGTGCACCAGCCCCTCACGGTCCATGCGCGCCGATACCCCGGCCTCGCGCAGCAGGTCAACGGTGCCCTGCTCCAGCACACCGGCGCGGATACGGCCAAGCACGTACTCAGGGGTCTGGCGTTCGAGAATGAGCGTGTCGATGCCCGCCTTGTGCAGCAGTTGACCAAGCAGCAGGCCAGAAGGGCCGGCGCCAATGATTGCAACCTGGGTTTTCATTGTTGTTGTCTCGCCTTGTCGATGCCGTACTGGCGGCAGCCGGCATACGTTATTCGGGTTAGCCCCTGCATTTTTACTGGCGCAAAAAGCTGAAAAGGTGTCATATCCGATGGAAAATCTGCACTTTTCAAAATTCCGTGCGATCAGCGGACAGGTGTCCCGACCATGAAATCCTCCCTTCCCGGCGTACCGCTGTTCCAGCTCTATGGCGAGAACCACGCCTGGCCCGGCACCGATCTGCTGCACTGCGAATCGATCCCCGCACGCAGCCGCCTGCACCACTGGGAGATCAAGCCGCACCAGCATGCCGAACTGTTTCAGTTGCTCTACGTGCAGCGCGGGCACGCACTGGTGGAAATCGAAGGCCGACGCAGCGAGATCCAAGAGGCAGCGATCCAGGTGGTACCACCGCTGACGGTGCATGGCTTTCGCTTCAGCGCCGACATCCAGGGCCATGTGCTGACCTTCGGTACGGCGCTGGTGGCCGACCTCGAGCAACGCCTGGGTGCACCACTGGCGGTGCTGGCATCGGCGGCCTGCTACCCGCTGGGCCGCGACCGCACCCGCCTGCGCGGGCTGATCGACACCTTGCAGCAGGAATACCAGGGCAGCGCACCCGCGCGAGCGGCCATGCTGCAGGCGCTGGTCACCGCGCTGATGGTGTGGATCAGCCGCCGCCAGCAGCTGGGCCAGGCGCCGCGCAACCGCGACGAGCGCGACCGCCACCTGCTCGGGCACTACCTGCGCCTGGTCGAAGCGCATTACCGCCAGCATCTGTCGGTCGATGAGTTTGCTGCACGCCTGGGCGTCACCAGCCTGCAGCTCAACCAGCTGTGCCGTGCGCTGAGCGGGCAGACCGCGCTGCAGGTGATCCACCAGCGCCTGCTGCTCGAAGCGCGGCGCAACCTGACCTACACGCGCATGAGCATCGGCCAGTTGTCCGACAGCCTGGGTTTCAGCGATCCCACCTACTTCGCACGCTTCTTCAAACGCCTCAGCGGCCAGACGCCCAATGCCTACCGACGCAGCGGTACTGCGCAATCACCTTGACGTATACGTCAACCTGCCTTTAGCTTACTCACATTCCACCCCCGAGCCCGAGCATGAGCAGCCAGACCTACAGCATCTCCGACCTGTCCCGCGAGCTGGACATCACCACCCGCGCCATCCGCTTCTACGAGGAGCAGGGTCTGCTGAGCCCCGAGCGTCGCGGCCTGGAGCGCATCTATTCGGCGCGTGACAAGGTGACGCTCAAGCTGATCCTGCGCGGCAAGCGCATCGGCTTCTCGCTGGCCGAATGCCGCGAGCTGATCGAGCTGTACGACCCCAGCGGCGGCAACCTCAAGCAGCTCACCAGCATGCTGGCCAAGATCGCCGAACGCCGCGCGCAACTGGAGCAGCAGATGCTCGATATCCAGCAGATGCACCTGGAGCTGGACACCGCCCAGGAGCGCTGCGAGCAGGCGCTGGCCGCCACCCTGAACAATAACCGCTGATTCGCCACAGGAACCCCGCCATGTCATTGCCCGCACACGTGCGCCTGGTCGAAGTCGGCCCGCGCGACGGCTTGCAGAACGAAGCCCAACCCATCAGCGTCGCCGACAAGGTGCGGCTGGTGGACGACCTCACCGACGCCGGGCTCTCCTACATCGAGGTGGGCAGTTTCGTCTCGCCCAAGTGGGTGCCGCAAATGGCTGGATCGGCCGAGGTGTTTGCCGGTATCCGCCAGCGTGCCGGGGTGACCTACGCAGCCCTGGCGCCAAACTTGCGCGGTTTCGAGGATGCACTGGCAGCCGGGGTCAAGGAGGTGGCGGTGTTCGCCGCGGCGTCCGAGGCGTTCTCCCAGCGCAACATCAACTGCTCGATCAGCGAGAGCCTGCAGCGCTTCGAGCCGATCATGGACGCCGCCCGCGCGCAGGGTATCCGGGTGCGCGGCTATGTATCCTGCGTGCTCGGCTGCCCTTATGAAGGCAAGGTCAGCGCCGAGCAGGTCGCCCCGGTCGCCCGGGCCCTGCACGACATGGGCTGCTACGAAGTGTCGCTGGGCGACACCATCGGCACCGGCACCGCCGGCGATACCCGGCGCCTGTTCGAGGTGGTCTCGGCGCAGGTGCCGCGCGAGCAGCTTGCCGGCCACTTCCACGACACCTACGGCCAGGCCCTGGCCAATGTCTATGCCAGCCTGCTCGAAGGGATCAGCGTGTTCGACAGCTCGGTGGCCGGGCTCGGCGGCTGCCCCTACGCCAAGGGCGCCACAGGCAACATCGCCACCGAAGACGTGCTGTACCTGCTGCAAGGGCTCGGCATCGAGACCGGTATCGACCTGGACAAACTGGTCGCCGCCGGCCAGCGCATCAGCGACGTGCTGGGGCGTGCCAACGGCTCGCGGGTGGCACGGGCGCGCAACGCCCGCTGACGCTCGCCACGGGCGGCGAAGGCCGCCCTGCCTGCCTCGCTCATCGAACTGTGACAATCCCGACCATCAGGATTATGCTCTGCGGGTATGTCCTCCAGTCTCAATATGTGAGCGCCGAATATGAAAATCGATGACATGGACGCCTTCGTGGCCGTCATCCGTTGCCAGTCGACCAACCTTGCCGCCGAAGCGCTGCAACTGACCCAGCCGGCCATCACCCGGCGCGTGCAGAACTTCGAGGAAGACCTCGGCGCCACCTTGCTCGACCGCAACACCAAGCCACTCAAGCCCACGCCCATGGGCCTGCGCGTGTACGAGCAGTGCAAGGCCATCCTGCGTGAAATCGACGCTCTGCGCGAACTGGTGGCCAACGATGGCGCGCCGTCCGGCACCCTGCGCCTGGGCGTGCCGCAGACACTGGGCGATGTGGTGCTGCTCGAGGCCCTGGCGCAGATCCGCCAGGCCTACCCCGAGCTGCGCACCCAGGTCACCAGCGGCTGGGGCAGCAGCCTGATCGCGCGCATGGAAAACGGCGAGCTGGATGCCGCTGCCGCGCTCTTCCCACCGGGCAAGATCTTCCCCGAAGGCATCGCCAGCCATTCCATCACGCGCATGCCGCTGCGCGTGGTCGCGGCCAAGGGCAGCGCCGGCAAGCGCAGCTACAAGTTGCGCGACTGCTATACCCGTGGCTGGGTGCTCAACCCCGATGGTTGCGGTTTTCGCGCCGGCCTGCAGCGCGCATTGAGCGAACAGGGGCTGTCACTGTCGATCAACCTCGAAACCTTCGGCACCGAGTTGCAACTGGGGCTGGTCGCCAACGGCCAGGGCCTGGGCCTGGTGCCTGAACCGCTGTTGCTTGCCAGTCGGCACCGAGACCTGCTGGATATCGTCAACGTCAGCGATTTCAAGCCACAGGTCGACCTGTGGCTGTTCCATCCACGCTACCTGGGCAACCTGCAGGAGCCGGTGGAGCTGTTCGGCGCCGTGGCGGGCACCCGGCTGAACAGCGCAGCGAGCCAACCCGATTAAATGATCATCTTGCATAACAAGAAAAAAGATAATTCTTAAATCGAATAATTAGCATAGAACCAAAAAGACTTTTACAGCGTTGCGCCAGACGCCTACGGTCCTGTTCACACCGTACTGCCTTGCACTGGAGCACCGCATGAGTTCACTGTCCGTCGTACCTCCCAGCCAGGAGGCCGTGCGCCTACGGGTCAGCGCCGAGGAATGGGAGGTGCGGGTCAAGCTCGCCGCCGCCTATCGCCTGGCGGCCCTGTTCCGCTGGACCGACCACATCTACACGCACTTCTCGGCACGGGTTCCCGGCCCGGACGAGCACTTCCTGATCAACGCCTTCGGCCTGCTGTTCGACGAAATCACCGCGTCGAACCTGGTCAAGGTGGATGTCGACGGCACGATCATCGACGACCCGCTGGGCCTGGGCATCAACCAGGCCGGCTACGTCATCCACAGCGCCATCCACCGCGCCCGTCCCGACCTCAAGGCCGTACTGCACACCCACACCCGCGATGGCGCGGCGGTGTCTGCTCAGCGTGACGGCCTGTTGCCGGTCTCCCAGCATGCGTTGGCCTATTACAGCCGCGTGGTCTATCACGACTACGAGGGCGTCGCGCTGGACCTCGATGAACAGCAGCGCCTGGTGGCCAACCTGGGGCAAAGCAACATCCTGATCCTGCGCAATCATGGCCTGCTCACCGGCGGCATCAGCGTCGAGCATGCCTTCCGTGAGCTGCACGGCCTGGAGCGCGCCTGCAACATCCAGATCGCCGCCCAGGCCGGTGGCAACGACCAACTGCAGTACGCCTCCCCGGCGGCGATTGCCAAGGTGCATGAGCAGTCGAAGCGCTTTTCCGACGGGCTTGGCGAGGGGATCCAGCGGCACTGGGATGCGTTGGTCCGGCAACTGGATCGCGAGGGGCGCGATTACCAAAGCTGACCACAGCCCCTCCTGCGGCAGCGGGCATGCCCGCTGCGCTTACCTCAGCCCCCGCGCCAACGCCACGCAGCGGCGCGCCAGCACATCGGTCGGGTCCACCAGTGCCACCTGTACCCCGTCGATGGGGAAGCCATCGGCCTGGGCCAGAATCAACGGCAATTCGGTACAACCCAGGATCAACACCCGCGCGCCCTGCCCGACCAGTTGCCCGGCGCCTGCCAGCAGGTCATCCCGACACTGCCCTTCGGTAAATCCCGCCTTGACGCCTTCCTCACCATAGATCGCACGCATCACCCGCGCCTGCGCCGCATCGTCCGGCACCAGCAACGACAGGCCGACGCGTTCGGCCGCCGCGTGATAGACACCACTCTGCAACGTGCCCGAGGTCGCCAGCAGCCCCACCCGCACCTCACGACCATAGCCGTGCAGAATGAAATCGATGGTCTCGCTCAGCATGTTGACGATCGGCACCGCCAGATGCTCCTGGATCCGCTCGACATAGGCATGCGCGGTGTTGCACGGGATCGCGATGGCATCGGCGCCCTCCTCTTCCAGGCGGCGACAGGTCGAGTACATCGCCACGGTCGGGTCGGCCTCCTGGCGCAGCAGGTTGGCGGTGCGATCGGGGATCTGCGGGTTCTGTTCGACCACCATCCTGATATGGTCCTGGTCACGCCCGGCCGGGGTGTTCTTCACTACCTTGCCCATGAAATCCACGGTCGCCGCCGGCCCCACGCCACCGACGATCCCCAGCTTGAACGGCGCAAGGCTGGGCAGCGAGTCGGTGGCGCTGGCGAAGTCGGCATACACCTGGTTGGCATCGACGCAGTGAATGCCACGGCGCATCAGCTCCGGCGCCAGCAACGACAGCTCGGTCATGCCCGGCAGCAACAGCGTCGCGCCCTGGCCTTCGAGCTCCAGGCAAACCTGATGCAACAGCTCCAGCGCCACCCCATCCAGATGTCCGGCCTTGATGCCTGCAGGCCCGTACACCGCCTCCATCAACGCCGCCTGCTGCACCGGCGAGGGATGGATCAGCTCATAGTCGTCGGCAAAATGCCGCTCGAACAACCCCGAAGCGCGCACATAGTCCGAAGCCAGCACGCCCAGGCGCGCACCGGGCGGGGCGATGTGCGCCACATGGGCCTTGAGCGCCGCCATCAGGTCGACGATGGCGATCTGCAGCTCGGCGCGCAGTTCGTCGATGAAGGTATGGCTGGCGAAGCACGGCACCAGCACGGCGTCGGCACCGCTGTCGGCATAACCCTGGCAGACCTGGAACACGTAGAGCTTGCGCGAGGTCATGCTCGCGCCCGCGCTGAGCGGCAGCGCCAGGTCCTTGAACGGGTGCTGCTCGAACAGCAGGTGGTAGCGCCCCTGCTCGGCCAGCAGGGGCTGGCTCTTGAGCAGCTTGAGGAACAGGTCGCCACCGGCCAGCGAGCCGAGGCCACCGATGATACCGAGGGTGCGCGCGTTGGCGGTCTTGCGTGGGCTTTTCATGGGACGGTCCGGATCAGGCGTGGGTGGCAGGTTTCAGCGCAGGTTCGACGGGCGTCGGGGCATCGTCATGGCGCCGTTCGAGGTCGGCGATCACCGCCGTGGCGATGCTGTTGCCAACCACGTTGGTCGCGGTACGGCCCATGTCGAGGAACTGGTCGATGGCCAGGATCAGCAACAGCCCGGCCTCGGGCAGGTGGAACATCGGCAGCGTGGCCGCGACCACCACCACCGAGGCCCGCGCCACCCCGGCCATGCCCTTGCTGGTGACCATCAGGGTCAACAGGATCAGCATTTGCTGGGTGAAGCTCAGTTCGATGTTGTAGGCCTGGGCGATGAACATGATGGCGAAGGCCTGGTACATCATCGAGCCGTCGAGGTTGAACGAGTAGCCCAGCGGCAGGACGAAGCTCGACACGCGCTTGGGTGCACCGAATTTCTCCAGCGCATCGATGGTCTTGGGGTAGGCCGATTCGCTGCTCGCAGTGGAGAACGCCAGCAGCACCGGCTCGCGGATCAGCTTGCCCAGGGTGAACACCGGGCGCCCGAGGAAACCGTAGCCCACCGCGAACAGCGCCAGCCACAGCAGCAGGATGCCCAGGTAGAACTGGCCGATCAGCTTGCCGTAGTCGAACAGCAGGCCAATGCCCTGAGTGGTGACGGCAGCGGCCAGCGCGGCGAAGACGCCGACCGGAGCGAACATCATCACGTAGTCGGTGATGCGGAACATCACCTTGGCCAGCTCGTCCACCAGCTCGCCGATGCGGGTGTTGCCACGTTGCTTGACGAACGCCAGCGCCAGCCCGAAGAACAGCGAGAACACCACGATCTGCAGGATCTCGTTGTTGGCCATGGCTTCGGCGATGCTGCGCGGGAACACATGGCTGATGAAGGTCTTGAGGCTGAAGTCCCCGGCATTGACCGCCACCGCGCTCACTGCCTGGCCCGACTCCACGCTCAGGTTCAGGTGGGCGCCAGGCTGGAACAGGTTCACCAGCAGCATGCCCAGGGCCAGGGAGAACACCGAGGCGCTGACGAACCAGATCATCGAGCGCAGGCCGATGCGCCCCACCGAACCGGAATTGCCCAGGCTGCTGATCCCTGCGACCAGGGTGGCGAACACCAGCGGGGCGATGATCATCTTGATCATGCGCAGGAAGATATCGGTGACCAGGCTGAAGTAACCGGCAATCTGCTTGGCGGCGTCCGCGGAGCCTGCGTAGGTGTTGCACAGCCAGCCGACGACGATGCCGAGCAGGATCGCCACGGCGATGTAACGGGGTAGTTTCTTGTTATTCATCTCGACCTCTGTCTGTCGAATGCGGGAGGGACAGCAACAGGCTACGACGCACGGCCGGAGCAGTTGATGAGGATGCGCGATGGGTTCATGCGAAATTCGCATAGTTGTCGAATGGTGGTGAATTTGGGTCGAAGCGGGAATAAAATGCCGGCATTGAACCGCGCCACATAACCTGTAGGAGCGGCGGTTCGCCGCTGCGACTTGTCCCACGATTGGGCGCGCAGCGGCCATAACACCGGACACCGAGTCACATCAGAAAGATCTCGGTTGCCTGGCTTGCGGCCGCTACGCGCCCGATCGCGGGACAAGCCCGCTCCCACAGGGTGCGGCTGCAGAATCTACGCACCAACCACAGGCCCACCACCATGCAGACCAAATGGATCGATGACCTGCTGGCCATCGCCGAAACCAAGAGCTTTTCCCGCGCGGCCGAGATCCGCTGCATCACTCAGTCCGCGCTGTCGCGACGCATTCGCTCGCTGGAGGAATGGGTCGGCGTCGAGCTGGTCGACCGCAGCACCTATCCGGTGCAACTGACCGCCGCCGGCAAGACCTTCTGCGACGAAGGCCGAGACGCGCTGTCGATCTTCCATGACCTGCGCTCGGCACTGCGCCGTGGCGAGCGCATGCCCGGGCGCTCGATCCAGGTGGTGGCCGGGCACACCCTGTCGATGACCTTCCTGCCCACCTGGTTCGCCGGTTTCCAGCGCCGCTACGGCTACTTCAATGCGCGGGTGCTGGCCGCCAACGTGCAGGAGGCGGTCATCGCCCTGGCCGAAGGCAGCTGCGACCTGATGATCGGCTACAGCCACCCGCGTGCACCGATCATCCTCGACCCCGACAAGTTCGTCGGTCTGCGCCTGGGCAGCGATGCCTTCTTCCCGGTGTCGGCCCCCGACGCAGATGGGCGCCCGCTGTTCGCCCTGCCGGGGGCGGCGGGCAAGCCCATCCCCTACCTCGCCTACACCTCTACCTCGTTTCTCGGGCGGGTGGTGGATGTGCTGCTGCAGGGCAACGCGCAACCTCACCTCAAGCGCTTCTACGAAGCCGACATGGCCATGCACCTGATGCGCATGGCCCGCGAAGGCTATGGCATCGCCTGGCTGCCGGAGTCGGCGGTCGAGGAGGAACTGACCAGCGGTCGGCTGGTGCGCGCAGGCGGGGACGAGTGGAGCGCGGAACTGGAAATCTGGTCATTCCGCTCGATCGGCAACAGCAACCCGACCATGCTCGAGCTGTGGAAGTCGCTGGAACGCGACCTGCGCTGAAACGCTGCCGGGGCCTTTGCGGCCCCGGCTTCAGGTGTATCGACGGGCGATCAGAACTTCAACTGCCATTGCCCCATCACGGCGTGATTACGCGCATTGCTGCCCAACTCGCCGTTGTAGCCCAGGCCCACACTCTGCCGTGCACTGAGCCCCAGCTCCAGCCCGGCCTCGACGACCAGGCTGTCACGGTCCAGCGCACTGCCCTGGACGCTGAACGCATCGCCGCCGGCCAGGAAAGCCTGGCGCGTGCGGGTGTCGAGGTTGCCATAGGTGTGGCGCCAGCCCAGGCTGGCGCGGGGCGTCAGGCTCATGCCGTTGTCCAGTTGCCCCAGGTGTGCGATGCGCACGCCGAAGGTACTGGTGACGTTGTCCTGCGTGTCGGCATCCACCGCCAACGCAGCATCGCCGCCCTTCTCGCGGTAGCTGTCGCGGTGATAGCGCTGGTAGCCCAGGTTGGCGAAAGGCTCGGCACTCAGGCGCCCACTGCCCAGGGCATAACCCAGCTCGGCGAAGGCCTGCTGGCTGTCGGCATCGTAGTTGCCCTTCAGGCGCTCATCGAAGCCATCAAAGGCCACGCTGCGCTTGCTGTCGCCGTCATGGCTGCTGTACGCCGCGCCCAGGCGCAGGGCCAGCGGGCCGCTCTGGCGTTGGGCGTAGAGGCCGGCATGCCAACTGCGCACCTTGCCGTCCAGGCCGCTGGCGTCCAGGCGGGTGCGCGAGTAGCCGCCCAGCACACCCAGGCGCCAGTCGCTGCCCACCGCCCAGTCCAGGCCCATCACCGCGCCGCCGGTGCGCTGTTCCAGGCTGCTGGCGCCGTGGCTGCCATCGACCTTGCCGTAGCTGCCCAGCGCCTGGCCCCACACTCGCCCCTGGGCGTTCGGGTCGTTGAGGTTGCGCACGCCCTGGGGCAGGCCGGTGGCAGCGAGCACCGGGGTGTCCTGCTGATCCAGGCCCACCAGCAACCCGGCATTGCTGCCCATCGACTGCAAGGCGCCGAGCATGGTGCTGCCCACCTGGGCGCTGCCGGCCAGGGTGGCGGCGGCGAGGTTGGCGGTGTTGCTGCCCGACAGTTGCTCGATGGCATTGCCGGCGCTGGCGTTCGAGGTATTGAGCAGCGCGCTGTACAGCGCACTGCCGCTGCCCAGGCTGGCCAGGCTGCGCGCCGCAGCGCCAGCGTTGGCGCTGCGGGCGAACTGGTCGAAGGCGACGTCGTTGCGGGTGTAGGTCAGGCCCACCGAGTGGCTGCTGTAGCTCAGTTTCGGGGTGAGGAAGGCGTAGTCACTGGTGACCTGGCCAAAGGTGCCGTCGATCGCACCGGCGTTGAGCACGGTGTACTGGCTCTGCCAGGGATACTGGCCAGGGGTCGGCTGGATGCGCAGGGTGGCACCGCCCAGATTGGCGGTACCGGTGACGGTGATCGGCGCGCTGCTGCCGTCGGCGTTGACGCCATAGACCAGGCTGGCGCCCGAATCGAACTTCAGGTCGCCCTTGACCGTGGCCACGCCCAGCCCGGTGTTGGTCAGCATCGTGCCCCTGACGTCGAGACCACCGACCACACCACCGCCCGCGTAGGTCGCCCCCCGGTCTACCCGCAAACTGCCGAGCACGCTGCCCTGGTTGACCAGCGCCGCGCCCTGGGTGATCTCGCCACCCTGGCTGAAATCGTTGACGCTGCTCAGCGTCCAGGTGCCCCCGGAGACCAGCAGCTTCTCGAAGTTGGCGCTGTTGCCGAACTGGCCGCTGCCCTCGAGCTGCAGCGTATCGACGCCATCGCCTGCATCCACCAGGCCATTGAACACCCCGCCGGTACGCACGATCAGGCGGTCGTCGCCGCCGCCCATGCTCAATGCCAGGCCGTTGCCGCCGCTGATGGTGCCGCTGTTGATCACGGTGTCATCGAAGTTGCCGACCAGCTTGATGCCGAAGCCGCGCTCGCCACGAATGGTACCGGCGTTGTCGATGGTGGTGGCACCGACACCCGAGCCTTCGGCACCGTCGTCCACCAGGATGCCGTTGTCGACGCTGCGGATCAGGCCGGTGCTGGTGTTGGTGACCGTACCGCCGCCCATGGCGATGCCTTCGCTGCCGTTGGGCCGCCCGCCGCTGTCCACGCCCTTGGCGCCCAGGCCCTGGATGGTGCCGGCGTTGTAGACGTGGCCGATGAAGTCGATATCGACGCCATCACCGTCGCCATTGATCTTGCCATCGGCGATGGCACCGGTGATGGTGCCCCAGTTGTACACGGTGCCGGTACCGTCGGAGCCGAAACCCGAGCCGTTGCGCCCGGTGACGCTGGCACCGGCATAGTTGTAGAGGGTGGCGTCGGTCTTGAGGTCGACGCCGTGACGGTCGGCACTGATGCTGCCGTAGTTGTACACGGTGACGCCGGTCGAAGTACCGATCTTGATGCCGTCGTATTTCTGGTCCAGGCCGTTGGCATCCTGGGGTGCGGTGTCGGTGTAGATACGCCCGTAGTTGGTGATGGTGGCGTTGGAGCCGGTCTTGATCGCGTCGTTGCCCACGGCGTGGATCACGCCGCTCGCCTCGTTCACCAGGGTGGTGCTGAAACCTGGGTTGTTGAGGGCCTCCAGATCGATGGCCTGGCCATCGGTGATGGATTCGATGGTCCCGGCGTTGCTGATCTTGAGGCTGCCGCCCGCGGTGGGGTTGGTCTGGAAACGGATAGCGTCGTTGGTCCCCTGGATCAGCGCCCCGGCGCGGTTGGTGATGACGAAGAAGCTCTGGTCGGTGCCGCCATCCTTGGTGTCGATACCACGGGCCACGGTGGAGCGAATGATGCCGGCGTTGTCGACGCTGACCGTGGTGCCACTGGTCTGCTTGGGCAGGATCACCCCGTCGTCGGCACCCGAGACGATGCTGCCGGTCGGCGTCACCTTGAGCGTGTCGCCCTTCTTGAGTTCCAGCGTGCTGGTACTGGCATTGCCAACCTGGTAATCGGTGGCGTTGGCGGCCAGGGCAGCACTGGCCAGGGCGACACACAGGGCCAGACGGTGCGGCGTGAAATGCATGTTTGGGCGACCATTGTGATTGTTGATGGCCGGCCAATATGGCTATTAGATATTACCGTTTGATTGACAACCTGCGCCGACCGCCTTCAACCAGCGCCCCACCTCGGCATAGATCCCCTCCACGGCCTCGACCATCCCCTGCATCCGCAGGAAATCGTGGGTCAGTGCCTCTTCCACTCGCCACTGCAGCGGCACGCCGGCCTTTTCCAGGGCATGCGCCCAGGCAACACCTTCATCGAGCAACGGATCATGCCCGGCCAGGGCCATCCAGGTGGGCGCCAGCCCTTCGAGCGCCGTCAGGTGCAACGGCGACACCCGCCAATCGAGGCGCTGCGATGGGTCACGCACGTAGTGCCGGTAGAACCATTCCAGGGTTTCACTCTCGAGCAGGTAACCCTCGGCAAATTTCCCATGGGACGGCCGCTGGCAACTGATATCGGTGACCGGATAAAACAGCAACTGCGCCAACGGACGCAACGCCGCCTTCTCCGGCTGCTGCGCGGCCACGGCGGCGACGACGATGGCCAGGCTGGCCCCGGCGCTGTCGCCACTGACCACCACCCGGCGGGCATCCAGGCGCTGTGCCTCGCCGTGTTCCACCAGCCAGCGGGCACTGGCCAGGGCATCGTCCGCAGCCGCCGGGAAGGGTGCTTCCGGCGCCAGGCGGTAGGCTGGCGCGAGGACCGCAAAATCGCTGCACATCGCCAGGCGGCGACATACCGCATCGTGGGAGTCCAGGCTGCCGACCACATAGCCGCCACCGTGAAAATACAACAGCACCGGCTGCAGACCGTCCACCGGCGACTGCCGACGGTACAACCGTGCCGACAGCGGTTGGCCCTCGCCATCCACCATCTGCAGGTGCTCGACCTGCAGGTCATCAGGCGGGCTCGGGTCGAGCACCTGGGAGCTGCGTTCGAATTCGGCGCGGGCCTGCTCGACGCTCATCTGGTGCATGGGTTGGCTGGCACCGGTCAGTCGGCCCAGTTCGACCAGTTCGAGAAAACCGGCCAGGTCAGGATGCAGAGACATTGGGAAAATCCTCGGAAGACGCGATACGGGCGCCCGCCTTGGCGGCGGGCGCCCGAGGTTTCAATGACTGAACGTCGGTGCCAGGCTGTCGCGCAGATCCGCCAGTACGCTGGGGTGCTGCAGCAACTCGAAGTGCCCTGCCGCCAACACCGCACTGGCCTGGCACTGCCCAAGCGCCGCCTCGAAACTGGCACGCTCACGGCTGCCGACGCCTTCGCCCCACCAGCAGCGCGCCTCGGCCGCCACCGCCGGCAGGCTGTGCAAGGCCTCACCCAGGGCTTTCAGGCGCATGGCCACGACGAAGGTGTGGGCCAGGTCCTGTGCCTCGATCCGGGCATACACCTCGGAGGTGCTGCCCTGCTCGCGCAGTTGCCCGATCTGCACCGCCAATGCATCGGCGTCCAGTTCCGTCAGCGTTGCGGGGTCGAGCGCCGCTGCGGGCGCATCGCCCAGGGTGACCGCCACGAAACCGTGGAAGTCGTCACGCCAGTCGCCGCCCGCTGCGGCCAGCCCCGGCAGGTAACTGTCCACCAACCCCAGCAGGCTGACTTCGCGGCCAAGCCGGATCAGCTCGGCGGCCACCAGCACCGCCAACGGCCCACCCAGCGACCAGCCCAACAGCCGCAGCGGCCCTTCGGGCTGCTTGCGCAGCACGACCTGGGCATAGTCGCCAGCCATTGCCGCCAACGAGCTGTCCTGCCACTCGCGGTCCAGCAGCATGCGGCATTGCAGGCCATAGACCGTGCATTGCCCATCCAGGTGGCGGGCCAGTGGCTCGTAGTCGAACACCGTGCCGAAGCCGGCATGCAGGCAGAACAGCGGCGAGCTGCCGTCGACGATACGGTTGAGCGCCAACAGCGGATCCGGCGTCTGCGGCTTGCGTTCGCTGCCGCACAGTTGGGCGATGGTCGGTTTGCTCATGATGTCGCGCAGCTTCAGGCTCAGGCCCAGCTCAGGTGCCGCGCGGACCTTGCCCAGCACCTTGAGCACGCGCAGCGAGTCGCCGCCCAGTTCGAAGAAGTTGTCGGTGATCCCGACCTGGTCGAGCTCCAGCACCTCCTGCCAGATACGCACCAGCGCCTGTTCCTGCGGCGTACTGGCCGGCACGTGCTCACGCGCCTTGAACTGCGGGTCAGGCAGGGCCTTGCGGTCGAGCTTGCCATTGGCGCTCAGCGGCAGCGCTGCGAGCAGGATGATCTGCGCCGGGACCATGTAGTCCGGCAGTTCATCGACCAGGTGCGCACGCAGGCTTTCGGCCAGGTTGTCACCCGCCTCGGCCACCACGTAGGCAACCAGTTGCTTGCTGCCATTGACCTCCCGCGCGACCACCACGGCATCGCGCACCTCGGCCCGCCCACGCAGGCGCGCCTCGATCTCGCCCAGTTCGATACGGAAACCGCGGACCTTGACCTGGTTGTCGAGGCGGCCGAGGTAGTCGAACACGCCATCGGCGCGACGGCGCACCAGGTCGCCAGTGCGGTACAGACGCCCGCCCCCCTGCGCGAACGGGTCACAGACGAAACGTTCGGCCGTCACGTCCGGACGTTGATGGTAGCCGCGCGCCAGACCCTCACCGCCGATGTAGAGCTCACCGGCAACCCCGTCCGGCACCGGATTGAGTGCAGCGTCCAGCACATACAAGGTGCGCTCGCCGACGCGGGTGCCGATCGGTGCGTACACGGCCTCGCACGGTTGGTTGGCCGCAACGCGCCAGAGCAACGGCGTGACCACGGTTTCGGTCGGGCCGTAGCCATTGGTCAGCGCCTGCGGGCGCAGGTTGCGGCGCACCAGGTCGTAGTTGGCCTGGGCCACCGCATCGCCACCGAAGCAGTAGATGCGCACTGCCGGCGGCTCGCGGCCTTCGGCGTACTCGGCCAGTTGCTGCAGGTAGGCCGGCGGGAAGCAGGCGATGTCGATGCGCTCGGCATGCAACGCTCGCCAGGTCTGTTCGGGCGTCCACAGTTCGCCCGGACGGATCACCAGGCAACCGCCATTGCTCAGGGTCGACAGCCAGCGCTCCTGGGCGCCGTCGAAGGCGAACGACATGAACAGCAGCTCGCGGGTGCGCGCGTCCATCTCGTAGCGCTCGGCGATCGCCGCGCAATGCATGGCCAGAGGGCCATGGGTGACCGCCACGCCCTTGGGCTTGCCGGTCGAACCCGAGGTGTAGATCAGGTAGGCCAGGTTGTCGGGCGACACTGCCGCTGCGCCACGGGTAATGCCCGCAACGTCGAGGTCAAGGCTGTCGAGGGGCAGCCAGTTCACCCCCTCGCGCTGCGGCAGGCGTGCCTGCACGCTGTGCTCGGTGAGGATCAGGGCAGCGTTGCTGTCTTGCAGGATCCAGTCCAGGCGCTCGCGGGGGTAGTCGATGTCCAGCGGCACGTAGGCGCCACCGGCCTTCATCACCGCGTAGAACGCCACTACCATGTCCACCGAACGCTGCAGGGCCACGCCCACCCGCACTTCCGGGCCGACACCTTGCGCCACCAGCAACTCGGCCAGGCGGCTGGCCCGCTGTTCGAGTTGGGCGTAGGTCAACTGGCGACCGGCGCACACCAGCGCGACCTGCGTCGGGCGCTCGCGGCTGTGGCGGGCGATCTGCTCGCCCAGCAGCGCCGTCGGCGCCTGCCCACCCAGGCGGTTGGCTTCGACCAACTGCCGCTGCCCGGCCTGATCGAGCAGGCCGAGATTGCCAAGCCGAGCGTGCGGCTGGTCGAGCATCGCCTGCAGCAAGGTCTCGAAGCTGGCGAGGATCTGCTCGACGCTGGCCGGCGTGAAACGCCCGACCAGATAGAGGAACTCGATCTTCAGGGTCGCGCCCAGGTGCACCGCGAGGTCCATGGCGTAGTTGGTCACATCACGCGTGCTCACCTGGCCGAACTGCAACTGCTGGTCCTGGGCCTGGGCGAGGCGCTCGTCCACCGGATAGTTCTCGAACACGATGATGCTGTCGAACAGGCCACCGGCGCCCTGCCCGGCCCAGCGCTGGATATCGGCCAGCGCCGTGTGCTCATGGTCGCGCACCTCCAGGTTCCAGGCCTGCAGGGCCTGCAGCCATTGGTCCAGCGGCTGCTGGTCGGACAGGGTCTGGACGATCGGCAAGGTGTTGATGAACAGGCCAAGCATTTCACCCGAACCTGCCAACTCCGCCGGGCGCCCGGCCACCGTGGCGCCGAAGCACACGGTCTGCTGCCCGGTATGGCGCTGCAACAGCAGCAGCCAGGCCGCCTGCACCAGTGTGTTGGGGGTCACCCGCAATTGTTGGGCGACCTCGCGCAGGCGTTGGGTGCGTGCGCCATCCCAGTCCAGGTACAGCGCCGCATGGCCTTCAGCCTGCGCATCGGCCGGCAACGGCAGGCTGCTGCTGAGGCTGGTCGGCCCCTCCAGCCCTGCCAGGCGCTCGCGCCAGAAGGCTTCCTGGCGCGCCGCCGGCTGCGCGCGCAACCAACCGATATAGTCGCGGAAATGCCCGCGCTTGGTGGGCAGCGGATGCCCGGCATAGCACTCGAAGACCTCGCCCATCAGGCGCGAATTGGACCAGCCGTCCATGAGGATATGGTGGCTGGTCCAGATCAGCTGGGTGGTGTCGTCATCCAGGCGCACCACGCTCAGGCGCGCCAGCGGCGCCTCGAGCAGCTCGAAGCCGCGCGCACAATCCTCATCGGCCAGCGCCTGCAAAGCGCCTGGCTCGACGGTGCGCTCGCGCCAGTCCAGGCAGCGCGCCGGCAGGCTGCCCTGGCGGTAGACCACCTGCAGCGGCTCGGCCAGGTGGCTGGCGGTCCAGAAACCGGTGCGCAGGATCTCGTGGCGCGCCACCACCTGCGCCCAGGCGGCGATGAACGCCTCGGCGTCGAGGCCCTTGACCTCGATGCTGGTCTGGTTGATGTACAGGTTGGCCGCCGATTCCTGGGTGTGGAACAGCATGCCCAGCTGGGTCGGCGATAGCGGGTAGATGTCCTCGACCTGCTCCAGCAGGCCGGGGAAGCGCTCGAGCTGGGCCTGATCGAGCCCGCACAGCGGGAAATCCGAAGGCGTCGCGCCGCGCACCGGCAGTTCCACGCAGTGACGCACCAACGCGCCGAGCTGCTCGATGTAACGCTCGGCCAGGGCCTGAATCTCGTCGGGGGCGAACTGCGCACGGCTGAAGATCCAGTTCAGGCTCAGCTCGCCGCCATACAGCTGGCCATTGACCGTCAGCCAGTTGCCCAGCGGTGCATCCTCGCCCTGCTCCGCCCCGGCAGACTCGTTTGCCGGGGTGAACAGTGCACCGTCGTCCACGGCAAAACTGCCGTCGAACTGGCCCAGGTAGTTGAAAGTCACCCGCGGCTGCGGCAACGCCGCGAGCAGCGCACGCACCTGCGGCTCGCCGTAGTAACGCAGCGCACCGAAACCGACGCCCCGATGCGGAATGGCGCGCAGTTGCTCCTTGACCTGCTTGATCGAAGCCCCCAATTCGGCAGCCGGCGTCAGGCACACGCTGAACATCGAACTGAACCAACCGACCGTACGGGTCAGGTCGATGTCGTCGAACAGGGCTTCGCGCCCGTGCCCTTCCAGTTGCACCAGGGCGTGCTCGTCACCGGTCCAGGCCACCAGGGTGCGCGCCAGGGCCGTCATCAACAGGTCGTTGATCTGGGTGCGATAGGCCGCAGGCGCCTGCTGCAGCAATTGCCGGGTCAGGGCCGCGTCCAGGCGCACTTGCACCGTGGCGGCGTCGCGATTGAGCAAAGGTTGCGTCGGCGCGGCTACAGGCCAGTGCACCTGCACCTCGCGCAGGCGCTCCCAGTACGCAAGCTCCGCCTGGCCCTGCTCGCTGTGCGCATAGCTTTCCAGGCGTTCGGCCCAGGCCTTGACCGAGCTGGTGCGTGGCCCAAGGTCCGGTGCCTGGCCAAGCAGGCTCTGCTGGTAGGCGCTCTGCAGGTCGTCGAACAACACACGCCACGACACGCCGTCGACCACCAGGTGGTGGATCACCAGCAACAGGCGCTGGCTGTCGTCGGCAAGGGTGACCAGCACGGCGCGGACCAGCGGGCCGTCGGCCAGGTCGAGGCTGCGCTGCACCCGCTCACCCAGGGCTTGCAGGGCGTCGGGCTGTACCCCCTCGACCCGCTCCAGCAACGTACCGACCGTGGTCACCTCACGGAAGTGTGCCTGCCACTGCCCGTCCACCTCGGTGAAGCCCAGGCGCAGCGCGTCATGCTGCACCAGCAGCGCCTGCAAGGCGCGCTCCAGGGCATCGGCGTCCAGCGCCCGGGTTGGTTGCAGCAACACCGATTGGTTCCAGTGCGCGCGCTGCGCCAGCGGCAGCTCGAAGAACGCCTGCTGGATCGGCAGCAGTCCCGCCCTACCCGTCACCGGCCCCTGCTCGGCTTCCTGGCCCCCGGCCTCGATGCGCACCGCACCGGCCAGGCCCTGGATGGTCTGGTGGCGGAACAGGTCCTTGGGCGTGAAGCGGATACCGGCCTGCCGCGCACGGCTGACCACCTGGATGGAGATGATCGAGTCGCCACCCAGTTCGAAGAAGTTGTCGTTGACCCCGACCTGCTCCAGCTTGAGCACGTCCTGCCAGATCCCGGCGAGGGTCTTTTCCACGGCGCTCTGCGCCGCGACATAGGCCTGTTTCGACTGGCCGACCGCAGGGTGCGGCAGCGCACGACGTTCCAGCTTGCCGTTGGGGCTCAGTGGCAGTTGCTCGAGCAGCAGCAGGTGTACCGGCACCATGTAGTCCGGCAGCACCGCACCCAGGCGCTCGCGCAAGGTGGCGCGCAAGGCTTCAGCCGCCGCGTCGTCCGCCACTGGCGTGCTCGGCACCAGGTAACCGGCCAATTGCAGGCCGCCGGCACCCGGCACCGCCAGCACCACGGCTTCGCGCACTTCGTCCTGCTCCATCAGCCGTGCTTCGATCTCGCCCAGCTCGATGCGCAGGCCGCGAATCTTCACCTGATGGTCGATACGCCCCATGTACTCGATCACACCGTCGGCGCGGTAGCGCGCCAGGTCACCGGTGCGGTACAGCCGCTCGCCGTCACCGAAGGGGCTGGCGACGAAGCGTTCGGCGGTAAGCCCCGGACGGCGGTGATAACCGCGCGCCAGGCCGGTGCCGCCCAGGTACAGCTCGCCTACCACACCCACCGCCACCGGGCCAAGGCCGGCGTCCAGCACGTAGGTCTGCAGGTTGGCGATCGGCTCGCCGATCGGCACGCTGTCGCGGCCTTCTTCGCGGCAGGTCCAGTGGGTCACGTCGATGGCCGCTTCGGTCGGGCCGTACAGGTTGTACAGCCCGGCATTCGGCAGTTTTTCGAACACCTGGCGCTGGGCATCCACCGGCAGCGCCTCGCCGCTGCAGACGATGCGGGTCAGGCTGGCGCAGCCCGCCACCGCTGGGTCGGCAACGAAGGCCTGCAGCATCGACGGCACGAAGTGCAGCGTGGTGATGCGCTCGCGGCGAATCAGCTCGATCAGTTGCGCCGGGTCACGGTGCAGCCCCGGCGCGGCGACCACGAGGCAAGCACCGGTCATCAGCGGCCAGAAGAACTCCCACACCGACACGTCGAAGCTGAACGGAGTCTTCTGCAGCACGCGGTCGCCGGCAGTCAGGCCATAGGCCTGTTGCATCCAGCACAAGCGGTTGGTCAGCGCCCGGTGGCGGTTGCCCGCGCCCTTGGGCTTGCCGGTGGAGCCGGAGGTGTAGATCACGTAGGCCAGGTTCTCGCCCGTGACCTCGATCACCGGCGCGTGCTCGGCATAAGCGCTCAGTGGCTGGTCGAGCAACAGGCACTCCAGGCCCTGCGGCAGCGGCAACTGCTCGCGCAGGTGCGACTGGGTCAGCAGCAGTTCGATGCCGCTGTCCTCGATCATGTAGGCCAGGCGCTCGCGCGGATATTCCGGGTCCAGCGGCACATAGGCGCCACCGGCCTTGATCACGGCCAGCAATGCCACGACCATCTCCACGCTGCGCTCGGCCGCCACGCCCACCAGCACATCCGGGCCCACGCCTGCCGCCTGCAGGCGGTGCGCCCACTGGTTGGCCAGGGCATCGAGCTGGCGGTAGCTGAGCTGACGCTCGCCGAACACCAGCGCCGTGGCCTCCGGCGTGGCCTCGACCTGACGCTGGATCAGCGCCTGGACGCTGTGCTCCAGCGGGTACTCGACCGCCGTGGCGTTCCAGCGCGCCAGGGTGTCGCGCACTTCGTCGGCAGCGATCAACGGCAGGTCGTCCAGCGTGCAGTCGAGGTTGGCGACCATCGCCTGCAGCAAGTTCTGCCAGTGCCGGGCCAGGCGCTGCGCGGTCGCCGGCTCGAACAGGTCCAGGGCGTAGGTGAACTGCGCATCCAGCGCATCGCCCTGCTCCAGAATGTTCAGGGTCAGGTCGAACTGGGCGGTATGGCCCTCGCTCTTGAGGTTTTCGATACGCAGGCCGGACGCCTGGGCGCCGTCACCGCCAGCGCCCAGCGCCGCGCCGCCCTGGTGATTGAACATCACCTGGAACAGCGGGCTGTGGCTGAGGGTACGTTGCGGGCGCAGTGCTTCCACCAGCTGCTCGAACGGCAAGTCCTGGTGCGCCTGCGCGCCCAGGGCATCGGCCTTGACCTGCTGGAGAAACGCCCGCACGGTCGTCTGCCCCGAGATCTCGACGCGCTGCACCAGGGTGTTGACGAAGAAGCCGACCAGTCGCTCGGTCTCCATGCGATTACGGTTGGCCACCGGCACGCCGATGCGCAGGTCGCGCTGGCCACTGTAGCGGTACAGCAAGACCTGATACGACGCCAGCAACAGCATGAACAGGGTGACGCCCTGCGCCTGCGCCACACTGCGCAGTTCACGGCACAACTGCGCCTCGAGCTTCACCTCAAGGCTCGCACCGCGCAGGCTCTGCTCCGCCGGGCGCGGATGGTCGAACGGCAGCTCGAGCACCGGATGCTCGCTGCCCAGGCGTTCGGTCCAGTAGGCCAGCTGACGCTCCTGCTCACCGGCCTCCATCCACTGGCGCTGCCACAAGGCGTAGTCGGCGTACTGCACCGGCAGCGCCGGCAGTTGCACGGTCCGCCCTTCGCACGCGGCGGCGTACAGCTGGACCAGCTCGTCGATCATCACCTGCATCGACCAGCCATCGGTGACGATGTGGTGCTGGGTGAGCACCAGCACATGCTCCTGCTCGCCGAGCCGCAACAGCTTGACCCGCAACAGCGGGCCGGCCTGCAGGTCGAAGCGGCGCTGGATCTCCTCCTCGACACACGCCTGCAACTGCGCCTGGCGTCGTTGCGGCGCGTCGTCAAGGGCCAGGGTCTGCTGCTCGATCCCGGCCCAGTTCGGCGCATCGATCACCTGCAGCACCTGCTCGTCATCCTCGACGAAGCGGGTGCGCAAGGTTTCATGACGGGCCACCAGCGCAGCAAAGCTGGCATCGAGCGCAGCGATGTCGACCGCGCCCTGCAATTTCAGGGCGGCACTGATGTGATAAGCACTGCTTTCAGGGCTCATCTGCCAGAGGAACCACTGCCGCTCCTGGGCATAGGACAGCAGTTGCGGTTCCTCGGGCTGACGCTTGAACACCGGCGCGACGCTGAACAGATTGATGTTCTTGTGCTTGAGCATCACCGCCAAGGCCTTGCGTTCCTTCGGCGACAGCTCGCCCACCCTTTCAATCAACGCTTTCACACCGGTTCCCCTTCACTCAGAAATTAGCTTCTCAAGCTCATCTCCTGTTAAACGTTCCAGGGCCTCCAAGGATTTAGCCAGTTCATCCATCAAAGGATCGTTGCCCACATCCAGTGCTTGCACCGAAGCACTGAACTCGCCCAGGTGCCGCGCGTTGAACAGGGTCTTGAGCGGGACCTCGATGCCCAGGTGCTCGCGAATCCGCACGATCACCTGGGTCGCCAGCAGCGAATGTCCACCGAGGGCGAAGAAGTCATCGTCCAGACCCACCTGCGGTACTTGCAGCACGTCCTTCCAGATCTGCGCCAGTTGTTGTTCGCGCTCGCTGCGCGGTGCCACGTAGCGGGCCTGGGCCAGCTCCGGAGACGGCAACGCACGACGTTCCAGCTTGCCGTTGGGGCTCAGCGGCAGTTGCTCGAGCAATAACAGGTGTACCGGCACCATGTAGTCCGGCAGCACCGCGCCCAGACGCTCGCGCAGAGTAGTGCGCAAGGCCTCGGCCGCCGCGTCGTCCGCCACTGGCGTGCTTGGCACCAGATAGCCCGCCAGTTGCAGGCCACCGGCACCCGGCACCGCCAGCACCACGGCTTCGCGCACTTCGTCCTGCTCCATCAGCCGTGCTTCGATCTCGCCCAGCTCGATGCGCAGCCCGCGAATCTTCACCTGATGGTCGATACGCCCCATGTACTCGATCACCCCGTCGGCGCGGTAGCGCGCCAGGTCGCCGGTGCGGTACAGCCGCTCGCCGTCACCGAAGGGGCTGGCGACGAAGCGTTCGGCAGTCAGCCCCGGGCGGCGGTGATAACCACGCGCCAGGCCAGTGCCGCCCAGGTACAACTCGCCCACCACGCCCACCGCCACCGGACCGAGGCCGGCATCCAGCACGTAGGTCTGCAGGTTGGCGATGGGCTCGCCGATCGGCACGCTGTCGCGGCCTTCTTCGCGGCAGGTCCAATGGGTCACGTCGATGGCCGCCTCGGTCGGGCCATACAGGTTGTACAGCCCGGCATTCGGCAGCTTGTCGAACACCTGGCGCTGGGCATCCACCGGCAGCGCCTCACCGCTGCAGACGATCCGGGTCAGGCTGGCGCAGCCCGCCACCGCAGGGTCGGCAACGAAGGCCTGCAGCATCGACGGCACGAAGTGCAGCGTGGTGATGCGCTCGCGGCGAATCAGCTCGATCAGTTGCGCCGGATCGCGATGCAGCCCCGGCGCGGCGACCACCAGGCAAGCACCGGTCATCAGCGGCCAGAAGAACTCCCACACCGACACGTCGAAGCTGAACGGGGTCTTCTGCAACACCCGGTCCCCGGCAGTCAGGCCATAGGCCTCTTGCATCCAGCACAAGCGGTTGGTCAGCGCCCGGTGGCGGTTGCCCGCGCCCTTGGGCTTGCCGGTGGAACCGGAGGTGTAGATCACGTAGGCCAGGTTCTCGCCAGTGACCTCGATCACCGGCGCCTGCTCGGCATAACCGCTCAGCGGCTGGTCGAGCAGCAGGCACTCCAGGCCCTGCGGCAGCGGCAACTGATCGCGCAGGTGCGACTGGGTCAGCAGCAGTTCGATGCCGCTGTCCTCGATCATGTAGGCCAGGCGCTCGCGCGGGTATTCCGGGTCCAGCGGCACGTAGGCGCCACCAGCCTTGATCACGGCCAGCAGCGCCACGACCATTTCCACGCTGCGCTCGGCCGCCACGCCCACCAGCACATCCGGGCCCACGCCCGCCGCCTGCAGGCGGTGCGCCCACTGGTTGGCCAGGGCATCGAGCTGGCGGTAGCTGAGCTGACGCTCGCCGAACACCAGCGCCGTGGCGTCCGGCGTGGCCTCGACCTGACGCTGGATCAGCGCCTGGACGCTGTGTTCCAGCGGGTACTCGACTGCGGTGGCGTTCCACACCTCCAGCGGCAGGGCACGCTCCCGTGCGTCGAGCATCGCCACCTCGCCCAAGGCCCGTGTGGCCGAAACGGCCAGGCCTTCCAGCAGCAGGCCCAGGTGCGCGGCCAGGCGCTCGATGGTTGCGGCCTCGAAGCTGTCGCCATCGTAGCTGTAGTGCAGCAGCAGGCTCGCCCCCTGGTTGACCGCCAGGGTCAGCGGGTAGCTGGTCTGCTCATGGTTGCTCACCGCATCGAAGCGCAGCGCCTCGGGCGCAGCCTGCTCCAGCACTTCGGAGACCGGGAAGTTCTCGAACACCAGCAGCGTGTCGAACAGGGCGCCACCGCCCTGCCCGGCCAGGCGCTGGATCTCGTACAACGGCGCATGCTCGAACTCGCGCAGCGCCAGGTTGCGCGCCTGCACGGCCTGCAGCCAGTCGGCCACGGTCTGTTGCGGGGTCGGCGTGGCGACCACTGGCAAGGTGTTGATGAACAGCCCCATCTGCTGCTCCATGCCCGGCAACTCCGCCGGACGCCCGGCCACCGTCGCGCCGAAGCACACGCTCGCCTGGCCGGTGTAGCGCTGCAGCAGCAACAGCCAGGCCGCCTGTACCAGGGTGTTGAGGGTGACTTTCTGCTCACGGGCAAAGTTCGCCAGGCGCGCAGTGACGGCCTCGTCCACGGCGATGCGGTAGTCGCCATGGGCAGCGCCGGCCGCTCGGGGCTCCTGGCGGATGGCACGGGCCAGGTGGGTCGGCTCGTCGAGCTCGGCCAGTTGCTGGCGCCAGAACGCCTCGCACGCCTCGGCGTCCTGCACCTGCAACCAGGCGATGTAGTCGCGGTAGCGCCCGATCGGCGCGGCCACCGCCTCACCGGCGTAGCGCGCCAGGACTTCGCCGAGCAGCTGCGAATGGCTCCAGCCATCCATCAGGATGTGATGGTGGGTCAGCAGCAGGTGATGACGGCCCGGCGCCGTGGCGATCAGTTGCACACGCAGCAGCGGCGCCTGCTCCAGGTCGAAGCCCTGGGCGCGCTCGGCCAATGCCAGTGCATCCAGTGCGCCAGCCTGGTCGGCGCGGCCCTGCCAGTCGTGCAGCGCGAACGGCACTTCGACCTGGCGTGCCACCACCTGCAGCGGCTGGCTCAGCCCACCTTGCCAGAGGAAACCGGTACGCAGAATGTCATGGTTGAGCAGCGTAGCCTGCCAGGCATCGCGGAAACGCATCGGCTCCAGCCCGTCGATGTCCACACGCATCTGGTTGACGTAGTCGCCGCTGGCCTGCTCGTAAAGGCTGTGGAACAGCATGCCCTGTTGCATCGGCGACAGCGGGTAGAGGTCCTGGACACTGGCCGCCGCCAGTGGCAAGGCATCCAGCTGGGCCTGGGACAAGCGGGCCAGTGGCACGTCCGAAGGGGTCAGGCCGCCCGCCTGCGGTTGGCAGCAGTGCTCGATCAAGGCCAGCAACGCCTGGGTATAGGCATCGGCCAGGGCCTGGATGGTGTGGCTGTCGAAACGTGCGTCGCTGAAGGTCCAGCCCAGGCTCAACTCGCCATCGAACACCTGGCCGTTGATGCTCAGCGCGTTGGCCAAGGGCGCGTCGGGGTGTTGCTCGGCGCCACGGGCCTCGTCGCAGGGCAGCCAGAACGCTGCTTCGCCGCTGGCGAAACTGGCATCGAACTGGCCCAGGTAGTTGAAGGTGATCGACGGGGTCGGCAGGCCGGCCAATCGCTCGCGCACCTGCGGCGCGGCAAGCTGCGACAGCACGCCAAAGCCCAGGCCTTTGTCAGGGACCGCGCGCAGTTGCTCCTTGATCTGCTTGAGCGAGTCGCCCAGGCCTGCCGCCGGAGTCAGGCGCAGTGGGAATACACTGGTGAACCAGCCGACGCTGCGGGTCAGGTCGAGGTGCTCGAACAAATCTTCGCGGCCATGGCCTTCCAGTTGCACCAGCGCATGGGCCTGGCCGGTCCAGGCACAGACGACCTGGGCCAGGGCGGTCAGCAGCAGGTCATTGACCTGGGTGCGATAGGCGGCCGGGGCATCCTGCAGCAAGCGGCGGGTCTGCTGCTTGTCCAGTCGCGAATAGAGCGTGCTGCCGTCGCGATTGCGCTGGCCACCCTCGGCTCGGTCCCAGGGCAGTTCGGCGCTCAGCTCACGGCCCTGGGCCTGCCAGTACTCCAGTTGTTCCAGCGCATTCGTGCTGGCGTGCTGGCGCAGTTGCTCGACCCAGTCGCGCTGCGAGCTGGTCTTGCCTGGCAAGGCCAGAGGCTTGCCGCTGCTCAGTTGCTCGAAGGCCAGTTGCAGGTCTTCGAACAGGATGCGCCACGACACGCCATCCACCGCCAGGTGATGGATCACCAGCAACAGGCGCTGGCTGCCGTCCGGCAGATCGGCCAGCACAGCGCGCAGCAGCGGGCCATCGCCCAGCGACAGGCTGCGCTGGGCCGATTCGGCCAAGGCTTCCAGTTCATCGACAGTGTTCAGGGTGCGTTGCCACAGCAGCTCAGTCGGCTGCTCGCCGAGCGGGCGGTAATGCGCCTGCCAGCCAGCCTCGCTTTCGGTGAAGCTCAGGCGCAGCGCATCGTGGTGTGCAACCAGTGCCTGCAACGCTTGCTCCAGGTAACCCGCATGCAGCGGCTGGGCCGGCTTGAGCAACACCGACTGGTTCCAGTGGTGACGCTCGGGGATGTCGGTGTCGAAGAACGCCTGCTGGATCGGCAGCAGCGGCATCTCGCCAGTCAAAGGGCCCTGCTCGATCAGTTGCGCACCCTCGCCTTCCTGGGCAACGGTCGCCAGCCCTTGGACGGTCTGGTGCTGGAACAGCGCCTTGGGCGTGAAGCGGATGCCCACCTGACGCGCCCGGCTGACCACCTGGATCGAGATGATCGAATCACCGCCCAGCTCGAAGAAGTTGTCGGTCACGCCAATCGGCGAAACCTTCAAGACTTCCTCCCAGATCGCCACCAGGCGTTTTTCCAGCACGCTGCGCGGTGCCACCTGGCGCGTCGGGGCAGTGGCCTGCGGCGCGGGCAGCGCCTTGCGGTCGAGCTTGCCGTTGGGGGTCAGTGGCAGACGTTCGAGGAACAACCAGTGGGTGGGCACCATGTAGTCGGGCAGGGTCTGCTTGAGCCAGGCCTTGAGCGGCTCGGCATTGTCGTGCAGCGCGGAGGCGACGACATAACCCACCAGCTGGGTGCTCAGCTCGCCCTGATGCGCGATCACTGCCACTTCACGCACGTCGGCATGAGCCTGCAGGCGCGCTTCGATTTCACCCAGCTCGATCCGCAGGCCGCGCACCTTCACTTGATGGTCCACACGCCCGGCGTACTCCAGCACGCCGTCTTCGCGATAGCGCGCCAGGTCGCCGGTGCGGTACAGCCGCGAACCGTCCGCCGCGAACGGGTCCGGCAGGTATTTCTCGGCGGTCAGCCCCGGACGCAGCAGGTAGCCACGGGTGATGCCCTCGCCTGCCAGGTACAGTTCCGCCGTCGCCCCGACCGGCACCGATTGCAGTTCCCCGTCCAGCAGGTAGCTGGCGGTGTTGTGCAGCGGGCGGCCGATGTTGGCCTGCCCGCCCGCTTCGCGGCGGGTCCAGGTCGAATAGGTGGTGTCTTCCGAAGGGCCGTAGAGGTCGTAGACGTGCTGGATGTGCTCCAGCGCGTAGAGCGCCTCCACCACCGACTGCTTCAGCGGCTCTCCCGCCAGGTTGACGATGCGCACGCCCGCCGGTATCTGTCCGGCGCGCAGCAGCGCACTGGCTGCCGACGGCACGCTGTTGATCAGACGCACCCGATCCCGCGCTGCCAGCTCCGGCAGCTCCAGGGCATTGCGCGCCCCCACGATGAAACCCCCACCGGCCAGGGTCACGAACAGCTCCCACACCGACAGGTCGAAGCAGATCGAGGTGCTGGCCAGCACGCCTTGGATATCCGCCTGGCTGTACACCTGCTGCGACCAAGCCACCAACGCGGCGACGTTGCGATGAGCAATCGCCACGCCTTTCGGGCGGCCAGTGGAACCGGAGGTGTAGATCACATAGGCCAGGTTGTCGGCCACGGCGCGGGCTGGCAGGTCACTGTCGTCGCCGTCCAGGTTCAGCTCATCGAGCAGCACGCTCGCGAACGCGCCATCGACCGCCAGTGCATCGAGCACCGCGCGTTCACTGATCAGTACGCGGGCGGCGCTGTCGTCGAGCATGTAGCTGACGCGTTCGGCCGGATAGTCCGGGTCCAGCGGCACATAAGCACCACCGGCCTTGAGCACCGCCAGCAGCGCCACCAGCATCGACATGCCGCGCGGCAAGGCCACGCCGACCCGCATTTCGGGGGCGACACCCAGGCTCACCAGGTGGCGGGCCAGGCGGTTGGCGCGGGCGTTGAGGGTGGCGTAGTCCAGCTGTTCGTCGCCCCAGATCACGGCCAACGCCTGCGGCGTGCGACGTACCTGGGCTTCGATCAGGTGATGGATGCACTGGCTGCGGTCGAAGTCCAGGCCATTGGCGTTCCACTGGCGTTCGATGCGGGTACGTTCACGGCCCTCCAGCAGGGTCAGCCGGTGCAGCGGCGCCTGGGCGTCGGCACAGAACTGCTCCAGCAAGTGCAGCAAGTGACGCGCCACGCCCTCGACGGCGCTGTCGCGCAATTGCGTGCGGTCGTAGTTGAAATGCAGCGTCAGCTCCCGCCCGGCGGCCACCGCCAGGGTCAGCGGGTAGTTGCTTTGCTCGTGGGCACGCACCGCGCTGAAGCGCAGGCTCTGGTCGCCGCCCTGCTCCAGGGCCTCGGCGATGGGGTAGTTCTCGAACACCAGCAAGGTGTCGAACAGGCCCTGGCTGCCCTGCTCGGCCCACCGCTGGATTTCGAACAGCGGTGTGTGCTCGTGCTCGCGCAGGGCCAGGTTGACGCTCTGGACCGTCTGCAACCACTGCGCCAGCGACCCCTGTGGATCGGGCGCGGCGATTACCGGCAGGGTATTGATGAACAGGCCGATCTGCTGCTCGATGCCCTTGAGCTCGGCCGGGCGACCCGCCACGGTGGCGCCGAAGCACACGCTGCGCTGCCCGGTATAGCGCTGCAACAGCAACAGCCAGGCGGCCTGTACCAGTGTGTTGACGGTCACCTTGTGCTGGCGCGCCAGCACACCGAGGCGCGCCATGGCCTGGGCATCGAGGCCGGCATGATGATCGGCATAACCTCCCTGCCCGCCAGCCTGCGGCGCCGGCAAGGCACGCGACAGCCAGGTCGGGGCCTGCAGGCCGTCCAGTTGCTGGCGCCAGAACGCCTCGCGGGCCTGCGCCGGCTGACGCTGCAGCCAGCCGATGTAGTCGCGGTAATGCCCGGACGGCGCCGCGATGGCCTGGCCGGCATAGCGCTGCAGCACCTCGCCCAGCAATTGCGCGGTGCTCCAGCCGTCCATCAGGATGTGATGGCTGGTGAAGATCAGGTGATGGCTGTTGGCACCGTTGCCCACCAGCAACAGGCGCAGCAAGGGCGCCTGTTCCAGGTCGAAACCCTGCTCACGGGCTTCGCGTGCCAAGGCATCGAGCCGTGCACTGTCCGGCACCTGGCCATCCCAGCGCACTTCGGTGAACGGCACCTGCACCTGGCGCTGCACCACCTGCAGCGGCCGGGTCAGCTCGCCCTGCCAGCGCAAGCCGGTGCGCAGGATCGCGTGGGCCTCGATGGTGGCCTGCCAGGCGGCCCGGAAGCGCGCCACATCCAAGCCCTGCACATCGGCGCGCATCTGGTTGATGTAGTCACCGCCCGCCTGGTCGTAGAGCGAGTGGAACAACATGCCGTGCTGCATCGGCGACAGCGGGTAGATATCCTCGACGGTGCTGGCGTCCAGCTGCAGCGCATCCAGGCCGGCCTGGTCCAGCTCGGCCAGCGGCACGTCGGACGGGGTCAGCCCGGCGTGGCCGGCCTCGGTGCAGTGCTCGACCAGGGCGCTCAGTACATCGCGGTAGGCATCGGCCAGGCCTTGCGCGGTGGCGACTTCGAGCATCTGCGGGCTGAAGGTCCAGCTCAGGCTCAACTGGCCGTCGTACACCTGGCCATTGAGGGTCAGCCAGTTGCCCAGTTGCGCAGCATCGCCCTGCTCGCGGCCACGGGCCTCGCCACTGGGGCGCAGCAATGCCTGTTGCGGGTCGAAGCTGGCGTCGAACTGGCCGAGGTAGTTGAAGGTGATACGCGGCTGCGGCAGCGCCTGCAGTGCCGCACGGTCATCGGCGCTGCCAAGGTAACGCAGCACGCCGAAGCCCAGGCCCTTGTCGGGCACTGCGCGCAGTTGCTCCTTGACGCGCTTGATCGCGCTGCCCAGGTCGGCGCAGTGGTCCAGGCGCACCGGGAACAGGCTGGTGAACCAGCCGACGGTACGGGTCAGGTCGATGTCGTCGAACAGCTCCTCGCGGCCATGGCCCTCAAGCTGGACCAAGGCACTGTCGCTCCCGCACCAGGGCGCCACGACCCGTGCCAGGGCGGTCAGCAACAGGTCGTTGACCTGGGTGCGATAGGCCGCCGGTGCTTCTTGCAGCAGGCGCCGGGTGGTCTCGGTATCCAGCCGGGTGTGCACGGTGTGGGCCAGGGCGTTGGCCAGCGAGCCCTGCGGGTCGTTCACCGGCAAGTCGCGCGGTGCGCCGGCCAGTGCCGTCTGCCAAAAGGCCATCTGCCCGCGCATATCGCCCTCGGCCCCAGCCGCCAGGCGCTCGGCCCAGGCCTTGAGCGAGCTGGTCTTGGCCGGCAGCACGCACGGCTGGCCAGCGTCCAGTTGCGTCAGCGCCTGTTGCAGGTCATCGAACAGGATGCGCCAGGAAATACCATCGACCACCAGGTGGTGGATGACCAGCAGCAGGCGTTGGCTGCCGTCGGCGAGCTGCGCCAGCACCGCGCGCAGCAGCGAACCGTCTTCCAGCGCCAGGCTGCCCTGGGCGCGGTCGGCCAAGGCCTCCAGCGCAGCGTCGTCCTCGACCTCGGCCTGCCACAGCAAGGCCGACTGCTGGTAGAGCGCCTGCATCGCCTCTGGGGTTCGGAAGTAGGCGCCCTGGGAGCCGAACGACAGGCGCAGGGCATCGTGGTGGTTCACCAGTTGGCTCAGGGCTGCGGTCAGCGTCTCGGCCGACAAGGCGCGGGCGGGCTTGAGCCAGACCGACTGGTTCCAGCGCGCAGGTTCTTCAGGCAACGCGGCGAAAAACGCCTGCTGGGCCGGCAGCAGCGGCAGGCTGCCGTGCACCGGGCCCTGGTCGATGACCAGCCCCTGCCCGCCCAGCTCGGCGACCTGGGCCAGGGCGCGGATGGTCTGGTGCTGGAACAGGTGTTTGGGGGTGAAGCGAATACCCGCCTGGCGCGCACGGCTGACCAGCTGGATGGAGACGATCGAGTCGCCGCCCAGTTCGAAGAAGTTGTCGGTCACGCCCAGCGCCTGGCACTTGAGCACGTCCTGCCACAGCGCGTGCAGGCGCAGTTCTAGGTCGTTGGCCGGTGCGACCTGCTCGCTGCCCGCGTTGGCTTCAGGCAGCGGCAACGCCTTGCGGTCGAGCTTGCCATTGCTGGTCAACGGGAACGCGTCCAGCAGCAACAGATGGTTGGGCACCATGTAGGCAGGCAGCTGCCCTTGCAGCGCCTCGCGCAGGGCCACCGCCAATGGCTCGTCCTGGCCCGGTTCGGGCACCACGTAGGCCAGCAACTGCTGCTCACGCGCCAGCACCAGCGCCTGTCGGACACCCGGCAGCGCGACCAGGCGCGCCTCGATCTCGCCCAGCTCGATGCGCAGGCCGCGGATCTTCACCTGATGGTCGATGCGCCCGAGGTAGTCGATCACCCCGTCGTCAGCCTGGCGCACCAGGTCGCCACTGCGGTACAGGCGCGCGCCGGGTCGGCTGGAAAACGGATCGGGTACGAAGCGTTCGGCGGTCAGGGCCGGGCGCTGGTGGTAACCGCGCGCCAGGCCTTCGCCACCGATGCACAGCTCGCCGGCAGCGCCCGCCGGACACACCTGCAACGCCTCGCCCAGCACGTAGGCGCTGGCATTGTCGATCGGCGTGCCCAGCGGCACTACCGCCCCTGCCAGCACGGCCGGGACTTCGCACGCGGTGCTGTCGATGGTCGCCTCGGTCGGGCCATAAAGGTTGACCAGGCGCCCTTGCCAGCGCTCGCGCAGCTGTGCACACAACTGCGCACTCAGGGCCTCGCCGCCACACAGCACGGTGCGCAGGCTGGCCAATTGCTCAGGGCGCGCCTGCGGCAGCATCGCCTGCAACAGCGACGGCGCCGATTGCAGCACGGTGATGCCGTGCGCCTGAACTTGCTCCCACAGTTGCGCCAGCGACTCATCCTGCCCCGGCGCCGCCAGCACCAGCCGCGCGCCGCAGATCAGCGGCAACCAGAACTCCCACACCGACGCATCGAAGCTGATCGCGGTCTTCTGCAGCACGCGGTCCTCGGCCGTCAGCGGCAAGCACTCGCGCATCCACGCCATGTGGTTGCCAAGGCCGGCATGCCGCACTGCCACCCCCTTGGGCTGGCCGGTGGAGCCGGAGGTGTAGATCAGGTAGGCCAGGTGCTCGCCATCCACCGCAACCTGCGGGGCGATGAAATCGCCATCCTGCACCGCGCTCGCAGGCGCGAGCGCCAGCACGTCCAGGCCCTGCGGCAGTGGCAGTTGCGCCAGCAGGGCTGGCTGGGCGAGCAGCAGGCCGATGCCGCTGTCGTCGAACATGTAGGCCAGGCGCTCGGCAGGATAGGCCGGGTCGAACGGCACATAGGCCGCACCGGCCTTGAGCACGGCCAGCAGCGCCACCACCAGCTCCAGGCTGCGTTCGGCAGCGATGCCCACTCGCACCTCGGGGCCGACGCCACGGGCGATCAGCTCACGTGCCAGGCGGTTGGCCCGCGCGTCGAGCTCGGCATAACTGTACTGCTGCCCGGCGCAGACCACGGCGACGGCCTGCGGCGTGCGCTCGGCCTGGGCCTGCACTTGCAGGTGCACCGGGCGGGCATCGGCATGCACCACCTGCGGCCCCTGGGCACGCAAGCGCACCTGCTCGGTTTCGGCGGCGCTCGTCAGCGCCAGCTCGGCGCAACGCTGGTCAGGCTCGGCGACGATGGCCGCGAGCAGCGTTTGCCAGTGAGCGACCAGGCGCTGCACGGTGCCGCGCTCGAACAGGTCGGTGGCATAGGTGAAGGCGGCGATCAGCGCGTCGTCGGACTCATGGGTTTCCAGGGTCAGGTCGAACTGCGCGGTGGGGTTGTCCCAGGCCACCCCTTCGACGCGCAGGTCACTGCCCGGTGCAGCCTGGGCCTGGCCGCGCGCCGGGGCACTGCGCTGGTGGTTGAACATGACCTGGAACAGCGGCGCATGGCTGAGGCTGCGTTGCGGTTGCAGGGCTTCGACCAGTTGCTCGAACGGCAGGTCCTGATGCTCCTGGGCGCGCAACGCGGTGTGCTTGACCTGCTCGAGGAAGGCGCGGAACGGCTGCTGCCCGTCGATCTCGGCGCGCAGCACCTGGGTGTTGACGAAGAAGCCGAGCAACCCCTCGGTTTCCGGGCGGTTGCGGTTGGCCACCGGCACCCCGACACGGATGTCGTGCTGACCGCTGTAGCGGTGCAGGAACAGTTGGAAGCTTGCCAGCAACAGCATGAACAGGGTCGCGCCCTGCCCCTGGGCCAGGCTGCGCAGTTGACGGCTGAGGTCGGCATCGAGGCTCACCTCCAGGCGCTCGCCACGCAGGCTCTGCACCGCCGGTCGCGGACGGTCGCCCGGCAGCGCCAGCAGCGGCTGCTCGCCACCCAGTTGCTCACGCCAGTAGTGCAACTGGCGCTCGCGCTCGCCGGCTTCCATCCAGTGCCGCTGCCAGATCGCATAGTCGGCGTACTGGATCGGCAGCGCCGCTGCCACTGGGACCTGCCCCTGGCTGAATGCACCGAAGGCCCGCACCAGTTCGCCGATCATGATCTGGATCGAGGCGCCGTCGGCGATGATGTGGTGCTGGACGATGGCCAGCACATGGTCGTGCTCACCCACCTTCAGCAGGCTGGCACGCACCAGCGCGCCGTCGAACAGGTCGAACACCTGCTGGGTCAGGGCTTCGACCCGGGCCTTGATGCAGGCATCCAGCGCCGCATCGCCCGGGGTGCCGGAAACCAGTTGCTCGTGCGCCAGGGGTAGCCCCGCGGGCGGCAGGATACGCTGGCTCAGGCGCCCGTCCTGCTCGGCAAAGCGGGTGCGCAGGCTTTCATGGCGCTGCTCCAGCCAGTCGAGGCTGCGCTGCAGGGCGTCGATGTCCAAGTGGCCGCGCAGACGCAGCACGGTCGCCAGGTTATAGGCGGTGCTGCCAGGGTCCATCTGCCAGAGGAACCATTGACGCTCCTGGGCATAGGACACCGGCAGCGTTTCGAAGGCCGACTGCACCTGCGGGATCGGCAGGTTGGCCGGGGACACCCCCTCCGCCAGCATCTTCTCCAGGTACAGGCGGCGCTTTTCCAGCGGCAGGGTAATGAAGCGCTGCGCAATTCTCAGGGCTGCTTGGGTTTCCATCAAACTTCCTCCATTTCGTCAAGCAGCCATTCGAGCTTGCTCAATTTCGATTCATCCACCACCTGCCCACCTGCCTGGCCCAGCGCCTCGGCGAACTGCTCCAGCACCGGCGCCTGGAACACCAGCTGCGGCGACAGCTTCAGGCCCAGCGCCAATTGCAGGCGCGAGACCACGCTGACGGCCAGCAACGAATGCCCGCCCAACTCGAAGAAGTGGTCGTGCACCCCAACCTGCTCCAGTTGCAGCACCTGCTGCCAGACCTCGGCGACCTGGCGTTCCAGGTCGGTACGTGGCGCCTGGTAGACCTGGCGTGAAGCGCTGGCGTCGACGGCCGGCAAGGCCTTGCGGTCG
The DNA here is from genome assembly GCF_034961125.1 of Pseudomonas machongensis. Taxonomy (NCBI): domain Bacteria; kingdom Pseudomonadati; phylum Pseudomonadota; class Gammaproteobacteria; order Pseudomonadales; family Pseudomonadaceae; genus Pseudomonas; species Pseudomonas machongensis. The sequence continues at coordinate 156,724 of NZ_JAYFUI010000187.1, read as the reverse complement.
AGCTTGCCGTTGGGGGTCAACGGCATGCGTTCAAGCACCTGGATATGCGCCGGCACCATGTAGACCGGCAGCCGCTCGGTCAGGCACTGGCGCAGCGCCTCGCGCAGACCGTCGCTGCCCGCCTCGGCGGCCTCCAGCGGCACCACGTAGCCCACCAGCTGTGCGCCGCCCGCGCCGTCGCGGGCAATCACCACGGCCTCGCGGACCTGCGGATGGTCCTGCATCAGGGCCTGGATCTCGCCCAGCTCGATGCGGAAGCCGCGGATCTTCACCTGATGATCCAGGCGTGCGAGGTACTCCAGGGTGCCATCGGCCAGGTGGCGCACCAGGTCGCCCGTGCGGTACAGCCGGGAGCCATCGTCGGCGAACGGATGTGGCACGAAGCGCTCGGCACTCAGTGCCGCGCGGCCGTGGTAGCCGCGGGCCAGGCCTTCGCCGCCGATCAGCAGCTCACCGGCCACGCCCGGCGCCACCGGTTGCAGGTCGGGGCCGACGACGAACAAGGTGGTATTGCCGATGGCCTCGCCCAGCAGCGGTGCCGGCTGTGTGGCATCCAGGCGTCGCCGTGCCGACCAGATGGTGGTCTCGGTGGGACCATACAGGTTCCACACTTCGCCCCCCAGGGCGAGCATGCGCAGGCTCAGTTCCGGTGCCAGCGCCTCGCCGCCGCAGAGCATGCGGCAACCACGCAGCAGCTCGGCCTGCGGGTTGTCGAGCAGCATGCGCCAGGTCGACGGCGTGGCCTGTACCACGTTCACGGCCTGCTCGCGCACCACCTCCAGCAGTTGCTCGGGATCGCGTGCAGCCTGACGATCCACCAGCACCACACGTGCGCCGCGCACCAGCGGCAGGAAGATTTCCAGGCCGAAGATATCGAACGAGAAGGTGGTCAGCGACAGCACCCGGTCTTGCGCCTGCAACCCTGGCGCAGCCGCCATGCTGTCGAGGAAGTTGCCAAGCCCCCGGTGCGCAACCATCACGCCCTTGGGCCGCCCGGTGGAGCCGGAGGTGTAGATCACATAGGCCAGGTGGTCGTCAGCCACCGCCACCTGCGGGTCATGTGCCGCCCGCGCGTCCAGCGCATCCGACTCCGCTGCCAGCAGCATCTGTTGTACGCCCTGAGGCAGGGTGCGCCGTTCGGCCAGGTGGGGCTGGGTCAGCAGCAGGCCGATGCCGCTGTCCTGGATCATGTAGTCCAGGCGCTCTTCAGGGAAGTCCGGGTCCAGTGGCACGTAGGCGCCACCGGCCTTGAGCACGGCCAGCAGTGCGACCAGCATTTCCAGGCCGCGGTCCAGGCACAGCCCCACCAGGCGGTCTGGCCCCACGCCCCGGGCGATCAGGGCGTGGGCCAGGCGATTGGCGCGCAGGTTGAGCTCGGCATAGCTGATCGATTCAGCGCCATGGACTGCGGCGATGGCCTCGGGCTGGGCCTGAGCCACGGCCTCGAACTGGCGGTGCACCGGTAGCCAGCTCAAATCGTCGCCGACCTGGCCGCTCCAGTCGTGCAGCACCTGGCGGCGCAGGGCCGCTGGCAGGCTGTCGACCTCGCCTAGTGGGCGTTCGGCATCTTCGACCAGGGCGTCGAGGATCTGCGCCAGTTGCGCCGCCAGCCCGGCGATCTGCGCCGGGGTGAAGCACTGCGGGTCGAAGCTGTATTGCAGGCTCAGTTGCGCACCGGCGTTGACCAGCAGGGTCAAGGGGTAGTTGGTCTGTTCGAGGTTGTCGATGGCGCCGAAGCGCAGGCCATCCGGCGCACGCGCCTGCAGCACGTCCGACACCGGGTAGTTCTCGAACACCAGCAGGCTGTCGAACAGGGCTTCACCGCCCTGCCCGGCCCAGCGCTGGATGTCGAACAGCGGCGTGTATTCATGCTCGCGCAGACTCAGGTTCTGCGCCTGCAGGCCCTGCAGCAGGCTGGCGACGCTGTGCTGGGCGTGCAGGGTCAGCGCGACCGGCAAGGTGTTGATGAACAGGCCGACCTGCTGCTCGACGCCCGCCAGCTCCGACGGGCGCCCCGCCACCGTGGCACCGAAGCACACGGTCTGCTGCCCCTGATGCCGTTGCAACAGCAACGCCCAGGCTGCTTGCAGCACGGTATTGAGGGTGACTTTCTGCTCGCGGGCAAAGGCCGCCAGGCGCGCGCTGCGCTGGGCATCGAACACCTGGTCGTGCTGGGCGTGGGCCTGCTCATCGCTGGCAGGCGTGGCGCCACGGAACACTTGGGCCAACAGGGTCGGCTCGTCCAGCTCGGCCAGTTGCGCGCGCCAGAAGTCCTGGTTGCCCTGCTGATCCTGGCGAGCCAGCCAGTCGATGTAGTCGCGGTAGCGTCCGCGCGGCGCCTCCTGTGCCTGGCCGTTGTAGTGCTGCAGCACTTCGGACAGCACCTGCGCGTGGCTCCAGCCATCCATCAGGATGTGGTGATAGGTGTAGATGAAGTGGTGACGGCCTTGGCCAAGGTCCACCAGCAGCAGACGCAACAGCGGCGCACTGGCCAGTTCGAAGCCCTGCTGGCGCTGGGCATCGGCCAGGGCCTGCAGGGCCGGGGCTGGCGCGTCCAGGTCACGCAGGTCATGGACGCTGAATGGCACCTCGACCTGCTGGCGAACCACCTGCAGCGGCTGGGCCAGATCGCCTTCCCAGACGAAGGCGGTGCGCAGGATGTCGTGGGCCTGCACCGTGGCCTGCCACGCCGCATGGAAGCGCTGCGGGTCGAGGCCATCGATGTCGACACGCATCTGGTTGATGTAGTCGCCGCTGGCCTGCTCGTAGAGGCTGTGGAACAGCATGCCTTGCTGCATCGGCGACAGTGGGTAGAGGTCCTGGATCGTCTGCGCCGCCACTGGCAGGGCATCGAGCTGGGCCTGATCGAGCCCGGCCAGGGGGAAATCCGACGGCGTCACGCCGGCGACACCGGCCGTGCAGCAATGGCCGACCACCGCCACCAGCTCACGCTGGTAGTCCTCTGCCAGACGCTGCAGCGTGGCGACATCGAAGCGCTCGCGGCTGAAGGTCCAGCTGATCTGCAAGCGCCCGTCGAACACCTGGCCGTTGAGGTTGAGCCAGTTGTCCAGCGGCGCCTCGGGTGAATGCTCGGCGCCACGGTTCTCCCCGGCAGGCAACCAGGCAGGCGACTCGTCGGTGAAGCTGGCATCGAGCTGGCCGAGGTAGTTGAAGGTGATGCGCGGGGTCGGCAGCGCACGCAGGGCGTCGCGCACCGAGGCGTCGCCCAGGTGGCGCAGCACACCGAAGCCCAGGCCGTTATCGGGGATCGCGCGCAGTTGCTCCTTGATCTGCTTGAGCGAGTCGCCCAGGCCTGCCGCCGGGGTCAGGCGCACCGGGAACACACTGGTGAACCAGCCGACGCTGCGGGTCAGGTCGAGGTGCTCGAACAGGTCTTCGCGGCCATGGCCTTCCAGTTGCACCAGGGCGTGGTCGTGGCCAGTCCAGCGGCAGATCACACGGGCCAGGGCCGTCAGCAACAGGTCGTTGATACGGGTGCGGTAGGCGGCGGGCGCCTGCTGCAGCAGTTGCCGGGTCTGCTCGGCATCCAGCGTGCTGTGCACCGTCACGCCGTCGCAGTTGCGATTGGCGGCGTCCAGGCGCTGGCACGGCAGGCTGTCGTGGGCGCCTTCGAGGGTTGCGCGCCAGAAGTCCAGCGACTGCTGCAGGCGCGGGCTTTGCGCGGCGCGTTGCAGTTCGCCGGCCCAGTCACGCTGCGAGCTGGTCTTGCCCGGCAAGGCCAGGGGTTTGCCGCTGCTCAGTTGCTCGAAGGCCAGTTGCAGGTCTTCGAACAGGATGCGCCACGACACGCCGTCCACCGCCAGGTGGTGGATCACCAGCAGCAGGCGCTGGCTGCCGTCCGGCAGATCGGCCAGCACGGCGCGCAGCAGCGGGCCATCGCCCAGCGACAAGCTGCGCTGGGCCGATTCGGCCAGGGCTTCCAGTTCGTCGGCGGTACTCAGGGAGCGCTGCCACAGCAGTTCGGTCGGCTGCTCGCCAAGCGGACGGTAATGCGCCTGCCAGCCGGCCTCGCTTTCGGTGAAGCTCAGGCGCAGCGCATCGTGGTGCACGACCAGCGCCTGCAGCGCCTGCTCCAGGTAACCCGCGTGCAGCGGCTGGGCCGGCTTGAGCAGCACCGACTGGTTCCAGTGGTGACGCTCGGGGATGTCGGTGTCGAAGAACGCCTGCTGGATCGGCAGCAGCGGCATCTCGCCACTTAGCGGACCCTGCTCGATCAGTTGCGCGCCCTCGCCTTCCTGGGCCACGGTCGCCAGCCCTTGGACGGTCTGGTGCTGGAACAGCGCCTTGGGCGTGAAGCGGATGCCCGCCTGACGCGCACGGCTGACCACCTGGATCGAGATGATCGAATCGCCGCCCAGCTCGAAGAAGTTGTCGGTCACGCCAATCGGCGAAACTTTGAGGACTTCCTCCCAGATCGCCACCAGACTTTTTTCCAGCACGCTACGCGGTGCCACCTGACGCGCCGGGGCAGTTGCCTGCGGCGCGGGCAGCGCCTTGCGGTCGAGCTTGCCGTTGGGGGTCAGCGGCAGACGTTCGAGGAACAACCAGTGGGTGGGCACCATGTAGTCGGGCAGGGTCTGCTTGAGCCAGGCCTTGAGCGGCTCGGCATTGTCGTGCAGCGCGGAGGCGACGACATAACCCACCAGCTGGGTGCTCAGCTCACCCTGATGCGCGATCACTGCCACTTCACGCACGTCGGCATGAGCCTGCAAACGCGCTTCGATCTCACCCAACTCGATACGCAGGCCACGTACCTTCACCTGATGGTCCACACGCCCGGCGTACTCCAGCACGCCGTCTTCGCGGTAGCGCGCCAGGTCGCCGGTGCGGTACAGCCGCGAACCATCCGCCGCGAACGGATCCGGCAGGTACTTCTCGGCAGTCAGCCCCGGACGCAGCAGGTAGCCGCGGGTGATGCCCTCGCCTGCCAGGTACAGTTCCGCCGTCGCCCCGACCGGCACCGATTGCAGTTCCCCGTCCAGCAGGTAGCTGGCGGTGTTGTGCAGCGGGCGCCCGATGTTGGCCTGCCCACCCGCTTCGCGGCGGGTCCAGGTCGAATAGGTGGTGTCTTCCGAAGGGCCGTAGAGGTCGTAGACGTGCTGGATATGCTCCAGCGCGTAGAGCGCCTCCACCACCGACTGCTTCAGCGGCTCACCCGCCAGGTTGACGATGCGCACGCTCGCCGGTATCTGCCCGGCGCGCAGCAAGGCGCTGGCCGCCGACGGCACGCTGTTGATCAGGCGCACCCGATCCCGCGCAGCCAGCTCCGGCAACTCCAGGGCATTGCGCGCCCCCACGATGAAACCGCCACCGGCCAGGGTCACGAACAGCTCCCACACCGACAGGTCGAAGCAGATCGAGGTGCTGGCCAGCACGCCCTGGATGTCCGCCTGGCTGTACACCTGCTGTGACCAGGCCACCAGCGCGGCGACGTTGCGATGAGCAATGGCCACGCCTTTCGGGCGGCCAGTGGAACCGGAGGTGTAGATCACATAGGCCAGGTTGTCGGCCACGGCGCGGGCTGGCAGGTCACTGTCATCAGTGTCCAACGTCAGCTCATCGAGCAGCACGCTCGCGAACGCGCCGTCCACCGCCAGTGCATCGAGCACCGCGCGTTCGCTGATCAGCACGCGGGCGGCGCTGTCGTCGAGCATGTAGCTGACGCGTTCGGCTGGGTAGTCCGGGTCCAGCGGCACGTAGGCGCCACCGGCCTTGAGCACCGCCAACAGCGCCACCAGCATCGACATGCTGCGCGGCAAGGCCACGCCGACCCGCACTTCGGGGCCGACACCCAGGCTCACCAAGTGGCGGGCCAGGCGGTTGGCGTGGGCGTTGAGGGTGGCATAGTCCAGCTGCTCATCACCCCAGATCGCCGCCAACGCCTGTGGCGTGCGGCATACCTGGGCTTCGATCAGGCGATGGATGCACTGGCTGCGGTCGAAGTCCAGGCCGTTGGCATTCCACTGGCGTTCGATGCGCTCGCGCTCGCGGCCCTCGAGCATCACCAGCTCGCCGACGCGCTGCTCCGGCGCTGCGACGATCGCCTGCAACAGGTTCAGCCAGTGCTGCGACAAGCGCTCGATGGTCTCTGGCAGGAACAGGTCGGTGGCGTAGGTCCAGATCGCCGACCACGCCGTACCCGATTCGAAGGTATTGAGGGTCAGGTCGAACTGCGCGGTGTGGCTGTCCCACGCCAGCGCCTCGACCTGCAGGCCCGGCACCTGCGCCATGGACGCCTCGGCGGCGCGCTCGCCCTGGTGGTTGAACATCACCTGGAACAGCGGGCTGTGGCTCAGGCTGCGCTCAGGGTGCAGGGCCTCGACCAGTTGCTCGAACGGCAGGTCCTGATGGACCTGGGCTTCCAGGGCGCTGTGGCGTACCTGCTCGAGCAGGCGGGTGAAGGCCATGCCCGGCTCGACCTCGGCGCGCAGGACCTGGGTGTTGACGAAGAAGCCGATCAGACGCTCGGTCTCCAGGCGGTTGCGGTTGGCCACCGGCACGCCGACGCGGATATCACCCTGGCCGCTGTAGCGGTGCAGCAGCACCTGGAAGGTGGCCAGCAGCAGCATGAACGGCGTCACCCGCAGTTCACGCGCCCGTTGTTGCAGGCCCAGGGCCAGGTTGTCCGGCAGCGCCAGCGCAAGCTGCGCGCCACGGAACGACTGTTCGGCCGGGCGTGGATGATCGGTAGGCAGTTGCAGGAACTGCTCGCCGGCAAGGCGTTCGGTCCAGTAGCCGAGCTGACGCTCGCGCTCGCCGGCCTCCATCCACTGCCGCTGCCAGATCGCATAGTCGGCGTACTGCAGCGGCAATACCGGCAGCGTCGGCGCTTCGCCCTGGCTGAAGGCGGCGTAGCATTGCACCAGTTCCTCGACCAGCACCTGCATCGACCAACCATCGGAGACGCTGTGATGCTGGGTGACGACCAGCACATGGTCGTCCTGCGCCACACGCAGCAGGCGCACACGCAACAGCGGCCCCTGCTCCAGATCGAACACCTGCGCCACCTCGGCCTGCACCCGTGCGGCCAATTCGGCCTCGGCGACCGTTTCGATCGGTAGCGCCAGCGGTGCGGCGGCGTGGATGCGCTGCTGAGCACCCTCGGGCGTCTGGACGAACGTGGTACGCAGCGACTCGTGACGCGCCAGCAGGCTGTCGAAGCTGCGCTGCAACGCCGGCACATTCAGCGCGCCGCGCAGGCGCAAGGCGCTGGGGATGTTGTAGGCGCTGCTGCTCGGGTCGAGTTGCCAGAGGAACCACTGGCGTTCCTGGGCGTAGGACAGCGGCGCCAGCTCGCCACGCGGTACTGGCAGCAGCGCAGGCTGTGCGGCGTCTGCAGTTGGCGTGAGGCTTGCGACGAACGCCTGCAGGGTGGTCTGTTCGAACAGAGTGCGCAGCGCCACTTGCAGGCCTAGGCCGTGACGCAGGCGCGACACCACCTGGGTGGCCAGCAGCGAATGCCCGCCCAGGGCAAAGAAATCGTCCTGCAGACCGACCCGCTCGACCTCCAGCACCTGCTGCCAGATTTGCGCGACTTGCTGCTCCAGCGCCGTGCGCGGCGCCTGGTAATCCTCCTGGCGCAGGGTCGGGGCCGGCAGCGCCGCGCGGTCGAGCTTGCCGTTGAGGGTCAGCGGCAGGCTGTCCAGGCACAGGATATGCGCTGGCAGCATGTATTCCGGCAGGTCGGCCTTGAGGCCGCTGCGCAGGCGCTCGACAAGCGCCGACGCCTCGCCGCTGCCCTGCTGCGCCACCACATAGGCCACCAACTGCGTACCGGCACTGCCGTCGCGAACGAGCACCACCGCCTCGCGCACACCCGGCAGTTGCAGCAAGCGGGCCTCGATCTCGCCCAGCTCGATGCGGAAACCACGGATCTTCACCTGCTGGTCGATACGTCCGACGTACTCGATCACCCCGTCGTTGCGATAGCGCGCCAGGTCACCGGTGCGGTACAGGCGCCCGCCATTGCCGAACAGGTCGGGCACGAAGCGCTGGGCGCTGAGGTCGCTGCGGCGATGATAGCCGCGCGCAAGCCCGGCTCCGCCGACATACAGTTCGCCGATGCATCCCGGCGCGACCGGCTCCAGCTGGCCGTCGAGCAGGTACCAGGACAGGTCGTCGATCGGCTCGCCGATCGGGCTGCTGGCTGCCCCTTCGAGATCACGCGGGCTCAGCGGACGGTAGGTGACATGCACGGTGGTTTCGGTGATGCCGTACATGTTCACCAGGCGCGGCCCCTGCGCAGCGAAATGCCCGTACCACGGGCGCAGCGCCTGCACTTCCAGGGCCTCGCCGCCAAAGATCACCTGGCGCAGGGCGCCGAGCTCGGCGGCGTCACGGGTGCAGGCCACCTGCATCAGTTGCTTGAACGCCGAAGGGGTCTGGTTCAGTACCGTGACGCCTTCGCGGTGCAGCAGCGCATGGAAATCCTCGGTGCTGCGGCTGGTCTCGTGCGGCACGATCACCAGTCGCCCACCATGCATCAGGGCGCCGAAGATCTCCCACACCGAGAAGTCGAAGGCATAGGAGTGGAACAGGGTCCAGACATCGTCGGCACCGAAGTGGAACCAGCGCTCGGTGGCGGCGAACAGGCGCATGACGTTGTCGTGGGGCAGCAGCACGCCCTTGGGCTGGCCGGTGGAACCGGAGGTGTAGATGACATAGGCAAGCTGGCGCGGGTCGCAGGCCAGCTGCGGCGCGCCGGGGTCGGCAAGCGGCTGCGGCGACAGCGGCTCCAGCATCAGCTGGCGCACGTCCTGCGCACCCTGCACACGTGCCGCCAGGTGCGGCTGCACCAGCAGCAGGGCGATGCCGCTGTCGGCCATCATGTAGGCCAGGCGCTGGGCCGGCGCGCTGGGGTCCATGGGCACATAGGCTGCACCGGCCTTGAGCGTGGCGAGAATGGCCACGATCATCTCCAGGCTGCGCTCGGCCACCAGGCCGACCCGTACCTCAGGGCCGACACCCTGCGCCAGCAGGCGATGGGCTAGGTGGTTGGCCTGGGCTTCGAGCTGGCCGTAGCTGAGCTGGCGATCATCCAGCGTGACCGCGATGGCCTCGGGACGCAGGCGCGCCTGCTCCTCGATGCGCTGGTGAATGCAACGCTGCACCGGATACTCAGCCGGCCGCGGATTCCACTCGGCGATGATGTCCGCGCGCTCCTGCGCAGTGAGCAACGGCACCTGCACCAGGGGCGTATCCGGCGCTGCGACCATCTGCCCGAGCAGTTGCAGCCAGTGCCGCGCCATGCGCTCGACGGTGGCCCGCTCGAACAGGTCGGTGGCGTAGGTGAAGGCTGCCGACAGCTGCTCGCCAGCCTCGGCGGTGTCCAGGGTCAGGTCGAACTGCGCGGTGACCGTGCGCACGTCCAGCCCCTCGATGTGCAAGCCCGGCAGGTTCAGCGCCGAGGCGCCATCGCCACCGAGGTGGTTGTGCATGACCTGGAACAGCGGATTGACCCCAGCATTGCGCTCCGGCGCCAGGGCCTCGACCAGTTGCTCGAACGGCAGCGCCTGGTGGGCCTGGGCGCCGAGCACTGCCGTACGCACCTGATGCAGCAGTTCACGGAAGGTATTCTGCGGGTCGATGCTGACATCCAGCACCTGGGTGTTGATGAAGAAGCCGATCAGCGCCTTGGTATCGGGGTGCTGACGGTTGGCCACCGGCACGCCGACGCGGATCTCGCGCTGGCCGCTGTAGCGGTGCAACAGCACCTGGAAGCTGGCCAGCAGGAGCATGAACGGCGTCATCCCCTGCGACTGGGCCAGGCTGCGCAGACCTCGCTGCAACTCGCCCGGCAGCGTTACCGCCAGGCGTTCGCCGCGATGGCTGGGCTGCTGCGGGCGCGGGTGATCGAGCGGCAACTCCAGCACCGGTTGCTCGCCGCCCAGACGCGCAGCCCAATAGCCCAGCTGGCGTTCGCTCTCCCCCGCCTCCATCCAGGCCTGCTGCCAGATCGCGTAGTCGGCGTACTGGATCGATGCCGCCGCCAACGTAGGTTCGCCACCGCCGCTGAAGGCCGCATAGGCGTGCACCAGTTCCTCGACCAGCACCTGCATCGACCAGCCGTCGGAGACGATATGGTGCTGGGTCATCACCAGCACATGGTCGTCATCGGCCAGGCGCAGCAGGTCGACCCGCAGCAGCGGGCCCTGCTGCAGGTCGAACAGCGCCTGGGTACGGGCCTCGACGAAGTCGCGCACGGCCTGCTCGGTATCGGCGCCGGCATCAGCGGGCAGGTGCTGCAGCGGCAGCTCGAAGGCCGATGCCGGCGCCTCGATCACCTGGCGCACGCCCTCGGCCGTCTCGACGAAGCGCGTGCGCAACGACTCGTGCCGCCCGAGCAGCCACTGGAAGCTGCGGGCCAGGGCCGGCACATCCAGCGTGCCCTTCAGGCGCAGGGCACTGGGGATGTGGTAGGCACTGCTGTGCGGCTCCAGTTGCCAGAGGAACCACTGGCGCTGCTGGGCGTAGGACAGCGGGATAACATCGAGGCCTTCACGGGCCGCCGGAATCGGCAACTGCCCCAGGGTCAGGCCCTTGCCGGCCAGCTTTTCCAGGAAGGCCCTGCGCTGTGACAGCGGCAACCTGATGAATCGCTGAACCAGCGCGATGTTATCCATTACAGCCATCTCAGTTCGTCTCCAACTCGGTGAGGAAGTCATGCATATCGCTCAGATCCTGCTCGAGATCGGTGGTCCGCAACCCTTCCAGCGCTTGCGCATAGCCCTGCAGGTCGTCGGCCTGGAAGATCAGCTCCAGTGGCACCTGTACCTGTAGTTGCGCCTGTGCGGCTGCCGTGGCTTGTGTCGCCAGCAGCGAATGCCCGCCCAGTTCGAAGAAGTTGTCGTCACGCCCCAAGCGGTCGACCTTCAGCACCGCAGCCCAGATATCGGCGATGGCGCTTTCCAGCTCGCCTTGCGGCGCGCGGTAGTCGCGTTGCATCACGCTGGCATCCGGGGCCGGCAGGGCCTTGCGGTCCAGCTTGCCGTTGGGTGTCAGGGGCAGTGCGTCGAGGAAGACCAGATAGGTGGGGACCATGTAACCCGGCAGTGTCTCCTTAAGACGAACGTTGAGCTGCTCGCGCAATTTAGCCTCGCCGAGCGCCAGGCCTTGCGCGCTGGCCAGCACGTAGCCCACCAGTTGCGGGCCACCGACGCCAGGGCGGGCCAGCACCACCGCCTCACGCACGCCGTCCTGGGCCTGCAGGCGCGCTTCGATCTCACCCAGTTCGATGCGGAAGCCGCGGATCTTGACCTGGTGATCGACCCGTCCCAGGTAGTCGACCACACCATCGGCGCGCTGGCGCACCAGGTCGCCACTGCGGTACAGGCGCGCGCCCGGCACACCGTATGGGTCCGGCACGAAGCGCTCGGCGGTGAGGGCGGCGCGGTGCAGGTAGCCGCGCGCCACCCCCGTGCCGCCGAGGTACAGCTCGCCCGCGACGCCCTGGGGCAGCAACGCCGCCGAGTCGTCGAGCACATAGGCACTGCGGTTGCCGATGCGGCTGCCGATCGGCGCATAGGCCGCCTGGCAACGTTCGGCGCGATCGGCTTTCCAGATCAGCGGGGTGACCACGGTTTCGGTCGGGCCATAGCCATTGATGATGTGCTCGGGCGCAAGCACCGCCTTGACCAGTTCGAACGACGCTTCCGGCACCGCGTCGCCACCGAAGCAGTAGATGCGTACCGGCGGCGGGTTGCCGTGCTCGCGCACGTGTTCGGCCAACTGCTGCAGGTATACCGGCGGGAATGCGGCGACGGTGACGCCATGCCGGTGCATGGCCGCACAGGCCTGCTCGGCGGTCCACAGCTGCGGGTCGCGAATCAGCAGGCGGCCGCCGTGCAACAGGCAGGTCAGCCAGCGTTCATGGGCACCGTCGAAGGCGAACGACATGAAGTGCAGCTCGCAGTCGCGTGCATTCATGGCGTAGCGTTCACCGATCGCCAGGCAGTGCATGGCCAGGGGGCCATGGGCCACGGCGACGCCCTTGGGCTGACCGGTGGAACCGGAGGTGTAGATCACGTACGCCAGGCCCTCGGCGTGCACCGGGCGCTGCGGCGCGCTGCTCGGCAGCGAGGCGCTGGCCAGCTGGTCGATGCACAAGGTCGCCACGGTTTGCGCGGCAGGCAGGCGCGCCAGCAACTGCGAATGGGTGAGCAACAGCGCCATGCGCGAGTCCTGCATGAGGTAGGCCAGGCGCTCTTCGGGGTACTCCGGGTCGAGCGGCACATAGGCCGCGCCGGCCTTGAGCACCGCCAGCAACGCAACCAGCATCTGCGGGCCACGCTCCAGCGCCACCCCCACCAGCGCCTCGGCGCCCAGCCCTGCCTCGATCAAGCCATGGGCCAGGCGGTTGGCCTGCTGGTCGAGTTCGGCATAACTCATTTGCTGCTCGCCGAACAACACCGCCACCGCCTCCGGCGTGCGCTGCGCCTGGGCCTCGAACAGCTGGTGCACTGCACGAGGCGAATCGAAGCGTGCATCGACGTGATTCCACTGCTCCACCAGTTGCGCACGCTCCTGCCCGGTGATCAGCTCCAGCGCACCGATGGCCTGGCCTGGAGCCGCCTCGAGCAGTTGCTCGAGGACCTGGCGCAGGTGCCCGGCGACCTGCACGATGCGCGCATCGTCGAACGCTTCGCGCAGGTAGCTGTAGTGCACCTGCAGGGTCTGCTCCAGGGCGATGGCCAGGGTCAGCGGGTAGTTGGTGCGCTCGTGGCTGTCGATGGCGCCGAAGCCCAGGGCGGGCACCTCGGCCTGGCGCAGGGCCTCGGCCACCGGGTAGTTCTCGAACACCACCAGGGTGTCGAACAGCGCCTCGCCGCCCTGCCCAGCCCAGCGCTGGATATCGTACAGCGCGGTGTGCTCGTGCTCGCGCAGGGCCAGGTTGTGCTGCTGCAGCTCGGCAAGCCATTCGCCCAGCGCCTGCTCGGCACGCACCTGCGCCACCACCGGCAGGGTGTTGATGAACAGCCCGACCTGGCGCTCGATACCGACGATCTCCGCCGGACGCCCCGAAACCGTGGCGCCGAAGCACAGCGCCTGCTGGCCGGTGTAGCGCTGCAGCAGGATCAGCCAGGCGCCCTGCAGCAGGGTGTTGACGGTCACCTTGTGACGGCGCGCCAACTCGCCCAGGCGCTGGGTGAACGCGGCATCGAACTGCTGGTAGTGGTCGCCAAACGGCGCTTGCGCCACGGCTTCGCGGCGCACGAAGGCCTGGGCCAGTCGGGTCGGGGCCTCGAGCACACTCAGTTGCTCGGTCCAGAAACGCTCGCTCAGCCCGGCATCCTGGGCCTGCAGCCAGGCCAGGTAGTCGCGGTAACGGCCGACATGGCCGATCTCGCGGCGCGCGGCGTAGCGCTGCAGCACCTCACCCAGCAGCTGCGAATTGCTCCAGCCGTCGAGCAGGATGTGGTGATGGGTGTAGATCAGGTGATGACGCTCATCAGCCGTACGCACCAGCACCAGGCGCAGCAGCGGCGCGCGGGCCAGGTCGAAGCCCTGGGCCTGTTCCTCGGCCGCCAGGCGGTCGAGGGCGGCGGGCAGGTCCTGTTCACCGCGCAGGTCGAGCACGCGGAACGGCACCTCGACCTGCTTGTGCACCAGTTGCAGCGGACGCTCGACATCGCCCTGCCAGAGGAACACGCTGCGCAGGCTGTCGTGGGCGTCCAGCGCCTGCTGCCAGGCCTCGCGGAAACGCGCCGGGTCCAGGCCGTCGATGTCTACCCGCATCTGGTTCACGTAGTCGCTGGCGTCCTGCTGGTACAGGCTGTGGAACAGCATGCCCTGCTGCATCGGCGACAACGGCACGATGTCTTCTATCTGCCGCGCGGCGACCGGCAGCGCATCCAGTTGCGCCTGGGCCAGCGGGTAGAGCGGGAAGTCCGAAGGTGTCACACCTGCTTGTCCGGGCTGGCAGCAATGCTCGACCAGGGCCTGCAACTGCTCGGCGAAATCGCGGGCCAAGGCTTGCAGGGTGGCGTGGTCGAACATCTGCGTGCTGTAGGTCCAGCTCAGGTCCAGTTCGCCGTCGTACACCTGGCCGTTGATGCCCAGCCAGTTGGCCAGCGGCGCCTGGGCGCTCTGCTCGGCGCCACTGGCCTCGCCGCTCGGGCTGAACAGCGCGCCGTCTTCGGCCTGGAAGCTGCCATCGAACTGGCCCAGGTAGTTGAAGGTCACCCGTGCCACCGGCAAGGCCTGCAGCGCTTCACGGGTCGCGGCATCGGCGAAGCGGCGCAGGGCGCCGAAGCCCAGCCCCTTGTTGGGTACGCCGCGCAACTGCTCCTTGATCTGCTTGAGCGAGTCGCCCAGCGCTTCGGCCGGGGTCAGGCACACCGGGAAGACGCTGGTGAACCAGCCCACGGTACGGGTCAGGTCGAGGTGCTCGGCCAGTTCTTCACGGCCATGGCCTTCGAGCTCCACCAGCACGCTGCCCTGCCCGCTCCAGCGGCACAGGGTGCGGGCCAGGGCGGTCAGCAGCAGATCGTTGACCTGGGTGCGATAGGCGGCGGGCGCTTCCTGCAACAGGCGCTGGGTCGTGGTTTTGTCCAGGCGCGTATGGACCATCGCCGCATGGGCGTTGTCCAGCACCGCCGTTGGTGCGGCGCACGGCAACTCGGCGGCACCCTGCAGGCGTTGCTGCCAGTAGCCCAGCTCAGCGCTGTGCTCGGTGGCGTAACGCCGCAATTGCTCGGCCCAGTCTCGCTGCGAGCTGGTCTTGCCGGGCAGAGCCAGGGGCTTGCCGCCGCTCAGTTGTTCGAAGGCCAGTTGCAGGTCTTCGAACAGGATGCGCCACGACACGCCATCCACCGCCAGGTGATGGATCACCAGCAACAGGCGCTGGCTGCCGTCCGGCAGATCGGCCAGCACGGCGCGCAGCAGTGGGCCATCGCCCAGCGACAGGCTGCGCTGGGCCGATTCGGCCAGGGCTTCCAGTTCGTCGGCAGTGTTCAGGGTGCGCTGCCAGAGCAGCTCGATTGGCTGCTCGCCGAGCGGGCGGTAATGCGCCTGCCAGCCAGCCTCGCTTTCGGTGAAGCTCAGGCGCAGCGCATCGTGGTGTGCAACCAGTGCCTGCAACGCTTGCTCCAGGTAACCCGCATGCAGCGGCTGGGCCGGCTTGAGCAACACCGACTGGTTCCAGTGGTGACGCTCGGGGATGTCGGTGTCGAAGAACGCCTGCTGGATCGGCAGCAGCGGCATCTCGCCAGTCAAAGGGCCCTGCTCGATCAGTTGCGCACCCTCGCCTTCCTGGGCAACGGTCGCCAGCCCTTGGACGGTCTGGTGCTGGAACAGCGCCTTGGGCGTGAAGCGGATGCCCACCTGACGCGCCCGGCTGACCACCTGGATCGAAATGATCGAATCGCCGCCCAGCTCGAAGAAGTTGTCGGTCACGCCAATCGGCGAAACCTTCAAGACTTCCTCCCAGATCGCCACCAGGCGTTTTTCCAACACGCTGCGCGGTGCCACCTGGCGCGCCGGGGCAGTGGCCTGCGGCGCGGGCAGCGCCTTGCGGTCGAGCTTGCCGTTGGGGGTCAGTGGCAGACGTTCGAGGAACAGCCAGTGGGTCGGCACCATGTAGTCCGGCAGGGTCTGCTTGAGCCAGGCCTTGAGCGGCTCGGCATCATCGAGCAATGCCGCAGCAGCGACATAACCGACCAGTTGCGTACCCAGTTCGCCCTGACGGGCGACCACCGCCACTTCACGCACCTCGGGGTGCGCCAGCAGGCGTGCCTCGATCTCACCCAGCTCGATACGGAAACCACGCACCTTGACCTGATGGTCGATACGCCCCAGGTATTCGATCGACGCGTCTTCGCGGTACCGCACCAGGTCGCCGGTGCGGTACATGCGCCCGCCTTCACCGGTGAACGGGTCGGCGACGAAGCGCTCGGCACTCAGCCCTGGCCGGCGCAGGTAACCGCGCGCCAGGCCCTCACCGGCCAGGTACAGCTCGCCCGCCACACCCACCGGCTGCGGCTGCAGGTGGCCATCCAGCACATAGGCGGCGGTGCCCGGCAGCGGCCGGCCAATGCTGGCCCGGCCGTTGGCCTGGCGCAGCACGCAGGTCGAATAGGTGGTGTCTTCGGACGGCCCGTAGAGGTCGTGCACGCGCTCGATGCCCGGCAGCGCATACAGCGCATCGACCAGCGACTGCTTCAGCGGTTCGCCCGCCAGGTTGATGGTGCGCACACTGGGCGGAATCGCCCCGGCCTGCAGCAGCGCGGCAATCGCCGACGGCACGGTGTTGATAAGGGTCACGCGTTCGCGCGCGGGCAGCTCCGGCAGCGCCAGGGCGTTGTCCGCGAGGATGAAATGACCGCCGCCGGCCAGGGTCACGAACAGCTCCCAGACCGACAGGTCGAAGCAGATCGAGGTGCTCGCCAGCACGCCTTGCAGGTCGTCCTGGCTGTACAGCCCCTGGGCCCAGCGCACCAGCGCCACGGCATTGCCATGGGTGATCGCCACGCCCTTGGGCAGGCCAGTGGAGCCGGAGGTGTAGATCACGTACGCGAGGTGCTCGGCATCGTCATGCTGGACCGGCGCATGGGTCGGTTGCAGCGCCAACTGCGGATCGTCATCGAGCAACAGCAGCGACTGGCCTTCGCTGATCACCGACGCCAGTTGCGCGGCCTGATCGGCCTGGGTCAGCAGCAGGTGTGCCTGGCTGTCGCCGAGCATGTGCGCCAGGCGCTCGCGCGGGTAGGCCAGGTCCAGCGGCACATAGGCGCCACCGGCCTTGAGCACCGCCAGCAGGGCCACCACCAGTTCGGCGCTGCGCGGCAGTGCCACGCCCACCCGCACTTCCGGACCGACACCCAGGGCGCGCAGGCGATGGGCCAGGCGGTTGGCCTGCGTGTCGAGCTCGCGGTAGCTCAGCTCGCGCTCGCCGCAGATCAGCGCCAGGGCCTCGGGGGCCTGCGCGGCGCGGGCCTGGACCAGGCCGTGCAGGCTGGCGTGGGTCACCGGCGGCAGCGCTGCCGAGTTCCACGCCTCAAGCATGCGCTGCTGTTCATCGGCGGCCAGCAGCGGCAGCCGCGCCACCGGGCACTGCGGGTCGTGCACCACGGCCTGCAGCAGGTGCTGCCAATGGTCGGCCAGACGCTCGATGGTGGCGTGGTCGAACAGGTCGGTGGCATAGGTCAGCGACACTTCGATGCGTGCCTCGACCTCGGTGGTGTCCAGGCTCAGGTCGAACTGCGCGGTGCCGCTGTCCCAACTGAGCGGCTCGAGCGTCAGGCCTTGCAGGGAGGTCGCGGTGGCAGGCGTCACCTGATGGTTGTGCATGACCTGGAACAGCGGGCTGTAGCTCAGGCTGCGCTGGGGCTGCAGGGCGTCGACCAGTTGCTCGAACGGCAGGTCCTGGTGGGCCTGGGCGCCGAGCACGGCCTGGCGTACCTGTTGCAGCAGTTGATCGAAACCGGCCGCGCCGTCGACCTGGGCGCGCAGCACCTGGGTATTGACGAAGAAGCCGACCATCGACTCGGTCTCGGCCCGGGTGCGGTTGGCCACCGGTACGCCGACGCGGATATCGGACTGGCCGCTGTAGCGGTGCAGCAAGGCCTGGAACGAGGCCAACAGGTAGACGAACAGGGTCACGCCCTGGGCGCTGGCCTGCTCGCGCAGCGCGGCCACCAGCGGCTCGGCCAGGCTGAGGTCGAGCCGTGCGCCGCGCTGGCTCTGCTCGGCAGGCCGCGGGCGGTCGAACGGCAGCTCCAGCACGGGCTGCTCGTCGCCCAGTTGCTCGCGCCAGTAGGCCAGTTGCCGGGCGCCCTCGCCCGCCTCCAGCCATTGGCGTTGCCACTGGGCGAAGTCGGCGTACTGCAAGGCCAGCGGTTCGAGCGCCGCGGCCTCGCCACGGCAATGGGCGAGGTAGCGCGCCTGCCACTGCTCGACCAAGAGTTGCATCGACCAGCCGTCGGAGACGATGTGGTGCTGGGTCATCACCAACACATGGTCCTGTTCGCCCAGCACCAGCACGCGAACCCGCAGCAACGGCGCCTGGAACAGGTCGAACGGACGACGAATCTCGCGTTGCACTTCGCGGCGGATGGCCGCCTCGTCGGCCTGCGCCTCCATGGCCTGGTAGTCGATCGCGAAGGTCAGCGCCGGGGCGATGACCTGACGGACCTCGCCGTCCTCTTCGACGAACGCGGTGCGCAGCGAGGCATGGCGATCCACCAGGTCCTGCACGCTGTGCGCCAGGGCGTCGCGATCGAGCACGCCGCGCAGGCGCAGCGCCGCCGGAATGTGATAGGACGCACTGTGCGGCTCCAGTTGCCACAGGAACCACTGGCGCTCCTGGGCGTACGACAACGCCAGCGGCCGGTCATGGCCAACACTGACCAACGCAGGCCCTGCCTCAGCGGCCTGGGCCTGGCAGGCCTCGGCGAACGCCTCAAGCACCGGCGCCTGGAACAGCACCCGCACCGGCACCTCGCGCTGCAACTGCTGGCGGATGCGCACGACCACCTGCATGGCCAGCAGCGAATGCCCGCCACGCTCGAAGAAATGGTCGGCCAGGCCGATCTGCGGCACGTCCAGCACCTGGGCCCAGATGTCCGCCAGCGCCGCCTGCAAGGCATTGCGCGGAGCGATGTAGGCAGCGCTGCTCGCGTCTGGCTCGGGCAGTGGCAAGGCTGCGCGGTCGAGCTTGCCGTTGTTGTTCAGCGGCAATTGCTCCAACACCACGAGATGGGCCGGCACCATGAACTCCGGCAGCGACTGGCGCAACGCGTCGCGCAGCGCGGCGACGAAGGCCGTGCGCGCATCGCCCTGCACTGCCTCGCTGGCAACCGGCACGACGAAGGCCACCAACTGCGCCCCCTGGCCGGTCGCCTGGGCGATCAGCGCAGCAGCGCGCACCCCCGGCTGGGCCTGCAGGCAGGCTTCGATCTCGCCCATTTCGATGCGCATGCCGCGAATCTTCACCTGGTGATCGATTCGCCCGACATACTCCAGTGCCCCTTCGGCGTTGTAGCAGGCCAGGTCGCCACTGCGATAGAGCCGTGCGCCCGGCTCGCGGGCGAACGGGTCGGGCAGGAAGCGTTCGGCCGTCAGGCCCGGACGCTGGTAATACTGCTGGGCCAGGCAGGCCGGTGCGGCGATGCACAGCTCACCGACCGCGCCGGCGGGCAGCAGCTCGCCAGCGCCGTCGAGCACATAGAGCGCACGGCCAGCAATGGCCCGGCCAATCGGCACGCCGTGGCTGTCGCTGGCATCGCCCAGGCGGCAGGCATGCACGCTCGAGACCACGGTGGCCTCGGTCGGGCCATAGGTGTTGATCAGCGCGACCTCGCCCAGGCCCGCGGCGTGCCAGAGGCGCAGCCCTTCCACCGACATCGCCTCGCCGCCGACGTGCACCTGGCGCAATGCGCCCAGGCCGCGGCCCGGCTGCGCGGCGCACTCTTTGGCCAGCAGGTACCAGTAGGCCGCTGGCAGGTCGGCCAAGGTGACCTTGTGCTGCACGATGTGCTCGGCCAACTGCTGCACATCCCACAACGCCTCGCCCCGCATCACCAGCGCCGCCCCCAGGGCCAGCGGTGGATAGCACTGCTCGACGAAGCCGTCGAAGCTGAAGGTGGCGAACTGCAGCACGCGGTCGTTGGCGCCCAGGTGCGAATACTGCGCGCCGCTCTGGCAGAACTCGCGCAGGGCGGCATGGCTGATGGCGACGCCCTTGGGCCGGCCGGTGGAACCGGAGGTGTAGATCACGTACGCCAGGTCCTGGGCGTGAGGCTGCACGAGCGGGTCATGCTCGGGCTGCACGTCCAGCGCCAGCTCGCCGGTCACCAGGCGCGGCACCTCGGGTGGCAGGCTCAGGCCCTGCAACAGGCCGTCGTCGCACAGCAGCAAGTCGAGCTGGCTGTCTTCGATCATGTAGCGCAGGCGCTCATCCGGGTAGGCCGGGTCGAGCGGCACGTAGGCTGCGCCACTCTTGAGCACAGCCAGCAGGCTGACGATCATTTGCGGGCTGCGGCGCAGGGCCAGGCCGATACGTTTGCCTGGGCCCATGCCCTGGGCGATGAGCAGATGCGCCAGGCGGTTGGCCTGGCGATTGAGTTGGCCATGGCTGAGCGAGCGGCCCTCGCACAATACGGCCAGAGCGTCGGGGCTGCGCGCGGCCTGGGCGGCGATGCGCTGGTGTACCAGCGGCGTGGCCGACAGGTCGATCGCTTCGCCCTGGCTGTGCGCCAACACCGCCTGCTGCGTGGTGTCATCCAGCAAGCGCAGGCTACCCAGCGCGGCCGATGGCTGCTCGATCATCTGCTCGAGCGCCTGGCAGAAAGCGGCGCACAACTGCTCGACCCGCGCAGCATCGAAGTGTGCCAGGTCGTAGGCGAACTCCACGCTCAATCGCGCGCCCAGCTCGATGCCGAGGGTCAGTGGGTAATGGGTGCGCTCGTGATTGCGCAACGCGCCCACCTGCAACCCGGCCGGCGCGCCATCACGCAGGGCCTCGGCCACCGGGAAGTTCTCGAACACCATCAAGGTGTCGAACAGCACACCGCCCTGTTGACCTGCCCAGCCCTGGACCTTGTACAGCGGCACGTGCTCGAACTCGCGCAGGTCGAGGTTGAACGCCTGCAGCGTTTCCAGCGCCTCGCCGACCGACTGGCCAGGTGCTGCGCTGCACAGGACCGGCAAGGTGTTGATGAACAACCCCAGTTGCTCCTCGATCCCCGGCAATGGCGCCGAACGCCCACTGACGGTTGCGCCGAACGCCACGCAGGCCTGGCCGGTGTGACGTTGCAATACCAGGCCCCAGGCCGCCTGGAACAGGGTGTTGAGGGTGACTTTGCGCTGGCGGGCGAAGTGCCCCAGGCGCTCGGCGAAGGCGCCGTCGAATACATGCAAGTGCTCGCCACTGCCCTGCCCTTGCGCCCGACGCAACGCCGAGGCCAGTAAGGTCGGCCCCTGCAACGGCGCCAGTGCGGCCTTCCAGAAGCGCTCGCTGGCGTCCAAGGGCTGGCGCTGCAACCAGCCCAGGTAGTCGCTGAAACGCCCGCTGGCGGCGGCCACCGGTTGCCCGGCGTAGGTCTGGATCACCTGGGCCAGCAGGCTGGCATTGCTCCAGCCATCCATGAGGATGTGATGGCTGGTGTAGATCAGGTGCCAGCCACCGCCCTGCTGCGCCACCAGCTGCAGGCGGAACAGCGGTGCCTGGCGCAGATCGAAGCCGCGACGGCGTTCGGCGGCGGCCAGGGCATCGAGGTCATGCACGCCCTCCAGCACCTGCAACGGCAGGTCGAGATGGCGCTGCACCAACAGCTGCGCCTCGCTCAAGCCTTCCCAATGCACGCTGGCGCGCAGGATCTCGTGGCGCGCCATCGCCTCGCTCCAGGCCTGACGCAAGCGCGCGGGCTCCAGCCCCTGGATATCCAGGCGCAACTGGTTGATGTAGGCACCGGCCTCGGGCTCGTACTGGGCGTGGAAGAACATGCCCTGCTGCATCGGCGACAGCGGATAGAGCGCTTCGATAGCGCTGGCAGCGACCGGCAGCGCATCGAGCTGCGCCTGGTCGATGCGTGCGAGCGGGAAGTCGGACGGCGTCGCCTGGCCGGCCGGGGTTTGCAGGCAGTGGGCGATCAGTTGCGCCAGCTCGTCGCTGTAGGCCTGGGCCAGGCCTTCGACGGTGGCGTCATGGTACATCTGGCCGCTGTAGCCCCAGCGCAGCGACAGCTCGCCGGCATAGACCTGGCTTTCCAGGGTCAGCCAGTTGGCCAAGGGGGCCTCGGGGTCCTGGGCCTGGCCGCTGCGCTCGGTGGCGGGCGCCCAGAGGGCCTGGGCATCGAACTGCTGGTCGAACTGCCCCAGGTAGTTGAAGGTGATGCGCGCAGGCGTGGCCTGGCCGAGCGCCTGGCGCTGGGCCTCATCGCCCAGGTAGCGCAGCAGGCCGTAGCCCAGCCCCTTGCCCGGCACCGCACGCAACTGCTCCTTGACCGCCTTGATCGAGGCGCCCACCTCGTCACTGACGCTCAGGCGCACGGGGAACAGCGTGGTGAACCAGCCCACGGTGCGCGACAGGTCGACATCCTCGAACACCTCTTCGCGACCGTGCCCTTCCAGCTGCACCAGCACCGCTTGCTGCGCGCTCCAGCGCGCGACCACCCGAGCCAGCGCGGTCAGCAGCAGGTCGTTGATCTGTGTGCGATAGGCGGCCGGGGCAACGTGCAGCAACTGACGGGTCAGCTCGGCGTCCAGGCGCGTTTCCAGGGTGCGGCCATGGCGGTTGAGCGCGGCGCCCTGGGGCATGTCGCACGGCAGGTCATGCTCGACTCGCTGGGCGCGCCAGTAGTCCAGCTCGCCGGCCTGCTGCGCGGCCAGCGCAGGCAGCCGCGCGGCCCAGGCCTGCCAGGCACTGGTCTTGGCGGGCAGCGCCTGTTGTGTGCAGGCGTGCTGCAAGTCTTCGAGCAGTACGCGCCAGGACACGCCGTCGACCACCAGGTGGTGGATCACCAGCAGCACGCGCTGGCTGCCATCGGCCATGTGCACCAGCACCGCGCGCAGCAGCGGCCCGTCGGCCAGGTCGATGCTGCGCTGGGTGGCGTCGCAGAGCGTCGCCAGCGCCTGGGCGTCGGCGGCCGTCTCTTCGCGCAGCAGCCCGGCGGGCAGCGCACCGTGCTCGGCTTGCCAGTGGCCATCGCGCAACTGGAAGCGCAGGCGCAGGGCGTCATGTTGCTCGACCAGACGCACCAGCGCCTGCTGCAGGCGAGTGCCATCCAGAGCCTGGCGTGGCGTCAGCAGCAGCGACTGGTTCCAGTGCGCCCGTGCAGGCACCGCCTGCTCGAAGAAGGCGCGCTGGATGGGGGTCAGCAGCGCCGGGCCCTGCACCGCGCCCTGCTCGGCCTGCACCTGCGTCGCACGCCCGGCAGCGCCAGCCAGGCCGCGCAGGGTCTGGAACTGGAACAGGTCACGCGGGCTGAACTGCAAGCCTTGGCGCCGGGCGCGACTGACCACCTGGATAGCGATGATCGAGTCGCCGCCCAGTTCGAAGAAGTTGTCGTCCAGGCCGATCTGTTCGACCCCGAGCACCTCGCTCCAGACCTGCGCGAGGATCTGCTGCACCGGCGTTTGCGCGGCCACGTAGGCGCCGCGTGGCGCCGCATCGGGCTGTGGCAGCGCCTTGCGGTCGAGCTTGCCGTTGGGCGTCAGCGGCAGGCGCTCGAGCGGCATCAGGTGGGTGGGCACCATGAACTCGGGCAGCGCCTGCAACAGCCAGTCCTTGAGCCCCTGCTGCCAGCCATCGGGCTGTTCGTTGAGCACCAGGTAGGCCACCAGCTGCTTGCCGTCCAACGCCAGCACCACGGCCTCACGCACCCACTCATGCTGGGCCAGGCGCGCCTCGATCTCGCCCAGCTCGATGCGCAGGCCGCGAATCTTCACCTGATGGTCGAAGCGGCCGAGGTATTCGATCACGCCATCGTTGCGCTGGCGCACACGGTCGCCGGTGCGGTACAGGCGCTGGCCAGACACGAAGGGGTCGGCGACGAAGCGCTCGGCCGTCAGGCTCGGACGGCGGTGGTAGCCTCGGGCCAGGCCGACACCCCCCAGATAAAGCTCGCCGGAAACACCGGGGGCAACCGGCTCGAGGCCGGCGTCGAGCACGTAGGTGCGCAGGTTGGCGATCGGCAGGCCGATCGGTACGCTGTCGCGGCCTTCGTCGCGGCAGGTCCAATGGGTGACGTCGATGGCTGCCTCGGTCGGGCCATACAGGTTGTAGAGGGCTGCGCCCGGCAGGCGGGCAAACACCTGCAACTGGGCATCCACCGGCAGGGCCTCACCGCTGCAGACGATACGTCGCAGGCTGCTGCAGGCTTCGACACCCGGCTCGTGGATGAACGCCTGGAGCATCGAAGGCACGAAATGCAGGGTGCTGACCTGGAAGCGGCGAATGGTCTCGATCAAGCGCGCCGGGTCGCGATGTTCACCCGGCGCGGCCACTGCCAGGCGCGCGCCGGTCATCAGCGGCCAGAAGAACTCCCACACCGACACGTCGAAACTGAAGGGGGTCTTCTGCAGCACGGTGTCGTCGGCGCCGATGGCGTAGGCCTCCTGCATCCAGTGCAGGCGGTTGGCCAGGGCCCTATGGCTGTTGCCAGCGCCCTTCGGCCGCCCGGTCGAGCCGGAGGTGTAGATGACGTAGGCCAGTTGCTCGGGGTCGATATCCACCCTCGGGGCACTGGTGGGCTGCTCGTCCAACGGCAACCGGTCGAGCGCCACGCACTGCACGCCCTGGGGCAGCGGCAGGCTGTCGAGCAGTGCCTGCTGGGTCAGCAGCAGGTCGATGCCACTGTCCTCGATCATGTAGGCCAGGCGTTCTGCGGGGTACTCCGGGTCCAGCGGCACATAGGCAGCACCGGCCTTGAGGATGCCCAGCAGCCCCACCACCATTTCGACGCTGCGCTGCACGCTGATGCCGACCAGGCTGTCGCCCCGGGCGCCCTGGGCGCGCAGGTAGTGGGCCAACTGGTTGGCGCGGGCGTCGAGCTGGGCGTAGCTGAGCGCGTGCTCGCCAAACACCAGGGCCGGGGCCTGTGGCGCGCGGCGTGCCTGGTCTTCGAACAACTGGTGCACCGGGCGTTCGAGCGGGTAGTCACGGGCGGTGGCGTTCCAGTCCTGAAGCACGGTGGCAAGGCTGGCGTCATCGAGCATCGGCACCTGCCACAGCGCTTGCTGTGGCTGCTCGACCAGGCCCCGCAGCAGGGCCTGCCAGTGCCGGGCCATGCGCTCGATGGTGGCGGCATCGAACAGGTCGCTGGCATAGGTGAAGGCTGCGTGCAGCACCCCACCTTGCTCGTAGGTGTCGAGGCTGAGGTCGAACTGGGTGGTGCGGCTGCGCCATTGCAGCGGCGCCAGTTGCAGGCCGGACGCCAGGGTGACGGTGGTCAGGTCGGCGACCTGCGGCTGGTGGTTGTACATCACCTGGAACAGCGGTGCGTGGCTGAGGCTGCGCTCGACCTTGAGCGCCTCGACCAGGCGCTCGAACGGCAGGTCCTGGTGCGCCTGGGCGCCCAGCACGGTCTGACGTACCGCTTGCAGATAGGCCAGCACGTCCTGTTGCGCTTGTGGCTGCAGGCGCAGTACCTGGGTGTTGACGAACAGCCCGATCAGCCCTTCGACCTCGGCGCGGTTGCGGTTGGCCACCGGGCTGCCGATGCGCAGGTCGCATTGGCCGGTGTAGCGTTGCAGCAGCATGCCGAAGCTGGCGAGCAGGACCATGAACAGCGACAGGTTGTGCTGGCGGGCAAAACCGCGCACCTGCTCGGTCAGTGCCGCGTCGAGCGGGAATGACTGGCGGCTGCCGCTGAAGCTGGGGGTGGCCGGGCGGGCGTGGTCCAGCGGCAGCTCCAGCACCGGCTGCTCCTCGCCCAGCTGGGCCTGCCAGTACTGCAACTGGCGCTCCATCTCACCCGCTTCGAGCCAGCGGCGCTGCCACAGGGCGTAGTCGAGGTACTGGATGGGCAGCGCTGGCAACTGCGGTGCCTGGCCTGCAGCAAAGGCGTCATAGGCGCGGCTGAACTCATCGATCAGCACATTCATCGACCAGCCGTCGGAAACGATGTGGTGCAGGGTCAGCAGCAGTACGTGCTCCTGCGCATCGAGGTGCAGCAGGCGCACCCGCAGCAGTGGTCCGTGCGCGAGGTCGAACGGGCGTAGCGACTCGGTTTCGGCTTCGGCACGAACCTGTGCCTCACGCTGGTCGGCGGCGAGATTGCGCAGGTCGACGCGCTCGATGTTCACGCGGGAGAGCGGGCGATGGGCCTGCTCCAGGCGATCATCGGCCTGGGGTTCGAAGACGGTCGTCAGGCTTTGGTGACGGGCCAGTACGGTGGCGAAGGCCTGCTCCAGGGCGGCGGCGTCCAGTTGACCTAGCAGGCGTACGGCGCCTGGGAGGTTGTAGGCGCCGCTCTGGGGGTCCATTTGCCAGAGCACCCACATGCGTTGCTGGGCGTAGGACAGCGCCTGGCGGTCTGGGGCCTCGACACCGGCGGGGATGGGGAACTGGGAAAAGTCGATGCCCTCCTTGGCCAGGGTCTCGAGGAACACGCGGCGCTTTTCCAGCGGCAGTTCAATGAAACGGCGGGCCAGTTGCAGGGACTTCTCGGCATTCATCAGATTGCTTCCGTACGAGTGGGGTATCGGGCGGGGCCCGGCTATCCCTACGAAACGGATACATCTTGCAAAAAGTTAGGTTTTGGGGGGCGCTGGGTGGTGCTTGTTTCGCGTGAATATTCGATTTGGGGGGCGACGCGGAGTCACCTTTTCGCCCTTACGGCGACCTACTTTTTTTCTTGGAAAAAAGTAGGCAAAAACCGCCTGCTCCCACATACGGCCCCTGCGCTGCGCTCCGGGGTTCCCTCGCGCCGGCGCCTTCCGGGCCTTCGCGGACTCCGACTTGCTGCGCAAGTCTACTTCTCGCGACTTCGGCGGGACGCCGAAGGGCGCTGCGCGCCAGGGCCCTACAGACGCCTCTGCTCGGCCTCCTGAGGTCGCGATGGGTGGTGGCTGGGCTATCGCGCGCTTAGAAGCAAGGGCAAGGGCAAGGGCAAGAGCGGGAGCGGGAGCGGGAGCGGGAGCGGGAGCGGGAGGGAGCTTGAAACATTTGCTTGCATTTGAGGCTTCAGGTTTTTGATTCTCATTCGTCCTATTAGATGCAGCCTTCAAGGTTGAGATGAAACTCGACCGCAATTTTCCTCAGAAGAACGACTGATGGCCCGACAAATTAAAAAATCCAAGTCCAAACTGTGGTTTCTGGTGCACAGTTGGCTTGCCCTGCCGATCTGGTTCTTTGTGCTGATCGTCTGCTTTACCGGGATGCTTGCGGTGGTCAGCCAGGAGATCGTCTGGTTGGCGAACCCCGACGTGCGCGCCAGCCAACCGGACAACAACGCCGAGCGGCTGAGCTTCCAGCAGGTCTTGAGTGCGCTGAACAAGGCAGAACCGGACATGGCGGTGCGCTTCATCAGCCAGCCGGATGGCTCGCACTTCGCCCTCGAAGCGGCAGTCACCTACCCCGACGGCACGTCGCCGACGCTCTACGTCAACCCCTACACCGGCGCCATCCAGGGCAAGACCCCCGACTTCAACTTCCAGGCCTTCACCCGCGCGCTGCACGGCTGGTGGCTGGTGCCGTTCACCAACGGCTATAGCTGGGGCTGGTACCTGGTGTCGTTGCTTGGCCTGCCGATGCTCGCTTCGCTGGTCACAGGGCTCGTGGTGTACAAGAAATTCTGGCGCGGGTTCTTCAAGCCGGTACGCACACAGCATGGCTCGCGGATCTTCTGGGGTGACCTGCACCGCCTGGCCGGGGTGTGGTCGATCTGGTTCATCGCGGTGATTTCGATCACCGGCACCTGGTTCCTGATCCAGGCCATTCTCGGCGACAACCACGTCACCATTTCCACCGAGCCGATCGTGCCGGTCATCGCTCGCGAGCAGGTGCCACAGAGCCCCGACGGCAATCCGGTGCCGCGTATCGACCTGGACGAGGCCGCCCGCATCGCCCAGGAGGCCATCCCCGGCCTGGACATCAGCTTCATCACCCTGCCCGCCACCGCCTACAGCCATATCAGCATGGGCGGGCGTGGCTGGTACCCGTTGATGTTCCAGACCGCCGAGGTCAACCCGTACACCCGCAACGTCGACAGCCAGTTCCTGCTCGGCGACCGCTCGACCCTGGAGTTCGTCACCGAATCCATGCGCCCGCTGCACACCGGTGACTTCGGTGGCCTGCCGATCAAGCTGATCTGGTTCTTCTTCGGCCTGGTACTCACCCTGATGGTGCTCAGTGGCCTGCTGATCTGGACCAAGCGCACCGCACAGGCCACCGCCGCGGCCCTCAAGCGCAGCGAGCGTCCGGCGCGCGTGCGCAGGCATGAAGACACCCCCGTGGAGGCCCAGCCATGAGCCAGACCCAGACTCAAACCCTGCCGCCCAGCGGCCTGAAGCAGTGGTGGCTGAAATGGCGCTTCCACTTCAACATCCTGCTGATCCTCATCCCGCTGGGCTTCATGCCCAAGTACTTCGCCGATGCCAGCCTGTTCCGCGGCGACAGCGGCCTGGGCGCCAACGTGGTCAAGGATATCCAGGTCGACCGCTGGCGCCTGGACCTGGCCGAGTTGCGTGACGAAGCGCCACGCGCCGACGGCCCGGCCGGGCACTTCAAGGTGTTCAACGCTGCGCTCTGCCAGACGTGCACCGAGGGCGCCAAGGCCATCTACCTGCGCATCGGCAAGCCGCGCAACCTGCGCGCCGCCGGTTCGATCTTCTTCGGCTCGCCCTACCGCATGAGCACCTCGCTGCCGATCCCGCCCCCGCACCCGCCCAGACGCCGAGATCTGGATCACCATCGAAGGCTGGGACGGCAGTATGCACCAGGCATCCGTACCGCTGGCCAAGGCATCGCCGGCCACCGTCGCCTGGCTCGAGAAACAAGGAGGCAAATGATGAAACACCTGTTGCGCAGGCTTGCCCTGCCCCTGCTGACCTTCACCGCCCTGCCGGCATTGGCGCACAACCCGATGTGCGACTGCGTATCGGTGGCGGGCGATCAGATCACGTGCACCGGCGGCTTCTCCGACGGTAGCGGCGCGCCGGGGGTGACGCTGGATGTGATCGGCTACGACGAGCAAGTACTGGTCGGCGGCAAGCTCGGCGACGACTCGACCCTCACCTTCAAGCGCCCCGACGGCGAGTTCTACGTGCTGTTCGACGCAGGCCCCGGCCACGTGGTGGAAGTCGACCATGCCGATATAGGCGCGCCATGAGCCGCGCCCAGGTCATCCGCCCGGCCGGCGCCGGGCACGAAACCCTCTATGTGCTGCTGGCCGCCGTGCTGATCGCCGCCCTCGCCGCGACCGTGGTCGGCCTGCGTGGTGAACGGGTCGACGAACAGACCATCGCCAGCCACCAGATCGGCGCTCGCCGTGACCTCAACGCCGCCGAACAGGGCGTCTACACCGACCTGCACGTGGCCAC
Organism: Pseudomonas machongensis; assembly: GCF_034961125.1. Lineage (NCBI taxonomy): Bacteria > Pseudomonadati > Pseudomonadota > Gammaproteobacteria > Pseudomonadales > Pseudomonadaceae > Pseudomonas > Pseudomonas machongensis. The sequence goes on along the minus strand of NZ_JAYFUI010000187.1, from coordinate 127,723 downwards.
CGAGGAAATCCTCGCGCTGCGCCAGGAAAACGGCCAGGCGCCCGCTGTGCAGGCATTGGCCGATGATGCGCTGCCGCCCTTCGTCGACGACACCAGCAGTGCCAGCCGGGGCCGCCATCAGTGGCAGTGGCTGGACAGTGGCGCCTACCTGGGTTCGAGCCAGGACGCCGACGTTGCCGGCAGCTTCCTGTTGATCCTGCCGCAGGCCGACACCGCACCGGCCCAGGTGTGGCTGCGCCGCGACCGCAGCACCCGGGCCCCCGACGATCTTGGCCAGGCCGCGCTGATCGCCGCCGGCTGGCAGGAAATCGTCAGCCACTACGACGCCGGGGTCACCCGCGAACACCGTCACTGAATCAAGGACCGCGCCATGCTCCGCTCCGCCCTCGCCTTTCTCCTGGCCTGCCTGCTCCCGGCACTGGCCCTGGCCGACAGCGGCAAACCGCTGCGCATCGGCATCACCCTGCACCCCTACTACAGCTATGTGAGCAATATCGTCGGCGACAAGGCCGAAGTGGTGCCGCTGATTCCCGCAGGCTTCAACCCGCATGCCTATGAGCCACGCGCCGAAGACATCAAGCGCATCGGCACCCTGGACGTGATCGTGCTCAACGGCATCGGCCACGACGACTTCGCCGATCGCATGATCGCCGCCAGCGAAAAACCCGACATCAAGACCATCGAGTCCAACCAGAACGTCCCGCTGCTGGCCGCCACCGGCATCGCCGCGCGCGGCGCTGGCAAGGTGGTCAACCCGCACACCTTCCTGTCGATCAGCGCCAGCATCGCCCAGGTCAACAACATTGCCCGCGAGCTGGGCAAGCTCGACCCGGACAACGCCAAGTTCTACACCCAGAACGCCCGCGCCTATGCCAAGCGCCTGCGCGTGCTGCGCGCCGAAGCCCTGGCCAAGGTCACCGAGGCACCGGGCGCGGAGTTTCGCGTGGCGACCATCCACGCCGCCTACGACTATCTGGTGCGCGACTTCGGCCTGGAGGTCACCGCCGTGGTCGAACCGGCCCACGGCATCGAGCCGAGCCCGGCGCAGTTGAAGAAGACCATCGACCAGCTCAAGGCTCTGGATGTGAAGGTGATCTTCTCGGAAATGGACTTTCCCTCCGCCTACGTCGAAACCATCGAGCGCGAATCCGGGGTGAAGATCTACCCGCTGACCCACATCTCCTACGGCGAATACACCGCCGACAAGTACGAGGTGGAGATGAAGCGCAACCTCGAGACCGTGGTCAAGGCCATCCAGGAGAACCGCGCATGACCGCCGCGGCCAACCTGGTCAGCGCCCAAGGCCCGCGCATCGACTTCGCCGGCATCGACCTCACCCTTGGGCGCACGCGCATCCTCGAGCAGGTGAGCTTCAGCGTTGCCGCCGGCAGCGTGCATGCCATCGTCGGCCCCAACGGTGGCGGCAAGAGCTCGCTGATCAAGACCCTGCTCGGGCAGATGCCGCACCAGGGCCAGTTGACCCTGCACTGGCCCAGCCACCGCGAGGTGATCGGCTATGTGCCCCAGGCGCTGGAGTTCGACCGTGGCCTGCCGATGACCGTCGATGACTTCATGGCCGCCATGTGCCAGCAGCGCCCGGCGTTCCTCGGGCTGTCGCGCCGCGTGCGCCCCGACATCGACGCCGCCCTGGCCAAGGTCGGCATGCTCGACAAGCGCAAGCGGCGCATGGGCGCGCTGTCCGGCGGCGAGCGCCAGCGTGTGCTGCTGGCCCAGGGGCTGATCCCGGAGCCGCAACTGCTGGTGCTGGACGAACCCATGTCGGCGCTGGATGAAGCCGGTATCCAGGTGTTCGAGCAACTGCTGCACGGCTGGCGCCAGGCCGGCACCACGGTGCTGTGGATCGAGCACGACCTTGAAGCGGTACTGCGCCTGGCCGACCGCGTCACCGGGCTGAGCCGCAAGCTGCTGTTCGACGCCCCGCCCGCACAGGCCCTGACCCCGGAGCGCCTGCTCGGGCTGTTCTCCGTCCACCCGCGCAGCGAGAGCCTTGCCTGATGAGTTATGAAGCCTTCCGCCAACTGGTCCAGCAATGGGCCACCGCTGGCTACCTGCCCGAGGCCCTGGCCTATGGGTTCGTGATCAACGCCTTGATCGCCGGCCTGATGATCGGCCCGGTGCTGGGCGGGCTCGGCACCCTGGTCGTGGTCAAGCGCTTTGCGTTCTTCTCCGAGGCCGTCGGCCACGCCGCCCTCACGGGCGTGGCCATCGGCATCCTGCTCGGCGAGCCCTATACCGGGCCCTACGGCAGCCTGTTCGGCTACTGCCTGCTGTTCGGCATCCTGCTGAACTTCCTGCGCAACCGCACGGGCCTTTCACCAGACACCCTGATCGGCGTGTTCCTCTCCGTCTCGCTGGCCCTGGGCGCCAGCCTGCTGCTGATGCTGGCCGGCAAGATCAACGTGCACATCCTCGAGAACGTGCTGTTCGGCTCGGTGCTCACCGTCAGCCCCCACGACCTGCTGGTGCTCGGTATCGTTGCCGTGCTGGTGCTGGCCCTGGCCCTGCCGCTGTACAACCGCATCATCCTCGCCAGCTTCAACCCACAGCTGGCGGCCGTACGCGGCGTGGCGGTGAAGACCCTCGACTATCTGTTCGTGGTGCTGGTGACCCTGGTGACCGTGGCCTCGGTGAAGGTGATCGGCGCCATCCTGGTCGGTGCGCTGCTGGTGATCCCCGCCGCCGCCGCGCGTCTGGTCAGCCAGTCGCTCAAGGGCTTCTTCTTCGCCTCGGTGCTGATCGCCACCCTCAGCACCTTGCTCGGCATCCTGCTGCCGATCGTCTTCGACCTGCCCGTGCCCTCCGGCGCTGCAATCATCCTGGTGGCCGGTGTGTGCTTCGCCCTCGCGGCCCTCGCCCGCGCCCTCGTCCCCCGCCTGCAAGGAAACCCGGCATGAACCTTACACTCAAACGTCTCACCCTGGCCCTGGTCCTGGCCGGCGCGCCCACCCTGGCGCTGGCCGCACAGCCCGCCAGCAGCGCCGCAGCCACGCAAGTGCTGACCACCCTGCCGGTGACCCACAGCCTCGCTGTCGCGTTGCTCGACGGTACCTCGGTGCAGCTCAAGCGCGCGGCACCGGCCAACCTTCCAGCCAGCCGCCAGCCGTCGTACTTCGAGGGACGTGGTGGCGCGAGCCTGCAGAAGGATGCACGGCAGGCCACGGCGGTGATCGGCGTGCGCTCGATCTGGCATGACGACCCGCTCTATCCCATGGCGCGGCGCAGCAACATCCGCATCGTCGAGATCGACGCCGCACGCCCGGTCGATGGCGCCCTGCCCGGCATCGCGGTGGATGGCGACAATGCATTCGCCAGCTATCCCTGGTTGAACCCGATCAACCTCGGACGCATGGCGGATGTGGTGGCCAACGACCTGGAGCGCCTGTCCCCCGCCGACAAGGAGAAGATCCAGGCCAACCTGGCCGGGCTCAAGCGGCAGATGCTTGAGCTGACCTCCAGCAGCCAGACGCGCCTGGCCGAGGCGGATAACCTCAGCGTGGTGAGCCTGTCGGAGCGTTTGGGGTACCTGGCCAGCGGGTTGAACCTGGATGTGGTGTCGCAGGCACTGCCGGCAGATGGCAAGTGGGATGAAGCGGCGCTGAAGGCGCTGGGAGAGGCCCTCAAGACGCAGGATGTGGCGTTGGTGTTGCACCATCGTCAGCCTGAACCAGAGGTGCTCAAGGTGATCGAAGCGGCAGGCGCCAGGTTGGTGGTGATCGAGAGCGATCCGGAGGATACCGTGGCGGGATTGAAGAAGAGTGTCGATGAAGTTGTGAAGATATTGGTAAAAGGTTGAAGGAGGCGTGGCGGGATTGTTTTTTTGGTTTAGGCCAGACCATTACAGTGCCGGGTACCCGCCATTATCAAAAGCCCGAATTAATGCAAATTCGGGCAAATGCAGAATCATCAGCTGCCTCGCTTCAAATGTTGTCGGAGCGGGGCTTTTAAGTGTTCACAGGGCCAATGATGATCGTGACCGGGTCTGAGAGAATACTTTCTTCTGAATCCGGATCAAACAATCCCCACTGCAATTGATAAACGCCATCAGGGCCCAAGCTGGAGGCTGGAATATCAAGGACAATCGGTGCAACCCAGTCCACAGGCACCGGCACCTGAAATATTAAATTCCAGTCCAAATAAACTCCAACATTCAGAGTAGGCAATGCTTCCTGGGTGGGCCTCACCTTTAATTGAAGACCGGATGACCGATCCGGCAAATAATACTGAACATTCAATGCTTCGGGCAGTGGAAAATCATAGGCTTTCATTGCAACCTCACAAAATAGGAAATTGAAAAATTAAAACCCTTAGCTTCCAATCTGGCACTCAACGAACGCTGCACAGACAGTCGAAACTTTGGGAAGTTGGCGCCCCAAAGCATTCCTACGGAGTAGGCATATAGATCAGAAACTGCACCTAGCTATATCACACGCCTTAACGCTTGCGCACCTGACAAAATTATCAGGTAACTTCCCGCCGGGGCCTGCTCATCCAACATGCTTTTCTGGGCCAAGCACGCCCTACGTCCTGCGAACCAAGCCGATATCCCGAGACGGCGCACACCCAAACTGGCGGCTGTACTCGCGACTGAACTGCGATGGGCTTTCATAGCCGACCCGGTAACAGGCGCTCGACACATCCAGCCCCTCCCCCAACATCAGCCGCCGAGCCTCCTGCAGGCGCAATTGCTTCTGGTACTGCAACGGGCTCATGGCGGTGACGGCCTTGAAACGGTGGTGCAAGGTCGAGCTCCCCAGATTTGCGATCCGTGCCAGCTCTTCGATGCGCAGCGGCTGGGTGTAGTGGTTGTTCAACCAGTCGATGGCCTTGCTCACGCGCCGAGTCTGCGAGTCGCCCATGGCCAGCTCGTACAGCCGGCGCCCATGCACGCCTCGCAGCAGGCGGTAGTGCAGTTCGCGCAGTGCCAATGGCGCGAGCATGCCGATATCCCGTGGCGACTCCAGCAACCGCACCAGACGCAACATGGTTTCCAGCAGCGACACATCGATCTGCTCGAGAAATAACCCGCGCTCGGGCTCATCCGGTACGCCCGCGGGCGGCGCATCGGCGATCACCTGGGCAAGCTCGGTCGGCTCGAAGTCCAGGCGAATGCACAGGTAAGGCGCCTGCGCGCTGGCCGTCAGCACCCGACCAGACACCGGTAGCGTCACCGATACCACCAGGTAGTTGAGGGGGTCGTACAGATAACGGTCCTCGCCCAGGCCCACCTCTTTCTGCCCCTGCACGATCAGGCACAGCGCCGGTTTGTGCACGGTATGGATGATGTCTGACGGCGCATCCATTCGAATCACGTGCAGCGGCGCGATGGCGGTTTCGTAAACGCCCGGAGCGTTAAAGCGCTCGGTCAGCGAGCGGACGAGTTCGCCACGGTACAAGGCAGTGGTTTGCAGGAGAAAAGCATCGTTCTGCGCCATTCAAGGGCTCTCGCATGTCGGTATTTGGCGTTGTATCACGGTCTTGGTGTGACGGCAGACCATTGGGGCTACCTGGCGGCTTCGCCAGGGCCAGGCACCCATTGTCCCCCGCGAAAAGCACCGGCGTTAGGTCGAAACTGTCGCCGAGTTGCCTGATCCTTCCGTTCCGGCGCGCGGCACGGGGCTGTGCGGATCACCGACACGAATAGGCAAAGGTCGCGCAGGTTTCGGCACGCATCGTACCGCCCCACAACCTTAGTCTTTTCTCCGTACCCAGCAGGAACGTCTGCCTTCCCTGCAGACGCCTGAACCTTCATGTACAGGAGATACGCACATGTCCAACATCAACGGCAAAGTCGTCCTGATCACCGGCGCCAGCAGCGGCATCGGTGAAGCCGCCGCCAGGCTGATCGCTGCCAAGGGCGCTCACGTGGTACTCGGCGCCCGCCGTATCGATCGCCTGCAACAGCTGGTGAGTGAAATCCGCGCCGAAGGCGGCTCGGCAAGTGCCCGCGCACTGGACGTGACCGACCTCGACTCCATGCACGCCTTCGTCGAATTTGCCAAGGCGCAGCATGGCAAGGTCGATGTGATCATCAACAATGCCGGGGTAATGCCACTGTCGCCACTGAGTTCGCTGAAGGTCGAGGAATGGAACCGGATGCTCGACGTCAACGTGCGCGGCGTACTGCACGGCATCGCCGCGGTGCTCCCGGGGATGGAAGCGCAGGGGCATGGTCAGGTCATCAACATCTCGTCGATCGGCGGGCTCTCGGTCTCCCCCACCGCCGCAGTGTATTGCGCGACCAAGTACGCCGTCCGGGCGATCTCTGATGGCCTTCGCCAGGAAACCGACAAGATCAGGGTGACGGTGGTGTGCCCTGGGGTGGTGGAATCGGAGCTGGCCGACACCATCACCGACGACACTGCCCGCGAGGCCATGAGGACGTTCCGGCGCGTGGCGCTGGAGGCCGATGCGATTGCACGGGCGCTGGTCTATGCCATCGAGCAGCCGGACGATGTGGATGTCAGTGAGCTCGTGGTGCGGCCGACTGCCAGTCCTTATTGAGGACGCCTGAGCGAAGGGGGGTGGGTCGACGGGGTGGATGCGGAAAGCTGTTCATGAGGCGTCCGCCGCCGCCTGTTACAGGCTATCGAGCCGATCTGCTCAGCGCTGCTGACTACACCGCTCAACCCGCCCCTTCAGCGGCTCCATGCTTGCGAGAAAAGCCCTGGTATCCCGGTTGGAGCGCAAGCACACCACCCGGCAACCCGCGGGTGCGCTTGCCGCAAGTTGCTCCATCTTCATTCGCGCCGAGCGTCTGGTCTGCCACATGAACGTGAAGAACGCCGGCAAGTTGGCCAGCCGCTCCGGGCAGTCGTGCGGCAGGTCCGGCCGGGACTGCCCGTGATAACGCAGCGCTCTGCTCAGCACCCGCCAGAATCGCAGCGACGCCGAACGATCGATCCAGATCAGAAGATCCGCACGAGCCAGTCGATTGCTCCAGGTGGTTGAATGGCCACCTTCGAATATCCAGCGATCACGCGCCTCGACCTCATGGCACAACCGTGTCTTCTCGTCTCGGCTTCGCTCGACCCAGCCTGGCTGCCAGTGAATGGTGTCGATGTGCACGACCGGCAGCCCCGTGCATTCGCCTAGTTTGCGCGCCAAGGTGCTCTTCCCGGAGCCGGGTTGGCCGACAATCATGATCCGTTGCATCGAAGCTCCTTTTCGCCATGCCTGTTGAATGGGGCGCGCGATTCTACGGAAATGTCCGGCAGCGTCAACCCAAGGAGCGGGCGAGCCAATCACGGCGTGTCATCTCCCATATCTCGACCTCAAACGGCCCGGAGACGAAATGCCCGTCGCGCCTGTCCACCAGGCGCATGCCTTCATGCTCCGACACTTTTCGAGAGGCGTGATTGGCAACGGCCTTGGGCACCTGCATGACGGGGCGAGACAATGTCTCGAACCAATAGGCGTTGACCACCCGGCAGGCTTCGCGCATGTAGCCCTGCCCCCACCACTGCGGCGCAAGCCAGAAACCCCGGTTGTTCCCGGGTTGGTCGTACAGGCTGATGCTGCCGATGATGGGTTGCTCTGCGCCGCGCAGGCGGATCATCCAGTGCCATTCACGGCCCGCCGCCATGGCCGGTAACGCCATGTCACGCACGTAGACCAACGCGCCGTCTTGCGGATAGGGCCAGGGCACACGGCGATCGAGATAACGGACCACCTCCCACTGGGGAAACAACTGCTGGATCGCAGGCGCGTCTTCCAGTTGAAGGGGGGTGAGCACAAGGCGTTCTGTATACAGCGTCGCGAGGCAATCCATGGCGGTCGTTCCTGAGTACCGTTATGCCGAGGCCTTGATGGTCCGGGATTGAACCGCCGGTGTCGAGCGCAGAAGGGATGAGTCAGCTCGGCGCATTCATCGCGTCGTTGCAGGAGGCAGTGGCGCCGGTATCACTTGCACCTGTCCATGCTCCACCCCGCGCTCGACCATCAATTGACGCGACAACTCGCCGATACGCCCACTGGGGCCCTGAAGCACCGAAACCTCCAGGCAATGTCCTGCATCCAGGTGCACGTGCAGCGTCGAGCGGGTCAGGTCGTGGTGCGCGTGCAACGTCTGGTTGAGGCGCTTGGGAAGCTCACGCGTGGTGTGGTCATACAGATAGCTGACCACCGCCACGCAGGGGTCATCTTCCGGCAAGGCTTCGGCTTCGCGCAGGCCGTTGCGCAGCAGGTCGCGGATGGCCTCCGAACGCCCTTGATAGCCCTGCGTTTCAACCCGTCGATCGATCAGACCGAGCAGCTCTTCATCCAGAGTGATGGTGATCCGTTGCATTTTCACTTCCAGTAAGATGATTTTTAATAGACATCATACCCACCGCTCTTTAGCCTACGGCCTCCAACGAAGTGGGGGACGCAGTGTGAAGCAGCAGCCTGGCAAACGAAAGCCTGCCCTGTGGGGCATTGTTCTTCTCGCGATGAGCGCCTTCGCGCAGGCCGCCGCCCCCACGGCGCCGGGTCAGACACTGGTGTACTCGTGGCCGGTCAACGCCGGCCCCATTGACCCGCGCGGATATGCGCCGAATCAGATGTACGCCCAGGCCATGGTCTACGAACCGCTGGTGCGCTACACCCACGCCGGCACCGTCGAGCCGTGGCTGGCGACGGGCTGGAAAGTGTCCGAGGACGGCAAGACCTACACCTTCACCTTGCGCGACGGCGTGCGTTTCAGCGACGGTACGCCGTTCGATGCCGCGGCCGCCAAGGCCAACCTGGATGCGGTCCTGGCCAACAGCCAACGCCACCGCTGGATGGAGCTGGTCAGCACCCTCGACCATGTCGAGGCCCCCGATCACCTGACCTTGCGCCTGGTGCTCAAGCACCCTTACTACCCGACGCTGATGGAACTGGCCCAGGTCCGTCCGATGCGCTTCGGCGCCCCTGCAGCCAAGCCCGGCCAGCCAGTCGGGACCGGGCCCTGGATGCGGGTCGAGTCGCGCCTGGGCGAGTTCGATCGTTTCGTGCGCAACCCTTACTACTGGGGGCCGCAACCGGCCTACGGCGAAGTCATGGTGAAGGTCATTCCCGACCCCAACAGCCGTGCCCTGGCCTTGCAAGCCGGTGAAATCGAGTTGATCCAGGGTGCCGCCGGCGAGATCAGCGCCGCCACCTTCGTGCGCCTGCGCGACCAAGGCTACGCCACTGCCCTGTCGGCGCCGTTGGCTACCCGCACGCTGGCCATGAACACCGGCCGTGGCGCCACTCGCGACCTGGCGGTGCGCCAGGCGATCAACGAGGCGGTGGACAAGCAGGCGATCATCGACAAGATCCTCTACGGCCTGGAGCCGCGGGCTGACACCCTGTTCGCCAGCAACATGCCGTACTCGGACATCGGCCTGAAACCTTATCCATACGACCCTGCGCAGGCCAAGCAGGCGCTAGAGTCCGCAGGCTGGACACTGGCTCCCGGTGCCAGCGTGCGCAGCAAGGGCGGCGAGCCGCTGTCGATCGAACTGGTGTTCCTCGGCACCAGTGCCTTGCAGAAAAGCCTGGCTGAAGTCCTGCAGGGCGAGTTGGCCAAGGTCGGTATCCATATCGAGTTGCGGGCCGTTGAAGAAGGCGCCCTGGTGCGGCGCCAGCGCGAGGGTGACTTTGACATGATCTTCGCCGACACCTGGGGCGCCCCGTATGATCCGCATTCGTTCGTCAGTTCCATGCGCTATGCCGGCCACGCCGACTACATGGCCCAGCGCGGGTTAGCGATGAAGGATGAACTGGACCGGCGCATCGGCCAGGTGCTGGCCAGCACCGACGAGCAACAACGCGCCGAGCAGTACCGCTTCATCCTGACCACCCTGCACGAGCAGGCGGTGTACTTGCCCATCTCCCACCTCACCGCCATCAGCGTGCACCGCGATTCGGTCGATCACGTCGAATTCGGCAGCACCTTGTTCGATGTGCCCTTCGAGGCCATGACCCCCAAGCAGGCCCACTGACATGCTGCGCTACATTCTGCTGCGTCTGGTATTGCTGGCCCCGGTGATGCTCGGCGTGTCGTTGCTGGTGTTCGTGTTGCTGCACCTGGGCAGCACGGACCCGGCTCTGGATTACCTGCGCCTGTCGCACATCCCGCCGACAGATGCAGCCATCGCCGAGGTGCGCCATGCCCTGGGCCTGGATCGGCCCTTGTACGAGCAGTACCTGAGCTGGCTGTGGAAGGCGTTGCACCTGGATTTCGGTGTTTCCTACCTGACCGGCCGACCGGTACTGGACGACCTGTTTTACTACCTGCCGGCGACCCTTCAACTGGGCGGCCTGGCGCTGGCCTGCACGTTGTTGCTGTCGATCCCGCTGGGGCTCATCGCCGCGCGCTGGCAGGGGCGCTGGCCCGACCATGCAGTTCGGGCGGTGACCTTCCTGGGCGTGTCGATGCCCAATTTCTGGCTGGCGTTCCTGTTGATCGCACTGTTCTCGCTGTCGCTGGGCTGGCTGCCGCCGCTCGGTCGAGGGGGCGCCGGGCACCTGGTGATGCCAGTACTGGCCATTGCCCTGATGTCGATGTCGATCAATGCTCGCCTGCTGCGCGCCAGCCTGCTCGAAGCCAGCGGCCAACGCCATGTCACCTACGCCCGCGCCCGCGGCCTGCCCGAACGCCGGGTGTGGCGCGACCATGTGCTGCGCAACGCCTGGCTGCCATTCGTCACCGCCACCGGCATGCACGTGGGCGAACTGATCGGCGGTGCACTGGTGATCGAGACCATCTTCGCCTGGCCCGGCGTGGGGCGCTTTGCCGTCTCGGCGGTGCTCAACCGCGATTTCCCGGTGATGCAGTGCTTCACCCTGCTGCTGACCGGCCTGTTGATGCTCTGCAACCTGGTCGTGGACGTGTGCTACGCCTGGCTCGACCCGCGCAGCCGGCTGGAGGGCGCACGCGCATGAGTACGCGCTGGGCAATTCGTCGGTCGGCCTTGCCCGGCCATGCGGGGCTGGTCCTGGGCCTGGTGCTGGTTGGCCTGCTGGCGGTACTGGCCCTGTTCGGCCAGTGGCTGACCCCGCACGACCCCGATCTGGTCGACCTCGGCCAGCGCCTCATGTCACCCGATGCCAGCCACTGGCTGGGCACCGATCACCTGGGCCGCGACCTGCTGTCGCGCTTGATCGTCGGTACCCGCCTGTCGCTGGGCAGCGTGATGTTGACCCTGGCCCTGGTACTGGCGCTCGGGCTCGCCGTGGGAGGCCTCGCGGGCTTTGTCGGCGGGCGCACCGACCTGCTGCTGATGCGCCTGTGCGACATGTTCATGACCTTTCCGACCCTGGTGCTGGCGTTCTTCTTCGTCACGCTGCTCGGTACCGGCCTGACCAACGTGATCATCGCCATCGCGTTGTCCCATTGGGCGTGGTATGCGCGCATGGTGCGCGGCATGGTGATTGCCCAGCGTGGTCGTGAATACGTGCTGGCCTCGCGCCTGGCCGGTGCCTCGCGCAGCACCCGCCTGCGCCAGCACGTGCTGCCGAACATCGCAGGCCCCCTGCTGGTACTGGCGACCATGGACATCGGCCACATGATGCTGCACGTCTCGGGCCTGTCGTTTCTCGGCCTGGGTGTGGCACCGCCTACGGCCGAGTGGGGCGTGATGATCAACGATGCCAAGGAGTTCATCTGGACCCACCCGCACCTGCTGCTGTTGCCGGGGCTGATGATCTTCTTCTCGGTGATGGCCTTCAACCTGCTGGGCGACGCGCTGCGCGACCGCCTCGACCCGACCCGGGAGCACCACTAGATGATGCCAGCGACCCTCGAAATCCAGGGCTTGCGCATAGCGGCCCACGCAGGTTTGCTGGTGCATGGCGTCGACCTGCGATTGCGTCGCGGCGAGGTCTGCGCACTGGTCGGGGCCAGTGGTTCGGGCAAGTCCCTGAGCTGCCTGGGCATGCTTGACCTGTTGCCTGCGGGCCTTGTGCGTACCCAGGGCCAGTTGCTGCTCGACGGCCAACCGGTGAGCGCCGCCCAGGTGCGTGGCCGCCTGGCCGGCCTGGTGCTGCAGAACCCGCGCAGTGCCTTCAACCCGGTAAGCAGCATGGCCAACCACGGGCTCGAAACCCTTCGCCAGCACGGTATCACCGGCGCCGCCGCCCGCGAGCGCATGGCCGACTGCCTGGCGGCCGTGGGCCTGACGGATCACGCCCGCGTGCTGCAAGCGTTCGCCTTCCAGCTCAGCGGCGGCATGCTGCAGCGCATGATGATCGCCTTGGCGCTGATGGCCGAAACTCCGTTCCTGCTGGCCGACGAGCCCACCAGCGATCTCGATGCGGTAAGCCAGGCACGCTTTCTCGACGTGCTGATGGAGCTGGTTGGACGGCATGGCCTCGGGGTGCTGCTGGTGACCCATGACATGGGGGTGGTGGCGCGCTGCGCCGATCAGGTAGCGGTGATGGATGCCGGCCACATCGTCGAGCGCCAAGCCGTGCATGCACTGTTCGACCGCCCTGTCAGCGACACTGCTCGCACCTTGCTCGAAGCCCATCGAATCCTCTGCGGGAGCCAAGCATGAGCCTGCTGCATGTCCAGCAACTGAGCCATCGCTACCGCACCGGCGGCTTGCTGCGCAAACGCGGCTGGCTGCAGGTGCTCGACGGTATCGACCTGCAACTTCAAGCGGGCGAATCGATTGGTCTGCTGGGCTGCAGCGGCAGTGGAAAGAGCACCCTCGCCCGCCTGCTGCTCGGGCTCGAAACTCCGAGCCAGGGGCAGGTCACCTTCGCCAGGCAAGCGGTCAGCCAACTGCGCGGCGAACAGGCACGAGCCTTCCAGCGGACCGTGCAGTTGGTGTTCCAGGACGCGCCGGGGGCATTCAATCCACAGCGCAGCATCGGTTGGAGCATTGCCGAGCCACTGCGGCACCTGAGCGATCTGAGTGAGGCAGCCCAACGCCTGCGGGCCATCGAGCTGCTGGAGCAGATGGGCCTGCACGCCGAGCATGCCGAACGCTTGCCACAGCAACTGAGCGGCGGCCAGCTACAGCGCGCCAACATCGCCCGGGCGCTGGCAATCTCGCCAAAGCTGGTGGTGCTCGACGAGGCGCTTTCGAACCTGGATCGCGTGCTGCAACTGCAACTGCTGCAACGGCTCGACACACTGCGTCGCGACAACGGCACGGCCTTCCTGCTGATCAGCCATGACCTGAGCCTGGTGCGGCACTTCTGCCAGCGGGTTGTGGTGCTTGACGCAGGGCGCATCGTCGAAGATCGGGCCGTGGAGGGTGAACTGTCGTTCGAACACCCCGTGGGGCGCCAGTTGCAAGCCGCCGTACTGCCCGAGCGCCCGGCAAGGCGTGGTGCTCAGGTCAGCCGAGCGTTCCATCGATCACACTGATGATTACTATCGAACGGCCTGCCTATAGGCCTTTCGGAACCGACTTCTATAATCGCCCTCCTATTTTCCCGCCTCCTGCGCCTGCTCCAGGCGACAACACTTGGAATCCGTACCATGCCAAGCGTCAATCAGGCCCCCGATGGCCTTCTTGAACACAACCAACAGAGCGTCAAACAGCAGTGGCTGGCGATTCTCTCGGTCGCCGTGGGCGCCTTCGCCCTGGTGACCAGTGAATTCCTCCCGGTAGGCGTTCTCAACGATGTGGCCAGCGACCTGGGCATCAGTGCCGGGCAAGCCGGCATGATGGTCACCCTGCCCGGTATCATGGCCGCCCTCGCCGCTCCGCTGCTGTCGGTGGGCATCGGTGCCATGGACCGCCGCTACCTGCTGATCGGCCTGACGCTGATCATGATCATCGCCAACTCGGTGGTGGCCTATGCCAGCGACTTCAGCCTGCTGCTGTTCGGCCGCGTGCTGCTGGGTATCAGCATCGGTGGCTTCTGGGCCACGGCCATTGCCCTGAGCGGGCGCCTGGCGCCCAAGGGGGTGGGCGTGGCACAGGCGACTTCGATCATCATGGTCGGCGTCACCCTGGCCACGGTGCTAGGCGTGCCGGTCGGCACCTGGCTCAGCGGCCTGATGGGCTGGCGCATGACCTTCCTGGTGACCGCCCTGCTGGGTGTGCCGGTGCTGCTCGCGCAGGTCTTCCTGCTGCCACGGCTCAACCCCGACAAGGCCATCCGCATCAGTGACCTGCCGGCGCTGTTCATCAACCCGCTGGCACGGGTCGGCCTGATCGCGGTCTTGCTGATTGGTCTGGCGCACTTTGCCGCGTACACCTATGTCGCACCGTTCTTCAAGCAAAGCTCGGGCTTCGACGGCGCAACCATCGGCTCGCTGTTGCTGCTCTACGGCGTCGCGGGCGTCATCGGCAACCTGTTCGCCGGCTTCGCCGCCAACCGCAGCGTGCGCTACACCCTGCTGCTGGTGGCCTTGCTGATCGGCATCAGCACCGCACTGTTCCCTTACTTCGCCACCGGCATGACTGGGGCGGTGATGCTGATCGCACTGTGGGGCTTTGCCTTCGGTGCCTTCCCGGCCTGTGCCAGCATCTGGATGTTCGTGGTCGCGCCCAAGGATGTCGAACGCGGCATGCCGCTGTTCGTGGCCATGTTCCAGGTGATCATTGCACTGGGCTCGTTCTTCGGTGGGCGAATCGTCGACCAGATGGGCAGCTCGGTGCTGCTGAGCCTGGCCACGGCGCTGGTCGGCTGCGGGTTCGTCACCATGCTGGTACTGGGGCGTAACGTCAGCAACAGCCTGGCGGCCCAGCCTGCCTGACCCTCGCAGGGGCTGCCTTGCGGCCCCTGCAGCTTGCGGCGGTCAGCGCGTCATGCAGCGCTGGTAGCGCTCCTCTACCCTCCCCGCAAACCACGCCGTGGTCAGCTTGCGGGTGATCTTCGGGCTCTTGAGCACGATCCCCGGCAGCACCGCACGTGGCAGTGGCTTGCCCGCCTTGGCGTCAGCGAGGGCAAATACGCCGCGGTACAAGGCGCTGTCCTCGAGCGCCAGGCTGTTCTCCAATTCCAGCTGGCTGCGAATCTGCGGATTGCGCAGCCCCAGCTTCACCCCAAGGCTGCGCGCCGCGCGCTCGGTCGTGCCTGGCAGGATCGCACCCGGTGCGATCAGGTCGCCGTCCAGGGCCAACTCTGCACCCGTCACGCTGTTCAGCGCCGCCTGGAATGCGGCGTTGCGGCTGGCGTACCAGCCTGCGTTGAAATCGGCGAAGCGGTACAGCGGCCGCTCGTAGTGGGCGGGATAGCCCAACAAGTGGGCGATGCCGAAGTACAGGCCGCCGCGACGGCTGAATACCTCCTGGCGAATCGTGCCCTGGCGCTGGTAGGGATAGTCCTTGGCATGGCGTTCGGCAAAGTCGATGCTGACCTGCATCGGCCCGCCGGTACGTACCGGGTTGAGCCCACCGAGCAACTTGTCCCCGAGCGGCAAGCCGGCGATGAAGTCGTCGAACAGGGCGCTGAGCTGCTTCTCGCTGCGTACCGCCAGCAGGCGCTGCTGGTAGCTCTGGCCGTTCGCCGAAGGCGTCGCCAGGGCGCCATCGACCAGCAGCCTGGGGATGTGCAGACGCGCGGCGCGACGGTCGATTTCCTCGCGGGCGGTGCGGCCCAGGTTGGGCACCTGGGGGTCGGCGGTGAAGGTGGATTCCTGCTCGGTCACCGCCAGCACCGCGCACAGGTTGCTGCGGCTGGGCGCGATGCCCTGGGCGGTGAACGCGACCTGGATGTCCTCGGCCCAGCCCTGGCGGTCCTTGACCGAGGCAGGCAGCAGGCGCATGAGCTGGGCGCGGACCTGGGCAGGGTCGACTTCGGGCGCCTCCTCGCGGCGCCCGGCACAGCCTTGCAGCAGGGCCAACAGCATCAGCCCAGCGCCCAGCAGCCGCGGGTTCAGGATGGGCCACCGACGATGTAGGTCTTGCTGATATGGCGGAACAACGGGTGGCTGGCGCTGCCCAGCAGTTCGAACAGGACCATCTCGCGGGTGACGATCTGCGCCCCGGCATCGCGCATGCGCGCAAGGCCTGCCGCCTTGTTTGCCGGGGTGCGGCTGTCGCAGACGTCCTCGACCACGAACACCTGCTTGCCCAGGCCCAGCAGGCCAAGCACTGTCTGCAGCACGCAGACGTGGGTTTCCATGCCACAGACGATCACCTGCTCGCGCGCCAGCAAGCTGGCGGGCAGGCATTCGGCGGCCACGCAGGAAAAGTGCAACTTCTCGACGATCTCGGCCCCTGTAGCGGCGGCCTTGAGTTCGGCCAGGGTCGGGCCCAGGCCCTTGGGGTACTGCTCGGAGATCACCGTGGGCAGTTCGAGTTCGGCGGTGGCGGCCAGCAGCCCGCGGGCCCGCGCGCGGGTGCCCTCGGGGTCGCTCATGGCACCGATGAGGCGTTCCTGGATATCGACGACCAGCAGCGTGGCCTGGCGGGGATCGATCAGCATGGGGACAACCCTTGTCCTGTGGGAAAGCCCCCAGCCTCCCCCAGGCAAAGGCCTACGTCAATCATGCCGAAAGTCGATGAGGTTCCAGAGAGGCGGTCAGCAGGCTCAGCACCCGGTCTTCGTGCTCATGGATGAAGAAGTGCCCGCCGGGGAAGACCTCCAGCGAGAAATCGCCCAGGCTTTCGCGACGCCAGGCCAGCAGTTGCTCTTCGCTGGCGCGGTCGGCCTCGCCGCCCAAAACATGCAGCGGGCAGTGCAACGGCGCGCGTTGGCGATAGTCGTAGCGGCCGCACATGAGGAAATCGGCACGCAGAATCGGCAAGGTCAGGCCCATGAGCTCTTCGTTGGCCAGCACCTCCTCGGGGGTGCCCTGCAACTGGCGCAGCTCGTCGATCAGCTCGGCATCGGTCTTGGCTTCGCGCCAGCCCTTGCCGTCGTAGTCCTCACGTCGGGTCGGTGCCGCCGTGCCGCAGGCAAACAGTGCGACCGGCGCCTTGCAACCCAAGGCTTGCAGCTCGTGGGCCAGCTCGAAGGCGAGCAGCGCGCCCAGGCTGTGCCCGAGCAGCGCATAGGGCGTGCTCGCCGCCAGGCGTTGCTCGCTGGCCAGTTGCCGGGCCAGTGCCTGCATGTCGGTTTGCAGCGGCTCGCCCAGGCGCGCGCCGCGCCCGGGCAACTCCACCGGGCGCACCTGCAACCAGGCCGGCAGCTTGCGCCGCCAGCGGCTGTAGACCATGGCACTGGCGCCCGAGTACGGCAGGCATAGCAGGTTGAGTGCAGTCACGCCTTACTGCACCGCAGCTTCGGCCATCTTCTGGCGCAGGCTCAGGGGGCGCATGTCGGTCCACACTTCATCGATGTAGGCCAGGCAGTCTTTCTTCAGGCCACTCTTGCCTGCGGCGCGCCAGCCGTTGGGGATCGCCTTGTAGTCGGGCCAGATCGAGTACTGTTCCTCGTGATTGATCACTACCTGGAACACGATGTCGTCGCGGTCGAAAACGGAAGTCATTGCCTGTCTCCTTGGGGTGATGATGGCCCGGTCCGCCTGGACGCAGGGCAGCTCTCAGGAAAACGAAGGGAGACGGGGGAAAATTACGCTTTTTTCTCGGATCGACATGCCAGGACGTCGAGCGGCGGGCAGCGCTTGCGGGCCATTGCGGCCCGCAGCGCGATATTGCGCGGTGAAGCTGCTACGGCATCACTGGCGGCACGTACTGCAAGGTGGTGCCCAGCGCCCAGAGCAGCACCAGCACCAGGGGCACGTGCACCAGCAGTTGCACGAAGGAGAAGCCGATCAGGTCACGCGCCTTCAGGCCCAGCACGCCCAGCAACGGCAGCATGTAGAAGGGGTTGATCAGGTTCGGCAGCGCCTCGGCGGCGTTGTAGATCTGCACCGCCCAGCCCAGGTGGTACTGCAGGTCGTTCGCCACCAGCATCACGTAGGGCGCTTCGATGATCCATTTGCCGCCGCCAGACGGAATGAAGAAGCCCAGCACCGCCGAATACACGCCCATCAGCAAGGCAGAGGTGTCATGGGTGGCGATCTGGGTGAAGAATACCGAGATGTGGTGCGCCAGGGTCTGTGCGTCGGCGCCCTTGACCTGGGTGAGGATGGCGGCGATCGAGCCGTACAGCGGGAACTGGATCAGCACGCCGGTGGTGGTCGGCACCGCACGGGCCACGGCGTCGAGGAAGCTGCGCGGACGCCAGTGGAGCAAGGCGCCCAGCATGATGAACAGCAGGTTGTAGGTGTTCAGCCCGGAGATGGCGGTGATCGCAGGCTTGGTGGCGAACTCCTGGTACAGCCAGCCGGCCGCCAGGGCCACCAGCAGCAGGATCAGGATCGGGCTGTGCTCCAGCCACTCGCCGGGGCGGGTGCGCTGCGGCGCAGGTGGGGCGGTGAAGGTCGGATCGACACCACAGTCCTGGGCGCTGCGCGCACTGTTCGGTCCGGGCGCGGTGGCATAGGCGACGACCAGCGAGACGATCACCAGCGCAGCCAGCATCACCCCGGACTGCCAGAGAAAGATGGTCTCGGTGAACGGAATGACGCCGGTGATCGACAGGATCGACGGCGGCAGGCTGGCCGGGTTGGCCTGCAACTGTGCAGCCGACGACGACAGGCCCAGCGCCCACACGGCACCCAGGCCCAGGTAGGCAGCAGCGCCAGCGGCGCGGTAGTCCATCTTCAGGTCCGTGCGACGGGCCAGGGCACGCACCAGCAGGCCGCCGAACACCAGCGAAAGGCCCCAGTTGAGCAAGGAGGCGAGCATCGAGATCAGCGCCACCCAGCACACCGCCGAGCGGCCGTTCTTCGGCAGGCGCGCGAGGCGGTCGATCAGGCGCGCAGCAGGCGGGGAGCTTGCGACCACATAGCCGCCAATGACCACGAAGGCCATCTGCATGGTGAACGGGATCAGGCTCCAGAAGCCGTCACCAAAGGCCTTGGCGGTGTCGGTGGGCTTGGCGCCCATGGCCAGGGCCCCCAGGCACACCAGCATCACGGCCAGGGCGGCGAACACCCAGGAGTCGGGGAACCAGCGTTCGGCCCAGTTGGAGCAGCGCAGGGCGAAGCGGGCGGAGCGGCTGTCTTGGATTTCAGCGGCCACGAGTGTTTTCCTTTTTTGGTCTTATTGGTGGATGTTGCTTGTTTATCAACGCAAAACCCCTGTAGGCGCGGGCTTGCCGTGGGAGCGGGCTTGCCCCCGAATACGTTGGTGAATGTACCGGCGCATTCGCGGGCAAGCCCGCCCCTACAACTGGCCCGCCCTCACAGGGGGGAGGTAAAGCAATAGCGTTAGAACGTCATCTCTTTCACATCGTCCGGCACGATCAGCTTGCCGGCGGTTTTCTCGACGATCTCCTGGACGCTCACCCCGGGCGCGGTCTCGCGCAGGATGAAAGCACCGTTCTCGATCTCGAGGTAGGCAAGGTCGGTGAGCACCTTGCGGATGCAGCCAGCGCCCGTCAGCGGCAGGCTGCAACGTGGCAGGAGCTTGGACTCGCCGTCCTTGGAGGCGTGGGTCATGGTGACGATGATGTTCTCGGCGCCGGCCACCAGGTCCATGGCGCCACCCATGCCCTTGACCAGCTTGCCGGGGATCATCCAGGAGGCGATGTTGCCCTCCACGTCCACCTCGAAGGCCCCCAGCACGGTAAGGTCGACATGGCCGCCACGGATCATGGCGAAGGATTGCGCCGAATCGAAGATCGATGCGCCACGGCGGGCGGTCACGGTTTGCTTGCCGGCGTTGATCATGTCGGCGTCGAGGGTGCTCTCGGTGGGGAACTCGCCCATGCCGAGCAGGCCGTTTTCCGACTGCAGCATCACGTCCATGTCGGCGGGCACGTAGTTGGCCACCAGGGTGGGGATGCCAATGCCGAGGTTGACGTAGTAGCCGTCCTTCAGTTCACGGGCGACGCGTTGAGCCATCTGTTCGCGGGTCAGTGCCATGGTCAGGATCTCTTTGTTGTTCTGTGGACGGCGCTCAGGCCTTGACGGTGCGCTTCTCGATGCGCTTCTCGAAGGTGCCGACGATGACCCGGTCGACGAAGATCCCCGGCGTGTGGATCTCGCTGGGCAGCAACACGCCCGGCTCGACGATTTCCTCGACCTCGACCACGGTGATCTTGCCGGCGGTGGCGGCCAGCGGGTTGAAGTTCTGGGCGGTGTTGCGGTACACCACGTTGCCGTAGTGGTCGGCCTTCCAGCCCTTGACGATGGCGAAGTCGCCGGTGATGGATTCTTCGAGGATGTACTTGCGGCCGTTGAACTCACGCACCTCTTTGCCTTCGGCGACCGGGGTGCCGTAGCCCGTGGCGGTGTAGAAGGCTGGGATACCGGCACCGCCGGCGCGCATCTTCTCGGCCAGGGTGCCTTGGGGGGTGAGCTCCACTTCCAGCTCGCCGCTGAGCAACTGGCGCTCGAACTCGGCGTTCTCGCCGACGTAGGAGGCCACCATCTTGCGGATCTGCCGGTCTTCGAGCAGCACGCCCAGGCCGAAGCCGTCGACGCCGCAGTTGTTGGAGACCACCGTCAGGCCCTTGACCCCGCGGCGCTTGATCTCGGCGATGAGGTTCTCGGGGATGCCACACAGGCCGAAGCCGCCGGCCAGTACCGTCATGTCGTCGGTCAGGCCTTCGAGAGCCTGTTCATAGGTTGCTACGCGCTTGTCCAGTCCGGCCATGCTGATCCGCCTTTGTAGTTGTTTGAGCGTGTGGAAGGCATCTTCACCGCTGGCGACTGATTTGTTAATTTTGTTTTCGTCATCGATTGATAACTTTTGCAAAACAACTTGCGGACCCGCCATGAACGTCAAGCAACTGCGCGCCTTCGTCACCGTGGCCAAGTACCAGAGCTTCGCCCAGGCCGGCGAACACCTGCATATCTCGCAACCGGCACTGAGCCTGACCATCAAGGCGCTGGAGGACAATCTCGGCGGCGCCCTGCTCACCCGCACCACACGCAGCGTCAGCCTCACCGCCGAGGGCGAAGTGCTGCTGCCGCTGGCCCGGCGCCTGCTGGCCGACTGGGACGATACCGAGGAAATGCTGCGCCAGCGCTTCACCCTGCAACTGGGGCGGGTGTCGGTGGCGGCGATGCCGGCCTTTGCCGGCAACCTGCTGCCGCAGTCACTGAAAGTGTTTCGCCAGCGCTACCCCAAGGTCAACGTCACCGTGCACGACGTGATCAACGAGCAGGTGCTGGAACTGGTACGTCACCGCCGCGTCGAACTGGGCATAGGTTTCGAGCCCGAGCGCAGCGATGCCTTGCAGTTTCACCCGTTGTACCTGGACCGCTTCGTCGCCGTGGTGCCGGGCGATTCACCCTTGGCGCAGCAGCCCCAGGTGAGCTGGCGCGAACTGTTGACTCATGACTTCATCGCCCTGCAACGCCCTTCGGCGGTACGCCTGCTGCTCGAGCAACACCTGGCCGCCGAGCATGGCCGACTGGCGGTAGCCTTCGAAAGCCACCAGTTGTCCACGGTCGGGCGCATGGTCGCCAACGGTTTGGGCGTCAGTGCCGTACCGGCGCTGTGCATCAACCAGATGCAGGAACTGGGGGCACGCTGCGTACCCTTGGTCGAGCCCACCGTCGAGCGGCGCATCGGGGTCATCGCCCTGAGCGACCACAAGTTGTCCACTGCGGCGCAGGCGTTGCTGGATGTGTTGCTGTCACATACCCGTGCGCCGGAGGTGTGGTCGCATGGGGTTGCGTGAGGGCTGAAAGGTGCTTGCCTGAGGTTTTTCAGCGCCTGTGAGATCGAGCGCCGCGCGGGCGGCGCTCGATCTCACAGGCGCTGAAAATCTTTCGGCAAGCACCTCAATTACCAACGAGATAATCACGCAAGCGCAGCAACATCGCATCACAACCCTGCAGTTGCATGACGCTGACAAACTCGTCCGGTTTGTGCCCCTGATCCATGCTGCCCGGCCCGCAGACCACGGTCGGGATCCCCGCCTGATCGAACAGCCCACCTTCCGTGCCAAAGGCCACGGTGCCGAAATCTTCCGAGCCGCTGAGCAGCGCCACCAGGCGCGCCGCTTCGCTGTCTTCGGACGTTGCCAGCCCGGGGTAGGCACTGAGCGGCTTGAGGCGGATATCGCTGGTTTCACTGACGGCACGCATGCGTGGCAGCAGGTCGGTTTCGGCGTAGGTCTGCAGGCGCTCGGCCACGACCTTGGCCTCGAAACCCGGCAAAGCACGCACCTCGAAATCGAACTCGCATTCCTCAGGCACAATGTTCAGCGCCCGCCCGCCCTTGATCACGCCAGTCTGCACGGTAGAGAACGGTGGATCGAAGCGCGCGTCATGGTGCTCGGGACGGGCCAGTTCGCCGCCGATCTCGCCCAGCTTGCCGATCAATTGCGCTGCGTACTCGATGGCATTGACGCCATAGGGTGCATAGGCCGAATGACAGGCGGCGCCGTGCACCTGGCAGCGCATGGCCAGCTTGCCCTTGTGCCCGAGCACGGGTTTGAGCTCGGTGGGTTCGCCGATCAGGCACAGGCGTGGCTTGTTCGGGCGCTGTTCGAGCGCCTCCAGCATCGAGCGCACACCGAGGCAGCCGACCTCTTCGTCATAGGAGAATGCCAGGTGCACCGGCGTCTTCAGCGGCTGGGCGAGAAACGCCGGCACCGCCGCCAGCACCGAGGCGATGAAGCCCTTCATGTCAGCCGTGCCACGGCCATACAGGCGACCATCGCGCTCGCTCAGGCGAAACGGCTCGACGCTCCAGGCCTGGCCGTCCACCGGCACCACATCGGTATGCCCGGACAGCACCACGCCGCCACGATCGGTCGGGCCGATGGTGGCGAACAGGTTGGCCTTGGTGCCCTCCACGTTGAGGAACAATTCGCTCTCGACCCCCAGCCCCGCCAGGTAATCGCGGATGAAACCGATCAGTTCGAGGTTGGAGTCGCGACTGACCGTGGCAAAGCCGATCAGGCGCTCCAGCACGGCGCGGCTGGAGAGATCACTCATCGCCCGGCACCCCGTAGCTGGGTGCGGTGGTCGGGTTCAGGGCGCGGGTGACGTAGTCCTGCATCTGTGGGCGATAGGCCTGCCACAGGCCGTCGAGTTCGCCGATCGGGTCGTGCTCGGCCCAGTCCACACGCAGGTCCACCAGCGGCCAGGTCAGCTCACCGGCGATCTTCAGGGCGGCCGAGTGCACAGGGCCTGCCTCGCCACCGGCGGCCATGGCCGCGTGCATCGCCGCCAGCAAGCGATCGGCCAGGTGCCCACCAGCCTGCTCGAACGCGTGCACCATCGCCTCGATCACCTGCGGCGAGGCCAGCAGGTTGCCCGCGGCTGCACACTGCTCGCCGGCGAGCGCGTTATGTACGCCGAGTGCTTCTTTGCCGGTGAACAGCGCGACCTGGCCGTGGCTGTCGATCACCGTCACCTGGCGGTACTCGCTCCAGCCGTTGGCGCTGAGCACCCGGTCCAGCGCTGCGGCAGGCGGCAACTGGCCCTGCTCGAGGGCGTCGAGGATCTGCGGGCCGAGGGCCGGCAAGGTGATGTTCTGCGTCGCCACCGCCCCGACCCCGGCGCGCACCCACGGGCAGCGGGCACCGACGGCGATGCTGGACGAGCTGATGGCGATGCCGACCTGGCCGGTTTCCTGGCAGCGGCCGATGATGGAGAAGGTCATGGTGCAGCTCCTTTCTGGGTTTACCGGCATTCTCGGCAAGCCCTGGCGGCGGCGAAACGAGCATTTTGCTTGGCAATGGCGAGGAAAAAACTGGGCACCGCGGGTTTGCTGGGCAAATCTGCCGGGCTGCTCGCTGCAGCGCTGCCACCCTTCGCCAATTTATCGGCAAGCCCCAGCTAAATACTATTTTCGCGAAATTCCGTGCATCCCTAGTCTGGCCCCAGGTAACGGCGGTCCTCCAAAACCGACCTGACAAAAACCGCCTGAACAAGGGCTCGGACATGACACTGAACAATCTCGAAATCGACACCCTCGTGGTCGGCGCCGGCCAGGCCGGCGTGGCCATGAGCGAACACCTGAGCAAACTCGGCGTACCGCACCTGGTACTGGAACGCAACCGCATCGCCGAGGCCTGGCGCACCGGGCGCTGGGATTCGCTGGTGGCCAACGGGCCGGTCTGGCACGACCGCTTCCCTGGCCTTGAATTCGACCTCGACGCCGACGCCTTCGCCGGCAAGGACCAGGTCGCCGACTACTTCGAACGCTACGTGCGCAAGTACAACCTGCCCGTGCGTACCGGCATCGAAGTCAAGCGCGTGGTACGCAACAGCGACCGCCCGGGCTTCACCATCGAAACCAACGAAGGCGTGATCCGCGCCAACCGCGTGGTCGCCGCCACCGGGCCGTTCCAGAAACCGGTGATCCCGGCCATTGCGCCAAAGGATGAGCGGCTGCACCAGATCCACTCCGCCGCCTACTACAACCCGCAGCAGTTGCCTGACGGTGCGGTGCTGGTGGTCGGTGCCGGCTCTTCCGGCGTACAGATCGCCGAGGAGCTGATGCGCGCCGGGCGCCAGGTCTACCTCTCGGTCGGTGCCCACGACCGCCCACCACGCGCCTACCGCAACCGCGACTTCTGCTGGTGGCTGGGCGTGCTGGGTGAATGGGACGCGGAAATCGCCAAGCCAGGCCGCGAACACGTGACCATTGCCGTCAGCGGTGCCCGTGGCGGCCATACCGTGGACTTCCGCGCCCTCGCCCACCAGGGCATGACTCTGGTCGGCCTGACCCAGTCGTTCGAGGATGGCGTGGTGCGCTTCCAGGATAACCTGGCCGACAACATCAACCGCGGTGACGAGAACTACCTGGCCCTGCTCGATGCCGCCGATGCCTATATCGAGCGCAACGGCCTGGACCTGCCAGAAGAGCCCGAAGCGCGCCAACGCCTGGCTGACCCGGACTGCGTCAGCAACCCGCTGCTGGAGCTGGACCTGGCCAAGGCTGGCGTCACCAGCATCATCTGGGCCACCGGCTACGGCGTGGACTTCAGCTGGCTGCAGGTCGATACCTTCGACGCCAACGGCAAACCCCAGCACCAGCGCGGCGTGGCCCGCGAGCCAGGGGTGTACTTCCTCGGCCTGCCCTGGCTGTCGCGCCGCGGCTCGTCGTTCATCTGGGGCGTGTGGCACGACGCCAAGCACGTCGCGGGCCACATCGCCACCCAGCGCACCTACCTGGCCTATCGCGACCGCGACCAGCGCGCAGCGGATGAACAGCCACACACCTCGATCAGCAACGTCAGCACCCTCGGAGCCCACTGATGCCTACCCATACCCGCATCCGCATGTTCAACACCAAGGTCACCTACCCCAACCAGACCTTGGACAACGACCTCTGCCAGGCCGTGCGCGCCGGCAACACCATCTATGTGCGCGGCCAGGTCGGCACCGATTTCGAAGGCCGGCTGGTCGGCCTGGGCGACCCGCAGGCGCAGGCCGAACAGGCGATGAAAAACGTCAAGCAACTGCTTGAAGAGGCCGGCTCCGACCTGTCGCATATCGTCAAGACCACCACCTACATCACCGACCCACGCTTCCGCGAGCCGGTGTACCGCGAAGTCGGCAAGTGGCTCAAGGGCGTGTTCCCGATCTCCACCGGGCTGGTGGTCGCGGGCCTGGCGCAGGCCGAATGGTTGATGGAAATCGATGTGATCGCTGTGGTGCCGGATGAGCAGTAAGCACTGATTGCCACCGCGGTGTTCTGTTCGCGGCGGTTCGGGTAGCCGAACCGCCGCGAATCGTTTACAGCTTCGCCAACTCTTCGCGACAGAACTCGACGAACAACTGCGCAGGCTTGGTCAACTGCACACGCTTGAGGTGCGCCGCCGCCAGCCCCGACAACGCCACCGGCTCGGCGATATCCAGTGTCACCAGGCGCTTGCCGTCATAGGTGAATTCCGAATGCGGCCGGGTCACCAGCAGCGAAAAACCGAACCCCTGCCCTACCATCCCGCGCACCATCTCGATCGATGGCGAACTGAAGACGATGTTCGGCGTCAGCCCCATCTCGTTGAACAGGCTGACGAAGTAGGTCCGGCTCGGTGCGACGTCGAGCAGGATCATCGGCTCCGGGCACAGGTCGCGCAGCGACACCTGAGCCTGGCTGGCGAAGCGGTGCTTCTCGGGCAGCAGCACATAAGGCTTCTGCGGCGGCATCAGCGGCTCGGCGTCGATGGTGCCGTCCAGGTCGTGGTCGTAGAGAAACGCCAGGTCGAAGGTGCCGGCGGTCAGCCCCTGGATCAGCTCCTGCTGCTCACCGTCACGCAGGCGGATGTCGACACCGGGGTAGCGCTCGCGAAACCCTGCGATCAACCGTGGCAGATAAAGCGGCGCAACGGTCTCGAAGCAGCCGATGTCGATCTGTCCGGCCACCGTATCGTTGTCGGCCAGGGCGTTCTGCTCGAACTCATGGGACATCTGCAGCAGCGCCTTGGTCTTGGCATAGAAACGCTTGCCGCTGGGGGTCAGCGACACGCCCTGGGCGTGGTGACGAATGAACAACTGCACACCGAAGCTCTCTTCCAGGCTCTTGATCGCGGTCGAGATCGACGGCTGGGCGATGTACAGCTGGCGCGAAGCCTCGGCAACACTGCCGGCCTCCACGGTGGTGACGAAGTACTTGAGTTGTCGCAAGGTGTAGGAAGCCATGGGCACCTCTGGGGCGCCGTGGGCGGCGCGCGGAATTTTCCTCTCACCTTACCTTAGTGGCTGGCGTGCGTGCGGCCAGTGCAGCCTAGGATTTGCCTGGGGGCTGAGCATATTTTTGCTCGCTTGTTGCCCGCCCCCAGGGCAACGGCCCCTCAGAACCCGACCGTCGCCGACAGCAGCCACGTGCGCGGGGTCGACAGGGTCAGGCCGGTGGCGGTGCCGTCGGGGACGTTGGCCGAGGCCCAGTAGGTCTTGTCCAGCACATTCTCGACGCTGGCCCGCAGGGTGACGTCCTTGTCACCGAGCTTGAGCGCGTAGCGCGCGCCCAGGTCATAACGCTGCCAGGCGTCGACCTTCTGCCGGTTGGCGGCATCCAGGTACTGGTTGCCGGTATGGATGACACGCGCGCTGAGGGTCAGCCCGTCGATGGCCGGCAGGTCCCACTCAACGCCAAGGTTGGCATTGACCACCGGCGCGCCGATGGCCCGGTTGCCATCGTTGCGGCCATTGGCCGTGCGGGTCTGCTCGGCATCGAGGAACATCGCCCCACCCAACACCCGCACCCCGTCCAGCGGTTCGCCGAACAGGCTGATTTCCAGGCCCTGGTTGCGCTGCTCGCCGTCGGCGCTGAGGTTGTTCTGGGCATCGGTGAAGTACGACGGTTTCTCGATGCGGAACAGGCTGACCGTGGTGCTGAAACGCCCCATGTCGTACTTGGCGCCGACCTCCAGTTGCTTGCTGCGGTATGGCGCGAAGACCTTGCCGGCGTTGTTCGCCGTTTCCGGTGCCACCTGGCCCTGGGTCAGGCCCTCCATGTAGTTGAAGTACAGCGACAGCTGCTCGGTGGTGCGCCACACCAGGCCCATGGCCGGCGAGGTGGCGCGCTCGTCGTAGCGCTGGTCGGGCTCGCCGGGCTCGGAGCTGTCGACCTCGACACGCTGAAGGCGCGCGCCGAGGGTGAGCAGCACGGTGTCGTCAGCGAAACTCAGGGTGTCGGCCAGGGCCAGGCTCGACAGCACCGTGTTGGTGTGGGTCGGGTTATCGTCGGCCAGCGGCGCGCCCGGTGCGGGCAAGGTCACCGGGTCGAACAGGTTGCTTACGCCGTTGGCATAGCGCGCACCGCTGTTGTCGAAGGTCAGGTCGAAGCGGTTGAGGCTGATGTTGAGGGTATGGCCGACCGCGCCGGTGTTGAACCAGCCGCGCACGCCGACGGTGCCGGTGACCACGTCCTCCTCGCGCTGGAAAGCTCGCGGGCTGACGGTGAAGCGCCCGGCTTCGTTGACCACCTGCACGGCATGGCGCATGAAGTCGTAGTCGCCCTTGCGCGCTCCCAGGGCGCCCAGCAGCATCCAGTTGTCGCTCAGGTCGTACTCGCCGCGCACGGCGCCGAAGGTATCCTTGGCCCGCGAGTAGCTCCAGGGCTGGGCGAAATTGTGGTGAACATCCTTGGCATCCGGCACCTTGAGCCCTGCGGCAAGGCCCACACGCTCCATTGGCGCATCCACGTCACGCGCCTGATGGCCGATATCCAGCGACAGGCGGGTGCGCTCGCCTTTCATGTCCAAGCCCAGCACGGTCGCCTCGCGGTCCATATGCTGGTGATCCCATTCGGTGTCGCCGGCCTGGCGCACCGCGTTCAGGCGCACGCCAAAGCGTTGGTCGTCACCGAAGCGCCGACCGATGTCCAGATGACCGCCCCCTTGTCCCGCCGAGGCGTACAGCGCGGTGAACTCGGTCAGCGGCGTCTCGCCAGCGCGCTTGGGCTCGATGTTCACCCCGCCGCCAATGCTGCCATTGGGCGCCAGGCCACCAAGCAGCGCCCCCGGCCCCTTGAGGATATCGACCCGCTCGACCATCTCCATGTCGATCGAATAGGTCGGCAGCACACCATACAACCCACCGTAGGCGACATCGCTGTTGTACAGGCTGAATCCGCGCACGGAGAACTGTTCGAAGCGCCCGCCCGCCGGGTTGGTGCTGCGCACCGAGGGATCGTTGGCGACGACATCGGCAAGGGTACGGGCCTGCTGGTTCTGCAATATCTCGCGGGTGTAGGAGGTCATGCTCAGGGGCGTCTCCATGTAGTCACGCTCGCCCAACATGCCGAGGCTGCCCCGTCGTGACACCTGGCCGCCGGCATAGGCGTCTGCTGCCGGCGCAGCGCCCTGGCCATGGACATTGATGTCGGGCAGCACATGCGCGCCCTCGACCGGCGCGGCCTGGCGCACCAGGGTGAAGCTACCGGGCCCTGCCGAGACCAGTATCAGGCCCGAGCCCTGCAGCAAGGCGGCGAAGCCCTCCTCGACCCCGTATTCGCCTGCAAGCCCCAGGCTGCTGCGCCCGGCGACCAGCGCCGGGTCCACCGACAAGCTGACCCCAGCCTGGCCAGCAAAGCGTGTCAGCACCGCACCCAGGCTGCCGCCCGGCACCTGGTAGCTGCGCCGCGCTTCATCGGCCCAGCCAGACGCGGGCAGCCCCAGCGCAAGCAGCAGGCCAGCGCGCATCAGGTGCAGGGATAACGGGCGAAGCAAAGGGGTGCGGGACATCCGGAACGCTCTCAGATCAGGGGTGGATACCCTTGATGACAAGCGGGCGCCAGAAAAGGGACAGCGGTCAGGCAATTTTCTTGCGCGGGGTCAGCGACACCCAGTAGCGGGTGCGGTAATGCACCTGAAGCGGGAGGCTCGCCGCCAGCAGGGCCAGAATGCGGTCGGTGTCGTCGAGCTGGAAAGTACCGGTCACCGCCAATTGCTCCAGCGCCGGATCCCAGCGCAACAGCCCGGGGCGGTAGCGATCCAGTTCACGCAGCAGATCGCCCAGGGGCTGGTCGTCGACGATCAACAAGCCCTGCTGCCAACCGGGCAGTTGGGCGTCGAACGGCTGGCTGGCGGTCACCCCGGAGGCGCTCAGCGTCGCCCGCTGACCGGCCTCCAGGCGAACCGCTGGCCCGGCCAGCGGTTGCAGGCTGACCTGGCCACGTGTGACCGACACCACACAGCCCTGCGCACGCTCACGCATGCACACCCCTGCCCCCTGCATGCGCACCAGGCCGTCGCGGGTCTGCACCTGCAGCGGGCCAACGGTGTCGAGGGCAATCTCGCCCTGCACCAACTGCAGCCAGTGGCGGCCTTCGGCGAAGTCCAGATTGACCGCCGTGGCGGTGTTGAGCTGCAACCGGCTGCCATCTGGCAAGGTCAAGCCGCGGCGCTCGCCTGTGGCGGTACGCAGATCGGCACGCCAGCCGTCCAGCGGCAACTGCCGATAGCCCAGCCAGGCCAGCGGCAGCAGCGCGCCAAAACCCAGCATCTGCTCCAGCACGCGGCGGCGATCTGGATCGGGGCGGTCCAGGCAAGCCACCGCCAATGGCGCCGGTACCTGGGCGAAGCGCTGGCGCAGCCCCTCGGCCTTCTGCCACAAGGCTTCATGGGCGGCACTGCGGGCGCGCCAGCGTTGCAGCGCAGCAGCCTGCTCCGTGTCGAGCTGGCCGGCATCCTGCAAGGCCAGCCACTGCGCTGCCTCACGGGCCAACTGGCGTGCGCCGACCTCCGCCGGGGCGCTCACAGGTCCACCAGCAGGCAGTGTTCGTATGCCTTGGCCATATAGCGTTTCACCGTACGCTCGGACACCTCCAGACGCCCGGCGATGCTGGCGTAGTCCAGCCCTTCGAGCTGCGACCAGAGAAAGGCCCGGCGTACCACGGCAGGCAGGCCATCGAGCAGGTCATCCAGGGCCTGCAAGGTTTCCAGCAGCAACCAGCGCTGCTCCGGTGACGGTGCAAGCGCCTCGGGCAGGTTGGCGAGGGCGTCCAGGTAGGCCTGCTCGAGGCTGCGCCGCTTGTAATGATTGACCAGCAACCGGCGCCCGACCGTCAGCAGGTAGGCCCGTGGCTCGCGCAGGCTCGGCACGGCCTTGGCCTGCTGCGACGCGAGCACCCGCAGGAAGGTGTCGTGGGTCAGGTCCGCCGCCGTCCAGGCATCGCCCAGGCGCCGGTGCAACCAGCCTTGCAGCCAGCTGCGATGGTCGCGATAGAGGGTGTTGAAGCTGGGTTCGGGTGCCGCGGCGGGGTCGGACATTCGGAGGCACACTGGGGAAGGATGAGATACGAATGCGAGTGATTCTAATTATTTCTCATGCGCTCGCCAAGGTGCTCTGCTCTGATCCACCCGCGAAGCGGCGGCAAGAGCCACCGGCAAAATCCGATTAAACCCTCACCTACCTCCCCCTTCTAAACAGTTTGTGCACCACGGCACAGCCTGCAATCAACACCACCTCGGAGGGGGACCCGATGGACGATCGATTTCTGCAGTTGCTGACCACCACCACGGTATTCGGCATCTCCATCCTCAACCTGCTGCTGGCCCTGACGGTGACCGTGATCACCTTCCTCGTGACGCGCTGGGCGCTGAGTTTCCTCAAGCGCCGCGCCCGCCAGTGGTCCAGCCATGACGGGCAGCTCAGCAAGGTCATCACCCAGGTACTCGAAGGCACCAGCAACTTCCTGCTGATGCTCGCCTCGCTGCTGGTCGGCCTTGGCGTGCTGGACCTGCCGGAACGCTGGCTGGACCGGGTCGGCAGCCTGTGGTTCGTGGTCGCAGCCTTGCAGATCGGCCTGTGGGCCAACCGCGCCATCGCCATTGGCCTGACCCGCTACTTCGCCCGCCACGACACCGGCAATGCCTATCGTGGCAGCGCGCTGGCGACCCTGTCGGGCTGGGGCGCGCGGGTGCTGCTGTGGTCGGTGGTGCTGCTGGCGATGCTGTCGAACCTGGGCGTGAACATCACCGCCTTCGTCGCCAGCCTTGGCGTCGGCGGCATCGCCGTGGCCCTGGCGGTGCAGAACGTGCTGGGCGACCTGTTCGCCTCGCTGTCGATTGCCGTCGACAAACCGTTCGAGGTCGGCGACTTCATCGTCATCGGCTCGCTCGCGGGCACCGTGGAGAACATCGGCTTGAAGACCACGCGCATCCGCAGCCTCGGCGGCGAGCAGATCGTCATGGCCAACGCCGGCATGATCAGCAGCACCATCCAGAACTACAAGCGCCTGCAGGAGCGACGCATCGTCTTCGAGTTCGGCCTGTCGTACGACACGCCCACGGAGGCGGTGAAAAAGGCCCCGGCGATCGTCGAGGAGTCGATCAAGGCCCAGGGCCAGGTGCGCTTCGACCGCGCCCACCTGCGCGGCTTCGGCAAGGAAGCGCTGGAGTTCGAGGCCGTCTACATCGTCCTCGACCCCGGCTACAACCTGTACATGGATATCCAGCAGGCGATCAACTTCCAGTTGCTCGAGCGCTTCGCCAAGGTCGGCGCCAAGTTTGCCGTCGGCGCGCGGTCGATCAAGGTGACGGGCTTGCCGGAGGCCTCGAATCAGTTGGACCAGGTAACTGCTCATGCACGGGCAAGGGACGTCTGAATGATCGGAGGACGCATGGCGTCCTCTGCTTCTACCGAGACATGAATTGTTACATAATCTTCAACAAACAATTTATTACACTTTGATTGCTGTTAAGAATGGAATTCACAAACCGACGCATCGCTGATTATCCCGCCGGGGAAACGGACCAGAATCCTGCTCCGTCAACCCCACCCACAGGAATCAGACGATGTCCCAACGCCACGCCTCACGCAGCAGCTTCCTGACCGTCACGCTGGTCGCCGCAGTCACCGCCGCCCTGGCGAGCGCCGCCGCACTGGCTGTAGAACTTCCGGTCTGGGCCATGTTCATCGGCTGGATCGCCTTCTTCACCCGTGGCCTGACCACGCGTTCAACGCTGGAAAACCTCGGGTGCGTCTGGCTCGGCCTGATCTTTGGCGCACTGGCAGCCACCAGCGTCGGCCTGTTCGCACCCACCTTCGGCACGCTGCTGGCCATTCCGCTGGTGGTCTTCGTGGTCGCGTTGATCGTGGTCAGCCTGCGCGGCCTGCCGGCGATGAACAACCTGCTGTGCTACTTTCTGGGCCTGGTGGCCTGGTTCGCCGCACACCTTGAGCCGTCGCTGGAGAGCCTGGCGCACATGGCCGGCGCCAGCACCCTCGGTTCGCTGGCAGGCTGGATCTCGCACTACAGCCCACGCAAGATCTTCGTGGCCTGATCTGACCCCGCAGTGGGTTCGTGCTGGCAGGCCTCACCATGCATAGGTCAGGCGCGCATAGTAGAAGGCCCCGCTGTAGCCATACGGCGAGAACGTCGAGTACTCGAGGTTGCCACCCGAGCTGTTGGCGAAATCCAGCTTCTCGGGTACCTGGTTGGTCACGTTGTCGCTGCCCACGGTGAACAGCCAGTTGTCATGGCTGTAGTCCAGCGCCAGGTCCAGCACCCACTGCGCGGCGAAGGTCTGGTCCGGGAAGCTGGTGTCGTTCTGGTAGCTGGTATAGCTGCCATAGCGCACCAGGTTGCTGCGCAATGTCCAGTTGCCAAGGTTGAAGTCGTTGCCCAGGGTCAACTTGTGTTCGGGCGTGGTATCGCCCAGCAGGCCAAGGCGCTCGCGACGCTCCAGCAAGGAGGTGGTCGGCAGCCCCAGTTGGGCGAGGATGGCCGGGTCTTCCTTGGTGTCGGTGACCTTGGTGTGGTTGTAGTTGTAGCCCGCCGTGGTGTTCCAGCGCACACCGTTGTCGAACTGGTAGCGATAGCTGGCCACCAGGTCCACGCCGGTGGTGCGGGTATCCGCGCCATTGGTGAAGTAGCGGGCGCTGGTGTAGTTGATATCGCCCACACCACCGGCCCGTAGGTAGTCGATGGCCGTCTGGTTCAGGCGCAGGTTCGACGACAGGGTGATGCGGTCGCGGATATCGATCCGGTAGACGTCGGCGGTGATCTGCAGGTCGTCGGCCGGGCGCAGGACCAGGCCGAGGCTGTAGTTGCGCGACTTTTCCGCCTTCAATTCGTCTGCCCCGAGCAGGCGGGAAACCGGCGCATCCACCGGGAAGATCCCTGCCTCCTGGATCACCCCGTCGACCAGTTGCGAGGAGGTCGACGCGAAGTGCTGCTGCGCCAGTGACGGTGCGCGAAAGCCCGTGGACAGGCTACCGCGCACCGCCACCGCCGGGGTGAAGTCGTAGCGCGCCGAGAGCGAGCCACTGACGTTCGAGCCGAAGTCACTGTAGTCCTCGTGACGGGCGGCGGCGGAGACACCGAGCTTGTCGCTGAACTTGGTTTCCAGGTCCAGGTACTGGGCGAAGTTCTGCCGGGTCCAGTGCCCGGCATCGGCATCGCGGAAACCGGCGTAGCCCTGGCTGCCGCTCTTGTAGTAGGAGGCCGGCTCCCCGGCGTTGACCTCGTAGCCCTGGTGCAGGTACTCGGCCCCCACCGCCACCGACACCGGATAAGGCAGCCAGCCCAGTTCGACATCGCGGGCCAGGTCCAGGGTCACTTGTTTCTGCTCGCTAGTCAGGCGGCCATTGTCGAAACTCAGCGGGGTGCTGCCGGTGTCGTTGAACAGCGCGCGGTTGAGCGTGCGGGTATTGATGCCGTAGTCGTTGCGACCGTAGCTGGCCGAGAGATCGTAGCGCCAGTCCTGGCCCAGGTCGCCGCGCAGGCCGGTGGTCAGCGAGGAATCCTCCAGCGTGCCGTTGATCAAGGGCAGGAAGCCATTCGGGTAGAGGCTCTGCACGTTGCCGGAGTTGTTGCTGGCGCGATAGAAGGCCGCCGTCTGGCCGTGGGTCTTGCGGTAGCCGCCAAAGGCATAGAGCTGGGCCTGTTCGTTGAGGTCGAGCTGGCCATTGAGGAAGAACTTGAGGTTGTCGTTGGCCGGCTCGCCCTGGCGGAACACCTGCTGGCCGTAGGTCGTGGAGCCGAAGCTGCCGGGGCGCAGGTCATCACCGGCGCGGTTGGTGTAGTCGTTGTCGCTGCCCTCGGCGGACAGGTTCAGCCAGCCCTTGTCGCCCAGCGCAAGACCGGTGTTGGCCGACGCCTGGCGCTGGATACCATCGCCCTTGTTGTATTGACCGAAGCGGGTACTGACCGAACCTCCGCTGGCATCGTGCTTGAGGATCACGTTGATCACCCCGGCGATGGCGTCGGACCCGTAGCGCGCCGACGCACCGTCGCGCAGCACTTCGATATGGTCGATCGCCGAGATCGGGATGGCGTTGAGGTCCACCGGCGCCGAACCGCGCCCAGCGGCGCCGCCGAGGTTGACGAACGCCCCGCTGTGCCGGCGCTTGCCGTTGACCAGCACCAGCACCTGGTCGGGCGACAGACCGCGCAATTGCGCCGGCCGCGCCAGCTCGGCACCGTCGACCAGGCTCGGCCGCGGGAAGCTGATCGAGGGAATCAACCGCGCCAGCACTGCGCCCAGTTCCTCGGAGCCGGTGGCGCCCAGGCTTTCGGCGGAAATGATGTCGATCGGCGACAGCGACGCGCTGGCCGTGCGCTCCTGGGCACGGGTGCCCGTGACGATCACCTGCTCCAGGCGGACGTCCTGGCTGGCACCCTGAGCGCGGGCTTTACCTACCGCAGCGGAGGCGGCAGGTGCCGCGGAAATCACCACGCCGTCCTCGCCCTGGCGATATTCCAGGCCACTGCCCTTGAGCACCTGCTCCAGCGCCTGGTCGCTGCTGTAGCGCCCCTGCAGCGCGGGCGCGCGCTGGCCATCGACATGCTGCGGATCGAAGGCAATCGGTACCCCGCTCTGGCGTGAGATCTGCACCAGAGTCTGGCTCAGGTCGCCAGCAGGCAGGGCGTAGTCGACCAGGGGCTCGGCAGCCAGTGCGTGGCTGCCAGGCGCCAGCAGGCTACTGCCCAAGGCGACGGCGAGGGCAAGGCAGGAGTGGCGGAACGTGGCGTGAATCGGGTTGGGCATGGCGGGCCTTTTCTGCAGTGGGGTTTGCGCTAATGAGCAACCAGCGGGCGAAACCTGCAGAAAAGGCTTGGATCGATTGGTGCTTAGCTTATGCATCACGCGAGGTCGATACTTACCCACAGCGCCCCCACGCTCTCCCAATGCCGCGATCACCTGCTCTTCGGGCAGGCGCTGCAAGCCTGGCCGCTTGGCCTCGCCCAGCCCCTGGCTCATGCGGCGAAACACCTGGGCATGCATGGCATTGCCGTCGTGCCAACGCTGGAAGGCGGCGGCATCTTCCTCGCTCAGGTGCCCCGAATGCAGCAGCGCCATCCACTGCGCCGCCTCGTCGATCACCTGGGCCATGGGCTGCTCGCTCACGTGTCCAGCGCCTGGTAGCACAGGCGAAACGCTTCGCTCATGTACTGCTGTACGCGGCTGACGGAAATACCCAGCCGATGGGCAATATCGCGGTAGGTCATGCCGCCGAGCTGGCTGTGGATGAACGCCGCCTTGCCCTGGCCTGGCAAGCCATCGAGCACACGGTCCAGGTGCAGCAGGCTGTCGATCACCAGGTGCGCCTCTTCCGGGGAGGGCTGCACCTGTGCTGGCAAGTCGCGAACCCAGCGCACATAGGCACGCTCGAGGTCGCGGCGGCGCCAGCTTTCTTGCAGCAGGCGCTGGGCAATGGTCGTGAGCATCGCCCGCGGCTCGCGGATGGCCGCCGGATCCGGCAGGCCGAGGATACGCACGAAGGCTTCCGAGGCGATGTCTTCGGCGCTGTGCGGGCATGCCATGCGGCTGCGCAGGCGAGCGCAGAGCCAGGTGTAGTTCTGCGCGAACAACTGCCCGAGCAGTTGTTGGGGCGATGACGGCCGCAAATCCATATCCAACCTGCCAAGCTAAAGGCTGGCACTGTGCCTCAAAGTGAAAGCACGAAAAAGGAATATAAAATTAGATAAATATTCCTTTAAGAGATATACAGTTTGTAGCCACGTTCCACTTCCGCTAGCAGGCGCTCAAACGCCTCCAGCACCTTCCCCGGGCACGCCGCAACCGTCGCCCACCGGCGCCGCGGGCAAGACTTGGGAGGCCTGATAAACAAAATGTTTATATCCTGCTACACCAATGGACGATACAGTTTTCGAAAACACTCCACTACGCTGTGAGTGTGCTATCCAGACGGTTAACGTCCCTATCGACGAGGGCACGGCCGAGGGTAGGTTCTTTCCGATACGGGAGCAGCGATGGATCGCAAAAGCGTTGCCCGATGGCAACAGCTACAAGGGCTGACTGCCCTGCTGGACGAGCTGCCCAGAGAGCTCTGTCGACTGGGTTTCAACTCTTACAGCTTCGCGTTCAGCGTCCGAGCGCATCGACTCCACTCAAGCAATATCGACCCAGGCCCAATCACCCAGGAGGCACTTGCAGAAGTAATGCAGCCCGCCTTGTCTCACAGCGTGAACTCCAACTCTCCTCTCCTTTGGACCGCCAGCCTGTTCGCGGACAAATCACGCTTGTGGGATCGCGCGCAAACCTATGGGCTTCGCCACGGCTGGGTGCAACCCCAACACAGCATCGATGCACATAGCCACCTGGCCATATTCCGCCCCTATGTCGTCGTTTCGTCTGCAGAGATGTACCGAAAAGCGATGTGGGTGATGTGGCTGAGCGAACGACTTCATCAGGCCGCCACTCAGTTGCTCAGCAAAACTACCGACCCTGGCAATCCTTCTCACCCAGAAATGCACCCTTGCGGCAAATATCAGGTGCGGTGAATGGGGTCTGAATTGAGCCACGGAAATGAAAAAAGACGCCGAAGCGTCTTGACCGTTGACGCTTCTCAACGGCCCTAGGCTCTGTACGAAATTCGTAGAAACCCAGTTACCGCCCCGCATCCCTAAGGATTTTGTACATTCCCCAGCCATCAACGGAAAGGAATCCTGTGATGGCAAAGCGGTACGAAATCTCGGACGAGGCCTGGGACGTGGTCTCCGATCTTTTCATCGAAACGCGCAGGCGTGGTCGGCCTCGAGTAAGTGACCGGCTGATGCTCGATGGCGTGCTTTGGGTACTTTGCTCCGGCGCTGCCTGGCGTGACATGCCCGAGCGTTTTGGCCCCTGGTCAACCGTGTATCAACGGTTTCGGGACTGGCGAAACGACGGGACATTTGATCGGATGTTCAAGCGTTTGCATCTGAAGCTGAACGAGCAAGGTTTGATTGATCTGCAGACTTGGATGATCGACTCGACCGCAGTACGCGCCACCCGGGCCTCGTCAGGTGCTCGAAAAAAAAGGAATCTGACGAGCCTGCCGATCACGCTCTAGGCCGCAGTCGCGGTGGCCTGACGACCAAGATCCACATGCTTTGCGACGCCAACGGGGTACCGTTGCGCTTCCTCCTTTCTGGCGGTCAAGCCAGTGATATCAGCTATGCACAGCCGTTGCTCGATGGCGTCAGCATACCTTCCGCCCAGCGCGGGCGACCTCGTAAACGCTGCAAGTGGTTGCTCGCCGACAAAGGCTACGACGCAGAGGCGCTGCGCCAATACTGCGACCGCTGCCGCATACAGCCCGTCATTCCGATGCGCTCGATGAAACGCAAGCCCAAGCCAGGCTTGCCCAGGTTGTTCGACCGGCCCAAGTATCGGCAACGCAATGTCATCGAGCGTATGTTCGGCTGGCTGAAAGAGAATCGCCGGCTGGTAACGCGCTTCGACAAGCTCGCAAAAAGCTATGCGTCGATGGTCTCACTGGCTTGCGCCATGCGGTGTCTAGGCTCTGTATGAAAAACCTTGATACTCGGTGATGCTGCGTTGAAAACAGCCTGGTGCGCCAGCCCGGTCGGAATGCTCATTTACAGCCCGCGAAGTCGAGCGCGACCCCGGCCGTTCCTCGGCTGTTTTCGCCTTGCCTGACCTTCGTCTCAAGGCTTTTCATACAGAGCCTAGTGTCAGAGGACTCGGCTTCTGCGGACATTCATCCATGCGCTCAAGCAAACAAGACTGGGAGACCAACGAAGACGCGCCGCTGTTTTATGCACCAAAGGTCTACCGCTTGCGAGGCACCGAGACGCCCCAATGCCGAGCCGTCAAAAAGGAAATCAGGAAAAACCGAAAAACGGAAGTAAACGTTATGTTTACTTCGCAGCGCATGTTTCCACACTATAGTTGAGCGATACCCTAGCAATTTGGGCTGCGGTTCCACCCACTGCCCGCAGTAGCGCCAATCAGGAGCAATCCTACAAGGAGGTTCGATGCTCGACCGAACAGCGGAGGACTGGCAACGCCTGGGCCACCTCCCGACGCTACTCGAAGCGCTGCCCGCGCTCGTTGGCCAACTGGGGTTCCGCTACTCCAGTTTCAGCTTTGCAAGCTGCACGCATGCGGCCACCGCAGGCAATTTGTTATCGGGCTCGGAAGCGATTATTCAGGCCGCGCTGGATTTGCGACCCCATCACCTGCAGGGCTCAAACATCCCGTTGATATGGGAGCCCAAGGCCTTCGCTACAGCGCCCTTGCTGTGGGCCCAGGCCCAGCGTCTCGGTCTTCGTCACGGCTGGCTACAGCCTTTGCATGAAGGCGCTGCCCACAGCTGCCTGGCGCTATTACGGCCTCACGTCAGCGTGTCTACTGCAGAGCATTATCAGAACGCAGCAACAGCGCTGTGGCTGGCTGAATTCCTCCACCGCACGGCATCGCAAAGTGATGCAGCGCTCAAGCCTAATCGCGGGTGCGTTTGAAGACAGCGCATACACAAGCAAGGTAACGGCGACAGGAAACCACAACGTCTCCCAAGGCGGGCAACGACGCTCGTCACCTGGACTTGAGATGAGGGGCGAACACGAAGCCCTATTGCTATGTGCAATCCTCATCAACGTGCCGAGCAGCTCAGGAACGCAAGAAACTCGTTGTAAGCTCTTTACCCAACGCTCCGGCGGCGGCCTCTCCGAGCAACGCTGCGTTCTCTGCTTCAAGCGCCGTAATAAGGTGCCTGGCCTCACCGCGATCGATCCCCCGGCTGTTCATCGTCGAAGCAGGCAACTCGTTCGGCCTGTTCGGCGACTTCACTGGCGTCTGGGCTTGAGCATGAACGGGTCAAACTCTCAGCAGGTGCCGGCGCCTCCCTGGCCTCTTCGCCGACGCCCGACGAATGGTCGCCCACCCGTGGTCAAGTGCAGACCCTCGACGCCGATAGCTTGGTTGGACTGGCCGAGGGCGGCAAGCAGCGCGAATCTCTCGGCGAACTGAAGCCGAACCGACCGCAGTCTGATTCGACAGTGCATCCTCGATGCCGCTCATAGCTGTTCAGTCGAGTAGCGCAGCGTGCTGACCGGAGACGTTCGCAATGCGCTGCGTAAGTCGATGGAGCTGCTGTTGCGCACCTCTTCACCCTGCCTTTATCTCGCCCTTGCAACTACGGAACCCAAGGAAAAAGCCACACGTCATACCTTGATGCAGCAACACGGGCACTGTGAGCTGGACGCGGCTATACGCATGACCCAGCAGATCGACCAGGCCCGCGGGACCGAACCTCTGCACTTCGACCTGCCAGGAGAGGCACCATGCTCAAACGGATGAGCAAGACCAACACCCAATGGGCACTGGGCTGGTGTGCCCTGATCGTCCTTGTGGTACTGCTGTGGCAGCCGTTTCACGCGCAGATGATCGACAAACCCGACGGCCCACCCTGGATCTACGGCAATCCCGAGGCCCGGTTTACCGTGGCGCTCTACGCCGACCTGGAGTGCCCACATTGCCAGGTGTACCTGCCCCAGTTGCAGCGCTGGGTCGTCACCAACGATCACGTCAACCTGGCCTGGCATCATCTGCCACTACCCCAGCACGAGCCCGCCGCCAGCCGCGAGGCCGCGCTAGCCGAGTGCAGGTCAGCTGGAAGGACGCGAAGCGTTCTGGGGCGAGGTGCCGTGGGTATTCCTGCACACCCAGGGCAATGGCCTTGGACTGCCCAGCGACACGAAGTACCCCAAGCACTCCCCCGCCCTGCAGATCTGTCTTGAAGGTCAGGAAATAGCTCAGGTGGTGCAGGCGCATCAAAGGGATGCGCAGCGCTACGGATTGAATGTCACCCCTGCCCTGCGCCTGATCGACAATCACAGCCAGCGGATCCTGACCTTGCGCGGTACCGTCGAGCCCGATGCCCTGCTTTCGGCAATCGACCTGCTGGTCCCGCCCGAAAGCCCAAACACCGAAATGCCTGCTAACACAGTCAGCGAAATGCCCAGGTAACTCATCGAGGGACGAAGCCGGGCTCTTCTCCAGCTCGGGCGCCTTGAGCAAGGCACGGTATAGCCGCGTCCCCGCTCGATTCTGGCAAGCATGTCGAGCAGATAGTGGCGCTTGATGGTGTAGATCGACAAACAGCGACGGCGCAAACCCGGATTTCATGGCTAATCTCTGGACTAAAAAGTCCGGATGCCCATGGATGGGAGTGGCTTTGACTGAAACGAAAAAAGACGCCGAAGCGTCTTTTTTCAAGGACCTACAGACTTCCATGGAACTCTGTAGATCGATATTTGGAGCGGGAAACGAGACTCGAACTCGCGACCCCGACCTTGGCAAGGTCGTGCTCTACCAACTGAGCTATTCCCGCAAAATGGCGTCCCCTAGGGGACTCGAACCCCGGTCAACCCCTTGATTCAAAAAAAGTTTTACTTCTGCTCGGAGCCTTCGCGCAGGTGCGGCCAGGCCGCCAGCAGGTAATGCACCATCGACACCAAAGTCAGGCCTGCGGCCACCAGCAACAGCCCGTAACCGAGTGCGACCCAGAAGGTCAGCACCGGCGGATTGCCCAGCAGAATGACCAGCGCCAGCATCTGCGCGGCGGTCTTCCACTTGCCCAGGTTCGACACCGCCACATGCGCCCTCGCCCCCAGCTCGGCCATCCACTCGCGCAGAGCGGATACCACGATCTCACGCCCGATGATCACTGCTGCGGGCAGCGTCAGCCAGAAGTTGGCGTGCACCTGCACCAACAGCACCAGCGCCACGGCAACCATCAGTTTGTCGGCGACAGGATCCAGAAACGCCCCGAACGGCGTGCTCTGCTGAAGACGACGGGCCAGATAGCCATCGAGCCAGTCAGTTGCGGCGGCGATGGCGAACACGCTG